>JAFYSJ010000011.1 GCA_017559445.1 Clostridia bacterium
GACCTTTTGAAGTTCGATGCACAGGACTTTGTTAAGGCCATTTTCGAGGACTGATATTCTTGACAGCCGGTATGCTTTAGCGCATAATTAACCGGCAATATGTTTCCGTAGCTCAGCTGGATAGAGCGGCCGCCTCCTAAGCGGCAGGTCGGGTGTTCGAATCGCCTCGGGAACACCATTTAAGCCGAAAGCCATTATGGTTTTCGGCTTTATGTATTTAATAGGAAAAGTCATGTAATTCCAAGTCAAAATCTTGAGAATTTTTTATCTAAAATATGCAGACGAGATAAATTTTTGTGATATAATTGTTTGCGGCTATTTTTAGTGCTTGGTGGTTAGTGAATGTCCCTGAGATGCTGCGCATCTAGTGTTTGGTGCTGAGTGTTTAGTGTTTAGTGAATGTCCCTATGTTCCAATGGTCATTTCAAGCACGACGTACATTTCACTAGCGAATGCAATGAGCGGTCTACTAGCGCGTTAGCGCGGCTCACTAGCCGAAGGCGGCCTACTAGCGCGATAGCGCGGCTCACTAGCCAAAGGCGGCTCACTAGCGCAGCGGCCACTAGCCGAAGGCGGCTCACTAGCGAGTGAAACGAGCGGATACTAGCCAAAGGCGGTTCACTAGCGCGATAGCGCGTATAACAGATAATTTTATCGTCGTAAAGAAAGCGACAGATGGGAGATAAAATATGAAACAGGTTTATGTAGGCAAGACAAAGGATGTTTACGCTCTTGACAACGGCAACGTTATGCTTAAGTTCAAGGACGATTGCACAGGTAAGGATGGCGTATTTGATCCAGGTGAGAATACAGTAGGTCTTACAATTGATGGTATTGGTCGTGCAAATCTTCAGACTTCCGTATATTACTTCGAGCTTCTCAAGAAGGCTGGCATTAAGACACATTATGTAAGTGCTAACCTTGATGATGCTACTATGGAAGTTCTTCCAGCAGAGTGCTTCGGTAAGGAGCTTGGTGGCGGTGGCCTTGAGGTTATTTGCCGTCTCGTTGCTACAGGTAGTTTCGTTCGCAGATATGGCGAGTACATTAAGGATGGTACAGTTCTTGAGGGTGGTTACGTAGAGTGCACATTCAAGAATGATGAGAAGGGCGATCCATTGGTAACAGGCGAGGGCCTTGTTGCTCTTAAGGTTATGACAGCAGAGATGTTCCAGAGCCTTAAGGATCAGACTCTTAAGATTACTAAGATTGTTGCAGACGACCTTAAGACACTTGGTCTTGACCTTTGGGATATTAAGTTCGAGTTCGGTTACAACAACGGCGAGGTTGTTCTTATCGACGAGATCGCTTCTGGTAACATGAGAGTTTACAAGGATGGCAAGATTGTTGATCCAGTAGAGCTCACAAAGATTATCAACAACAGATAATTTAATTAATTAGATTCATGAACGCAGGTTAGAAATAGCCTGCGTTTTTGCTTATAATGAATTTGTAAAATATTTTTGTAACGTTTTGCGTATTTCCTAATCTAATAAGTGAAAGGGTGGTGATGATGTGGCTGATTTTGAAAGGATTTTTAAAGAAAATCAGGAATTTGTATTTAAATATCTAATGAAAATGACATAGGACATATCACTATCCGAAGAACTGACTCAAGAAACATTTTTTAGGGCGTATATGAACATTTCATCCTTGAGAAATGAGGAGAAAATTCTTAGCTGGCTTTGTCAAATTGCAAAGAATACATATTTTGCATGGTATAAGGAACAAAAGAAAAAGAGTTCGTTTGATAATCTTGAGGATACATACTGCGATAAAAATGTAGAAGAAGATATTGTCCAAATGGAGCTTACACGTAAAGCAATGGATTGTTTGAACAACCTGGAAGAACCATACAAGGAGGTTTTTAAACTTTATGTATTTGGAGAGTTTTCTCTTAAGGATATTAGCTTAGCATTCGGAAAAAGCGAAAGCTGGGCTAGAGATACATTTTATCGAGCTAAGCAAAAGATAGTAGAGAGTATGAGGTAAGGGTTATGGATTGTAATATTGTTAAAGACTTAATTCCACTGTATATCGACGGATGTTGTAGTTCGGAGAGTGCAAAAACTGTGGAAGATCATATAAGCAAATGCCAAGAGTGCAGGGAATTGCTCGAAATAATGAAGACTCCAGCAAATATTGAGGAGGAAACTATACCAAACAAATTTGGTAGAATTAATTTGTGGAAAGCATCTGTTTTGCAATCAGTTTTATTGTTTGTTGCTTTCGGATTAATAGCAATTGGGGTTGCAATGGAAGCCAGAACTCCTTTGGGATTACTTAATGGATATTGGGCTTTTAATCTTGTTGTTCCAGCGACAGGATTGTTGCTTTCTTTGACAACTTGGTATTTTGTAAGGTTGTTTAGGAACAAAAAGAGATTTTCTGATGCATGTTCCTTAATAACCCTGGCAATTATTATTTGTGCATGGATATGGGCAATGATGCATTATGAGGCTAGTTTTATTAATGAGCCGGAAATTTTGTTCGCGTCTATTTTATTAAATTCTATGGGGATAGCCTTAACTGTGATTTTCTGTTTTCTTTCAAAGGTTTTGTCTAACAAGTATGCAAAACTGTTAGGCAAAGAATAGGAGAATCTTATGAAAAAGGTAGTATCAATCTTAAGATGGGCAATGTTCATTGTAGTAGCCTTATATCCACTTGGAAGATTAGTAGCTTTTTTTCTAGGATATACCTTTAAATTGAATTATGTTTCAGGATGTGTTATAGCAATTTCGGTTTTATCATTAGCTAATGTTATCTTGGAGTTCGTTTTTAAATTTGAAGAAGGCAACGAAGTTATCAAAGTACTTCTTGCTATATTAACACCCCTATCCTTAATTAGCTGTTTCTTAATGCTTGGAATATGCCCAGATGGATGGAATTGTTTATGCTTGATGGTTGTGCCTGTTTGCTGTTGTTTCTTGACAGTGTGTCAGGGAAAGCCTTTTGTGCTAAAAAGTATTTCATTGGTGCTTTCTGCCGTTATGCTAATAATACTTATTCCAAGCGCATTTCTTGGTTTGCTTTTTGGAGGATTATCTTCTGATGAAGTTATTCAAACTGTAGAATCTCCAAGTGGGGCATATTATGCGGAAGTTGTTGCCAATAACCAAGGAGGCTTGGGAGGTAGTACCATTGTTAAAGTGTATAAAGATACAAAACTAGATTTCTTTCTTTTTGAATTTGAAGATAAACCTCAAAAGGTTTATGTTGGCAATTGGGGAGAGTTCTATGGAATGGATGTTTATTGGAACACCGATAAAATTATAGTTATTGATGGCAGAGAATATAAAATTAATTAGATTCTTGAACGCAGGTTAGAAATAGCCTGCGTTTTTTGTAGAAATATGTTGGTAAACTAAGTTAGGCATGATAAACTATAAATATACACAGATACATTCTTTTGTAGGAGGATGACAAAATGAGGAATTTAACAATTAAGAGACATAAGAGTTTTGTTGGTTGTGCAGTTAAACTTAAGGTTTATATCGAGGATCCAACATCTAATGAACTCACCATTAGTAAGGTATCTTGCCGCAAAATTGGCGAACTTAAAAATGGAGAGGAGAAGACATTCCAGGTAGAGGAAGAAGCACGCAAGGTTTTTGTAATAGCTGATAAGTTAAGTAAGGATTTCTGCAACGAGTATTACCAGTTGCCCGAGTCATCCGAGGATATTTATCTTTCAGGAAAGCCTAAATATAATCTAGCTACAAGTAATGCTTTTAGATTTGATGATAACGATAGTGAAGAAGTTAAGCTTTATCGAGAGAAGAAAAAGGGAATTGGCATTGCAGTCCTGATTATTGCTGCAATTGTAGGTTTTGGCGCAGGATTTATAGCCACAAGTGGATTGTTTGATGATTTGTTCTCTAAGACTGCATATCCAAAAACATTTACATCTAATGGTTTGACTATTACTTTGACAGAAGCTTTTGATGAAGTGGAAATGTCATCATATAATGTGGTATTTGATTCTAAACATGTGGCTGTTTTTGCGTTGGAAGAAGAATTTTCTTTGATGGCTGGATTAGAGGATTACACTGTTAGACAGTACTTGGAGTTGGTAATTCAAGCAAACAACCAGGGAAATATTTCGGTTAAATATGAGGATGGATTATACAGCTATGTTTATGATGCTACTAATCCACAGACAAAGGATACATACACCTATTTTGTGTATGGTTTCAAATCAGATGACTCCTTCTGGTCAGTGCAGTTTGCAGTGTTGGCAGATGAGGCAGAAGAGTTTGAAGAACAGATTATAGAATGGGCAAAGACAATTGAGGTTGAGTAATTAGATTGTTTAGGTAGGAGATAACCATGGGTTCGTTTGTAGAGTCGTCTAATTGCTACGAGATGCCATTTAGAACAGCAACTAAATATGAAATATTTCCACCAGGTACAAGTGATACAGTAATAATTGATACTCTTGCAAAATCAAATATAAGTCACATTCAAGCTACTAGGGCTCCAACAGAGGAAGATATAGCTATTTTAAATGAGATATTTAGACGTAATCCTAATATAGCATTTAGAATATATAGCTTGTCTCCAGAAAAGGTGGATCTTGCGATGTTGTCTAGGCTAACTAATTTAAAACTTCTCTATTTAGATTTTTGGCCTAAGGTAGACAATATTGAGGTAGTGCAGAAGTTAGATTTAGATTATTTGTCTTTAAGTTGTTTTCAAGTAAAAGATTACAGCTTTTTGAAGAATGTAAGTTCGACACTTAAAGGATTAACAGTTTTTTTAGAAGATAAGACCTATAAAATGGATATTAACTATATCCTTCATATGACAGAGCTAGAAAGGCTAGGCCTTAGAAATGTGAAGAGAGGTCTTGATAAATTAAATGAATTCAAGAACCTGGAAGAACTGTCTTTAAGGTCAACAAGTATTACTGATTACAGTTTTCTAAAGGAAATGAATGTTAAGAAACTCTATCTTGCTATGCAAAATGCGGAGTATTTTAATACTTTTGGAAACTGTGAGTCTATTGAAGAAATTAAAATTTGGATGAATAGGCACTTAACTGATTTAACATTCCTCTACCAATTTCCTAATTTGAAGAAGATTGAAATTGATAATCAAAATAAAGTGGAAAGTATTCCAGATTTGAGAGTATTTTCGAAACTTGAAGAGTTTTGCTTCTATCGTAGGGATCCGCAGGAAATACGAAATCAGTGTAATCCAGATGTTAAAATTAAAACAAAGTATGGCTGTTATGCTGATGTTTAATTCAAAAAAGGTCGCGATTTGATTCGCGACCTTTAACTTTATTAAGATTGTTTTATTCCTCAGGGTAGCGTTCTTCGATGCTCAGAAGCTCAATGGTTCCTCGTGTTAACTTAACAAGTCCTTCACTTTGGAAATATTTAAGCATGCGGGTTACAACTTCACGAGCAGTACCGAGATGATTGGCGATCTTGTCATGTGTAATAACCAAGGAACGAGAATCATCAATGCGGCTCTCATTAATGAGGAAAGAGGCGAGACGCTTGTCGAAACTGGACCACATAATCTGCTCCACTAGCCACATAACTTCGGAGAATCTAGATGCCATAATCTGGTTAGTATAGTTGGCCAAAACAGCGGAACCTTCCATAATTCCCTGATATGTGCCAGCAGGAATGTTGATTACTTCACAACTCTTTTCAACCTCGATTATGATGTTGAACTGAATGCTGCGCATCATGCAAGAGGCTGTGAACAAGCAGATATCCCAAGGGAAAAGGCGATACAAAGTAACCTCTCTACCTTTGTCAGAGAGAATGTATGCGCGAAGCTGTCCGGTCTTAACTAAGTAAAGTCCACGACATGAACCAATGCCATCGTGAAGAATAGTGCCAGCAGGAATTGTTGTAGTAACAGCAGCCTTGTTTAGGGCATTTTGCTCCTCATTAGTTAGCTGTGACCATATGGGGAAAAACTCTGAAACGTCCATTTTTTGTACCTCCGAAAAAGATTATAAATGTTATTGAGAAAAGTGACAATGTTACTGAAGATAAATTTGGAAAAATGTATTATAATGCCATCAAATGAAATTGATTTTTACGGAGGATACATAATATGGAAAAGAGAAAGTGTAAGATTTGTGGATATGTTCATGAGGGCCCAATGGGTGAGGATTTTGTTTGCCCACGTTGCCGCAAGGATGCTAGCTTCTTTGAGTTGGTTGTAGAGGAGCAGAAGCAGGTTAACAAGTATGCTGGCACACAGACAGAGAAGAACTTGGCAACAGCATTTGCTGGTGAGTCTCAGGCTCGTAACAAGTACACATATTTTGCATCTGTAGCATCTAAGGAAGGTTATGATCAGCTTGCTGAGATTTTCCTCAAGACAGCACGCAACGAGCAGGAGCATGCTAGAATTTGGTTCCAGGAGCTTGGCCACATTGGCAACACAGCAGAGAACCTTTTGGCAGCTGCTGAGGGCGAGAACTATGAGTGGACAGATATGTACGATGGCTTTGCTAAGGACGCTGAGAGAGAGGGATTCCCAGAGCTCGCAGAGAAGTTCAGAGCAGTTGCAGCAGTAGAGAAGGCTCATGAGGAGAGATACAGAAAGCTTCTTAACAACGTAGAGATGAAGCAGGTATTCGAGAAGTCTGAGGAGACAATGTGGGAGTGCAGAGTTTGCGGCCACCTTGTAATTGGCAAGAAGGCTCCTGAGGTTTGCCCAATCTGCAGCTACGGTCAGAGCTTCTTTGAGGTAAGAAAGGAAAACTACTAATAAATAATTAGTGTTCATTATGGTTTCTAATGGAGAGGTCCAATATTGGACCTCTTTATTTTTTGTGTTGCCAATACTGCTATGTTCTCTATAATGGATAGGTGAATATTAATTTTGAGGATGAAATATGGTTAAGTTAATTGCCACAGATGTGGATGGTACACTACTCAAAGATGGTACTTTTGAAATAAATCCTGAATACGAGCAGGTTTTTGGACAGCTTTTGGATAAGGGCGTTAGGATTGTTATTGCTAGCGGACGTCAGTATAAAAGCAGCATGAAGCTTTTTCCAAATATTGGACATAAGTTTGACTATGTGGCAGATGGTGGCGCCACATATAGATATAACGGTAAGGTAGAGGCATACCAGAGAATTCCTGAAGATGTAGTAGAGGAACTTTTGGCCGATTTTGCTAAGCTTGAGGATCCTGAACTTGATATTTCTTTGAACAGCTCAGACAAGTGTTATGTACCTGTAGAGGGTAGCCCTATGCACCTTTGGCTTAGGGATAGCTATAGATTTGACGTAACAGGCATGGAAAACAAGGATAAGTGCCCTCAGGACACAATCATTAAGATGGCCATTTACCATCCTACTAATTGTGAGGGTGCTTTGACTAAGGAATTTGTGGACAAGTGGTCTCCTAGACTTCACATGGCATGTGCAGGTAACCAGTGGGTAGACTTTGTAATGCCGGGAATTAACAAGGGCGAAACCCTTTCTCGAATAGAAGAGCTTTCTGGCATTGAGTCACAGGATACAATTGCTTTTGGAGATAACCTTAACGATCTTGAAATGGGCGCTAGAGCAGGTAAGTTCTACTGCGTAGGCAATGCTAGAGATGAAGTTAAGGCGAAGGCAGATGAGATTTTGGAACCCTACTGGGAGTTTGGCGTTTTGAATAAACTTAAGCAGATATTGGCAGAAATGTAATTATATAAAGACAAAAGAGCCTCCTTTTGGAGGCTTATTTTTATGCCCTGAAGTTGGATAAATAAATTCTTTTGTGCAGGTAAGAAAAGTGCTTTTTGAAACATAACTCTCATAGCATTTACTAAATGCAACAAAACAAAATGTAAGGAGAGAACTAACATGAAAAAAGTACTAGCTATGTTTCTAGTCATTGCCATGGGACTGTCCATGGTAGCTTGTGGGGGTACTGACAAGACAGGTGATAATGGTGACAAGTCCGTTACACTTAATGTTGTAACTTCCTATGGTGGAGACGATGGTAATCGTAAAAATTTTGAGGATGCTGTTAAAGCGTATGAGCAGGATACGGGCAACAAGGTTAACGATGGCTCAGCCACATCCAACGAGGAGTGGAAGGCCAAGGTCATTACAGACTTTGAGACAGGATCTGAGCCTGACGTATTGTTCTTTTTCACAAACGCTGATGCAGAGCCTTTTATCACATCCGGCAAGGTAGTTTCTATTGAAGAGATTAGAACAGTTTACCCTGATTATGCTAAGAATATGAAGGAATCCATGATGGCAACAGCATCAGATGGTAAGCATTATGCAGTGCCTTCCTCTGGATTCTGGGAGAATATGTTCGTTAACACAGAGGTTCTTGCAGCCTGCGGTGTTAGTGTTCCTGGACCTGACTATACATGGGAGCAGTTCTTGATTGACTGCCAGAAAATTAAGGATGCAGGATATACACCTATTGCATGCTCTTTGTTTGAGGTTCCCCATTACTGGTTCGAGTTCATGGTTATGAACAACGGTACAATCGACAACCAGCTTGATGTTCCAACAGTTGACGCAAATGGCAATTTGGTAGAGAATGCAACAGCTAAGAAGTGGATTGCAGCCCTTGAGGACCTTAAGACTTTGTACGACAAGGGATTCTTCCCAAACAACACTTTGACAGCAACAGACGCAGAGACAGTAGCTATGTTTGGCGAAGGCGAGGCAGCATTCTTAATCGATGGCTCATGGAAGGTAGGTTACTTTACATCTAACCATGGTGATGAACTGGAAAATTACGCAATTTCCTATGTTCCGGCCAAGGGTAGCCGTTCTGCATCCGAGGCTATTGGCGGTATTTCCATGGGTTATTTCATCACAACCAAGGCATGGAATGATCCAGCAAAGAGAGAGGCTGCAATTAAGTTTATTGAGCACATGACATCTGACGAGGTTATGAGCAAGTTTGTCACAACAGAGGTTACAGCCCTTGTAAATGGTGCTAAGCCCTCTGGCCTTAACGAGCTCCAGCAGTCTGCAGCAGATGCAAACTCCAAGATTACAGGAGTTGTAGGCGCAGTTCAGGACGTTATTAGCAGTGAAGCAAAGGGCGATTTGTTCAGCAATATCCAGAAAGTTGTTACTGGACAGATGACAGCTAAGGAAGCAGTAGAATCTGCAATGAAATTGAATAAGTAGTCCGATTTAGGGTCATAATTACTATGTTTGAGGCTGCCGCATATAAAGGCGGCCTCAAATTATTTGTAGTAGAAAGATAGATGGTGGACTATGAATTCTATGATTTATAAGAGAAAGACGCCTTTGTTGGTGTTTTTAATACCGGCCTTTTTATTTCTAGTAGTTTATCTTTATTATCCATTCTTACAAAACATAATAAACACCTTTATGGATATAGAGGGGTTGGGTAGACCTGCATCTGGATTTAATGAGGTGTGGTACGAAAACTATCAAAGGCTATTTACAGATCCAAATTTAAGAACAGCCTTAAAGAACACTTTGATTCTTACGGTTTGTACTGTTGTGTTTCAGGTGGGAATTGCCCTTGTGCTTGCTTTGATGGTGGATTCTATTAGGGTAGGAGGACAAGTATTTAGGACAGTTTATTTCTTCCCGATAGTTATTTCTGCAACTGCTTTGGGTCTTATGTTTAACTTAATCTTCCTGTATAGGGGAGGCATGATTAACCAGCTTCTGCTGAATCTGGGGCAGCTAGATTATGAGATTAAGGCCAATGGCAAAATGATTGTGCAATGGATTGACTGGAAGGATGTAGAGCATTTTATGACCACTATGTTCTCGCCAGTTATTTGGCAGTACGTGGGCTTTTATTTTGTGATTATTGTGACAGGCCTTAACAATATACCTAGTGAACTTTTTGAAGCGGCGGAAATAGATGGAGCTTCTGGACTTAAAAAGATTAGGTATATAACGCTGCCACTTTTGAAAAATGTGTTGTTTACTTGTCTTATTTTAGCAATTACAGGTTCTCTTAAGGTCTTTGACTTGCCTTGGGTAATGTTTGGCGCAGGAATGCCCGAGAATCAGGGCTGGCTTACTGGCACATATATGTACGACCAGACATTTAATAAGATGAATGTGGATTACGGTTCTACAATTGCTGTGTTAATCGTAGTGCTTGGTGTTTTGATGTCCACCTTGGCCAATAAGATATTCAAGCGTTCTGACGAGTATTAAGGAGGCAGCATGAAGATCAAAAAGTTTTCTTTTTCTAAGTTGATAATCTATTTGATTCTCATACTTTGGGGCCTTACGACTTTGTATCCCTTTGTGTGGGTAATATTGAACTCTTTTAGAAAGAAGGGGTTGATATTAAGCGATTCTTTTTCACTTCCTTTAGGGGAGGCCTTTACATGGGATAACTATATTACTGCAACAGAAAGATCGGACTTCAAAAATGCTTATCTCAACAGCTTTATAATCTCAGGCACAGTTACTATTGCTGTAATTATAATTGCGGGATTAGCATCCTATGGAATGGTGAGATATAGGTTTAAGGGAAGAGGGCTTCTATACAGCATGATTACTGCGGGCATGATGTTTCCAGTTTTCTCCACCATTATTCCTGTGTTTAGAATGGAAGTTGTAATGGGAATTGCAGGAACGGGTAATCGTTGGCTCAGTATTTTGGCTACCATATTGCCACAAATTGCAGGCAATTTATGTTTTGCCATAATAATCCTCATGGGTTTTATCCAATCGGTACCGGTGGATTTGGAGGAGAGTGCCTACTTGGATGGATGTAATATTTATCAGGTGTTCTTTAAGATTATTGTGCCGGTGGCTAAACCTTCCTTTGCAACGGTGGCTATTTTCTCGTTTCTATGGAGCTACAACGACTTGTTTACCCAGTCCTTCTTTTTGAGGTACCCTCAGGAGAGGACAATAACTGGATTGTTAAATGAGATTAGTTCTCAAGCAGGAGTGAATTATGGATTGATGGCAGCTTCTGTTGTGTTGGTGGTTGTTCCAGTTTTGATCGTATACATTTTCTTGCAAAAGAATATTATTAAGGGATTAACTGCAGGAGCTATCAAAGGATAAATTGAATAATGTGTATTTGAGGATCGTTTCGAAGAGGACGGTCCTTTTTTATTGCACTTTTTGCCTCGCATTTGAAATTTTGTGGAAATTTCATCCACTTTCCACCACCAAGTGACAAAAAATCGTGAAACCCTTGTGAAATCTACAAAAATTACCACTTTTTGATGCCTAAAAACTATTGCATCTGCGTACTTTTGGGCTTATAATAGGCCTATCGAGGGGGATTGAGGATAGAAATCCCGTAGAAAACCGACTTTGTGGATTAAATAGGTGAATTTCAAATGGCACGACGCTATTGGCTGAAAGGTGAATATACACACACTATCGACCAAAAGGGCAGGACATATCTTCCTGCTCGATTTCGTGATGTTTTGGGCGAGAACGTCGTTGTAGGTTTGGGTCTCACCAATGACCACATGGTTATTTACCCCGAGGACAGATATGACGAGATTGCAGCTAACATTGAGGAGCTGGCAGATGAGGCAGATGAGGGCGTAGAGGTTCTTAGAGATTACATCTTTAACAACAGCTACGATGTGGAGACTGATAAGACAGGACGTTTCACAATCCCACCGAACCTTCGTAACAAGTTCGACATGTCTGATGAGATTGTTATTACAGGCGATGGCGATAAGGCCAAGATTTGGACAAGAGAGATGTACAACTTGCGTCAGGCTAACAAGGACGTTCAGAGCGTTCAGGCCCTTGCATCTAAGTACAAGATCTTTAAGCGCAGAGACGATGATGACACGCTTTGAACATATCCCCGTAATGCTTAATGAATGCATTGAGGGATTGAATATTAAACCTAACGGCACTTACTTAGATGGCACTGTTGGTGGAGCAGGACATAGTTCCCAGATTCTTAAGAGACTTAAGGGCGGAACATTGATTGCAGTAGACAGAGATCCTGTTGCATTGGCGACAGCCAAGAGCAGATTAGAGCCCATCAAGGGAGACAACACAGTTATTTATGCCAACAGAAATTATTCTGAGATTAGAAGTATTGTGGCAGAGGCTGGAGTTGAAGGCTTAGACGGAGTTCTCATTGATATGGGAGTTTCTTCTCATCAGTTCGATGAGGAGGAGAGAGGATTCTCTTATCAGAAGAATGGCCCACTGGACATGAGAATGAATCAGTCAGTAGGTATGACAGCAGCAGATGTGGTTAACCAGTACACTCCTGAGGAACTCAACAGAGTTTTTAGAGAGTATGGCGAAGTTAATTACGCTAGCGCAATTACAAACGCAATTGTTCGCAGGAGAGAGCGTAGCCCCTTTGAAACAACATTGGATTTGGCAGAGGTTGTGGCAAACGCAACACCAGCTAAGTTCAGGAGACAGGGACATCCTGCTAGACAGATATTCCAGGCACTCAGAATTGAGGTTAACAACGAGCTTGGAGTTGTTCCAGCCACTATCGAGGATGCATCTAAGTGCATGAACGTAGGTGGCAGAATTTGTGTAATTTCATTCCATTCTTTGGAGGACAGGCTGATTAAGAAGGCCTTTGAGAAATTAGACAATCCCTGTACATGCCCCGCAGATTTCCCAATTTGCACATGTGGCAAGGTAAAGGAGTACAGCAAGGTTACAGGTAAGCCAATTGTGGCTAACCAAGAGGAGTTAGATATTAACCCTAGATCACGAAGTGCCAAGCTGAGAATTGTAGAGAAGATTAAGTAGAGGTACACAATGTCAACAGTAATGAGAGAAAGGACATATGAGAGAGACGTTAACTCCAGATATGATGGTGTTAGCTACTCTAATGCTGCCTACTCCACTACTAGAGACAATGGACATGGCAGAGCTACAGAGACTTATTACAGAAGAATAAGAGAGGATGAGATTGATCCAAGCCTTAGACTTCTTAGACAGAACACAAGAGATTCTGTTAATATCTCTAGAACATCTGGTCGCATTTCTCCTAATATGAACATGGAGAGAGGCGAGTACATGAACTCCTTTAATTTTGATAAGGAGAGGGAGAGCAGACCTCTTTTCTTGGACAGTCTTAGATCTGCAGAACCTGTAGAGTATACATATGGCAATGTTGCTACAGTTGTTGAGCCAGAAGTAGTTCCTCAGCACACTCAGGAACCTACTAAGCTTCCTAAGAGACGTATTCGCGTTATTCCTGGAGACAAGCCCCAGCAACAGGCTAATCCAGTTATTAAAGTTTTCTTGGCTTTGGGAGTTGTATTTTGTGCATGTCTTGTGGCACTTAGCGTTATTGTTGGCTTGGTAGCAGATAGCTATAGAGTACAGACTAAGGAAATTCGCAATCAAATTGCCGAGATTGCAGAAGCTACAGAAAAATTAAATGTCTCCTATACACTTGCATTGAGCGAAATTAAGAGTATGCTAATGGAGGAGGGTGCAATTTTGGCAGATGCTGGCAACTTGCACACACCTTATACATATCAGGTCAACAGCGTGACACCAGATAGACTGGATTTCACCGTAATCTCCGATAATTATTCTGTTGAGGCAGGCGAGAGAGGAACATTTGGCTCCGAGGTTCGCATTTTTGCTTCTAACCTGTGGAGTTTGCTTACGGAATAATGTTACACTGCTGTGACATATATTAAATAGGCAACTAGAGCAGGTTATTGATGAATTCAACATATATCAAACGTAAGAGAATACTTATTTCTATGGCAGGGTTTGTTATCCTTGCCTTAATTTGCGTGTGTAGATTAGTTCAGGTGCAGCTTATTGATGGCGAATACTATGCACGTAAGGCTGCAGCAAACCAGACAAGAGAGAGAACAATAACTGCCAAGCGTGGCATTATTTATGATGCCAATTTTAACGTTTTGGCACAGAGCGATTCCACCGTTACAATTTCAATTAATCCCCAGACCATTAAGAGTATTTCTAATGTGGCATCCCAGGAGGTTGCAAAGAGCGAAGGTAATGTTTTAAGTGACCTTGGTGCCAAGATTTGGGGCTGGATTAAGGGCGTTTTTGGCAAGGATACTGTTACAAATGAGCCTGTTACCCCAGAGGAGCCAGAGGTTGTAATTGATCGTAAGCAGGCTTTGTTGGACGGGCTTTGTGAGATTTTGGAAATGGAATATTCCGAGCTCATGAAGTATGTAGATAAGAATTCTAACTACGAAGTTATTAAGAAGAAGGTTCAGCCAGAGGTAGGAGATAAGGTTATCGCCCTTTTGGATGAGCTTAATATTACATCTGGCGTAAATGTTGATCCAGATAACAGCAGACTTTACCCATATGGATCTCTTGCATCTCAGATAATCGGTTTCACAGGTTCTGATAATCAGGGTCTCTATGGTTTGGAATCCAAGTATGAGAAGTATCTTAAGGGTACATCCGGCAGAATTGTATATCTTACAGACGGTTTGGAGAGAGATATTCCAGACAGCTACGAGTACTATATTCCTGCAGAGGATGGATATAGCATCCAGACAACTATCGATGTAAATATTCAGTACATTATTGAACAGAATCTTAAGGAAGCTATCGAAAAGTATAGTATTGTGGATGGTGGCACAGTTGTTGTTATGAATCCAAACACTGGTGCTATTCTTGGTATGGCTAGCTACCCAGATTATGATCCTAACACACCATTTAGTAAGCCAGCAGATATCGATATTGTAGATTGGACTAATATGTCTCAGATTGAGCAGAGTACTGCTTTGGTAGAGAGATGGAAGATTAACGCAATCGCAGATACATATGAGCCTGGCTCTACTTTTAAGGCTATTGTTGCAGCTATTGGTTTGGAGACAGGTTCTATTAAGCCATCTACAATGGTTAACTGTAGCCCAATTGAAATGAGCGGCTTTACAATTAACTGTTGGTCACTGGATCACCATGGTTCAGAGGATTTTGCCCATGGTGTATATAACTCCTGTAACCCTGTATTTGTAAGGCTTTCTCAGCTTATTGGTGTTAACCGTTTCTACAAATACGTTAGAGGCTTTGGCTTCTATGACAAGACAGGTATTGATTTGCCAGGTGAGAGTAACTCCTTGTTCCATGAGAATCCAACAGAGCTTAACATGGCTACTGCTTCTTTCGGACAGAGATTTACTATTACACCAATTCAGCTTATTACCTCATACGCAGCCATTGCAAATGGTGGATATTTGCTTGAGCCATATGTTGTAAGCAACGTAATTGACTCCAAGGGTAATATTGTTGAATCCAATTCCCGTAAGGTTGTTAGACAGATTATCTCCACAGAGACTTCCAAAACAGTTCTCGATTTGCTTGAGGGCGTAGTTAGCGAAGGCGGCGGTGGTAACGCATATGTTGCAGGTTATAGAGTAGCAGGTAAGACAGGTACATCCGAAACATTGATCGAAGGTCAGTACATTGCATCTTTCTCTGCAATTGCACCTGCAGATGATCCAGAAATTTGCGTTCTTGTTATTCTTAAGAACCCACAGGGTGACAGCTACTATGGTTCTAAGGTTGCAGCTCCAACAGCAGGTAAGATTGTTGAAGAAATCTTGGAATACATGGGCGTCGAGAGAGAATACTCTGACAAGGACGTAGTTAAGATGGGTTCCGAGGTTTCCGTTCCAGTATTGGAGGAACTCACAGTTGCTGAGGCACAGGCTAAGCTTAATAGCATTGGTCTTACAGCTAAATTTGTTGGTTCTACAGCTTCTGATGCAGTAGTTGTACACCAGGTGCCAGATGCAAATTCTAAGCTTACAAGTGGCTCTATTGTGGTCCTATACACAGGTGAGTACACAGAGGATAAGACAGTTAAGGTTCCTAATTTGTCATCCATGACTATTGACGAGGCATGCAGAGCACTTCACGCCATTGGCCTTAATATTGAGGTTAGCGGTAGAGGTAAGGCTGAGGCTCAGAGCATTAGCTATGGCGAGACAGTTACAATGGGAACAGTTATTAAGGTTGACTTTAGAGTTAACTTCTCTGACTAACGGAGGAAATATGGCAAGACTTGTTGATTTGCTTAAAAGAGTAGATGTTGAGTATATATCTGGCGATGTGGATTGCCAGGTATCTGCTGTTACCTTTGATTCCAGAAGATGTGGTCCTGGTACATTGTTTGTATGTATCGACGGATTTTCCACAGATGGCCACAAGTACCTTGGAGATGCAGTAGCACTTGGTACTAGAGTATGCATTGTAACTAGAGACGTGGAGGCTCCAGAGGGAGTTACTGTTGTTAAGGTTAAGGACAGCAGAAATGCCATGGCTGCAGTTGCATGTGAGCTTTATGATAACCCTTCTCGCAAAATGCATTTGCTTGGAATCACAGGCACAAAGGGTAAGACTACAACAGCATATATTTACTGGTCTATTCTCAATTCTTTGGGCTATACAACAGGCATGATCGGCACATTGGGCAATTACATTGCAAATGACAAGATCAACACTGGCAGAAGCACTCCTACAACTCCAGAATCCTGCGATTTGCAGTACACATTCACATACATGATGGAAAAGGGTGCACAGGATGCTGTTATGGAAGTAACATCCCAGGCCCTTAAGCTTAGCAGAGTAGCATATACAGAGTACGAGACAGGTATATTTATGAACTTGACTCGTGACCATATTACTGAGAGAGAGCACCCAGATATGGAGGACTACTTTATGTCCAAGGCTAAGCTCTTTAACATGTGTAAGCAGGCAGTTATTAACGTGGACTCCGAATACGGACAGAGATTGTTGCCCATGGTTACGGTTCCTGTTTACAAAATGTCATTAACTGAGGGAGATATTTACCCAACCAACGTTGAAACAGAGGCTTTGGGTATGAGCTTTGACATTAACACACCTTGGGGAAATGCTAAGATTAGCACTAACCTTCAGGGAATGTTTAACGTATACAACATTATGGCAGCAGTTAGTGCATGTTGCTTGAGAGGTATTGACCTTGAGACTGCAGCAAAGGCTGTTGGTAGAGTATGTGTTCCAGGCCGTCTCGAAGAGGTTACAATCGACGCTCCATTTAAGGTGCTTATTGACTATGCTCATACTCCAGACAGCTTAGAGAACGTGTTGAGAGCTCTTAAGGATGTGACAAAGGGCAGAGTTATTTGTCTCTTTGGCTGTGGTGGCGATAGAGATCACGGTAAGCGTCCTCAGATGGGCAAGATTAGCTGTAGCTTAGCTGATATTTCCATTATTACATCTGATAACCCTAGAACAGAGGATCCAGACGCCATTATCGACATGATCGAGGAGGGTGCTAAGGAAACTTCTGGCAAGTATGTTCGCATCACAGATCGTAAGGCTGCTATTAAGCAGGCACTTATTCTTGCAGAGGCAGGAGATGTGGTGGTTTTGGCAGGCAAGGGTCAGGAAACATACCAGATGTTTGGTGACAGAACTATTCCTTTTGACGAGAGAGTAATTACTAAGCAGGCATGGGAGGAAATTCAGAATGAAGGTTAGTGTATCATACGTTGCTAAGGCCACAGCAGGTCGTATTACACGCGATAACAGTCAGCTTGTCATCAATAATGTAAGCATAGATTCTCGTAAAATTCCTGAGCATTGTTTATATATTCCAATTGTAGGTGAGAGAAACGATGGACATACATTTATTGAGTCTGCAATCCAAAACGGTGCAGAGGCATTTGTGTACGATCCAACGAGATTTGATATTTCAACAGCAAATATTCCTGAGGGAGTAGCTGCTATCGAAGTAAATGATACATGGCATGCATTGGCAAACTTGGCAAGTCAGTACAGAATTGACTTGGGAGTTAAAGTAATTGCAGTAACAGGTAGCGTAGGTAAGACAACTACTAAGGAGTTCCTTTACAGCGTACTTTCTATTAAGTTTAAGACATCCAAGACACAGGGTAACTTAAACAACCAATACGGTGTACCACTTACTCTTTTGGCCATTCCAGATGACACAGAGTATGCAATTGTAGAAATGGGAATGAATCACTTTGGAGAAATTTCTCTTTTGAGTAAGATTGCAAGGCCAGATTATGCTGTTATTTCTAATATTGGCGTTGCTCATATTGAGAATTTGGGCAGCAGAAGAGGCATCTTCAGAGCAAAAATGGAGGTTGTAGATGGCATGAAGGCATCTGGAACCTTAGTTGTAAATGGCGATGACGACATGCTTAGAACTTTGCCAGGCAAGGTTCCACAGAGAGTTGCCACATTTGGTCTTGATCGCAGTTGCGACAGAGCAGCATCTCAGATCGAGGTTGTTCGCGATGGCGTTACATTTGTGGCTATGCATCAGAGATTTAATATACACATTCCTGGTAAGCACAATGTTTACGATGCAATGGCTGCAATTTCTCTTGGCGAGATTCTTGGTATGTCAACAGAGGAAATGTGTGTTGGCGTATCTAGATGCAAGGGCGAAGCTAACCGTATGCAGTTGACTGAGTCAGAGGGAATCGTGTACATTAACGATGCTTATAACGCAAACCCTGTTTCCATGAAGGCTGCAATCGACACAATTTGTGAGATGCCTTGTGATGGACGCAGAATTGTAGTTTTGGGCGATATGTTCGAACTTGGAGAGCAGGCCCTTGATATGCACAAGGAAATTGGTAAGTATTGTGCTAATTCTAGAGTGGACATTTTGGTATCTGCAGGTTCATTTGCTAAGGATATGGTGGCAGAGGCTAAGGAAAATGGCTTGGATGACTGTTATGCTGCAGCAGATGCACTTGAGGCAGGAGAGATTGCTTCTAAGTTGGTAAGATATGGAGATACAGTATTGTTTAAGGGTTCTCGCGGCATGACCATGGAGAAAAGCTTTTACAAGGTGTTGGGAGAGTAAATAAATGAGACCACAGATTCTATTTTTTGCACTTGTTACTATACTTACAATAGCATTTGGTAAGCCTGCTATTGAGCTCTTGCGCAGACTTAAGTTCGGTCAGAGCGAGAGAGCAGAAGGACCACAGTCCCACCTCAAAAAGCAGGGAACACCAACAATGGGAGGCGTTTTCTTCCTTTTGGCATTGCTTGTAGCATCTGTAGTGGCATTTTTCTTTCATAAGGATATTCTTCCACTTTTGCTTGTTACCATGGGCATGGGCCTCGTTGGTCTTGCAGATGACTTGGTTAAGATTAAGGTGGATAAGCATGGCCTTAGAGCATGGCAAAAGTCTATTTTATTAGTTGTTTTTGCTGCTGCATACATTGGTTGGGATATGTGGCAAAAGGGTGGAGTATACTCCATTGACTTTATTTTCTTCACATGGAATATGCCAGGATGGCTCTATGCGGTGATTATGCTTTGCTTCTTCTACTACGTTACTAACTGTGTAAACTTGACAGATGGCGTAGATGGATTGGCCTCTTCTACTATTGGAGTAACTATGTTCTCATTGGTATTTGCCTTTGAGTACATATTGAAGGACACAGCTGCATCTGTATTTTCTGCAATGGTTTTGGGCGCATGTGTAGGATTTTTGGTGTATAACAGACATCCTGCTAAGGTGTTCATGGGAGATACAGGTTCCTTGGCATTGGGCGGTGCTTTCTCAGCTCTTATGATGAGAACAGGCTTGCCAGTGATTGCTATTTTTATGGGCATTATCTTCATTGTGGAAGGTGTGTCAGTAATGATTCAGGTTGCTGTGTTTAAGGCAACAGGTAAGCGTGTATTTAGGATGACTCCTATTCATCACCATTTTGAACTTGGCAAGTGGTCAGAGAAGAAGATTGTTACAGTTTTCTCTTTGGTTACATTGGTGGGAGCAGCTATTAGCGTTTGGTGTTTGATGATTAATTGATAATGGTTAATGATTAATGAGTAATGATTAATAGTCAATTGCACATTCTTCATTTCATATTATAAATTCCTCATTCCTCATTCAAAATTATAAATTCCTCATTCTTAACTAAAAACCGGAGGTTAAATGTCAGATCGTGAGAGATCACAAATGAATAGAGAGCAAGGCCGTCGTCCTGCAGAACAGATTTCTGTGGATGAAGTAAGACGCTCAGCTAAGGCTAGGGGAGAAGAATCTCAGGAGCCTTCTATTTTAAAGCGTCTTTTGCTCCAGTGGACACTTATTCGTAAGCCTGATTTCGGAGATGACGAAGAAGTTGCATGGGGTAAGAACAAGGGCCAGAAACTCAGATTGTTAGACAGACCACACATGGATTTTGGTCTGCTTATTTGCGTTCTCTTGTTAATCGCTCTTGGCAGCATTATGGTTATTAGCTCAGGTGAGTCCATTTCTTTATGGGAATCTAGCAGCATTTTCTTGTTTGTTAAAAAGCAGGCTAAGGCCCTTATTATGGGCTTGGTGGCAGGAGTAGGTTGCTACTTGTTTGGATATAAGAGAGCATATAAGTTCGCCACACCTATTATGATATTGGCGTTGCTTTCATGCCTTTTGGTATTCGTTCCAGGTATTGGTATTACAAGAAATGGTGCTTCTAGATGGATTGCTCTTGCAGGTATTGAGATTCAGCCTTCTGAGATTTTAAAGTTTGCAACTATCATTTTCGTATCTGCAAACCTTCATAAGGATACAGAGATTTTCTGTGATCCGAATTCTACTAAGAATAAGCGTACTTCTGTATTCTTGTCATACTTAGTGCTTATCTTTATGATTGCAGGCATTTTGCTTATTCAGCCCCATGCCAGTGCTACCATCATCATCCTTGGTTGCATTATTGGAATTCTCTTTATTGCAGGCTTGAAGATGAAGACAGTGCTTGTAATTGTTGGTGGCGGCCTTTTGACTTTGATTCCAGTAATTACTCTTTCTACATACAGATTGAAGAGAGTTTTGGCATTGCTGGATCCAAATGCAGTGGCTGAGTCATCTCACCAGTCCACACAGGCTTTATATGCCTTTGGTTCAGGTGGTTTCTTGGGCAAGGGACTTGGAAACAGTATTCAGAAATTCTCTTATTTACCAGAGCCAACTAACGACTTCATTCTTCCTATTATTGGCGAGGAGCTTGGCTTTATTGGCGTAATGTTAGTGTTTGTGCTATTTGGCTACTTGATTGTAAGAGGAGTAACCATTTCAGCATATTCTAAGGATAACTTCTCAGGATTTATGGCCTTTGGCATTACGTTGCTCATTGGCTTGCAGTTCCTGTTTAACGTAGGCGTTGTTACATCTTTGATTCCTAATACAGGTATCACATTGCCATTTATTAGTTACGGTGGTAGCTCCATGGCAATTATGTGTGGAATGATGGGCTTCTTGCTCAGGATTTCCAAGGACGCCCTTTACGATAAGCTTTAACAGTTTTTCTCTGTGGGAATAGTATAGTGCTATACACCTGCAGGGAGAAATTATGACTGAGTATGTTATAGAAGGTGGAACCCAGCTGTATGGCAAAATACGGATTCAGGGATCCAAGAATGCGTCGTTGCCTGTTTTGGCAGCAGTAGCCACCAACCATATAGATGTAGACATGTTTAATTGTCCCAGCATTTCAGATTGCGCGTACACTCTTAAGGTTTTAGAGTTGTGTGGAAGACATGTCCAGAGAAATGGGGATTTGATTAGGTTTACAGGAGATCCATTGGAGACAGATATTTCCGTAGGAGAAATATGCCAAATGCGATCAGGCATTCTCTTTGCAGGTGCTGTTTTAGGAAAATGCAAGGAAGTGAAGATATGTAGTCCAGGCGGTTGTGACATAGGACCAAGACCCATAGACCTTCACCTTAAGGCCTTTGAATCCTTAGGCGCTAAAATTGTCACAGAGGGTGATGGTATAATAAGCATCTGGGGCCACAAAATGGCTGGAACTAGCCTTTGGTTAGATTATCCAAGTGTTGGTACCACAGAAAATGTGATGCTCTGTGCGGTTAATTTGAAGGGCATAACAGAGATACATAACGCAGCAAGGGAACCGGAACTTGTGGAACTCCAGGCAGTTTTAAATGCCATGGGATACAAGGTATCGGGAGCAGGTTCCACAGTTATAACCATTATTGGTGGCAGGGACGAAACAATAACAAGCTGCACATACACTATTTGTGCAGATAGAATAGTTGCGGGAACATATATGACAGCTGTTGCCTTAACGGGTGGCAATGTGGTAGTTACGGGAATTAATTCAGAAGAATTGGCATCTGTATCCGACGTAATTAGCAACGCAGGCTGTTATGTGGAGCAAGGACTTGGGTGGATAAGAGTTATTTCTGACGGCGATTTGCATCGCGTTAGGAATATAACAAGTAGCCCATATCCAGGTTTTCCTACAGATATGCAACCTCAGACCATGGCCATGTTGGCTAAGGCAAGGGGCGTGTCAGTAATTAGAGAAACTGTTTTTGAAAATAGGCTTCGTCATGTGGATGAACTTTGTCGCATGGGAGCCGACATTATGGTCCATGGAGACACGGCCATAATAAATGGCGTAGATAGACTTCACGGTTCAAGGGTTAAGGCAACGGATTTGCGTAGCGGAGCAGCCTTGATACTGGCAGGATTAGGTGCAGATGGCAAAACGGTAGTCCAAGATACAGGTTGTGTGGATAGAGGATACCAAGATATTTGCGGAGATTTAAGGTCATTGGGAGCAGAGGTAATTAGGCTAGATGAAAAAGCTTAACTTAAAGTTTACAGTTAAGAACATAATCGTACTGTCACTTGTGGCAGTGCTATTGCTTACATTACTTTTGATAGGCCTTTTACTTAAAATTGGTCATGTAAATGTGACAATTTCCACAGGATATGGCTACATCACCACATCTCAGGTAGAGCAGTGCTTGGATATTGAGGATAACAGTAGACTCCTTGCTGTAATGAACAAGTACAAGTCACTTTGGTTCTTTATGGACACCAAGGATTTGGAAAGTAAGTGTTTAGAGAACTTTATTTACGCAGACTCTGTCAAGTGCACAGTAGATGGTAAGGACATTAACATTGTTGTTAACGAGTGTTTGCCAGTGGTTTATGTGGCTTGTGGAGAGATGTATTTGCTCATGGATTCCAAGGGAAAAATTCTTGAGGCCCATGACGAAATGAAATTTGATTACCCCCTTTATGGAGGAAAAGTGGATAACTTTTCTCTGGGTGGATATATCCAGATTGCAGAATCTGAACTTAAAACTATTAATAGAATTCGAACAGCTTTTGACAATACTGATTTGCATAGGGAAGTTTTGGGTAGGATAAATAAGTTTTCTATACAGAAAACAGGAGATATTATAATGATGACATCTGACGGCATTACCATTAACATGGGACCCGTTGATGATATAGAAGAAAACCTTTTTACACTTAAGGAAATTTTGGTAGAGTACTTGTGTAAGGGTCAGGTTGGTTATTTGGATTTTACAACTGGAGGAGATCCAGTTTTTACGGAATATAAGTAGGTTTGAGATATGAGAGGATTTATTGGAGCCATTGATATCAGATCATCCCACGTTAGTGCAGTAGTTGCTAGGGTTAATTCTGATGATAAGTTAGAAATATTGGGCAAGGCTACCCGTATGTTCCCCGTAGACGGTAAGAACCTCTACGATAATACAGAGCGTTTGGCAGCCGCCATTTCAGATACATTTTATGAGGCAAAGGACGAGGCTCAGGTAGAAATGAGCGACGCCTATATTGCTTTTACTACAGAAAAGTCTGGCCTTATGGAAGTTAAGGCACGCAGAGATTTTGGTACAAGTGAGAGAGTTATGGAGCAGACAGATGCGATTTCTATCGTATCTTCTGGTTATGACTATCCTGTGCCAGAAAATATTGTTGTTACAGACGTTGTTCCACGTAAATTTGCATATGACGATGGAGAGGATACTATTTTCCCTTGGGGTAAGAGGACATCCTTTATTCAGGCAAACGTAGGATTGCAGGTTGTAGATAAGAACTTCCTGACTAAGCTTAGGGGAGTTGTTGCTAGAACACAGATTAGAGCAGTTGGATACTCTTTGTCAGGCGTTGCTACAGGTTATGCCGTTTTGACAACAGAGGAGAAGCAGGATGGAGCTATCGTTATTAACGTAGGTTCTAGCCATACAGATGTTAGCGTTTTCTTTGACGGTACACCTGTATTTTGCTCCACTATTCCCATGGGTAGTGACGATTGTACTAAGGATATTTCTACTAAGCTTGACGTAACATACGAGCAGGCAGATGCCCTTCGTAGAATGTATGGCTTGGCAGCGATTTCTCTTATTGAGGACGATCACATGGTGCCAATTGCAGTGAATAGTGATTGCATGTTGTCTGATATCGTACGCATTATTGAGAGCAGATATACCAAGATTTTTGAGTTGGCAGATACTTTGGTTGCTAGAGAGGACTTTGGCCGTCAGGAACCAGAAAATGTGGTTATTACAGGTCTTGGAGCATCTTCTACCGAGGGCCTCACAATGCTCTGCGATTCCGTGATGAAAAAGAAGAGTCGCAACGGCAGAATTTTGGCAAGTTTTGGTGGAAGAGTAGAGAATGTAGGTGCTGTAGGTTTGGCAGAATACATTTTCGAAAACATCGAATACGGCAAGCAAACATTGTTTGCAGACTTCATTGCTAGGGATGAAGAGCCAATAAATGTGAGAAAGAAGTCCTTCTTTGACTTCTTTAAGGGAAAAAATCGTTGAAAACCATAGTTTATTAATATATAATGGTGTGGTTAAAAGACTATAATTTGGAGGACCAGATATGTCAGGTTTAGATATGGGATTAAATTCCTCTTTTGCAAATATTAAGGTTGTTGGCTGCGGTGGTGCAGGTAACAATGCTATTAACAGAATGATTGAGGCTAACGTTGATGGCGTTGAGTTCATCGTTGTTAACACAGATAGACAGGCTATTACCATTTCTTCTTGTGAGAACAAGCTCCAGATTGGTGAGAAGCTTACTAAGGGTCTTGGCGCAGGCGGTAACCCTGAGATCGGACGCAAGTCTGCTGAGGAGTCCAAGGAGGACATTAAGCAGAAGCTTCAGGGCGCTGACCTCGTATTCGTTACAGCAGGTATGGGCGGCGGCACAGGTACAGGTTCTGCTCCTGTAGTTGCAAGCATCGCTAGAGAGATGGGCATCTTGACAGTTGCTGTTGTAACTAGACCATTTTCCTTCGAGGGTAAGCCTCGTATGCGTTCCGCAGAGGAGGGCATTAAGGAGCTTAGAGACAACGTTGACTCTCTCGTAGTTATTCCTAATGACAAGCTTCTTCAGATTGCTGATAAGAAGATGTCTATGCTTAAGGCATTCAACATTGCTGATGACGTTCTTAGACAGGGTATTCAGGGTATTTCCGATTTGATTACTAAGCCAGGCGTTATCATCCTTGACTTCGCAGACGTTAAGACAATCATGCAGGATTCCGGCCTTGCTCACATGGGTATTGGTAGAGGATCCGGCGATAACAAGGCTGCAGATGCAGCTGCTATGGCAGTTTCCAGTCCTCTTCTCGAGACATCTATCGATGGTGCTACTAGAGTATTGGTTAACGTTACAGGTGGTGAGGACATGTCCTTGTTCGACTTCTACTCCGCATCTGAGTCCATTAGAGCTCTTGCACATCCCGATGCAGAGATTATCATCGGTACAGCTATCGATCCTACTCTTGGAGATGACATCATCGTTACTGTTATTGCTACAGGTATTGATCAGTCTACAGTTAGCGGTCTAGCTCACAGAGAGGAGCCCGTAGTTCCACGTACAGCTCCTAAGGCCGCAGAAGAGCAGAGCACAGAGGATAGATATTCTAGACCAGCTACTAAGGCTCCTTCCATAGAAGATGGTCCTGATATTCCATACTTCCTCAATAACATTCGCAAGTAAGTCAATTTGACGCAGAGAGCGGCGATTATAATACGCCGCTCTTTTTTAATATAAAACAAAGGAGAAACAATATGTCTACACCCCATAATAGTGCTAACAAGGGCGATATCGCCAAGATCGTGCTTATGCCAGGAGATCCTCTCAGAGCACAGTATATTGCAGAGAACTTTTTAGAGAATCCAGTTTGCTTCAACAGAGTTAGAGGCATGCTTGGCTTCACAGGAACATATAAGGGCAAGACTGTTTCAGTTATGGGACACGGTATGGGTAATGCTTCTATCGGTATTTATTCCTACGAGCTTTACCATCATTATGATGTAGATTGTATTATGAGAGTCGGTTCTGCTGGAGCCCTTCATGATGACCTTAAACTTAAGGACATTATTTTGGCACAGGGTGCATGCACAGACTCTAATTACGCAGAGCAGTATGATTTGCCCGGCACATATTGCCCTATTGCAGACTTTGATATGCTTCGCACAGCAGCAGATACAGCTGACGAGCTTGGCATTAAGTACATGGTAGGTAATGTTTCTGCATCTGACCACTTCTATTCTATGTATGAGCGTGGAGCAGATAAGTGGAAGGCCATGGGCGTTTTGGGATTGGAGATGGAGTCTGCGGCACTTTACATGAACGCAGCAGAGGCTCATAAGAGAGCTCTTACAATCCTTTCTATTTCCGACCATATTTACACAGGCGAACAGCTTTCACCTGAGGAGAGACAGGTAGGATTTAATAATATGATTAAGCTGGCATTAGAGACAGCAATTAAATTAATTTGAGGAAAACATGTCCAAGATTATTCAGTTTACAGACGTAACATTAAGAGACGGAGAACAGACACCTGGCGTTAGCTTTAGTGTCAGAGAAAAAACAACAGTTGCATCATTACTTGAAAAGTTAGGCGTTAACTGCATCGAGGCAGGATTTGCATCTGCATCTGCCAGCGATATGGAGGCTATTGACAAGATTGCCCGTCAGGCAAAGTCAAATACTACAGTTTGCTCCCTTGCTAGATGTAAGGTAGAGGATATCGATGCTGCAGCTAGAGCTTTAGCACATGCTTCTAAGCCTAAGATTCACATGATTATTGGCTGCTCTGACATTCACCTTAAGTATAAGTTTGGCACAACTCCTGAGGAGATGCTTAGACGTATTAAGAGCATCATTAGCTATGGTGCTTCTACAGGTATGCAGATTCAGTTCTCTGCAGAGGATGCTACTAGAACAGATAGAGAATTTTTGAGGACAGTTTATTTGACTGCACTTGAAGCAGGTGCAGATATTATTAACATCACAGACACAGTTGGATATTGTCTACCTCATGAGTATGAGGACCTTGTTCGCAATGTTCGTTCTTGGGTAGGAGATGACGTTCTCTTGAGCGTTCACTGCCATAATGATTTGGGCCTTGCTACAGCCAACTCTTTGGCTGGTATTAGAGGTGGTGCAGATATTGTAGAGTGTACTCTTAACGCCATGGGCGAGAGAGCAGGAAACGCTTCATTGGAGGAGGTTGCCATTGCAATGCGTGTTCGTGCAGACCTTATGGATTACAAAGATACAATCAAGGCTAAGCATATCTATCCAATTTGTAAGGCTGTTGCCACATATTCAGGTCTTTCTGTAGGACATAACAAGCCAATTGTAGGTGATAACTGCTTTACACATCAGTCTGGTATTCACCAGAATAGCGTTCTTAAGAACCCTTCTACATACGAGTTGTTTAATCCAGGACTTATTGGTAGAACATCTGGCGGAGAACTTATGCTTAGTAAGCTTTCCGGTAGACATGGTTTTGAGGAGAGACTTAAGGAGCTTGGCCATGAGTTGGCCAAGGAGGAGTTGGACGACGCATTTACAAGATTTATGGCTCTTGCAGAGTTCCGTAAGACAGTTTCTGACAAGGAAATTTCTGCTATTGCACAGTCATATACTTCTAAGGTTAACCACACTTATGTGCTTAAGAATTACCAGTCCATTTCTGGCAGCAATGCTATTACAACAGCTACAGTTAACATCGGAATGCCCGGTGGAGATGTGCTTAAGGCTGCAGCTGGAGACGGTCCTGTAGACGCTATCTTCCGCGCAATTGAAGAGGCCACAGGCTTTAGCATGAAGCTTAGATCCTTTGACGTTAAGGGCGTTGACGAAGGTAAGGACTCTCTTTGTGAGGTTAGACTTATTATGGAAAAGGACGGCAGAAGATTTATCGGCAGAGGTATTAGCGCCGACATGATCGCTGCTTCCGCACATGCTTACATGAATGCACTTAACAGAGCAGTGCAGGTTGTTGAAAGCTTTAAGGAGATTACAAGTTATGAATAAAAAGGCGATTTTGTGCCTGATTCTAGCATTTTTGTGCCTTATTCTAGCATTTGTTCTTGATTTGATTGCATGTAATGGAGGAGATACTACTGACACATCAGGTGGTTCATCTGACTTTGTGTTTGATACTAATGTAGAATCCTTCGAAGGCATGACAGTTAAGTTTGGAGCATGGTGGAATATTGCATGGCCAGAGGAACCTCGAAATGAGGCAGAGGCACCTGTTGTAAATGCAATAAATCAGCTTGAAAGTACTAAGGATGTTAACTTTGAGTACATTAAGATTGATTACGATAATTACTACAGCACTATTGTCGATTCTATCCAAAATGGAAATCCAGTGGCAGATTTGTTCTGGATTGAGTCAAGCAAACTAGATTATTTCCTTGAAAAAGAGTTGCTCATTCCCTTTAGCTACTCCACAGAGCTTGATTTGACAGAGAATAAGTGGGATCAGTTCTGTAACTTAAATTCCATTCAGTATGGTTACGTATATGGCGTATATTGGGGACAGTCTCTTCCAGGATACGTGCTTTATGTAAACACTGAGTATGTAGATATGGAGTCCGTTGAAAATGCTATTTCTCAGGGAACATGGAATTGGGATATGTTGTCTAGCTTGGCAATATCTGCTAAGGAAGTTGGAGCCAATGGTTTTGGTGGCGATTATTTAGAGGCAATGCTTGCCACAAATGGGGCAGACATTACAGATGTAATTAAAGCTAATGATCGTGCAACAGCTATGCTAAATTACATTCAGAAAATGGCAGCAGCTGGTGCTATTTACGAGGATGATAGCTTCTTCCAGGGTAATGCGGCATTTTATGTTGGTAAGGCCAACGAAAAGACTGATTTAGATAGCAAGTATCACATAGTTACATTGCCTAAGGGCCCAGATGCTGAAGAGTATATTTCCATGACAACAGACTTTATGGTTCTTGTTATGGCAAAGGGTACCAAGTCATACTTTAATTTGGAAACAGCCCTTAACCTTTACACAGACATCATGTGGAAATATGACACAGAAACATATCCAAACCACCAGTTAGAGGATGTTACTAACTTCTTCACAGCTGTTGGCACTAAGGTTTATGCCCAGAATATTAGGGATTATGATGAGGTAATTACACCATTTATGGATGTGCTTTTGGATGGTAAAACATCCACATCTCAGCTTTTGGAAATGTTTAGATTGGAGTTTTCTAAGTATCCAGTTCCAGAAAAGACAACAGATCCAAGTATTGATAAACCAGGTGATGTTGGATAATAGCAAATGTTGACCGATTATGGTGGCTTTGTTAAAATTATTTAGTTGGCCAATGGCCATATTTTAGTTAATTCCTGCCTATGGCAGTTAGGAGAGAGAGTATGAAGATTTACAATACACTTTCAAGACAAAAGGAAGAATTACAGCCTATTCAGGGCAATGATGTTCGCATGTATTCCTGCGGACCAACAGTATATGGTTTCGCACATATTGGTAACATGCGTACTTATATCTTTATGGATTTGCTCCGTAGAGCACTTAAGTCCAATGGTTACAACCTTACAGGTGTAATGAACATTACAGACGTAGGTCACCTTACATCTGACGGAGACGCAGGTGAGGATAAGATGGAGAAGGGCGCTCGTAGAGAGGGCAAGACTCCTTGGGAGATCGCAGAGTTTTACACAAATGCATTTATGGCAGACTGTGGTAGACTTCACATCGACATGCCCGAGATCACACCTAAGGCTACAGATAACATTCAGGAGATGATTGATTACGTACAGGAGCTTGTTGCACTTGGTTACGGATATGAGACATCTGATGGTATTTACTTTGATATTGCTAAGTTCCCCAACTATGGTAAGTTGTCCGGAATTAACCTTGAGGACCAGAAGTCTGGTGCTAGAGTTGAGGTTAATGTGGAGAAGCGTAATCCAGCAGACTTCGCTTTGTGGAAGAAGGCTCCTAAGGAGCATATCATGCAGTGGCCCAGCCCCTGGGGAATGGGTTATCCAGGATGGCACATTGAGTGCTCAGTAATGTCACGTAAGTACTTGGGTGAGTATTTTGACATTCACACAGGTGGCGTAGACCATATCCCGATTCACCACGAGAACGAGATTGCTCAGTCCGAGGCTATTAACGGTGGTAATCCTGCTGTTAAGTATTGGATGCACAGTGAGTTCATGATGGTTAACAACGGCAAGATGTCTAAGAGCCTTGGCAATGTATGGACAGTTACAGATCTTGAGAAGATGGGCATTCCAGCAATGGCATTTAGATATTTCTGTTTGAACGCTCACTACAGAAACAAGCTTAACTATACAGAGGAGTCTATTAGAGCAGCAGTTATTTCCTGTGGCAGATTCTACGAGGGCGCATATGCTCACAAGGGCAAGGATGGCGTTGTGGATGCAGAGGTTATTAACAAGGCATTGGCAGACTTCTTCGAGGCAGTTAACGATGACCTTAACGTACCTAAGGCACTTGGTATTGCATGGAACTTGATTAAGACAGATGTTAAGTCAGATGCAGTATGGCAGGCACTTGTTAAGATGGATGAGATTCTTGGCCTTGATCTTGCTGGCTACGAGCCACAGAAGGCTGAGGATGACCAGATTCCTGCAGAGGTTCAGGAGCTTTTGGACCAGAGAGCAGAGGCTCGTAAGTCTAAGAACTGGGCTCTTTCTGACGAAATTCGTAACAAGCTTTCCGACATGGGCTACGTAGTTAAGGATTCCGCAGAGGGACAGAAGCTGGAGAAGAAATGACATCAGGCTTCCGCAATCGCACATACACAGATTCAGAGTTGATTAATATGCCCACATCCTTTTTGGCATATATAGGAGACACTGTTTTTGAGTTACATACTAGAACTAATACCATTACTCTTAAGGCTGGTAGCATTCAGGAGATTCACTGTGCCACAGTATCTCGTGTTAGGGCAGGAGCCCAGGCTGCAGCCGTAAGAGGGATGATGGATTTTTTGACAGAGGCAGAGCAGGATTTAGTTCGCAGAGCACGTAATGCCCACCAGGGTACGACAGCTAAGCATGCAACTAAAGCTGACTACAGATTAGCCACAGCATTTGAGTGTTTGCTCGGTTTCCTTTACTTAAAAGGTGATGACGAGAGACTTGCACAGATCATGACTAAGGCAGATGAAATTATCGGCCAATTGCCGGCAAGGAGTGTAAATGGATAGAAAGTATTCACAGGGTGGTAACAAGAAGGGTTCTGGTAAGCCAGCATATGGATCCAAGGGACCTGCACCTAAGTTTAAGAGCGGACCTAAGGGCGGTGCTAGACCAGCTCCTAAGGCACATACAACAAATGCTAGAGACAACTACGAGAGAGACGACCTTATTGAGGGCCGTAACCCTTGTTTGGAGGCACTTGAGGCAGGCCGTAGCATTAACAGAATTATGATTGCTAAGGGCACACATGATTCCACAATTGCTAAGATTATGCACCTTGCTAAGGAAAGCCATATTCCACTTCAGGAAGTAGATCGTACAGCTTTGGACAAGATTTCCGTAGTAGGTTCTCACCAGGGCGTTATTGCCTTGGCTGCGGCTAAGGAATATTGCTCCGTAGACGATATTTTGAAGCGTGCTGAGAATTTGGGACATGCTCCATTTATCATCATTTTGGATGGTATTAACGACCCTAACAACTTTGGTGCAATTATTAGATCTGCAGAGTGCGCAGGCGTAGATGGTATCATCATTCCTGAGCGCAGATCTGTTCAGGTAACTCCTGTAGTTGCTAAGGTATCAGCAGGTGCATGCGAGCATATGATGATTGCTAGAGTTGTAAATATTTCTTCTACTATTCGCGAGCTTAAGGAAAAGGGCTTGTGGATTGTTGGTACAGACGGTTCTGCACCTCAGTACTACAAGGATGTAGATTACACAGCACCTATCGCTCTCATTATTGGTAGCGAGGGAGAGGGTATGAGCAGATTGGTTATGTCCAACTGCGATCATTTGGTTAAGATTCCTCTCAAGGGTAAGGTTAACTCCCTTAATGCAGCAACTGCAGCAGCTGTTGTTATGTTTGAGGCAGTTTCTCAGAGGAGCAACTAATGGTTATTTGGTCAGACAATATCCAAGAATATCTTGCAGGACTTGATGCTAAGGATCATTTGTCCAATGCAGGTACAATTTATTATCTAAAGGAGTTGTCTGACGAAAATGCAACTTATCCAGCTGGTGAAGGCGTAAATTTGCTGGCTAGAATAGGAGATGCAGTAGCTGTTATAAACGGCATGTCTTTGGAGATTGAATGTCCCTCGGTGGAAATTTGGCTCTTTGGAGATAATGGCCAGGACATGACAGATCTTGTGAATTGCCTGTTCCATAAATATGCTGGTGTTAGCTGTGAGTTTCACTGTTTCAACCAAGATGTTGTGGATTTCCTTGAGCAAAAGGGGGCAGAGACTTACGACGAAACATTGGAGTACGTAGGTCATGGCCTTAAGTTCAATCAGGCAGATGACATTCTCAAACTGACAGAGGAACATTTTGAAGTGTTAGCCCAGTCAGAGGATGAGGATATTGCCATGTATTGTGGAGAGCTTCCACTTAGCGAAGGAAATTACGCAGTTTATGGCAAAATGGAGTGCGATTCTCCAATTACAATTTGTACATTAGAATTTAACCATAATGGTTTTGCTGATTTGGTGGAGCCAATTTGGGTATATACGTCAACCAATTGTCGAAGAAATGGGTTGGCAAAGAGGTGCATAGGCCATGCTCTTTCAAATGTTGATGAGAATGTGTTGGTTATGTATCACATGGAGTCAGAGAATCAGTCATCTATTAAATTGGCTGAATCTTTGGGCCTTATCTTTAATAATAAATGTGTTTCATTGGCGGTGGATTTATGAAGAGAGCAGCTGTTATTCAGGATATTTCTGGTTTTGGCAAGTGCTCACTTACAATGTCACTGCCTGTCTTAAGTGCCTGCGGCGTAGAGGCTTGTCCTATGCCAACGGCAGTTTTGTCTACTCATACCAGCGAATTTACAAATTACACATATAGGGATTTGACAGAGGATATGCCCAGCTACATTAAGCATTGGGCTTCTCTTGGTATTGAGTTTTCTTCTATTTACAGCGGTTATCTCGGCTCGCTTAAACAGGTTCAGATTGTTTCTGATTTTGTAGATCAGTTTAGGAAAGAAAATACTTTTGTGCTTATTGATCCTTGCATGGGAGATGGCGGAGAACTGTATTCTGGTATTCCAGATGAGATGATTCAGACAATGTTGGGCCTTTGCCATAAGGCGGATCTTATTGTTCCAAACATGACCGAGGCAGAGCTTATGCTTGGACTTCCTCACAGAACTGGAATTGTGGAGCCTGAGTATGGTGAAATGCTTGCAACTTTCCTTATGCTTAAGGGAATTAAGCGCGTTGCTGTAACAGGTATTCCTTATGGTAATAACAAAGTTGGTGTGTGGGTGTGCGATTCTGTTGCCAAGACATGCAGAAACATTGTTACAAATAGAGTGGATGGGTTTTTTTACGGAACAGGTGATTTGTTCGCATGTAGTTTGTTAGCAGGTATCGAAAATGGCAAGACTATTTTGGAGGCTGCAGAAATTGCTTCTAAGATTACATCTTTGGCTGTTCATAAGACATCCGAGGCTGGAATTATTCCTAAAAATGGATTATTATTTGAGGGATGCATTCCGGACTTGATGAATTCTCTTTTGTAGAGGGGAAAGGAATTTTATATGAAATTAAAGCTTTATCAGATGGACCATATTACCGATATCAAGGATATGCTTACTAAGAGCTTAGCTCAGTTTAGCGATAGAAACTTGTTCTTGGTTAAGGATTCTCACAATCAGCCTTACAGAGGCATTACTTACGCTCAGTATGGAGAAGATGTTCACGGTTTAGGCACAGCACTTGTGGCTCGTGGATATCAGGGTAAGAGAGTTGCTGTTCTTGGTGAGAACTGCTACGGCTGGACTGTTGGTTACATGGCAACAGTTACTGGCGTTGGTATTATTGTTCCCATCGACAAGGAGCTTCCAGCAGAGGAGATTGCCAACATGATCAGGCGCGCAGATGTGTCTGTTGTGATTTTCTCTGACAAGTATTTTGATAAGATCAAGGGTATTAAGGACGCATGTCCATCTGTATCCTTGTTTGTAAATATGGGTTCCAAGCAGGATCCGGATTTTGCCACAACATTGCTTAATGACCTTATTGCAGAGGGTAATGAGCTTATGGCACAGGGCAACATGGACTACATGAATGCCAAGATTGATCCATATGTAATGTCTGTATTGCTCTTTACATCTGGTACAACATCTGAGGCAAAGGCAGTAATGCTTAGCCACCACAACATTGTATCTAACCTTATGGCAATGGGTGCCATGGTAGACGTTAAGGGAGGCACATGCCTTTCTGTATTACCACTTCACCACACTTACGAGTGCACATGCGGATTCCTTTATTCCGTATATGGTGGATGTACAGTGGCATTCTGCGAGGGCCTTAGATATGTTCAGCAGAACATGGCAGAGGCTAAGGTTACTTACGTTTTGACAGTACCATTGCTTGTTGAGACAATGTACAACAAGATTTGGGCAAATATTGATAAGAATGGCCTTCGCAAAAAGGTTGAGACTATTATTAAGATGAACAATGCTAGCCGTAAGGTTGGAATCGACATGTCTCGTAAGCTTTTTAAGAAGATTCACGAGGCATTTGGCGGTGAGCTTGGACTCTTTGTCGTAGGCGCAGCTCCCATGAACCCAGAGGTTTCTAAGGGCTTGTACGACCTTGGCATTAGAGTTCGTCAGGGATACGGACTTACAGAATGTGCTCCAATTATCGCTCTTGGTGCAGATACCTACTATAAGGATGAGGCTGTTGGATACCCAATTCCAGGAGTTGAGATTGAGATTTACAATCCTAATGAAGAGGGTTCCGGTGAGATCATCGCTAGAGGCGATAACATCATGCTTGGTTACTACGAGAATCAGGATGCAACAGATGCTGTTATTTACGATGGTTGGTTCCATACAGGTGACGTTGGTCACAAGGATAAGGACGGATTTGTTTACATCACAGGTCGTTGTAAGAACATGATTCTTACTAAGAATGGTAAGAACGTTTATCCCGAAGAGATTGAGCCCATGGTTTTGGAGCTTGAGACAGTTAAGGAATGCGTTATCTTTGAAGAAAAGATGGACGATGGCGATGCTCGTATTGCATGTATGGTATATCCTAACGTGGATGCCATTAAGGCCAAGTATTCCATTGAGGAGCCAACTAAGGAGCAGATGGAGAAAATCATATTTGATGAGATCAAGGAAAATGTTAACTCCAAGCTTGTTACTTACAAGGCTATCCGCAATGTAATCGTAAGAGAAACAGAATTTATTAAGACAACAACTCTTAAGATTAAGAGACATTTGATTAATCAATAATACAAAGGAGAGAGAAATGGGTAAGTTTATTGATGAGATTATCGTAAAGGCCCGCAACCTTGGTAAGACAATTATCTTGCCAGAGTCTGAGGACATTAGAACAATCGAGGCCACAGCTAAGATTTTGGAGCAGGGTATTGCTAAGGTCGTGCTTATTGGAAATCCTGATGATGTAAATGCATTGGCAGCTAAGGCAGGCGTTGACGTTTCTGGTGCTACAATTATCGATCCTATGAACTATGATCGTTTCGAGGAGTTTAGAGATAAGCTTGTTGAGCTTCGTAAGGCTAAGGGTATGACAGAGGAGAAGGCAACAGAGATGCTTAAGTCTCACATTCCTTTCGGTATTATGTGCCTTAAGATGGGTATTGGCGATGGCTTGGTAGCAGGTGCATGCCACTCCACAGCAGACACAATGAGACCTGGTCTCCAGATTATTAAGACAGCTCCAGACGCTAAGATGGTTTCTTCCTTCTTTGTAATGAGTGTTCCTAACTGTGATTTGGGCGAGAATGGCACATTTGTATTTGCAGATCCTGCACTTAACGAGAATCCAGATGCAGAGAAACTTTCTGAGATTGCTGTTAGCTCTGCTAAGTCCTTCGAGGCTCTTATTGGCGCTAAGGCAAATGTTGCAATGCTTTCTTACTCCACATATGGTAGTGCTCACAGCGAGCTTACAGAGAAGGTTGTGGAGGCTACAAGACTTGCTAAGGAGAAGGCTCCTGACATTAACTTGGATGGTGAGCTTCAGGCAGATGCAGCTATCGTTCCTAGTGTAGGTGAGTTCAAGGCTCCAGGTAGCCCAGTAGCAGGTAAGGCAAACGTTCTTATTTTCCCTGACCTTAACGCAGGTAACATTTCTTACAAGCTTGTACAGAGACTTGCTAAGGCTGAGGCATACGGACCCATCATGCAGGGTTTTGCAAAGCCGGTTAACGACCTTTCTAGAGGTTGCAGTGTAGAGGATATTGTTGGCGTAGTAGCAGTAACTGCAGTTCAGGCAGCAAATTAATAAATATATAGTGAGGATTATGGTATGAAGGTTTTAGTTATTAACTGTGGCAGCTCTTCTCTTAAGTATCAGCTGCTTGATATGCCCCAGGGTGACGTAGTTGCTAAGGGTATTTGCGAGAGAATTGGTATCGATGGACAGCTCGTTCACAACAACATGTCCACAAAGACAACTTGGAAGGTTCCAATGCCTACACATGGTGAGGCTATTAAGTCTGTATTCAAGGCTTTGACAGATGCAGAGATTGGCGTTATCTCTGACCTTAGCGAGATTTCCGCAGTTGGACATAGAGTTCTTCACGGTGGTGAGGAGATTACACAGTCTGTTGTTATCGACGATCACGTAATCGACGTTATCGACGCACATATTCCATTGGGACCTTTGCACAACCCTGCTAACTCCCTTGGTATTAAGGAGTGCCGCAAGCTTCTTCCTGATGTTCCTCAGGTAGCAGTTTTCGATACAGCTTTCCACCAGACAATGCCTCCTAAGGCATACATGTACGCTCTTCCTTATGAGATGTACGAGAAGCACCACATTCGTAGATATGGTTTCCACGGAACAAGCCACATGTATGTTGCTAACAGATGTGCTGAGGTTCATGGTAAGCCAATCGAGGACCTTAAGATTATCACATGCCACTTGGGCAATGGTTCTTCCATTTCTGCTGTAGACCATGGTAAGTGCGTAGATACAACAATGGGTCTCACTCCATTGGAAGGCACACCTATGGGTACACGTTGTGGTTCCATCGACCCTGCTATTGTTAAGTTCATTATGGATAGAGAGAACATGACAGCTGATGAGGTTGATACTCTCATGAACAAAAAGAGTGGTGTTATGGGTATCTCTGGTGTAAGCAGCGACTTCCGTGATATCAACGATGCGGCAGATAACGGCAACGAGAGAGCAAGACTTGCTTTGGATATGTTCTGCTACAGCGTTAAGAAGTATATTGGTGCTTACATTGCAGCAATGGGTGGTTGTGATTGTATCGCATTCACAGCTGGTGTTGGTGAGAACGACAAGGTTGTTCGTGCTGGTGCATGTGAGGGCATGGAGTTCTTTGGCATCGAGATCGACCCTGTAAAGAATCTTACAAGAGGCGAGGAGATGCTTATTTCCACACCTGATAGCAAGATTTCCGTTTATATCATTCCTACAAACGAGGAGCTTGCAATTGCTCAGGAGACAATGAGACTTACAACAAAGTAATCTAGAATTGATTTTAGATAGGGCTTACCAATTGGTAGGTCCTATTTTTGTGCAAAACATATTTACAAAATGTTGTAAAATCTTATGATTTTTTAATGGAATGACAGTAAAATAATACCTAGTATAAAATCGTGAACATATGGTTTAGAAACATAGACTTTATAACTTTTTAATTGTATATTTTATATACAAATAGGGAAACAGGGGGAAATATGAAGAAGATTTTGATGGTTGCTTTTGCAATGGTAATGGTATTTGCTTTTGCAGCATGTGGACAGAATGCAGTAACACAGGATGCTCCAACAGGTACACCTACAGCATCTCCTACAGAGACGCCAACTGCTGAACCCACAGCAGAACCAACACCTACAGTAGTACCAACAGCAACACCGGTACCAACTGCTACACCAACACCTAAGCCAACTCCTTCAGTTGATATGAGCAAGTACGACTCATATGTTACAGATGGTACATGGCTTTGCACTCCAGAACCATTGGATTGCCTTAATCTGGTAAGCACTCCTGTTGAGAGATATGGTCAGCTTCAGGTTATTGGATCTCAGCTTTGTGATGAAAACGGCAATGCTGTAGAACTTCACGGAGTTAGCTCCCACGGTCTTCACTGGTACGGTGAGTTTGTTAACAAGGACACAATTGAGTGGCTCATGCGTGACTGGAATATCAATATTTTCAGAGCGTCCATGTACACAGGCGAAAAGGGCTATTTAACAAACCCTAATGTTAAGAATAAGCTTATGGAGGCTATAGATGCATGTCTTGAACTTGGCCTTTACGTAATTATTGATTGGCACATGCTTCAGGATAACAATCCCATGGATAACGTAGATGCTGCGGTTGAATTATTTAAGGAAATGGCTACTAAGTATGGCGATAACCCTAACGTAATTTATGAGATTATGAATGAGCCTAATGGCAGAGATGTGAACTGGATTGATCACTGTAAGCCATATGCAGAGAGACTTATTTCTGAGATTCGTGCAATCGATCCAGATAACCTTATTTTGGTAGGTAACCCACAGTGGTCATCTATGCCAGAGGAAGTTTTGGAGTCTCCATTAGGTGAAGAGTACAGCAAGAACATTGCTTATGTATACCACCTATACACCAATGAGGGTCTTGACCATACAGAAGTATTGGAAGAGGCAATGAAAATGGGACTTTGCATCTTTGTATCCGAGTGGGGAGCAATGGACGCAGATGGTGATGGTGAGCTTGGTAAGGCAAATGGTAATCAGTTCATCAGATGGATGGATAAGAACAACATTTCCTGGTGTGCATGGAGCATTAGTGATAAGAGAGAAACATGCGCCTTCCTCGTAAATGGAGGAAGAAACAACAGACCATCCTTTACAGGTGGTTGGAAGGACACTCAGCTTACAGAATGGGGCACATATTTGAGAAACAAACTTCGTACAATTAACGAATAATGGTTCGTTAAATTTAAAGCACATTCTTAATAGATTGGCTGATAAACAAAAGATAAGTAAAAGATAGGCACAGCAGATATCTGTTGTGCCTTGTGTTTTATATGAGAGTCATTAATAATTCTGTTACGTAAACAGCCACGCAGCTAGAGGCTGCAACTATAACTAAGCTCTTGTTGCGTAGGGCGAAAAGTATGGCCACCAATAATCCTACTGCTCCGCTAATTATGTGGTTAGTAGCGAATAGAATAGATGGGAAGATCATAGCGGAAAGACATGCGCAAGGCACATATTTGAGGAATGATCTAATGTATTTGTTAGTAATCTTACCTCTAAAGATTGTAAGGGGAAGTGCTCTAACTAAATATGTTGTAATGGCCATTACGGCAATATATGCATAAATCATGCTTCCACCTCCTCATCAGAGATAGGGAACATAAAGGCACAGATAACAGATGCCAGTACTGTAGAAATAACAATGGATAAACCAGAGGAAACTTCCTTAAGTCCAGGACCCCACTGGAATAAACAAGAGAAGAAAATAGCAAGCAATGATACCCAAAGCAAGGGCCTACTCTTGAGAGCCTGTGGAACAACAATTGCAACAAACATTCCGTAAAGTGCAACGCCCAGAGCGGTGGCAAGGGATGCTGGCAAAATGCTACCAACTAATGCGCCCAGGAAAGTGCCAGCTGTCCATCCAATAATTGGTAGAACTCCAAGTCCAAGCATGTATGAAACAGTTAATGGGTCAGGTCTAGCCATGGCCAAAGCGAAAATTTCATCTGTAATAACAAAGGAAGATGCAAGTCTAGCACCTAAACCAAAACGGTCACCCATTTTCTGACCAAGGGCAAGGCTCATTAGTGCATATCTACTGTTGATAATGAGCTGTGTAAGGAACATGTCAAAGAGGAGAGCAGCTTCGCTAATAACTGTAAGACCTGCAAACTGGCCTGCAGATGTCAAATTAGTAAAGGAAATAAGTGTGGCCTCAAATACGCTGATGCCTAAAGAGACAGCCATGGTTCCAAAACCAAAGCTTACAGAAAAATATCCTATGAATACTGGCAAACTGGCAATTAAACCAGCTGAGAATTCCTTCTTATGCAAAGCTAAATAACCTCTAAAATTCAATATTCAGTAGATGATACTACTATTTGTTGAAATATGGAAGAAGATGACCAAAATATCCTTGATTTTCCTTGCTTTTAGGTGCTTTCTTTGGTAATATCTCAAACTGGTGCTAAGTGGGAATACCACTGCATTAGGATACATACCTAGTGTCAAAAATAACCATTGACATACAATCTGTTTGCTGTATAATTATGCTGTTAATCTTTTGTTTTGACGGTGGAGTTATATGCTGATTGATGCACGTACAATAATTAGCTCTGATTCCTCTCTGAACTTTAAGTTCACAGATATCCCAGAGGCTATCGTTGATTTTATTAGTCCAGAGACACACATCCGACAGGTTGTGACAGAGGTAGTTGCTAGACACGTTCTCGGCAGAATATATGTCACTTTGGACATTAGGTGTGAGTACGATTCCGTTTGTGCCAGATGCATGGAGAATCTTACTAGACAGGTTGAGACACATAGTGATTTGTGTTATATCCCTGAGGGTAATGAGGCAGATGCAGAGGATGTAGATTTTACTACATATACAGGACATTTTATTGATTTGTCCGAGGCAATCATAGACGGTATATATTCCGCCATGCCAGTTCGAGACCTTTGTGTTGAGGATTGCAAGGGTATTTGTCCTAAGTGTGGTATCAATCTTAACCTTGAGAGTTGCAATTGCAGCCATAAGGAGATTGACCCCAGATTAGCTGGATTGGCAAAATTATTGGAATGAGTAAAATTACTTACTATACACTAACAGGAGGTGTAGAACATGGCAGTACCTAAGAGAAAAGTTTCACATGCCAGAGGTGCAAAGCGTCGTGCTAACTGGAAGTTGGAGATCCCAGCTTTGGCAAGATGCCCCAGATGCCACGCTTACAAGCTGGCTCACAGAGTTTGCCCTGAGTGTGGTTATTATAAGAACACAGATGTGCTTCATCTGGATGCAGACAAATAACTAGAGGCATAGACTTTACAAGCGGCAGGCTTATTTAACTGCCGCTTTTTCTTTGTAAATTATTATGAATGGAATCATTATTAAGTCAGTTGAACTAGATAGCATTTGTGACGAGGGCGGCATTAGAGCTGGTGATTGCCTCGTTTCTATCAATGGTAATGCCATTGGTGATGTATTTGATTATCGTTTCGCAGTTATGGAAGAGGAACTCAAGATTGTTTTCCAAAGGGGAGACTCAGAGATTATCCTCGAGGTCGAAAAGGATCAGTACGATGACATCGGTTTAGAGTTTGATACATATCTTATGGACGAGGAACGCAGTTGTACTAATGACTGTGTGTTTTGCTTTATAAATCAGATGCCAAAGGGTATGCGCAAGAGCCTTTATTTCAAGGACGACGATGCTAGATTGTCATTCTTAAGTGGCAACTACATTACCATGACTAATATGAAATACTCTGAGCTTGATAGAATTATTAAGTACAGATTATCACCAATTAACGTTTCCGTTCATGTTACTGAGCCAGAGCTTAGATGCAAGATGATGCACAATAGATTTGCTGGCGATATTATGGACAAGCTTAGATACTTGGTAGAGGCAGGCATTTCCATTAACGCTCAGGTGGTTTTGTGCCGTGGATATAACGACGGTGCCATGCTTGAGAGGACAATGACAGATCTCATGACTTTGTGGCCTGGTATTGGTAGCGTAGCTATTGTACCTGCAGGACTTACAGACCACAGAGAGGGGCTTCCTTACATTGAGCCCCACGATGCCACATCTGCTAAGGAAAATCTTGAACTTATTTCAAAGTTCCAGGACATTTGCTTGGAAAAGTATGGTTCCAGAATGTTTTTCCCCTCTGATGAGTTCTTTTTGCTTTGCAAGGAGGAACTTCCAGGACCTGATTACTACGAAGGTTATCCACAGCTTGATAACGGCGTAGGTATGATTGCTCTTTTTAGAGACGAGTTCCGCCAGGCAACACAGGGACATAAGTGCAAGAGACGTAAGGGTCGCAGAGTTACATTGGCAACAGGTATGGCCTTTGCACCAGAGCTTACTAAGCTTATGGAGATATTCATGGAGGAGTTCCCAGCATTTGATATTCAGACTGTAGGTATAATCAACGACTTCTTTGGTCATAACATTACAGTTGCAGGCCTTTTGACTGGTCAGGATATTTCAAAGCAGTTGCAGGGCAAGGACTTAGGAGATGAACTTATTTTGCCAAGGGTAATGCTCAAGGCAGATGAGGATATTTTCTTAGACGATTGGACACCTGAGATGTTGTCAGAATCCTTAGGTGGTATTAAGATAACCTTTATAGACGAAGGCGCAGATGCTTTGATCAGCGCGATTTTAGATTAACAGGAGAGTAACTATGGCAAAACCGATTGTAGCAGTTGTAGGCAGACCAAACGTTGGCAAATCCACAATTTTTAACTACCTTATTGGCAACAGAATCGCTATTGTAGATGATACACCAGGTGTTACTCGCGATAGAATTTATGGTGAGGCAGAGTGGCGTAACAGAACTTTTATGCTGGTAGATACTGGCGGTATTGAGCCCGTTAACCACGACTATATTTATGCACAGATGCGCAGACAGTCCCAGATGGCTATGGACATGGCTGATGTTATCTTGTTCGTTGTAGATGGTAAGACAGGTCTTACATCTGACGATGAGGAAGTTGCACAGATGCTTCGCAAGTGTAAGAAGCCTGTTGTTGTATGTGTTAACAAGGTTGACTCCATGCAGACAATGGCAGATGACATGTATGAGTTCTACGGCCTTGGATTTGACGATTTGGTATGCGTTTCCGCAGTTCAGGCTCTGGGTATCGGAGACATGTTGGATGAGCTTTATAAGTATTTCCCAGACGGCGAGAACGAAGAGGATGAGTCCTTGATCACTAAGGTTGCCGTAGTAGGTAAGCCTAATGTAGGTAAGTCTTCTCTTATTAATAGATTGCTTGGCGAGGAGCGTATGATCGTTGCTAACATGCCAGGTACAACTAGAGATGCCATCGACAGCCGCGTAACATATAACGGACACGAGTATATCTTTATCGACACAGCTGGTATTCGTAAGCAGAACAAGATTGATAACGATATCGAGTGGTACAGTACAGTTCGTAGCTGGGCTGCTATCGACAGAGCTGACGTTGTTCTCATTATGATTGACGCTGTAGAGAAGCAGAGCGAGCAGGATACTAAGATTGCAGGCTATGCCCACGAGAAGGGTAAGGCATGTATCTTCATCGTAAACAAGTGGGATGCTGTAGAGAAGGAAACTGGCACAATGAAGCAGTTTACAGATGACCTCTATAGAAGATTCCCATTCATGACATATGCTCCTGTATTGTTCATTTCTGCCCTTACAGGACAGAGAGTTCCTAAGCTTTATGAGCTTATTAACTACGTTGCAGATCAGTCTACAATTCGTGCCACAACAGGTATGCTTAACAGTATTTTGGCAGACGCTGTTGCCATGGTACAGCCACCATCTGACAAGGGACGTAGACTTAAGATTTACTACATCACACAGGTTGGCGTTAAGCCTCCACAGTTTGCTGTATTCGTTAACTCTAAGAAGTTGTTCCATTTCTCATATGAGAGATACATTAAGAACCAGCTTCGTAAGAACTTTGGCTTTGAAGGCTCTGACTTAGTAATGCTCGTTAGAGAAAAGAGCAAGGGAGAGGACATTTAATGGAGTACATGCTGATTCTCCTGGTTGCAGGATATTTGCTTGGTAGCATTAATACTGCTTTGGCTGTGTCCAAGGTAAGATATGGCGAGGACATTAGGACTAAGGGTTCTGGTAATGCAGGACTTACTAATGCTTTGAGAGTGTATGGCAAGGGAGCAGCTCTTATGGTGCTTCTTGGTGACGTGGCTAAGGCTATTGTTGCAAGCCTTTTAGGTATCTTGGTACATAACACATTTATGGCTTCCGGTACTTCATTTTTAATTGGTGGTCAGGGGTTTGTTGACATCTATGGACAGATTGCCAACACAGGAGTAATCCCAGGAGCAATGTTTGCATGTTTCGGTGCTATTTTGGGACACAATTGGCCTTTGTACTTTAAGTTTAAGGGCGGCAAGGGAGTTTTGGTTTCAGCAGTTACAATTTTTGTTCTTAGCTGGAAACTTGGACTTATTTGCATGGCATTGTTCGTAATCCTTGTGGCAATATTCAAGTATGTTTCCTTGGGATCTATTTCCGCAGCAATTTGCTATCCAATCTCCGTTTTAGTGGCCACACTTTGTGGTTGGCAGTATGGTAGCTGGTGGTACTTTGGCTTCGCTCTCGTAGTTGGCGTTTTAGTTGTATACAGCCACAGAAGCAACATTTCTAGACTTATTGCAGGCAATGAGAAAAAACTCAAGTTCTAACTAAATACTGACAGACAGTGACACATATGACACCTTACAATTTAATTGTGAGGTGTTTTTTTATGTACGTTTACGTGGATCTTCTATTTATTGAAAATTGCATAATTAACTACCTAATTTTGTATTTGGGAGCAAAGTTAACAGGTCTTATGTATAACAAATGGCTTGTGCTTTTGGCGTCTATGCTAGGTGCTACGTATACGGTTTTGACGGCCATTTTTAGCTTTGTGCCCATTTGGTTTAGTTTGCCCGGTAAATTTTGCATCTCTGTTGCAATGGTGCTCATGGCTTATTTGCCTGAGTCTGTTGGACAGTTCTTTAAGGGCACCTCTTGTTTTTACATATGTTCTTTTGTACTGGCAGGGGCAGTCATGGCAATAGACAGTCAATATACCAGGATTATTCCGGCAATATTGATTGGAGTAATGCTTTTTCTGATCTTAATTAGGTATCTCCGAAGGGGAATTGCCAAGGAAAACATAGTAAGGTTGGAACTTTTTAGAGACCAAGAGGAGCCGATTTGCGTAATGGCTTTGGCAGATACTGGATGCTCTTTAGTGGACCCAATTTCAGGAACTCCAGCCATTATTTTGCAGGACAAAACCATGAAGGTGCCAGATGACCAAGTGAGGCTTATTCCATATTCAACAGTCACAGATAGAGGGGTGCTTACAGGTATGAAGTTTCAAAAGGCGGTTGTCCATTGGGCGAAGTGTACCAAGGAGGTCCTAGGCCCCGTTGTATGTCCTGTTGAAAGGCAACTTGGCGGAGGTAGGTACAGAGCCATAATAAGTGCAGATGCATTTAAGTAGGAGGAACTATGAATCTAAATAGCATAATAGAGAGAATACTAAGGTCAATAGGAGATGTGTTTGATTCCAACGAGCTCCATTTTATAAGCGGCACAGAGGTTTTGCCAGAGCCTTTGGGTCCAGAGGAAGAGGCGGAAGTTCTGGCAAGGCTAGAGGAACCAGGTAGCGATAGTCGTAAGATTTTGATTGAGCATAACCTAAGACTTGTGGTCTACATTGCACGTAGATTTGAAAACACTGGGGCATGTATGGATGATCTAATCTCCATAGGCTCCATTGGCCTCATAAAAGCCATAAATACATACAAGCCTGATAAGAACATAAAGATTGCCACATATGCATCTAAGTGTATAGAAAACGAAATTTTGATGTATTTGCGCCGTAACCAAAGGACTAGAAACGAAGTGTCTTTGGATGAGCCTCTTAACGTGGACAGTGAGGGCAATGAGCTTTTGCTGTCTGACGTAATTGGCACAGATGAGGACATTCTTGCTAAGGATATGGAAGAGGAGTGCGAGCGTAAGGTATTAATGGACGCTGTTGCAGAACTTTCTGGCCGCGAGAGGCAGATTGTGGAGATGCGCTTTGGCCTAGGTGGTTGTAAGGAGCTTACTCAAAAGGAGGTCGCAGATACCTTAGGTATATCTCAGAGTTATATTTCTCGTTTAGAAAAGAGAATTTTCACAAGGTTAAAAAAGGAAATACAACAAAGGGCATAATCTGAGAATTGCTCCGTATTTAATGGGCCAGCTTGGGAATAAATAAATATGGATCTCTAATTTATGCGGAGAGCATATGTATATAAACAAGGTGGAAATTAGCGGAGTCAACACATCCGTTTTACCCAATCTAACTTTTGTTGAAAAGGAGGAGCTTTTTGACAAAATAGACGCAGGTGATAAGTCTGCTAGGCAGGAGTTTATTACTGGCAACTTAAAACTTGTGCTTAGCGTTATTCAGAGATTTAACAATCGTGGTGAAAATGTGGATGACTTGTTTCAGGTGGGCTGCGTGGGACTTATTAAGGCCATAGACAACTTCGATAGGAGTCAGGGCGTTAAGTTTTCCACATACGCTGTTCCAATGATTATTGGCGAAATTAGGCGTTACCTTAGGGATAACAATTCTATTAGAGTGTCCAGGTCTCTGAGGGATACGGCATATAGAGCCCTGCAGGCCAGGGACAAGCTTCGCGAGGAACTGGACGACGAGCCATCTTTGGAGCAAATTTCTAAGGAGATGGATGTTCCTTTAGCAGATGTGACTGTTGCGCTAGACGCAATCATGGAGCCAGTATCGCTTTTTGATTCAGTGGGAAATGACGAGGACGATGCCCTTTACGTCATGGACCAGATTAAGGACGAAAAGGAAGATGTTGAAAAATGGACTAATGATATGGCCCTTAAGGAGGCTTTGAAGAAGCTTACAACCAGGGAGAGATTGGTCATTAACAGAAGGTACTATATGGGCAAAACACAGGTGGAAGTGGCAGAGGAAATAGGTATTTCTCAGGCCCAAGTTAGCCGCTTAGAGAAAAATGCACTATCTACGATAAAAAAGAATATGACTTAATAATGTAAATAGCCCTGAAAGGGCCTAAGTGTCCCTTTGCCAGATTGACAAACATGTATTTATTGCATAAAATGTACAGAGTTTGGTGCACTTTTTGCTCAAACTTTATAAGAAATAGACAACAGACAGTACGGAGGAACAGATGAAGAATTATACATCCGAGCAAATTCGCAACGTTGCACTTCTTGGTCATGGTGGAAGTGGTAAGACATCTCTTGCAGAGGCAATGCTCTATCGTTGCAAGCATATCGATCGTATCGGTAAGGTTACTGACGGCAACACAGCCAGTGATTTTGATCCCGAGGAGATTAAGAGAAAGTTTTCAATTTCTTCATCACTGCTTGCATGTGAATGGAAGAATACTAAGATTAACTTTTTAGATACACCTGGTTTCTTTGATTATGAGGGCGAAGTAACTGCTGCACTTAGAGTTGCAGGTAGCGCAGTTATTTGTGTTCCAGCTAAGAACGGCGTTGAAGTAGGTACAGAGAAGGCAGTTAAGCGCTGCAGAGATTTGGGCCTTTCCGTTATCTTCGTAGTTACTAAGATGGACGAGGAGAACGCTGACTATGCTAAGGTTATTGATGAGTTGAGAGAGAAGTTCGGTAAGAACGTTCAGCCAGCTCAGTTGCCAATCATGGACGGCAAGAAGCTTAAGGCTTATGCAGACCTTATTGAGAATAAGGCATATACATACACAGATGCAGCACCTATTGCTATGGATATTCCAGAGAATATCAAGGGCGAGGTTGCAACTATTTGGGAGCATCTTAAGGAGTACATCGCAGAGACAGACGAAGAGCTTATGATGAAGTTCTTTGCTGGCGAAGAGTTCACACACGAGGAACTCGTTACAGGTTTCACAGCAGCTGTTAGAGCAGGTTCTGTAATGCCAGTTATGTGCTCTTCTGCTATTAACAACGTTGGTATTGGCGTTATCCTTGATGCTATTGCAACATATATGCCATCTCCATTGGATAGACTTGATACAGTTATGGCAGCAGATCCAGAGACAGGTGATCCAGTTGAGCTTTTGGCTAACGATGAGGGTACATTCTCTGCATTGGTTTACAAGACAGTTTCTGACCAGTTCGGTAAGCAGACTATGTTTAGAATCTTTAGTGGATGCCTTAAGGGTGATGCTACAGTTCTTAACACAACAACAGGTAAGACAGAGCGTCTTGCATCTCTCTTCAGCTTGAGAGGTAAGGTTAAGGAGCCAGTTACAGAGCTTCACTGTGGTGACTTTGGTTGCGTAACTAAGCTTGTTTCTACAGGTACTAACGATACACTTTGTGACGTTAATAAGCCTGTAGTATTGGATAAGATTGAGTTCCCAGTTCCTAACATGCGTATGGCAGCTATTGCAGCATCTAGAGGCGATGAGGAGAAGATTGGTGTTGGCTTCGCTAAGATTATGGAAGAAGATCCAACATTTAAGTATGAGAACAACGCTGAGACACACCAGATGGTTATTTATGGTTTGGGCGATCAGCATATCGATGTAATTAAGTCCAAGCTTAAGAATAAGTTCGGTGTTACAGTTTCTCTTGAGGAAGCTAAGGTTCCATACCGTGAGAAGATTAAGAAGAAGGTTAAGGTTCAGGGTAAGCATAAGAAACAGTCCGGTGGTCACGGTCAGTACGGTGATGTATGGATCGAGTTCGAGCCACACGAGGGTGATGAGCTTATCTTCGCAGAGAACGTATTTGGTGGTTCCGTTCCTAAGCAGTATTTCCCTGCAGTTGAGAAGGGACTTCAGGATTGCGTTAAGAAGGGCGTTCTTGCTGGCTATCCTATGATCGGCCTTAAGGCTACATTGGTAGATGGTTCTTACCACGATGTAGACTCCAATGAAATGTCCTTTAAGGTTGCAGCATCTCTTGCATATAAGCAGCTTACAACAGCTAACCCAGTATTGCTTGAGCCTGTTGTGCACATTGAGGTTACAGTTCCTAACGATAACCAGGGCGACGTTATGGGCGACATGAACAAGCGTCGTGGTAGAGTTATTGGTGTTGACCAGTTGGCAGATGGCCTTTGCTGCGTAATCGGCGAAGTACCAGAGTCCGAGGTTATGAAGTACGCTACAGACCTTAGAGCTATGACTCAGGGTAGAGGTTCTTACACAACTAAGTTTGAGAGATACGAAGAGGTTCCTCCATTCCAGGCACAGAAGATTATCGCTGCTGCAGAGAAGGATCACCACGAGGAGTAATTCTACATACAGTATTTACAAAGAGCATTTCCCATATGGGAGGTGCTCTTTTTTATTTGGACAAACCATCATTTTAGACAATGTATCTGCATACACTATTCCCAATGGAGGTACATAGCTATGACAGAATTACTTAATATGTTAAGGTCCCTAGATGTAGTTGCTTATGGAATTATTGGCGCAATTTTGATTGTTTTTGCAGTATGTATAATTAGCGCCGTTAAAGTCAAAGCTGGATATGGAATCCTTAGAATGAAGCTTAAGAATAAGGATTACAGAAGGGACGCCAGATTTCAAAGTGAATTTATTAACAGTGTAGTAGATGAATACACGGTGGCTGTTTCCACCAATGGTAGTGATATTAATACGTCGGCCATTGTAGACAAATGTATTCAGAGGGATTTAAAGGGACTTCTGTCTGGTGAAAGGTTCATTAAATCATCTGTTTCCACCATGATTATCTTAGGACTCCTTGGAACATTTCTTGGATTAACTCAATCTGTTAGCAGTTTGTCCACATTCTTTCAAAATGGTGAGGATGTTAATTCGGTATTGCAAAGTGCAGGTAACGGTATTATGGATGCCATTAGTGGCATGGGTACAGCTTTTTCTACAAGTTTAGTAGGTGTATTTTGCTCAATAATCATTACCTTAACAGGACTTGGATCTGTTGCAGAGGAGTCGAGAATTGCTATGATAACAGACCTTGAGGATTATTTGGATAACACCCTTTATAGTATTGTGGCAGATGAATATAGCACCAAGGATACAAAAATATATGTGGCAGTAAGCAGGGCTTTGGATGAATTTTTGGATAAGTTAAAGCCAATAAGTAGGCCCAAGGTCCCAGGAAACCTTATGGAAGCAGTTTCGGAAAAGTCCGTTCAACACACAGGATTTACTGTAAAGCAAGAGAGGAGACAGCCAAGTGAAGAAGACAACAAGACGACAGTTATTAGCTGAGGGACAGAACTTTTGGCCCTCATTTACAGATATTATGTCAGGCATTGTACTCATTATGTTTTTGGTGCTCATAATGCTGTATATCAACAATTGTATGAAGGCAAGTCAGCTGGCAGCCGCAGAAAATGCACTAGGTATAGCAGTTTCATCCCTAGATGATGCCAATGGACAGCTTGTGAGTTCCAATTTAAAGTCTGAAGAACTTCAGGCTTTAATTGATTTGTTAAAACAAAATGCAGAGCTTTCACAGGATGACTATAACGCTAAGACCATTGAACTTCAGGAAGCATTGAATGAATTAGAAAACTTAAAGGGACAGTTACAGGAGGTAGCTTTGCTTAGACTTTCCGTGTATGACAAAATTGTAGATGCTATAGAATCTCAAATGGGAACTACTGCATCAGATGGTAGCCCTTTGATTTCTGTAAATGATTCTCAGATTGTAATTAATGAAAATCTAGTTTTTGACGTGGATTCCTACACCATTAGGCCTGAGGCTTATGAGCTTTTGGACTATTTAGGTCAGGCTTTTGTGACTATTCTTAAGGATCCGGAAGTAGGACAGTACATTAACGCCATTGTGATTGAGGGCCACACTGATGACACAGGTTCCGACTCATATAACAGGGACTTGTCTGCTAAGAGGGCAGTGGCAGTTCTAGATTATTTGTGCAAGGGAAACAAGGAATTATCATCAAAATATCAGGACCAGTTGGTGGCATCTGCATATGGCCAATGGAGGCCAGTTTCAAGTACAAACAAGTCAAAAAACAGAAGAATTGGTATTTCAATCATAGTTAAGGATGAATCTATCGAAAAAGTTATAAATAATTATATAAATTCTCAAAATTAGGAAGGAAATCCCCGTTTTCTTGCGAATAAGACATTAGTAGGAAGCGGGTAATTATGAGATATTCTGACAGCACAATCGATAAAGTAAGGGATGCCAATGACATTGTTGACGTAGTAGGTCAATATGTTAAATTGACGCGCAGTGGCAACCGATACAAGGGCCTTTGCCCATTTCATAACGAAAAGACTCCCTCTTTTGTAGTCACACCTGAGATGCAGATTTACAAGTGCTTTGGTTGTGGCAAGGGAGGTAATGTGTTCACCTTTATTCAGGAATTAGAGAAGGTGGACTTTACTACTGCTGTGGAAATGTTGGCAGAGAGGGCCCATATAGAGATCACTCCCGAGAATGGTCAGGCCAGTGGCGATGAACAGAGGGCTCGCACCATGTTGGAGATCAATAAGGAAGCGGCCAGGTTCTATTACAAGCATCTTAACAAGGATCCCAAGGCTATTGATTACGTAAGGCGCAGGGGATTGTCCAATGAGACAGTTAAGGCGTATGCCATTGGTGCCGCACCAGAAAGTTGGGATAGCCTTTATAAGCATCTAACAGGACTTGGTTACAAGGATAAGGATATTTTGGATTCTAAGCTTTGTGTTTCTAAGCAGCCAGGCAAGATATATGATGCATTCCGTGGTCGATTGATGTTCCCGATTTTAGATATCAAGGGCAGAGTCATTGCTTTTGGTGGCCGAGTTTATGACAACTCACTTCCCAAGTACATTAACTCACCTGAGACTAGAGTATATACCAAGGGTGTTAACTTATTTGGTCTTAATGTTGCTAAGTCCCATGCACAGAATGGCTTGATCTTGGTAGAAGGTTACATGGACTGTATTTCTTTGTTCCAGGCAGGCATTCCCAACGTAGTTGCTTCACTTGGTACTGCACTTACTGAGAAGCAGGCACGACTTATTGCCGGTAGGACAAGCCGTGTATATATAAGCTACGATGCTGACGGTGCAGGACAGAACGCTATTGAGAAGGCAATTGCCATTTTCCGTAGGACAGGCATTGAGATTAGAGTTCTTAAGATACCAGGGTCTAAGGATCCAGATGAGTATATTAAGGCCAAGGGTAAGGAGGCATTCCTACAGCTTTTGGATAACTCAATTACTGCCATCGAGTTCTTGGTTCAGAGATTGGAGATTAAGTATTCTCCAGAGACTAATAGACAGAATAGATCAGTTTTCCTCAAGGAGACAGCCAAGATTTTGGCATCTATTAATTCTGAAACAGAGCGTGAATTGTACGCAAGACAGTATGGCAATAAGTACCAGGTGAACTACGAGAGCTTGCTTAGAGATTCATCTAGACAGCAGCCTGTAGAACAATCTGCACCACAGCAGACTATGGTAATGGCAGCTTCCAGCGAGACAGTAGCTATGCAGAACTTGCTTTTGGCCATGGTTTGTGCAGAAAATGCTTGTTTTAACAAGATAGATTGCTTAAATGCAGATTTGTTTGCAGATCCGGATGTTAAGGCAGCTTACTTGGTTGCCGAGGCAAAGTATAAGTCCTACGGAGAAGTTACAATATCTTCTTTGATGCAGGATTTAAATCAACAGATGATAGAGGGTGTCACAGCCCAAGCCTATCACATTAACGACTGTGACGATGTTTTGGCAGCAGCCAAGGATGTCGCAGCCAAATTAAAGGTCAAAAACCTAATAGCCCTCAAAGAGCGCTTGTCAAATGAGTTGAAGCGACCAGACATTACAGGGGCAGAGGTTAATGAAATAAATATGAAAATCGCAAAATTGGCCATGGATATCGCCATAGCCAAAAAGGCAATATGAGGAGGTTAAGCCAAATGGACTTGACAATGGAAAAGGGTAAAGAGTTAGTTGAAAATCTCGTAAAGCTTGGACAGGAAAAGGGTTCCTTGACATATAAGGAAATCGACGAGATTTTGACAGAGGCAAAGCTGTCTCATGACCAGCACAGCGCTATTTACGATGTGCTTGAGCAGATTGGCATTGAGCTTATATATGAGGAAGATGGACCAGATGAGCTCGGTGGCGAAGAGGATTTGGATGATATCGATGTATCTGCAGAGGATATTTCTAATATTGACGAGAATATCGACAATATTATGGATGATGACGATTTAGATGACACAACAGATTTGGCTGGTTTGGCTGGTGTTAGCCTACCAGGTGGTGACGATGACGGTATGTCTGATAAGGGTGGTTCCGTACTTGGTTCTTTGGATGATCTTGACGATTCCGATATGCCTAACATGAGCGAAATCGAAGAGGTTTCTCCAGACGAGAACCCTGAGGTAGGTATTCCTGAGGGTGTTAACGTTGAGGACCATGTTAGAATGTACCTTAAGGAAATTGGTAAGGTACCACTTCTCACAGCAGAAGAGGAAATCGAGCTTGCTCAGAGAATGGAGGCAGGTGACGTTGAGGCTAAGCAGAAGCTTGCTGAGGCAAACCTTCGTCTTGTAGTAAGTATTGCTAAGAGACACGTAGGTCGTGGTATGCAGTTCCTTGACCTTATTCAGGAGGGTAACTTGGGTCTTATTAAGGCTGTAGAGAAGTTCGACTACAGACGTGGATACAAGTTCTCTACATATGCTACATGGTGGATTAGACAGGCAATTACTAGAGCTATTGCTGACCAGGCAAGAACAATCCGTATTCCTGTTCACATGGTAGAGACAATTAACAAGCTTGTTCGTGTATCTAGACAGTTGGTTCAGGAGCTTGGTAGAGATCCATTGCCTGAGGAAATTGCTAAGGAAATGAACATGCCTGTTGAGAAGATTCGTGAGATCATGAAGATGAGCCAGGATCCAATCTCCCTTGAGACACCTATCGGTGAGGAGGAAGATAGCCATCTTGGTGACTTCATCCAGGATACAGATGCTCCAATGCCTTCTGATGCAGCAGCAACAATGCTTCTTAAGGAGCAGATTTCTGATGTGCTTAAGTCCTTGACTCCAAGAGAGGAGAAGGTTCTCCGTCTCCGTTTCGGTCTTGACGATGGCAAGGCTAGAACTTTGGAAGAGGTTGGTAGAGAGTTTAGCGTTACTCGTGAGCGTATTAGACAGATTGAGGCTAAGGCTCTTCGCAAGTTGCGTCACCCCAGTAGAGCTAAGAAGTTGAAGGATTATTTGCAGAGCTGATGCTAACGCAAGTGACCGCGCTGACGCGCTGTCGCGCTAGTGAGCCACGAGCAAAGCTCGTTAGTAGGCCGCTACGCTAGTGAGCCGCAACTGCGTTGCTAGTATACGCGCTGTCGCGCTAGTGAACCACGAGCAAAGCTCGTTAGTAGGCCGCTGCGCTAGTGAGCCGCAACTGCGTTGCTAGTATACGCGCTGTCGCGCTAGTGAGCCACGAGCAAAGCTCGTTAGTGAGCCGCTGCGCTAGTGAGCCGCCTTCGGCTAGTTGGTTGAGTAACTGGCAAGCAAAGCTTGCTGAAATCTAGAATGCATAGCATTCGGAAAACTAACAAGAGATATGCACAAATACATTATGTCCATCGATGCAGGCACAACATCTGTCAGATGCATACTTTTTGACAGAAACCGTCAGCCTGTATCTGTGGCTAAACGAGAATTATCTATATATTATCCAGAAGATGGCTGGGTGGAGCAGGATCCAGATGAGATTTGGTCCTTTACCATGGGTGCCATCACCGAGGCTTTGACTCAGATTGGAGCAGAGCCAGAAGAAATCGATTCAATTGCAATTGCAAACCAAAGAGAGACCACAATTTTGTGGGACTCTCTTACTGGTAAGCCTGTTTACAGAGCTATTGTATGGCAATGCCGCCGTACAGCACCATTTTGCAATGAACTTAGGGAACAGGGACATGCTTCCATGATTTCTGCTAAGACTGGACTTGTTGTTGACCCATATTTTTGCGCCAGCAAAATCAGGTGGATTTTGGATAACTGTTCTGTGGCAAGGGAGTTGGCAGATGCTGGCAGACTTATGTTTGGCACTGTAGATTGCTGGCTCATGTGGCATTTAACTGGCCGTAAGTCACACGTTACAGATTGCACAAATGCATCTCGTACTATGCTCTATAACATTCACTCCATGGAGTGGGATAGTGAGCTTATACAGTTGTTTGGATTGTCCAATGTGATTTTACCTCAGGTTTTGCCATGCTCAGCAGAGTTTGGCGTAGCAGATATTTGGCAACTTAACAGACCTATCCCGATTTGCGGAGTAGCAGGCGATCAGCAGGCGGCTTTGTTTGGAGAAGAATGTTTTGAACCAGGCGATGTTAAGAACACATATGGCACTGGCGGATTCCTCCTAATGAACACAGGAGACACTTCTGTGCAGTCAACTAAGGGCCTCATTACATCTATTGCATGGCAAATTGGAGACAAGGTAAGCTATTGCTTAGAGGGCTCCGTATTTGTTGCTGGAGCTGCTATTAAATGGCTCAGGGATAAGGTTGGACTTATCGAAAAGGCTGGAGATACGGAAGAAATTGCCCTTAAGGCTGGAACAAATGGTGGTTGCTACCTAGTTCCTGCATTTAGTGGACTTGGTGCTCCATATTGGGATCCATCCGCAAGAGGCGTAATCGTTGGCCTTACTGGAGATACAGATAGCGGACATATTGTACGTGCAACTTTGGAATCCTTGGCATACCAGGTGCAGGATGTTTTGAACGCCATGGAACAGGATTCTGGATATAAAATTACTGCCCTTAAGGCAGATGGTGGAGCAGCAGATAACCAGTTCTTGCTTCAGTTCCAGTCAGATATTTCAAATGTACCAGTTAGCAAGCCTATGTGCATTGAGACAACAGCTTTAGGTGCAGCTATGTTAGCTGGTATTTACACAGGATTTTACGATTTTGACCAGTTCAAATCTGAAGTAGAAAAAGAATTTATGCCAACAATAGACCAGGGCACTAGGGAAAATCTTTTGTCTGGTTGGCACAAGGCTGTTGATAGAGCTAAGGGATGGTCTTAACAAACAAGAGGTATGTAAATGGTTTCATTAAACGAGTATAGATTCCTGTCCAGCAATGGCAGAGATGAAATTAGAGTATATGAGTGGCGTCCAGAGACAGAGCCAGTTGCTGTTTTGCAGTTGCATCACGGAGTTAGCGAACACATCATGCGCTACAACGATTTTGCAAGATTCTTGGCAAGCAAGGGTGTTTTTGTAGTAGGTCATGACTGCGCAGGTCACGGCCATTCTGCACAGGAAGGTACTAGACTTAACTTTGGTAATGGTGGCTGGAATGTTGTAGTTGAGGACTTTAAGACAATTTACGACAGATATTCTACACTTTATGCAGGTAAGCCATATTTTGCACTTGGCCACAGCATGGGTTCCTTTGTTTTGCGTACATTTATCTCCAGATTCCCTGGAAAGCTTACAGGAACTATTTTGTCCGGCACAGGATTTAAGGATTCTGCAATTACATCCGCAGGAAAGATGGTTGCCAATGCTGTTTGCGCTATTAAAGGTGAATTACATGTTAGCAATTTGGTTAACGGTTTAGCATTGGGCGCATATAACAATGGTTTGGGCGAAAAGGGTGGATACGATTGGCTCTCTTGCAACAAGGAGTCCAACGATAAATACATTGCTGACCCATGGTGCGGTGGCATCCCTACAGTTGGCCTTTATAGAGATATGTTCACAGGTCTCGCAGAGGTTTGCTCTAAGGATTGTGCAGACAAAATGGACAAGGAAACACCAGTTCTTTTGATCTCTGGCGCAGCAGATCCAGTTGGTGATAAGGGCGAAGGTGTATACAAGGTTGCAAATCTCTTTAAGGAGAGTGGCGTAAAAAATGTTAAGACTTTGCTTTATCCCAGCATGAGACACGAAGTACTTAACGAAAAGAACAAGCAGGAAGCATATGATATGGTCCTGAGATTTGTATTAGGAAAGTAATGGAAAATACCCAGGCAAATACAATTGAAAAGGTAATCTTAGTTGGCATTAGCTGTGAGGGCGGTGCCGACTATGTTTCTCGTCAGGAGGCTGAGATTTCCTTAGATGAGTTAGAGGCTTTAGCTAAGACTTGTGGTTCTGAAATAGTTGGAAAGCTTATTCAGAGTAGACAGGGACCAGATAACGCTTACTACATCGGCAAGGGAAAGATTCAGGAGTTAAAGGAGTTAGGTGAGGCCACAGAGGCAGACACCGTTATTTTTGATGACGATTTAACTGGCGCTCAGATTAGAAATATAGAGGAGGCCATTGACCTTAAGGTTATTGACCGTACAATGCTCATTCTCGACATTTTCGCCACAAGAGCTGTGTCTAATGAGGGTAAGCTTCAGGTAGAATTGGCACAGATGAAGTACCGTTTGCCTCGACTTATTGGCCTTGGTAAGGCGCTTTCTCGTCAGGGTGGTGGAATCGGTACTAGAGGCCCCGGTGAAAGTAAGTTAGTTTCAGACAGAAAGCATATTAAGCGTCGTATTAACGCATTGGAAGAAAGACTTTCTCAAATGGAAAAGAGCCGTGAACTGTTGCGTAAAAGCAGACAGCGTAATGGAATTCCAACTGTTGCCATTGTAGGTTATACAAATGCAGGTAAGTCCACTTTGATGAATAACCTTTGTGACAGTGACTGTTTGGCAGAAAATAAGCTTTTCGCTACTTTGGATACAACAACACGCAGATACACTTTACCAGAGGGCAGAGATATTCTGATGATCGATACTGTAGGATTTATCCGTAAGTTGCCACATAACATTGTTGAAGCATTTAAGTCCACATTGGAAGAGGCAATGGATGCAGACATTCTCATTCACCTTTGCGATGCAGGGGACCCACAGTTAGACGACCACATTCGAGTTGTAGATAACTTGTTGACAGAGCTTAAGGCTAAGGATACAGATCCTATTTTGGTATTCAATAAGTGCGATACTTTGCCAGAGGGATTTGATCCAATTGTTTCCTTTGAATATAGACATCGCAAGCCAATTATGATCTCCGCAGTAACAGGTGAGGGTATCCAGGATTTGATGGAAGCTTTGACCACTAGAGTTAACGGAGATTCTGTGGTGCAGTGGATTCTGATTCCCTGGGCACAGGCTGGAATGGAAAGCAAAATAAGGGATGAGGCATTGGTGCTTGAGGACCACAATGTGGAGGAAGGTAGACTTTTAAGAGTTCGCATTGAGCACAAGTTTGCTGACAGGATTGCTCCCTTTGTAACAGAGGTGAGACCATGAGCATGCCAGATAAGTACAGTACAGTTCTAGGCCAAGGCGAGTATATTTTGATTGAAAAAAAGTCAAAGTTTATTGCAAATGTGGCTCCTGTTGATACTGAAGAAGCAGCAAGGGAATATCTTGAGAGCATTCGCAAGAAGTATCCAGATGCAAGACATATTGTGTATGCATATTTGGTGTCTGGAGAAAGCACATACCAAAGATATTCTGACGATGGAGAACCTCAGGGAACAGGTGGTTTGCCAGTACTGGAAGCCATTAAGAGAGAGGGCCTGACCAACGTAATTTGCACAGTAACTAGATATTTTGGTGGCATTTTACTTGGTGCACCAGGACTCACTCGTGCATATGGTTCATCTGCATCTCAGGCTTTGGTTGAGGCAGGTCGCAGGGATGTAATTAAGGTGCGTCAGGTTAATGTGATAGTTCCGCTTAATGCAGTAAAGACACTTAACAGGTCACTTCCGGATAATAACTTTACTATTTTGGGAATCGAATACATGGCAGATGCAACATTTAAAGTGGCATGTACAGAGGACAGGATAGATGAGCTGTGTACCTTGATTAACGACTTAACAAATGGCGTTAACTTGGTTGAGCCAGGGGATGAGGTTTGGATGTAATGTTAGTACTTTTGACCGCACAAAGTACTACAAAAGTCGCCCGATACTTCCGAAAACTTCTTTCGCTCTTGACTCAATTCATTCCTTGATATATCCTTAGATGCGTTAAAGGCAAAGAAGGGAACAAGTAGTATTTACTTAGACCGCATGAGAGAGGAGCCGGGTGGTGCGAGGCTTGCGGAGGGTATTTATGAATACATCCTGGAGCTGCGTACCGAACACATTTGTTAGTAGGCTACGACGGAGGCACTCCGTTATCTCAGTGCAGGAGTTTCATACTCCCTAAGGTCATGTTCGCGAGGTCATGACGAAGAAAGGTGGTAACACGGTATATTCCGTCCTTTCGTGGTAATACACGAGAGGACGTTTTTATTTTAAGGAGAAAATTATGGGAATTTATGAGGAACTGAGAGCCAGAGGATTAGTTGCACAGGTAACTGACGAGGCTGAAATTAGAGACATGATCAACAGCGGTAAGGCTGTGTTCTATATTGGATTTGACCCTACAGCAGATTCACTTCACGTAGGTCACTTCATGGCACTTTGCCTTATGAAGAGATTGCAGATGGCTGGTAATAAGCCAGTTGTATTGCTTGGTGGTGGTACAGGATATATCGGAGACCCATCCGGTCGTTCTGACCTTCGTTCCATGCTTACACCTGAGACTATCGAGCACAACTGCCGTTGCTTCAAGGCTCAGATGGAGAAGTTCATTGACTTTGGCCCTGGTGGTGCTATTGCAGTTAACAATGCAGATTGGCTTCTTAAGCTTAACTACGTTGACCTTCTTAGAGAGGTTGGCACATGCTTCTCTGTTAATAACATGTTGAGAGCAGAGTGCTACAAGCAGCGTATGGAGAAGGGTTTGTCCTTCCTTGAGTTTAACTACATGATCATGCAGTCCTATGACTTCTATCACCTTTATAAAGAGTACGGCTGCAACATGCAGTTCGGCGGCGATGACCAGTGGTCAAACATGCTCGGTGGTACAGAACTTATTAGACGTAAGCTTGGTAAGGACGCATTTGCTATGACAATCACATTGCTCCTTAACTCTGAGGGTAAGAAGATGGGTAAGACAGCAAATGGCGCTGTATGGCTTGATCCTAACAAGACATCTCCATTTGACTTCTACCAGTACTGGAGAAACGTACACGATAAGGATGTTCTTAAGTGTATCCGTATGCTTACATTCCTTCCTCTTGAAGAGATTGACAAGATGGACGCATGGGAAGGTGCACAGCTTAACACAGCTAAGGAAATCCTCGCTTACGAGCTTACAAAGCTTGTTCATGGACAGGAGGAGGCAGACAAGGCACAGGCTGCAGCAAAGGCTCTCTTTGTACACGGCGTAGAGGATGCTAACATGCCTACAACTCAGCTTACAGAGGATAAGTTGACAGATGGTGCTATCTCCGTTATTGACCTCATGGTTACAACAGGACTTTGCGCATCTAAGAATGAGGCACGTAAGCTCATCTCTGGTGGCGGTGTTTCTGTAAATGGCGAAAAGGTTGCAGACATCATGGCAACAGTTACAGCAGCTCAGCTTACTGAGGGCGTAACAATTAAGAAGGGTAAGAAGACTTACCACAAGGTAACACTTTGATTTAATGTAATGCGTCCTTAGGGGCGCATTGCTTTTTTAGGAGAGGAAATGAGAATAATAGACATATCTCAAGAAATACTGAATTGTAACGTATATCCAGGAGATCCAGCTCCACATATGACTCAAATTGCAGATATGGCAAAGGGTGATTTGTATAACCTTACAACACTTAGCATTTGTAACCATAACGGAACACATGTGGATGCGCCTAAGCATTTCTTTGAAAATGGTATTTCTGTGGATCAGATTCCGTTGGATATCTTTGTTGGAGAGTGCTTTGTGGCAAGACATACAGGGGATGTATTGAAAAAGGAAGCAGAGGAAATACTAAGTAGGGCAGGTAAAACAGAAAGACTCCTTATTGCTGGGGATGCGACAGTGACTGAGGAGGCAGCAATTGTATTTAGAGATGCAGGAATTAAGCTCATTGGAAATGAAAGTCAGACAGTGGGTCCTAAGAATGCCCCAATGGCAGTGCATAAAATACTTTTAGGAGCAGAAATTGTGCTTTTGGAGGGAGTAGTGCTGGATGGTGTAGAAGAGGGCCAATATTGGCTAAATGCGGCACCTATTTGCATAAAAGGAGCAGAGGGTGCACCAGTTAGGGCTTATTTGATCGAAAGATAAAAGAAAAATAAGAGTTCACTTTTTTAAAGAGTGTAGTATAATACACAAGCAAACCACGGGGATATACTGGTTTCGACAGGGCAACCGAGGGGATTATGGCGGGTAGAGGGCTCCGATGGCCTCTTTAAAAATCGGAATTAAATATAAACGCAAACAATAATAATTTTGCATTTGCAGCTTAATTTTTAGCTGCTCGTCGGTCCGGGGGACCTGCCTCGCGGAGTGCCGGCGTCATAATGCAGGCCTTAGTAGAGGGTAGGTTAATCTACTGAACGATATAGCCTAAGCTTTGCGGTCATATTGTATTTATGAAGCTACTGATGTGAACAGCTGGTCACGCTGCGTTTCACAGAGGGAATTTTAAATGCATGACTACGCTCGTAGATGTAATCTCGGAAGATGCTTTGGACAGGGGTTCGACTCCCC
>JAFYSJ010000012.1 GCA_017559445.1 Clostridia bacterium
AACCGCTGGGGTAGTGGCCGCAACTACGTTGCTAGTGAGCCGCTGCGCTAGTAGATCGCACCGTTGGTGCTAGTGAACCACGAGCAGAGCTCGTTAGTGACCGCTGGGCTAGTAGTTGCAAGCAAAACTTGCGAACATTTAGCGTTGCAACTGAGACCTAAAACACTACAGAAAATTCTTCAAAAAATTTTTAAAAATATTTAAAAAAACCTATTGACACCGGGCTGAATACCATGTAGAATAACGCCTGTTCCGCACGAAACAGAGTCATCTGATGAGACGCGGGGGAGTGGCCCGGTAGTTCAGTTGGTTAGAATGCCAGCCTGTCACGCTGGAGGTCGAGGGTTCGAGCCCCTTCCGGGTCGCCAATATTTTTGGTCAGATAGCTCAGTTGGTAGAGCAGTGGACTGAAAATCCACGTGTCGTTAGTTCAATTCTAATTCTGACCACCAATGCGGGTTTAACTCAGTGGTAGAGTGTCACCTTGCCAAGGTGAAAGTCGCGAGTCCGAATCTCGTAACCCGCTCCAAAGGCCGTTCACATGAACGGCCTTATTTTTTGCTTTTTGAAATTTGCGTAAAAAATAAGTGAGGCACAATGACCTCACTTATTACTTATATATATATATTACATTATTCATTATCTACTGGAGCAGCTTCAAGTTCCTCTGTAGACTCTTCGTCTTCTACGACAACTTCATCCACAACAATTTCATCTGGTGGAAGCTTCTTAAATTTGTTAAATGCTACAATGCCCAGAATTAAGCTGATCAATGCCCATGCGTGGAAAACGTAGTCCATAATCAAGTCTATATCAAATCCCACAAGAAGAACGAGAGCAACTGTATCAAGTGCAAAGAGCACTGTGGAAGCAATAAGCCACCCAGTCTTTCCTTTTTTGCAGAAGAAGTAGGCAAGAAGGAATACGCCAAGGAATACGATTGAGAATCCTAAAGTGCCTGCAAATACACCACCTGGCAAGAATTCATCTCCTGGCATATAGTAATCAGCAGGATACATTCCACAAAGGTACATTGCTAAACTTGTTGCATAGTATGGGATGTATGCAGAGAAGAGGAAGTAGCTATCTGCGTTTGCAACAAGAAGAACAAGATTAATTGCTGTAAAAATAACAATAGCTAAAAGGGAAGATGAAGTTCCTTTCATTTGTGAGAAAAGTTTTCTTTTTTGCATCATAGAGTTTTGATCTTTCATATGTGCCTCCTTAGTTATGCAAGTTTTTGCTTTAGTATAGTCCTGTTGCCAAAAAATGTCGATAAAATACTTATGTAAAGTGTGAAATCTTGTGCTATATTTGAGGTATAAATAAATACTTTAAAGCAAATGCGGGAGGTAGCGTATGAACGTTCTAGAATGCAAAAACCTTAGCAAAGCTTACAAAAAGGGAAACTTTGTTCTAAGGGACATGAATCTAACTATTCCAGCCGGCAAGATTGTAGGACTGCTTGGTCCAAATGGTTGCGGCAAATCCACACTTATTAAGTTAATATGCGGACTGCTCCAGCCTAATGAGGGAGAGATTTTGGTGTGCGGCGAACCTGCTGGTGCTGACACAAATTCCTTGGTTTCCTATTTGCCAGAGAGACCATACTTCGACTCTTGGATGAAGGTAGATGAGTTGCTTGCTTATTTCGCTGACTTTTACGCAGATTTTGATTTGGAAAAGGCAAGGCGATTGTTGGCAGACCTTAATATCAACACCACAGCAAAGCTCAAGACTTTGTCCAAGGGAACTAAAGAAAAGGTTCAGCTTGTTTTGGTTATGTCTCGCAGGGCCAAACTTTACTTGCTTGACGAGCCAATTGCAGGCGTAGATCCAGCAGCCAGAGAGTATATTCTCAAAACCATTGTTGGCAACTACAACCCAGACTCTACAATTATCATTACAACTCATTTGATCTCAGACATCGAGGAAATATTGGATGAGTACTATTTCATGGGATTTTCTGGAGTTATTAGACAGTCTGGTTCTGTGGCAGAAGCCAAAGAAGCATCTGGCCAAACTTTGGATGCTATGTTTAGGGAGGTGTACAGATGTTAAAGAAACTCCTTAGGTATGATCTGAAATTTTTGTTTAGGTATTGGTGGATTGCGGCCGTAGCGTCTTTGCCTGCCTCTGTAATGGGCGGATTTGCAATTAAGCTATTAAATTCTGAATTTCCTACAACAGGAGCTATTCTAGTTGCGGTTCTGATGATCTTAGCAACTATACTCACAATAGTTGCAGTGGCAGTCATGCCCACAATTATGATAGCCATTAGATTTTACAAGAACTTGTATTCTGACGAAGGATATTTGACATTTACATTGCCAGTTTCAAGGGCTAATCTGCTTAATTCCAAGATTATTTCTTCCTTTATTATTGAGATGGCAAGTGTTTTGACAGTGGCAATAAATGTATTGTTAATGGCGATTATAGCTGGAGCCAATTTTAGCGAGATTTTCCAGGGTTATGTGTTTAGAGTAGGTGACGGCATTTTAGCATTGGCCTTTGTGCTGTTGTTCTCTTTGTTGGTGGTGTCATCTACCTTGCTGATGTTTGTTTGCATTTCCGTAGGAGCTGTAATCACAAAAAAACATAAGGTATTGGCTGCAATTGGTATTTATTACGGCGTCACTGGATTTGTTTCTGGATTCTCTCAGTTGTTCGTTAGCTTGTCTAGCGGCTTGATTGTGGGAATAGTGTTGTCCATGAAGGAAGATGTACGTACATTGGTGGGTTCTTTGATGGCTCTTCCTATTATCCTTATAATTGCTGCCGTTGTTGTTGGTTTGTACACCTTGGTTCATTGGATTATGGACCGTAAGCTTAATCTGAGCTAAGGAGGTGCTAATATGAACAAAAAGTTATGTCTGTTTTTTGCAATTGTGCTAGCTCTTTTGACCTTTGGTGCTATGGCTTTTGCTGCCGAAGATACAGGTGAGCTTACATTTAACGAGTCCTATAATTTTGCTTTTTATAAAGGTAATACTTATATATATGCAACAGAGGCAGATGGCTGGATCATTGACAGCTCTACCTTAGATTATATTGACAGCGTCACCTTGTTTGATGACCTTTATGAGGATGTAAAAGCAATTTATGCCTATGGCAATGATGAAGTGATTGTTGTTACTCTTTCTTTTAATGCGGGAGGTAGAGTAACAATCCTGTACATCAACAATAATGATGTTATTAATAGTGTTGGAAATGGAATTTTTGAGACATACACACTCATCCCCAATGGACGTACATACGTGGAGAGTTCATATATCGAAGTTCCTAGAGAAAAGTTATTTGGCAAGAAAATAACCATTTCTGGTAAGGAACTTGTCCAATACTCAAGCACTTCTGTATCTGGCCATGCGTTTGGTGAAATTATTACAGAATATGACATGGGAAAGCTGATCTTCCATGAGGATGGTCGAGTTTTGTTCCTGAATTATTACGAGTGTGTAGTAGGAGCGGGATACCTCAATACAGAAACCGAAATCTTTTTGAGGGAAGAAGTAATTGTCTACGAAATAACCGACGAAGAAATACTGGAACAATTAGGCTCAGGTAAGCAACAGACAACACAGCCTGTGGAGGAGTCAGAGGATGTGATTGTGATTATTCTAATTGCAATGTTGGCTCTCGTGTTTGTGGTGATACCTTTAGTTGCAGCAATTTTGTCAGCGGTATTTTCCTTTAAGGCAAAGAAGCCAGTTTATAAAAAGTTGTTTAGAACCATATCTGCATTGTTGTGGGCATCACTGGTTGTTATGGTTATAGCTGTTGTGATTATAATCGCAGTGATTGGTTTAGAGGCATTAGGATTTTAATAGAGAAGCGAACTCCCTGTTGGGTGTTTCAATGTGTCCAGAATTCTGGGTACATATCAAAAAAAGCACTTCCGAAGAAGTGCTTTTTAAGTGAGCGCATTTAGTTAGTTGAACATTGCCTCAACATCTGCAATCGTGTAATCTCCTACAGCAGTTATAATGACATATGACATGTAGCCATCAACCTTATGCAAATAATATGCCTGAGTCATGGATACGCCGTTTGAAGATGCCTTAAGGGTGACTCTAAGAAACTCTGTTTCTCCCAATTTAACTGTTTCGTATGAACCAGAGACGGTGTATGTCACTCCAGAAAGTGAGTTGAGCTGACTCTTTAACTTATCTGCATACTGAGTTTCTGTAATGTTGGAAGATAGTGTCTTAGAGAGGTTCTCGTATCCTACGCTGATGTTTGTACCAGTAAGTGAGTCCACAACCAGCATATCGTAAATGGCTGGGTTTTTATCCAAAGCGTCCTTGAATTTCTCGTCCAACATGGTATCTGCTGTCAAATTAACCAAGCTGGCAATTTCTTCATCGGTGGAGTACACCCAGGAAGCAGGGCTTGTAAATGTAAATCCGAGGAAATCGTTGGTGTAAACATTGCCGTTAATTGTACCTCTAGATACTTCCTTCTTTTGTAAAGCGCCAGCAATGTCTGTGAGATCAACTCCACATCCAACCATGGTAAAAAGCATAACAACTACGAGAAAAAGAGATAATAATTTTTTCATAGGGTCCTCCTTTATGTGTTTTTATATAATAAATTTAACACTTTAAATTTTAGGCTCTTCTAATAATTTGTGGGAATGATGATATTGAAAAAGGAGCATACATACCTTAAAGTTTAATTCACGACAACCAACTAAAAGGATTAAATATATGCTCCGTGAATTTAATAATACTAGAAATCAATTTGCTTGCCAA
>JAFYSJ010000013.1 GCA_017559445.1 Clostridia bacterium
GTGCAGGAATATATAGACTACTATAATAACGAGCGAATTCAAGCTAAAACAAAATGGATGCCTCCTGTTAAATTCAGGGAAACATCCATTTGTGCATAAATTCAATTTTCAATGTGTCCAGGATTCTGGGTACATATCAAAGGTCGAACAACTCTAAAACTTTTACTAAATAAACAAAATCCAAATAAGCTTGGACACCACATGGCATCCTCCATGAGCAATCATAGCATAGCGCAAACCGTATTTTCTATAGAGCCAACCAAAAAGAAGTCCAATGCCGCCATTTAACAAGAAACATCTAGCAATAACAATGGGAGATGTGCCGATCATAAGAACTGTTGCAGGCAAGTGACCTACTGCAAAGAGCATCGCTGTTACAACGTTGGCAATAACAAACATTTTGTTAGAAGGCTGCTCTTCCTTTCGCTCAAACAACTTAAACAGCACAAATGATACCAAGGACATAGCAAAGAGCCTCATCATCACTTCCTCGATAACGGCGCCGTATGTAACGCTTGCCAGCATAAACACAACAGATGGCTTTGTTAAATAGGAGTCTGCAATTGCCTGGGAGTAATTTGCGAAGTAGAAAATGTCCAATAGGATCATGGCCAAGCCTCCCACAATAGCTACACCAACAGATGCTAATAATGGTTTTGGGGTAATGTTTCGCTCACCCTTCCAAAGGCCAACCTTTTTAGCTAGGAAAATTCCAATAGCACCAAGGACTAAACCGTATCCAGCAGACTGAACTGCAGTTATTACTGCTATTACAATATCTACAGGGAAGTCTCCCAAGCCTGATGCTGCCAATTCATCCACAAGCTGTTGTTGAAGTTCTGATGGATATCCCTCCAAAGCATACAGCCCAGCAAAAAAGCCGCCTACTATTCCTACAACTGCAAAGAAAACAAGGGTTTTCCAATATAATTTAATGAAATTCTTCATATATGCCTCCATGTTTTGCTATTGCAAGTATGCAACATTATTGGCATAAACAACACGCACCGCTGGTTGAGTTAGATTCATTAGAACAATCCTACAACTTTATCAACTGCCTCGTCTACACTAAAAGCGTGAGTATGTGTATCTACTGGTCCTTCCACTTCTATAACAAACATGCCATCATCAATATACGCTAAAACATTCTGTCCGTATTTGTTTTTGCCCACCATAACAGGGCAATCCACGGTCCAGCGATCATCTAAGGACTTTGAATTTGTCATAACCAAGACATAGTCGTCTTTTAGTCGATCATAAAGTTCTAAAAGGTCTTCGTTTGTCATATACATAGCTTTCATTTTTTCAGTAGGCACTACTGTCCAACCAAACTGATCCTTAAAATCTTCAAAACATTGCTTGCAAATCCAGTGATAGTAATCCTGTGTGCAATAAAACTCAGCGTCAATTTCTGTCGTAGCCTTCTCCCAGCAAAAATCGCAATGCTCGTGCCATAGCATCTGGATTTTATCACCCTCCAGATACATCTCTTTTTCTGGGAGTCCATCTACTTGACTCTTTGCTCTTATCAAAACCTTTTGGTAAAAGTCATTTTTCTCACTATATGACTCACGCCAATATTCTGGCAATTTGATCTTATAAAGAAACGCACCTTTTAGATATTTTTCCTGACCACACAATCTCCAATCTTCCATGGCAAACCCTCACCTCAAATAAAAAGAAATGGCAACATATCACAAACCCCAAGTACTGCGAGCAATATGGCAATGATCAACGTATGGAAAATCATACAAATAATAGAGAGCACTTTTACCTTGCGTTTACGTGCGAAATACAAGCAAAGTGTGGATGCAAAAAAGCCAAAGACGGAATTAAAGAATTCAAATTTCGCAAGAAATACTGAAAGTCCTAAAGATATTGTAAAGGAAACTAAAGCTCCTGCAATACCTCCTCCATTAGTGCCAAGATTCAAACTGTTCATTATAACAACATATGCCACAACTAAAAGCACAGTAATTGCGACAGAAAATGCCATTAAAAACTGAAATAGCTTTGCACTTTTTACTCTTTCCATAAGGCACCTCCTTGTACCTACAGAGCGTGTCCTCCTGACACCTTAATCACCTGACCCGTAAGCATTCGTGCCTGCTCACTTGCCAAGAACAAAATAGTTTCCGCTATATCCTCTGGCTGAATCAGCTGTCCCATTGGAATAATGGGAAGCACTGCAGCCTCCAAATCTCCATCTATCCAGCCAGTCTGAGTTGGTCCAGGTGCCACGCAGTTTACAGTGATTCCGTACTTTGCCACTTCCAAGGCCACGCTGCGAGTGAGGGCTTCCATTGTTGCCTTACTAGCTCCATAAGTTATCTGCCCTGCAAAAATCTGGGCTGCATCTGTGGAAATGTTGATGATTCTGCCAAAATCCTTGTGGTGGTTAACCATTTCCCTTGTCATCAGGAGGCTACCTCGCACATTCACTGCAAAAGTATCATCTATGACGCTCTGTGTGATTTGCTCAATTGTATCGAAACCGTTTTCGTCATCCACTGCAGCGTTGTTTACCAAAACATTTACTGGACCATACTTTTCCATGACCTTAGAATAGATGTCTTTTACTGCTTCCTCATCAGAAATATCGCTTTCCAAAACCATGTAGTCGGCGTTCATTTTCCTGAGTTTGCGCTCAACCTCTACGGTATCTCCTGCATTAGCTGCGTAATATCTATCCACGCCATTTGTGTCGGTTTTGCTCTCGTCAAAGGGTCTAAAAACCTTCTTGTACACCAAAACAACCTTTGCTCCCTCGCGTGCAAAAGCCAATGCTGTGGTGGCACCGATTCCCTGAGGATTGTTTGCGCCAGTAATCAATACAACTTTATCTTTTAATCCGTAGTTAATCATTTGCTTTCCTTTTTACTAAAGCCACAACCGCTCCTACTAACATCATCATAGTACCGAAAACGCCCAATCTAAATGGGAAAGTCTTGCTGATTTCTGGAAACAAATGTTTTAACACCAGCTTAAGCGTTGGGCCATCTGCCCCGCCGATAATACCAATGTTGCCGCTAGGTCTATAGTTTGAAAATGCAGCTGCAAGCCATGCGATAGAAACAACTACAAGCAACAATCCTACTACTAATACAACAAAAGCAGCCTTTTTCACTATCTGTTTTTGCCTTGCCAACACGGAATGCTCCGCTTCTTTTGTTTTAACTGTCTTCTGCTCCATTTCATTCTCCCTAGTATTCATTTAATTCATGTTCAATAACAGATTCAAAGAACCCTCTACTATCGACCGAATTTAGCCTGCTTTCCAATAATTGTCACCACCATTTCCCTTAAGACGTTCATCATCCATGGCGAAACCTTACAACCAATTCTCCTACGCAATTCTGCATAGTGATACGAAAATCAATCCTACTATTAAAGCAGCTATCACCGAATGGATACACAAACATACCGTTGCAATTCGTTTTTGAACTTTATTTTCTGCCTTTTTTCTACATTTATATGAGACAATAAATCCTACGTATGAACTTGTGCCACCCACCATCATGAATAATCCGCTGGCAATTAACACTACGAACACATAAACAACGCCTCCTAATACAGACTCTGGAGTAGAAGCTGTATGATAAGATTTTGCTGCACATATTGCCCAAATAAACACAACAACAGAAATGACAGCTGTGACAACCATTAATCCAAATAGAATCTTAAACTTCTTGTCACCTTTCATAGCTTTCTCCTCCCTAACTAACATCAAAATTCTGCGACATTAAATGGCTTCGCCGTGATATGTCCTGTAGGCGTAAAATATTCGCTGAGCTTACGTGAAATGATCTCTGGAACACAGGGACATTCACTAAACACCAAACACTAGACTAGCAACAGTCTCGTCTGTAATTCGTTTAGGCGGGAAAACGATACCGTCTGCCTCACAGCGAAGTCGGTAGAATTGCTTCACCCATTCGGGCAGCTTTTCCACTTCGTCCTTGATTTTAACAAGCGTTCTCTTTCCCACGCGTCTGTCCATATAAGCAAAGACACGAAGCAGATAATTCTCAGAATGAAGTGCAGTCGCTATATCAGTTTTAAGATAAATGGTTAAAGAGTTAATAAAGTCTGCATCACACAATTTACACTCAGGCATCCATTTCTTCATTTCCATTTCGCCATAGGAAACTTTCTTGCCTTCGCTGTAAAGTTGGGAAACTTCTTGTTCCTGCTTGTACATCTCAACCCAAGAAAACGCCACCATTTCCTTTTTGCAGTAGTTAATGGTTGCTCTGCCGTAGGCATTGTGAACTTCGTGATAGTTGGTGTAAAAATAGGAAATTTTATCCTTAAGAGAATCACAAAGCAAATCATTCATCTGCTTTTTCAGATTGCTCCAAGACTTATATTTGCTTCTTTCTTCGGAAATCATTTTTGGTTTCTCTGCACAATCGTCAGCCTTTTCCCTACTCAAACTAGCAACCGTTTCCACGTGTCCTGTCCTTGGGAACATATCCACCACGGAGTACTTATCCATCTTATATCCAATTGTCTCCAGCAACTGAATATCTCTAGCCAGTGTCTCAGGCTTGCAGGATACGTACACGATTCTATCTGGAGCAAGCTTTGCCATGGCCTCCACAATCTCTGGCCCACATCCATGTCTTGGTGGGTCAATGATGCATGTGTGTGCTCTCATTCCCTGGTTTGCCAGATCAAGGGCGGCAGCCTCTGCTGTACCACAAATGTATCTGCAATTTGTCATGTTATTGAGCTTTGCATTGTGCTCTGCATCCTGAATGGCCTGCTTAACTGTGTCCACACCGATTATCTGTACACCCTTGTCACCTAACTGAGATGCAAGGCAAAGCCCAATGGTACCTGTGCCACAATAAAGGTCCAAAATATTGGAACCCACATCGCCACCATCCATTGCGTACTCACACGCAATGCCATAAAGCTTTTCTGTCTGAACTGGATTAATCTGCAAAAATGCCAAGGGAGAAATGTCAAAATCCACACCCATAATCTTTTCGCGGATGGTTGCCTGTCCCCAAAGCAATGTAACAGAAGTACCCATCATAACGTTGTCTCTCTTGGTGTGCCAGTTGGCGTATACAGAAACGATCTCTGGCATCTGAGCTGTCATGTAGCCCACCATACCCTGGAGCCAATTTTGTGCGCCACGGATTTTGCCTAGAGCCTCGGGGCTTGTTGTATTGAGAATAACTGTCAGCATAACCTGTCCAGTTGTGGAAGTTCTAATGTAAATACCTCTAAGCAAACCCTTGCCTGTGTTTTCGTCATAAACGGAAACATCCCACATGCTGGCATATGCCTTAAAAGTTCTCATGCACTGGTTAATCAAAGGATTCTGAATTCCACAGCTATCTGCATCTACCACGTTGTGGCTACCTGTGGAGTAAAATCCCATTTTAATCTGGCCATTTTTGTCCTTTGTCACAGGGTAAATAGCCTTATTTCTGTAATCCACCATGGCAGAAACACCATCTGGTCCGTATGCTGGACAAACCTTATGTGCCTCGATATTGCTATCTTGCTTGCCGATTCTGACCAAAGCATCCTTAACTCTCTGGACCTTGGCGCGAACCTCTGCCTCGTATGTAATATGTCTAAATGTGCATCCGCCACATCTACCTGCAACGGCGCAACCCAAATCCTCTGATCTATCTGGAGATGGCACCAAAATCTTAGAAATTTTAGCCCAAGCATATGTCTTGTTAACCTTGAGAATCAAAGCCTCAACCTTGTCTCCAACTGCTGCGGAGCGCACAAAAACTACCATGTCGTCGCATCTGCCAACGCCGAATCCCTCCTGGGTCATACCTGTTATGTCCAATGTAATAATGGCGTTCTTTTGTAGCATAAGTGCCTCCCTGTGAATATCTATGTACATTATACCTTTATTAAGTAATGACCTCAACAAAAAGACATTTTTGCCTTGACTCAAAAATATAAAGGACTATAATGTTTGGAGGCAAACTGTTTGGTATCGAACTGTTTGTTAACAAACTATTACAGGAGGACATATGACCACCAAGCAAATCGGTCCTAGCATTAGGCAGTTATCTAACGCTATTACCAGACATGTTGACTCATACAAAACTTTGGGCATTTCACGTACCCAGGGTCGAATTTTGGGACTCCTTTCTCGCAACAGTGACACCCACGTTTTCCAAAAGGACATCGAGGCCTCTTTGCACATTTCCAAGGGCACTGCTTCCCAGCTCATTACTTCTCTTGAAGAAAAGGGCTTAGTCACTAGAACCCAAATGGAATCAGACGCTAGATTGCGTGCCATCACATTGACACCGTACGCCGTGGCCCACATTCAGGAATTTGTGGCTGGCATTCAGGATTTGGAAGAGCTTTTGCGCACCGGAATTTCTGAAGAGGAGATTGATGCCTTTGTGGCAACAGCCCAGAAAATGATCAACAACCTTAAACAGGATCAAGATACAGATTAGAAAGGATTTAACATGTTTAGAAAGTTAGCAAAAAGTGTTAAGGGTTACTGGAAAGAAACTCTCCTGGCCCCTACCACAGTTGCCATCGAGGTAGTAATGGAGGTACTTATCCCCTACCTTATGGCCACCCTTATCGACAAGGGTATTGAAGTCGGCAACATGAACGTTATCGTTCGCATGGGACTTATCATGCTCCTGTGTTGCGCCATCTCCATGGCAGGAGGTGCTTTTGCAGGTATTTTTGCCGCTAAGGCATCTGCAGGTTTCGCTAAAAATATGCGCCGCAGATTGTTCCACGCTGTGCAGGGATTCTCCTTTACAAACATCGATAAGTTCTCCACATCCAGTTTGGTAACTAGACTTACCACTGACGTTTCCTTTGTGCAGAACTCATTCCAGATGCTTATTCGTATTGCGGTTCGTTCTCCCCTTATGATGATTTTCTCACTGATTATGGCATCTAGAGTTAGCCCCAAGCTCTCTCTCATTTTCCTTTCAGTAGTTCCAGTCCTTGGACTTGGCTTGTTCATCATCGCAAAGAATGCCATGCCCACATTCTCTAAGGTATTTAAGACATACGACGAAATGAACAATGTTGTAGACGAGAACCTTTCTGGTATCCGCGTTGTTAAGGCATTTGTTCGTGGTGACCATGAGAACCACAAGTTCCGCTCCGTTTCCGAAAAGCTCTATAATCTTTACGTAAAAGCTGAGCACATTTTGGCTTTCAACTCACCACTTATGTCCCTTTGCATGTATACATGTACATTGCTTGTTTCCTGGTTTGGTGCAAGGCTTATCGTAATGAGTGGCGGTACAACACTTAGCACAGGTGGTTTGACCAGTCTTTTCTCCTACACAAGCCAGATGCTCATGTCCCTTATGAGCCTTTCCATGATTTTCGTTATGCTGACTATCTCTAAGACATCTGCACAGAGAATCGTTGAGGTTTTGGATGAGACTTCCGACATCGTTAGTCCAAAAAATGCAGTAACTGAGGTTAAGGATGGTTCCATCCAGTTCAAGAATGTTAACTTCAGCTACTCTGGTTCCACAAATCTCTTGCATCTTAAGGGCGTTGACTTGGATATTAAGTCCGGCGAAACAATTGGTATCATCGGAAGTACTGGTTCCGGTAAGTCCACATTGGTACAGATAATTCCAAGACTTTATGACGCAACAGAAGGTCAGGTTTTGGTAGGCGGTGTAGATGTTAAGGAGTACGACCTTGATACTCTCCGCAACCAGGTTGCTATGGTTTTGCAGAAGAACACACTTTTCTCCGGAACTATTAAGGATAACCTTAGATGGGGCGACCCAAATGCCACAGATGAGGAAATCGAAGAGGCTTGCAGATTGGCAAATGCACACGAGTTCGTTTGCGCAAGACCAGAGGGATATGACACATACATCGAGCAGGGCGGTACAAACGTTTCCGGTGGACAGAAACAGAGACTTTGTATTGCAAGAGCATTGCTCAAGCGTCCTAAGATCCTCATTTTGGACGACTCCACCAGCGCTGTTGACACTGCTACAGATGCTAAGATTAGACAGTCCTTTAGAGACTACATACCAGATACAACTAAGCTGATCATCGCACAGAGAATTTCCTCCGTGCAGGATGCAGACAGAATTATCGTACTGGATGGTGGCGCTATCGTTGACATTGGCACTCATCAGGAGCTTTTGGACAGATGCCATATTTACCAAGAGGTATATTATTCTCAGTTAAAGGGAGGTGCCGACAATGAGTAGAATGAGACCCGGCCCAGGTGGCCCTGGAGGCGGACCTGGTAGAAGAGGACCTGGCGTTATTCCTCCTGGAACTAAGATTGATGGCAAGACAGTTAAGAGATTGTTGGCCTACGTTGGCCGCAACAAGGTACTGTTGGCTATTGTAGTTATTTGTATCATCCTTAGCTCTGCAGCATCTGTTGCAGGCGGCTTGTTTACACAGGTTTTGGTAGATGACTACATCTCCCCCATGTTACTCACATATGTACCTGGAGCAGAGGCAGCTGGATTCTTTAACGGCTTACTCAAGGCTATTTTGTTCATGGCCATGATCTACGCAGTTACTGTTTCCATGACATTCACATACAACTGGCTCATGGTTAGAGTTGCTCACAACACTTTGAGGCAGATTCGTAATGACATGTTCGAAAAGATGCAGACTTTGCCCGTTCGTTACTTCGATGCCAACCCACGTGGTGACATTATGAGCCGTTTCACCAACGACGCTGACACATTGAGACAGATGATCACACAGAGTTTGCCCTCTGCAGTATCCTCTATCATCACCGTTGTGGCTGTGTTCTTTGGAATGTTGAGCATTAATATTCCTTTGACTGCTTTCGTTCTGTTGTTCGTTCTTGCTACAACAACTTTGACAAAGCCAATTGCCAAGAACAGTGCAAAATACTTTGTTAAGCATCAGGGAGCACTTGGTGCAGTTAACGGAAACATTGAAGAAATCATCAACGGACAGAAGGTTGTTAAGGTTTTCTGTCACGAGGATGCTGCTAAGGAAGAGTTCGACAAGTTAAACGACGAATTGGAGCACAACGCATATAGTGCAAATAAGTTTGCAAACATTTTCTTCCCCATCATGGGTAACTTCGGCAACGTTTTGTACGTAATGGTTGCTTTCTTGGGTGGATTCATGGCTATTAAGTGGAACGCTGTTTCCTTGGGTGCTGTAGTATCCTTCTTGGGACTTTCTAGAAGCTTCGCAATGCCTATTAACCACTTGTCCCAGCAGATTAGCTCCGTTGTTATGGCTTTGGCTGGTGCATCTCGTATCTTTGAGCTCATGGATCAGGAGCCTGAGTCAGACGAGGGTTACGTTACTTTGGTTAATGTGACTTACGACGAGGATGGAAACATTCATGAGACTGATACAAAGACTGGTCACTGGGCATGGAGACATCCTCACCAGTCCACAGGCGAAGTTACTTACACACCATTGGCTGGTGACATCCGCATGCACGAAGTAGACTTTGGCTATGTGCCAGAAAAGCAGGTTCTCTACGATATTTCCTTGTATGCTGAGCCTGGCCAGAAGGTTGCTTTCGTAGGTGCTACAGGTGCTGGTAAGACAACAATCACAAACTTGCTCAACCGCTTCTACGATATCGCAGACGGCAAGGTAAGGTACGATGGCATTAACATCAACAAAATTAAAAAGGACGACCTCAGAAAGTCCTTAGGTATGGTTTTACAGGATGTTAACTTGTTCACAGGTACTGTAATGGACAACATTCGTTACGGTAGATTGGATGCAACAGATGAGGAGTGTATTGAAGCCGCAAAGCTTGCACACGCACATGACTTTATCGAATTGTTGCCCGAGGGTTACAACACCATGCTCACCAGCAACGGTAACAACTTGTCCCAGGGTCAGAGACAGCTCCTGTCCATTGCTAGAGTTGCTGTAGCAGATCCACCAGTTATGATTTTGGACGAGGCTACTTCCTCCATCGACACACGTACTGAGGCAATTGTACAGCGTGGTATGGATAACTTGATGAAGGGACGTACAGTATTTGTAATTGCACACCGCCTGTCCACAGTACAGAACTCCGATGTAATTATGGTATTGGATCAGGGTCACATCATCGAGCGTGGTTCCCACGATAGCTTGATTGCCGAAAAGGGTAACTACTATAAGTTGTATACTGGAGCATTTGAATTAGAGTAAGAAAAAGGTCGCGGAAGCGGCCTTTTTTTAGTGTTTATTCATTACTTTTGAACGACTAAAAGATGCTGCGCATCTAGTGTTTGGTGTTTAGTGTTGAGTGTTTAGTGTTGATTCATTACTTTTGAACGACCAAAAGTAATCAAAAGTCGCCCGCTACTTCCGAAGCGCGGGAGGCACGGTTCACTAGCAACGCAGTTGCGGCCTACTAACGAGCTTTGCTCGTGGCTCACTAGGACCGAAGGTCCGGTTCACTAGCACCTGCGGTGCGGTTACTAGCAAGCTCTGCTTGCGGCTCACTAGCCGAAGGCGGCCTACTAACGAGCTCTGCTCGTGGCCTACTAGCCAAAGGCGGCTCACTAGCAACGCAGTTGCGATCACTAGCAAGCTTTGCTTGCGCAGCGGTTCACTAGCAACGCAGTTGCGGCCTACTAACGAGCTTTGCTCGTGGCTCACTAGGACCGAAGGTCCGGTTCACTAGCACCTGCGGTGCGGTTACTAGCAAGCTTTGCTTGCGCAGCGGTTCACTAACGAGCTCTATAATGCGAACTGCATATTTTCTAATTTTATGCTATAATTCGACTATATCATTGGATGTCGGTCCATTTTTATCACAAACATTAAGAAAGGAACAAATGAAGATCACCGACACATCTTTATTAATTACTTTTATGATCTGTTCTAATTGCGGAAACAATTATTCCGAAGAAACAAATTCTTGCCCACAGTGTGGAACAGCAGTAGCAGTTGAGGAGACATCTGCTCCAGTTAACGAAGCAGCTCCTGATAAGAAGTCCAAGAAGCTTGTTTTCATCATTGCAGCTGTTGTTTTTGCCCTTATTCTTGGCATTATCGTTACAGTATGCGTTGCTGCATCTTCTGACAAGGGCTTTATCCTTTACACAACAGAGGATGAACTCTTTATTGCACACGGCAAGAGCTATAAGCCAGTTCTCGCTTTCGATGATAAGTACGAGTTGACAAACCTCTATGGTATTAATAGCGATGGTTCTAAGTTCTTGGTTGAGGACGAGGATGGCGCACTCTACTTCTTGGATACAAATAGCAAGAAGGCTCCAGTTAAGCTTTCCAGTGACTACTCCATGGCAATTCCCAGCGAGGACTTCAAGGTTATTACATACGTAAAGGACAACGCTCTTTACCAGTGTAATGCTAAGGGTAACCCAGTTAAGGGCGAGAAGAAGATTCAGAGCAAGGTTAAGGAAATCAAGGTTATTTCCAGAGACAGCAACATTATTTACTACTCCAACATGGACGGTGACCTTTACGTTAAAGTTGGCCGCAAGGACGCTCAGCTCGTTTGCCTCGTAGATGACTACAAGACAATCTACGGCACAACAGATGACTTTAAGACTATTTACTACGTAACAGACGATGGCGAGCTTTATGCTAAGACTATCGGCAAGGACGCTGTTAAGATCACAGAGGATGTAGTTTCTAAGTACGGTTTCAGCTCCCCTGATTCCTACTATACATCTGTTACAGATGGTACTTTCTACGTTATTACATGTGAAGCAGTTTCTTGCGATGAAACAATTGGCGACTATCCACCAGTAAAGTCCTCTCTTTGCTACATTAACGGTACTAAGTGCACAGTAGTTTCTGAGGATCTTGCAATTGGAAACTCTTCCAGCTTCTACCTTTCTGAGGATGGTGATTCTGGCGTATTGGCATTCACAAGCTTCGATTCCGAAGAGTACGAAGTTTACATGGTAGTTGGCAACAAGTGTACACTTTGGGACGAGGATATCACATCCATTTACGATGTATCTGACGATGGTAAGTATGTTTACTACACAGACCACATTGACGAGAACAACGTTGGTGATTTGTACCGTGCTAAGATTTCTGCTAAGCCTGCAAAGGGCAACTTGGTAGATGAAGATGTTCGCAACGTAAGAATTTTGGCAAACGGCAAGGCTCTCTACTTCAAGGACGTTGACGATGATAACCACGGCGACCTTTACTTGGATGGCAAGTTCATTGCAGAGAACGTATACACAAGCAAGGTTACATACCACAAAGATTCTGAGAAGTTTGTTTTCTTCACAGATTACAACACTGAGAAGACACGCGGAACTCTCTGCCAGTACTCCGGCAAGGTTAAGACAATTGCTGAGGATGTATACACAGCATCTTATACAACAGATGGTCTTGTTTGCTACATGACAGATTATAAGGACGGCGAGGGCACTCTCCATGTTTCCAACAAGAAGAAGGCAATTGCTGAAGAAGTTACATATTTCTTGACTTCTTTGTCCTTGGAGCGCTAATTTAGGAAAAATAGTATAAAATAAAGTGAAAATGCGTCGGATTTCCGGCGCATTTTTGTCTTGTAATATCTTTCAACCTTTGGTATAATCCCATAGTGCCGTCGGGGTGTGGCTCAGTTGGTAGAGCGCTTGGTTTGGGACCAAGATGCCGCAGGTTCGAATCCTGTCACTCCGACCATATAAATCACCTGTGTCAAATGACACGGGTGATTTTTTTATTTTCTTAAACATAATACCTTTTACTGATATAATGTCTTTAATCACTCAAAAAACTATTAGGATTGCTCGGTGAAACGTATGATTCCAGGAATTGCAGAAAACATCTACAAAAGATGCTCGAAATTTCTATAATTCATATACAAATCCAAACTAGTCTTGGAATAACTCCACACATTTCTGCATAAACTCTTAAGACTGACATCTAAGAGAGGTATGCGCATGAAACTAAACATCTCCCTGTGGCAGATAGTTGGCTTTACAATAACCTTATTTGCCGGAACTCTGTTGCACTTTGTTTATGAATGGTCCAAGGACAACATTTTAGTTGCCCCGTTCTCTGCCGTGAATGAATCCACTTGGGAACACATGAAGCTTCTTTTTGTGCCGCTTTTTGTCTTCGCCATAATTCAAAGCAGATACTTTGTTGAATATAATAACTTTTAGTGCATAAAACTTGTTGGCATATTAGTTGGCATCACCCTTATCCCTGTGCTCTTTTACACATATAGCGGCATACTTGGCAAAACATACGACTGGGTTAATATCACCTTGTTTGTTGTTGCTGCAGCTGCTTCTTTTTATACAGAATTTCGCCTATTTAGAAGCCAGAGCCTTACATGTCAGCATCCTTGGATCGCATTTGCTACCCTTTGCATCATAGGAATTGTCTTTATCGTACTAACTTTTGTTCCACCACATATTCCTTTATTCCAAGATCCTGTTAAGGGAGGATATGGAGCATAAATAAAGTCCTAGCCACTCGACTAGGACTTTCGTCTTACTTATTCTTTTCTTTAGCACGCTTGTCGTTGATGATCTGCATGTGCTCTGGTGTGATTAAATCCACATTATTTTCCTTTGCCCACGCAACGCAACCCTTGAGAACAACTGGAAGGAACACTCTTGGAACTCCCAAAATTGTCTGGAGTGCCTCGTCTGTGAACTTTACCTTATCGTCTACTCTATCTGCTGCGTATCTAACGGACTCCAAAGATGCCTGTCTAACCTGCAGAAGCTCTGCACGCATCTTGGTCTTACGATGGAACCAGAAGTTTTTGCTATCTCTATAGCCGTAATCAACTGGCAATGGTGGGAAATCCTTGGCCTTTACTCCGTTGATAATTGCGTTTCTATACTTTTCCTTCATGAGGATTTTGTCCACCTTGAGGATGAAATGAGCGCCAAACTTAGATGTGATACCATTAAAATCATGGTAAGGTCCCTCATAACCATTGAGCTCACCGGGCAAATCCTTATCTGCTCCGTCCAATTCACGCACCCATGTACACTCGATGGCCTGGATGGCATCTGTGAGAACCATGGGTCTAGCCTCACCTGTCTCCTCCTCAAGCAAACTCTTTTCTAACTTAAAGTTGCACTTGGGCATCTTCTCAGAAGGCTTATCTCCTGGCCAAGAAAGCTTAACTGCCTCCTTGAATGAACTTGGTTTGTCGTCGATAAAATTAAGTGTGCACTTGCCGTTGCGCAAAATATTCTGAGCTGTGTTAGATGAATTTCTGCAACAAAGAAGCATTGCATAATATTCCTTGCCTGCAACATAGTAAGGTTGAACCAAGGAATAAGGACCTAAGTTCGTTGAACCATCCTCGCACAGTGTGCTAATGATAACTGTGGGCATGGGGAAATACAAAGATGTCTGATAGAAATTATCTACGATTCTGAGATTCTGAAAACTGCTCATATTTCGCTCCTCTAATGTTTGTTATTACACTGAGATTATAAGCCTTTCTATAACAAAAGGCCAATAAAATACAAAACCAAAAGATGCACTGGATAAAACAAATAGAATGCCCATTGTGCTGCCTTGCTGGAAGTAACCTTTTTGCCAGAATACAATGCAATGGGAATTATGGAAAACACGGCGTATGATGCAATACCGCCTTTGTACAACACAAACAGCAACAATAAACATGCCAATTGAATTAGGTTCCTAAACGGAAGTCGACGTGTTAAGCCAAACATTAGAATAACTATCACGCCAAACCATCCATAGTCTCCGCCTAAAAATCTTGCCGCTATGAGAACTCCACCGACAAGCAAAATTTTAAGCAAGATGCTATTTTTGTTTTTAATAACACTTAAAGCAACAAATCCCAAAAACAAGGTAATCATGACACTATTCTTTTGCCAATTCCATTGACCAAATCTCGCCAGATCGTAGGCCAACTCAGAAAGGAAAACACTTATTAGTAATCGCGTTCCGTATTTGCGAGGATTGGATGTGTGATAGACCCCCTCTACCAAAAGAAAACAAAATATGGGGAAAGATATGCGACCCACTATCCTAAGGCCTGTGGACTGAATCAATATCACTCCTATGTGGTCTAAGAGCATAGTTAAACATGCGATTAATTTAAGCGCCTCTTGGGATAGGCCAAACCTTTGTTTCAGTTCGTTCATTAGGGAAATACCTCTCATGACCATTAGTGTAAGGGCAAAATTTGCTTTTTAGGGCTGTTTTGTTGTGTTCTCGCACTCGTTGTCGAGTTTAGTCGGTAACGCTTCCTGAGTTGAGTAACGAGTTGTAGTGCTGTGTGCACCATTACCCTCTCTTCTTACCTTCCACATATGTAGCTTCGCCAGTTTCTATGCAATATGCTGCAAGATTTCCTCCAAATACACATCCGCAGTCAATGGCAATGTGACCGTTTTCCTGGAACACAAAAGGTTTGTGGTCGTAACGAATATACGCTGTTGGCGTATGACCTGTAACTAAGAAAACTCGTCCTCCTGGGAAATATTCCATGTCATAATCCGGTCTCTCCCAAAGCAAGTCCACTGGCTCGTACTCGTCCAATTCCTTAGAAACATCAAATCCTGCAAGTCCACCATGCACAAGAACGTACAACTTGTCGTCGTGCTCTATGGTTTCGTAATATGATGCATCTTCCAAAAAGCTTAGAACATCTGCTCTTTGACCATGGCTTAATTTCTGGAACTTTTCCATGGTGACCTCACCGCCATTTCTAAGCCAAAGGTTCAAATCGGCCATAATATCCTGAGACAAATTTTCAATATTTTCATCGGAAACTTCCTTAACCAGCTCGCCAAGCACTGCTATGGCCATTGCTTCGTGATTTCCCAAGATCATGGTAACATTGTCGCGCTCCATAAGATCAAGGAGTACCTTAATAGGCTCAGGTCCGCGATCTACAACATCGCCAAGAACATACAGTTCATCCTCGGGACCAAAGTTAATCTTGCTAAGCAACTCCCTATATTGATCATAGCAACCGTGAATATCTGAAATGATATATGTTGACATGGTCCCCTCCTTATTTTGAAATCTAAATGTTCTTCCCGTAATAGAGCACTGTTTCCCCATCCTCGAACTCAGTGAGAACTAATTCTGTATATCCCCAGTGCTCGTAAACGGCGCGGTTTCGGAGTTCGCACTGCTCTACGCCAATAGTAAGTTGATTATATCCACGCTGTCTTGCCCTTTGTTCCATCAGTTTGCAAAGTTTTGACACATGGCCTTGGCCTTCGTATTCCTTGATAATCCTGAGAGCGTTCACATTTGCTATCCTTTGACCATCTGCCAAAACAGTTCTTCCCCTAATAGCACTACATTTGGAAGAATAAAGCAATGTTCCCTCGCCAACTGGTCGTCCGTCTATTACAACCACAAAGGTTTCTGCTTTACCTTCTCTGTTATATCCAATATATTGGTCGCGCCACTTAATCCAGCGGACATCGCCAGGGTTATCTGCTATGTTCATGGCCCAGATTTGCTCTAAGTCCTGAATTGTTGCCAGCCTGTACTCTACCATGTCTACCTCTGGAGGTGCTCCAATAAGCCCACGCAGCCATCGTAAATATCCTGATATGCAATATCGAATCTATCTGTGTACCATGGATCTGCCACATCACCACCGCGTTCTGTGTACTCCATAAGTTTATGTAGCTTGTTGTCCGAATCGGAGCCGAAAAGTCTCAGCATGTTGCGCATGTTGTTGCTGTCCATGCACACCAAAAGGTCGTATTTGTCGTAGTCGGCCCTTGTGAGCTGAACTGCACGCTTGCCCTCAGCGGAAATACCGTGTCTAGCAAGCTCTGCCTTAGCTGGAGGATATACGGGATTACCCACGCCGCCCCAAATTTCTTCGCTGCTAGTAGCACAAGATGCAATGTAGAACTTATCAGAAAGTCCTGCCTCCTGAACCATGCGTTTAAAAATGAATTCCGCCATAGGGCTTCTGCAAATGTTGCCGTGGCAAACGAATAAAACCTTGGTCATATTTCCTCCTTGTGTGAATGTTAGGACAATTCAATTATGTGTTCTACCATGAACTCCAAATCCTTTCGAATTTTTTGAACATAGTAATCATCTGATTTTTCGTTATCCATATATTTTTATTCCATCCTTAAATATTTCCTCAGTTAACTCAAGATTATCCTTTAACTGACCCATATCTAAGACGTCTACCCTCTTGCAAAGAGCGGTCCTTATTTCTTCCACTAAGCCATAAAACTTTAATCCCTTTACGGCAGTAGAAAGCAAAAGGTCCACATCACTCGTGGGCGATGCTTTACCTTTTGCATAAGATCCAAAAAGATAGCAAAACCTTACTTCATATCTATCAAAAACCTTTGAACACTTTCTTGCTATATCCTCTATCTCCAAAAGTCCAGTTTCTTCGTCGATGTAGTTTATCTTAGATAACCGTTCAACAATATAGTTATACTTGATTGTGTTTTGTTTTGAAGTGTCATTCTCATATGACTTATATGAGCGCAACGAAATGCCAACAAAATCTGCGACTGCTTGTTGTGTCATTTTCTTTTCATATCTTAATTCTTTTAAGCTAATCATATTTGCACCTCCAGTCATATATTAGTGCAATATTTGCACCAAAGTCAATGCAGCAGGCAAATATTACCTCTAAAACTGAGCAAACATCAAAACACCTTCCACCTCCCGATTCTGCCACTCTCACTATACTCGTTCGACAAACAAAAAAACAACACCTATTTCTAGATGTTGTTTTGAAACTCAAATCAATTAATTTTGACTCTGGATCATAGCGGCTATCCCAAACACTAAAATTCTATCCCTTAAGCTCCGTATATTTATCCTTGTTGCCGTAAGCCTTGTCCACAGGATACTTTTTGCAATTGCGTTCCACCTTTTGCTGGATTATTTCATCCAAATCCAGGCCGCAAGCATCTGCCATAAGAATAGAGTAGCATAAAACATCTGCAAGCTCCTCGCGAATCTTATCCATTTTATCCTGACACACCACATCCTGAGCACTCCACTGAAAAACTTCAAGAAGTTCTGCAGCCTCCAAGCTAATGGAAATAGCTAAATCCTTGGGATTATGGAACTGTTTCCAGTTTCTATCGTCTCTGAACTGAAGCACTTTATCTATGGTTTGCTGTGTCATGGGGCACCTCCTGTTGTTTTCTCGTAACCTGTTCTAATCGAAGTCTTAAGTAGTCTCTCAACTTTGCATCTTCACAGTATATATAGCAACCCTTTTGTCCTCGTGAAAGAAGTGTCTTATATGTATTCCTAATAATCCTATCTGCCAGCTTCCTATCCTCATCTGTCTTTACATTCTGGATAGTCTTATCTCTCTTAAGATATCTTTGATTATAGTCTGTAATAACCTTTCCATCCTCATAACGCATATCTTTTCCAATTATGATTCCTACATAATCAAATTCTAAGCCCTGCGTAGAATGAATACACCCAACCTGCTCGAAGGAGTTTTCGTGTGTTGCAAACTCGTTAGTATTAAAATTCCACTGTGCCTCAAACCCGTCTGGCAATTTTATATCTATTAAACTCTTATCGTTATCGCTAACCCAAGGATAGCAGTAACCCGCAATCATTCTAGCCTTGTTTCTAGTGTTTTTTAGTCGAAGAGCCTCTCTCATTTCACATGGATTATCAAATATCTGAATATCATATTCCCCATCAAAATAACGAGCATTTGCTGTGGATCTAATCTGCAGTGCATCATCCAAAAACGCAATGTATCCGTCTGAGCCATTGCATCTAAACTGAGATGTTAGCTTTAGGCTCTGTCCGTAATGGACCACGGACCCTAATGCTTCTGCTTGAGTCTTTATTTCCTCAACAGTACCAATATCCTTCATGGTAACAATCTGATCCTCATCCACAAAGAAAACACTTATCTTAGCTGCGTTGATAATTTCTTTTACCTGATTTTCTCCCTGATTTCCATAAAGTCCTGACTTCAAGTTCAATCTGTGGGCTTCATCTACCAAAATACAATCATATATATCTTGGGGCGCCTCATAAAATCCTCCTGAGGATTTAAACAATCCTTTCAAGTACGATAACTTATATCTTCCCTTAATTAAGCTCTGAGAAAATGTAAATCTAGGCGCACCATTTTTTGTAACATATATGGCCGAATAAGCATTATTGATAATCTTTGCAAGCAAATTAATGGCAATAACAGATTTTCCTGTGCCTGGTCCACCTTGAACAATGATGGTATGCTTTTTGTTATCCTTAATCGTATTTTGAACAAGCTTCAGCACAGTAGCATATGCCACCTGCTGCTCATCAATCATTTCGAACTCTTCGTTTCCGTTAAGAACACTTCCAACTGTTTCCTGTAAAGACTTAGAAGGCTTAAGTTTTCCGTGTTCAATAATTTCAAAAAGCTTCTTGTCTGATGGTTTACTTGCATGTTTTACAATAAATTCTGCCAATTCCATTCCATCTTGCTCAAGGAACGCTGGAGCATCTTTTATTGCTTCACTATATTTTTCATGACAAATTTGATCTCTATATGCCTCTTGGTAATTATGCAAGTAAGCACAAGGCACCAAGCCTATATTATTTTCCCTAACAGACTCATTAAAATGTTCGATTAATTTCGCATATGAATACGCCTGCTGTGAAGGATGAGCTACTTCTCGGTTCGCCCCACCGGTAAAGGCAATAACTACATTTTCTCTACTTGTTGCTTGGCACTTTTCCCACTGTTTGAGTTCTACTATAACTACGTTATCCTTTGAACCATCAGAACCACCAACCATAAAATCTACGCGCTTTGATGTCAGCGGTATTTGATACTCCAAGGCTACCTGTACGTCGTTATGAATTCTACTATCTGCCATAATTAGAGCCATTCTTTGTAGCGACGCTTTCCACGAATTAAACTCTGCAAGGCTCTCTCGTCTAATGCCCATCTCTACAAACAAATCGTCGAGACGACGAGCTACGTTGCCATTTATAACATCACGCTGAAATGAATATTTATTTCCAGAATATACGATCATAGCTCTACCTCTGCTCTTTTCGACAAAAAACGACAATTTATAAAGTTATTATATCCCTTTTCCTTATGTATGTCTCCACAAAAATCACCCTCCCATAACAACGAGAAGGTGATGTCTAATGCTAATATTCACTTCTAAAATAATCTAAATACGCTTTGTATTTATCTTGAGCTGTTAAGCAGGTGTCTCGTAAAAATCCTCTTTCAATATGCCACTGCTTTAGTCCCTGATAATAGTATATCTTGAGCGTATCCTCAATTATAAACGGCACAATATTATTCTTCAGGCACTCTTTGAACATAATCAATCTGCCAATACGACCATTTCCATCTTGAATCGGGTGAATTTTCTCAAACTTAACATGGAAATCCAAAATATCATCAAAATTCTTTTCTTTTCTATCGGCAAAATTTTTCCTTTAACCGCTTATATATCTTGCCGATACAATGCAAAAAGCCCTCCCACTACGGGAGAGCCCTTTGCTGCCTTTTGCGTATTACACACACATCTATCTTAAGAATGATCTGCGATTTTTAGAACCAAGTATACAAATGCTTACGCCGCTGGCCAACATAGCCATCATCCATATCCACATTCCATTACCTGTTCCTGTCTGTTCGGGTGTTACCTCTGGAAGTTCGGGAACTTCAGGTTCCTCAGGAGCCTCATAGTAATTAATAAATATTACTGCATCAGCCTCGTTTTCACCCTCACTGTAAATATACTCCATTGAGAGCGTTCCGTCTAGCATATCTACAACATTTACTACAACTTTAAACTCTCTTTCATCATACTTTACAGTTTCATCGTTTCCTGCAACTTCCACTACCTTATAGGTATAAACGCCTTCCTCAGATACTGCAATAGAATCGAAAGGTACTACACCGTCTGCCAAGTTTGTAGATGTTGCAATCAGGTTTCCTTCACTGTCATAAAGGTTAAATGTGAACTCTCCCTCTACTAAATCTCGTCCTACCAATTCCTTAATGGCAGAAATCTCAATTTCTGTAGCCTCAACCTTATATGTATTTGTGAACTTAATCTGGCCTCCTTCTGTTACATCCACATACTGCACAACTTCTGTCAAAAGGCCATCCACCATTTCCTTTGAAAGTGTTTCCTTAACAAGCTTAGTGCTTTGAACCTTAAGCTCACCGTCTGTTGCCATTACAACCTCAACTCTCAAGTGGTATGCTGCCATATCGTAAGTGATGCACTTTTCATTTCCAACAATTTCCGTTGCCTTGAAGTGATATACTCCTTCTTCTGGAAGCAAAATCTTATCAAAGGAAACGACACCATTTTCGTCGTTTGCAACTACACTGCCAACCTGCTGACCTGTTACCACATTAAGGAGCTTGAACTGGAATTCTCCCTTGACCAAAGGTCTACCCACAAGTTCCTTAAGCACATCGAATTCTGTGGAAACATCGTAAGTAATCGCTGTTGGAACAAAGCCATTCTTAAACACAATGCCACTAGCTACCATGTCGTTCTTAACATATGTAACCTTGGCGCTAAGCTTACCCTGGGAGTCATCTGTTACTGTAACAGTTACAATGTACTCTGCCTTATCATAGTCATATCTAGCATCTGTTCCTGCCAGCTCAACAATTCTATACACATAAGTACCAGGACGGTCATAGGTGGTGCTGCCAAAGAGGATCAGTCCCTTAGCGTCGTTTGTCACAACTGCATTTTCGGGCATTGGAGCACCACTTGTAACCGCGGAAATCTGGAACTGGAACTCTCCGTCCTGCATTTCCTTACCTGTCAAAATTTTGTTTCCCTCTAACGTTACAGTTACATCTGTTGGATCATAAACGTTATGGAAAACAATATCTTCTACAACACTTGCGCCATTGGTAATCGCTACCTTTGCTGTAACTGTTTCGCCATTATCTGTAACGATAACTGTCACCTGGTACACTGTTGTGTCGTATGTAAATCCACCAATCTTGTTGTCCTGGGACTCTGTTACAAGATAAACATATGTGTTTCCTTTGTGCTGGTCACCAAACTCAATTGGAGCAAAGGCGAAATTGCCTTCTGCATCGTTTGTTGCAACTGTACCTACTGGCATTGGAGCGCCCTCTGTTACAGCAGTCAAAACAAACTGGAACTCATTTGCATTAAGAACTCTATTATTTGTAATTGTCTTTTCGCCAGAGATCACAACATAGTCAGACTCAGATGGTACGTACTGGTTAACAAATACTGGATTTGTTGCACCTTGTGGCAAGCCAGAGATTGTCATGTCTGCACTGATTGTGCCATCTCCATTGTCCTTTACAACTACATCCACTCTGTATACCTGTTGAGAGTACAGAATGTTATTAATCTTCTGTCCTGCATTAATCTCAGCCAGGTAGTATGTGTAAGTTGTTCCAGCCATTGTAGCTCTATCTGCTGCATATGTAAGGGAAATAGTTGTCTTACCCTGAGCGTTTGTAAGACCAGAACGTACAATCTCAACCTCTTCTGAGCTATTAAGTGGATCTTGATCATACAAAGCGAACTGGTATCCGTTAAGACTATGGCCACCATTTATTTGCTTGTCGATATTAATTACTACTGTAGCCTGTCCCTCTGGAGCATAACCATTGGTGAAAGTAGCTTCTACCTGCCATTGGCCAGTAACAGTTGTATTAATCTCGTTTCTCACTGACAGGATCTCTAAATCGCCATCCATGTCAGCATCGGCAACTACCACGACAAATCTACGCTCAGCCAAGTCGTATGTAACGCCACCCTGATTACCTACCTGCTCTGTTACTCTATAGTAATATGTGCCTGCCTCGACAAATATTTCATTTGCCAATGTGAACAAAGCTGTCTTAACAGTGTCTGTGTCGGAAATTGTCTTTGTAGCAACAACAGTACCTACTGCACCCTGATTTGCTCCTGCCAATCTCTCTAAAACAAAGGTGTACTGCTCTCCTGGCACCCACTCTGTGCGGTTACCTGTGATTTCCTTAGAAACCAGCACCTTCATATCTGTTCCTGAAACAGCAACTGGGCTGTACTTATTAACCACAACAGCTCTATGACCCATATCTACATCCACAATACCTGTCATGCTGCTGTCTTCTTCCACAAACTCAAAACCTGCTGGTACATTTGTCTCAACCACAGTGAATTGTGTCTTTTCAGGAATACCGCGAACAACTACAGAGTGTCCCGCTGACAAAGCTACTGTAAACTTTCCATCCTGACCAACCTGAATTTCTCCAAGAGAAGACTGGAATGTGCCACTGACTGCCTTGCCCTTGCTATCCTTAAGGGTAATTTCCATTGTGAACTTAACAGATTCAGCCACGTTCACCACGTTGCCCTGGTTATCCACAACCTGCTTTGTAATAACCAAGTCGCCTTCACCCAATGCTGTATTAACAAACTCCACGTCGTCGATAAGGAACTGAGCCACTGTGCCAGTTGCCACATTACCTGTGTACTGCCCATTTACATGAACGGACTTAACCTTGTAGTCTCCATTGTCAGAAATTTCTTCCACCACGTACTCTGTGCCTGCAGGAACGCCTGTGATCCACAATGTCTGGTCCTTCTTAAGTTCTACTTCTGCATATCCATTGGCAAATACCAAGCTACTTGGCTGTCCTGATGGAGTTTTTCCAAGGTCAGTAATCCAAGCTTCATATGCGCCGGAAAGATTTGCCTCGATTGCGAACTTAAATGTATCTGCTGTTCCCTCTTCGTAAACGTCAACTGTCTTGCTGATTTTGATACCTGTCTCAGGGATTACGGACAACTTACCGTTGTTGCCAAGGTTCATTCTCACGTAAACCATGTTATTGCTCTCTGTAATGTATGGGTGGAAAACCATGCGAGCAGAATCTGATGTATTAACAGCCTTTTGCTCATCGTACATCTGAAGTTCGCGAGCTGGTGTGCCTGCTGGAACAACCCATGCGCCAGTTACCATATTGTCTAATGTTACAAAATCTGCCTGCCAGCCATTTTGCTTTGCAACCTCAATGGACTTTGGAGACATCTTCTCGTAGAAAAACTGAGGTATAGTCTTGTCCTGCTGGAAAACATATCTACGGTGATAGTACTCACCATTTACGTCCAAAGACTCATTCTCGCCTACCAAAACATACTGGTTATCTACCTTTTTGAACACGGCAGAATCAAATGTGAAATAGAATCTCTCATTCTCTATATTAGGAGTGAATTCTGCTGTGGCTGTAATGTGCTGATCGTGACTTGCGGCAGAAATATCGTAGAAGTTGTTCCAGAACTCTCTTGTATGACCATCTGCTGCCACGTTCTCTTGGTCTGTTATATCTACAATATTAAACTCATTAAGATCAGCTCTAAGGCCTGTCTCATATACTAGGCGAATTGGAGAAATATTGTCTGCATCCTCTACTGTCAACTTTACATTAGTTGCTGTATCTACGTTATTGCCATCCAATGCCACTTTGTATGTGATCATTGGAACAAGAGCTGCTGGAAGCTTCCATGAAACAGTCTGCATTCCTGTGGCCAAATCTGTGTAAACCTCAATAGACATGTACATCATGTCACTGTTTTTGATGCTGCCAGATGTTTCGCCCAAAAGGCCATAGGACTTCACCTGATATGCTGCGCCATTTGGAGCGGGATCATTGGAGTTTTCGTCCCAAAAGCCCAAGAATGTACCATCGGCCTTAGCATACCAGCCAATATAGTTGGACCACTCTGTCCTAGATGTATAACTAAGCTGACCTGCATTAACTGCCTTTGCAACAAGGGCCTGAGCCTCTGCTGTATTGGTAATTCCAAGTCTTTCTTTAACGGATCTAATAAATTCATTACCCAATACTGTGGGATTATTAATTGTTCCAAGACCTTCCTCTGTTGTGTCATACAACTTAGATGCCATCATGTGACCATCAAACAAGGTATTGCCAAGCAAAACTCCATTGATCTGCTTAACTTCCATGTATGCACCAAGAGTATCTGTAAACTCTACGTATCCTGCAAAGTCTGGATTTCCACCCTCAAGGTGAGTTGGGTAGTAGCGAGACTGAAGAATAATCTCCTCTACGATATCGTCGAATGCGGTTGTAAGTCCATCATCGGTTGCGGAAAAATACTCGTCAACATAAGACTTATTTGTTACGTAGGAACTCTTAGAAATAGAAACTTCTGTTGTAGATCCTCTAGAATTTATAACAGAAACCATCATCTTACCTGTAGTAAGCTGAGAATATGTTGCCCACAAACTATCTGTAAGTGTGGAACCATCTGGGTTGAGAACACTTCTTGCAATTTGATTAGCTGTAGATGTGCCAGAAACATTAAATCCAAGTGTGTAGAACAAGGACTTAGCCTGTCCTCCCTCAGCATAGTGGTTCTGGATTCTATTAATAACATAGGATGCTGTAAGCTGAACCAAAAAGCCCTGGCCTGTTGTCATATTTCTGTCGATACCATTACCAACATTTGCTGCGCCTACGTTGTCATAGTTGCTAGTACCAATTGTAGGTGCACCATCTGACATGAGGACCAAAATAGGCATACGTGCCTCGTCCTTCTGCCAGTTGTCGCCAGTAACTACTGTATCCATCTCAAGGAACATTTCCATGGCTTCCCAAAGTCCTGCTTGAATATATGTGCAGTTGTCCACCTTCATGGAGTTATCCAACCTAGGATCTGCACTCTGGCCCTCAATACGCACAGAATCCTTAACTGCAATTGTAGAGCTACTTCCAGACTTCTTAATAACCAAGAACTCGCCATTTGCCTCTGTGTATCTACCAATTGGCAAAACTCTAACTACACTGGAATCATATGCAGATGTGCCAGAAAGTTGCTGAGAAGAATAAAAAACAACGCCAACTCTGTTATTGTTATTAATCTGCTGAAGCTTCTTAATAGCAGCGTTTGCCGCCTTAACAAGCTGGTCCTCCTCACCCTGCATGGAATTAGAAAGGTCTAAAACCAAAACTGTGTCTGTAGGCAATGTGGAATATCCTACGATTTCCTTTGTTGCAGCCAATGCAGACAAAACTGTCAAAAAGTTCTTAGAATCGTCCAGCATCGTAATGCCTGTGCCTGCAAAAGCATCTTCATTAGAAAATACAGACTTGTCAGTCCAGACGCCTCCTACATTTGCTGTTATCAAATTGTTCAAATCAAAATACTTAGTCCAACCATTCATTGTGTTGGCATCCACAACCTTGCTGTAATTAGAAGCGCTGGCTCCATAAGCAGTTGCAGAAAAAATAGGGATGCTAGTTAGCACCATGGCCATAGCCAAAAGCATGCTTAATGCCTTGTGTGTAATAGTCTTTCTCATCTGATCCTCCATAGATGCGATAGATTTTTGTGTTTATTTGTCTTAAAGAGTACTTTTTTGGTCTTATTTCCTCCAAGCACATAATACAGCACCATTTTGGTATTGTAAATAGAAACATTACCGATTTGGTTGTGTTTTAGAAAAATATTTTTGCAATCAAAAATGGCCCCTAATTGAGGCCATTTCTAAAATCATATTGCGTTATTTTTACATGAGCTTTTTGCCATCTGCAAAGGCATTACCCACCTTTTCACCCATGGTCACATAGCTACTACCCGATGCATCGAAGCAAATAGGATTTACCTTAGATCTATCGATGTTACCATCTGCATCTAGCACGGACTCATCTGCACTAATGTTTACGATATCTCCAACGCAAATGCCATCCTCGTTAAATTTAACCAGTTTGCACTCTACTGTTACTGGAAGCTCATCAATAATTGGGGCGTCTACGTGCTGACTCTTGGTTGCGTGGAAACCTGCCTTGGCGAACTTGTCAGGCTCCTTATTGCCAGAAACCATGCCCACATAATCACACGCAACAACAGTGTCCTTTGTACCAAAGCTTACTGTGAAGTAGCCGCTCCTCTTAATATTCTTAGTTGTCTTGTGGCCATGAGACAAGCAAATCATAACCTGATTTGTGTCATAGATGCCACCCCAAGCTGCATTCATGGCATTAGGTGTGCCGTCCTCGTTATATGTGCCAACAATAAGAACTGGCATTGGGTACAACCAGTTTTTAACTCCAAAATCTTTACGCATTTCGTCCCTCACTAATTAATTTATTTCGCCACGTCACATGTGATGATTACATATTCAAATGCATATATATTTTTAATAAACAAAGTCAATGCACCATCTACTCTCTGTAATGCTTCCTGATCTGCGTGCTTTGAATAACGAATATCCTTTACCTCAAGTCCAAAGCGATTTCCTTCCATATCTGTAAAGTAAACCATGTCTTCCACAGATATATTGCGATAAAAATCGTACTGCCCTTTTTGATTTGTTACACCAATTTGCAATGTGCCATCATAAATGCTACCACTGAAACAACTTGGGAATCTAGATATATTGCCGTACTCTGCACCAACTGGCAATGCCGACTGAAACTTAGGCATCTCCAATATACCTATAAAATCTCTACCGTCTATGGACAGAATAGACATAGCATTGTCTCTTCGCTCCTCAGGAACTGCATTTTGAATCTCTGGCAACAAAGTCTTTATGTTATCCACGTAAGAAACCGACTGTTTCTCCCATATCCTAAGACATCCTTGCCATATCGCCATTGCAACTCCTGCAATTGCCAACAATATGATTCCAGTTACAATACATATCTTCCATATGTTTTTTCTTTGCTTGCTCATGAGTTCTTTCTCTTTCTGCCCATAATACCCATGAGGACTAAAACTATTCCGGATACATAAAGCAGTATTATATACAACCAAATGTTAGCTGTATCTCCTGTTTTAGGCGGTTCAACTGGTGGCTTATCTGCAACAAGAGTATTCGTAAGCACAAAGGATGTGCCTTTCTCCTCAATTGTAGCTGTGTAACCTTCTGGAACATTTCGCTCTACCACAATCCATTTTGCACCGTCATCTGGGACTATCCAGCTATAGGACCAGTTCTTTTCTGCGGAAAGTGTGATCTTATCATAGCTTACACCGTCTCGAAAAACCTCAACCTCAACTGAATTAGGGCGCTTGCCCTGATCTGTTTCTCCCTTCCAAAGCTTAATCACCTTAAGTTCTAGCTCTTCATCTGGGTCAACAGGTGGCAAAACCTCAGCCTTAGCTGTTACCTCAACTTCATAATGCCAATATCCTTCTTCATCAATGTCTGGCAATGCTACAAGGGCTGATGCAAACACGCAAGTCACATCCTCTTGGACAGCTTGGCCTGCAATTGCCAAATAAAGTCCTGGTTCCAAACCTTCATATGTAACCTGTCCCCTTTGGTTAGTGGCCATAACTGCTTCTGGCTCAATATTATTTGCAACAATATTAGCCTCCAACGTTGAGCGAATTACATTCCACTCACCATTTGTCTGAACTCCATTCAGTACAAGGCCAGAGACTCTAAAATTCTCTGTAAGAGAATATTGGGCGTCCGATGACACAGTAGCAATCTTGTACAGTGCAACTGTCACATCCTCGAACGGAACACCATCATAACCATAGTTGATTGTAATGGTGCAAGTCCTATCTAGAGAAATTGGTCCCCTGGCATCGGCTGTAGATGCTCCAAAGGCATGGCAAGGTCCAAAACACAGGCAAAGGCAGATCAAAAATGCAATTATACCCCATCTTCTTCTAGCCATTCTTCTTCCTCCTTTGAGATTAAAGGCTTTGTTCCCTTATCTCTGTACTTCACCATCAAAACAATCAACAAACCTAATAAAATAGGAGCTGCAACAATTGGTGTTGCAACCAGTGAGTCAATCTTATAAGCATCAGATGTAACATACAAGGCAGGGGCTGCATTTTCTACGCGACTACCCCTTACCAACAATCTGTGGGAGTTAATTCCATAAGGTGTACATGTTAACAATGTGCAGAAATCCTCGCCCTCAACAATACGAATATCACTACTATCTTCTGGTCTAACTACCTTGATCTGATCCACCTGATATGTGAATGTGTGATTCAAAATAGTTATCTGGAAGGTGTCTCCCACCTCCAGCTTATCCAGCTCTGTAAAAAGCTTAGCATGTGGCAAACCTCTATGGGCAGAAAGCACGCTATGAGTGCTTTCTCCACCTACAGGCAAGGAACTACCTTCTAAATGTCCGCATGCAATATTCAATACTTCTACGGAAACTCCATGGTACAAGGGAATTTCAACTCCAAGCTTTGGGATGGAGATGTATCCCATGATGCCGTTTCCACTTATGTTAAGAATATCGTTATATCCCTTAACCTTTTCATAATCGTATAAGGGATTCGTTAGCTCAGCCAATGCCTGGTTATATGCCTCAGCTTCTTGAAAATACTCATCATAATCCTCAGGCTTTAGAGAATTAAGAATTTCCTGATAATTTTCTACTGCATGAGTCTGAGTTTTGGTGTTCCAATACTGGCTCACCGATGGATAAAGCAGCCCACAGACGCCTATGAATAACATTAGAACCAAAATAATTCCTATTTTGTCTTTTTTCATAACCGTCTCTCCACTGCTTGATCTTAAAATAGTGGCGGATGGCGAATATCACCATCCGCCGCCTCTTTCAAACTAATTTTTATTTACATTTATGGAAGATTACATTTCGTAAATGGACATCTTCTTGCGTGTAATCAAGAATACTGCTGCTACAATAATAAGTGCTGCGCCACCACCGATAAGCAATGCTGTACCTGTTGCACCTGTCTCAGGAAGAACTGTACCTGTACGGTTAATAATATCCTTTTCAATAATACCTGTATATTCACCAGTAATTTCATCAGTTTGGCCCATACCCATAAGACCACCATCCAACAAAGTAATCTTATGTACCTTGTTTTCAGTTTCCGCATGCTCAGCGGAAATAGAGAAGTAAATATCTGCCAACTGGCTATAACCCTGAGGCTTTACATCCTCAACCAACTTATAATCTCCATCATCAAGGCCCTTCCATACAAACTCTGTTATTGGGTTAATATCTGTAGAAGCAATAGTTCCAAGTTTTACATAATCATAGCTACCGCCACCATTTCCATTTTGCACAAAAACCTTCTTCCAAAGTGTGAATGTTGCGCCTGCCAAAGGATGATTATGAGAATCAATTTTGTTAATGACTAACTCGTATGTATAAACTACAGCCATATCTGGAGCCAAAATTCCCTTGCTACATGTCGGTACATCTGGATCTGATGTAACAAATGGATTAGCATCGTATGGATCATTAGAGTACTCAAGAGTTGCACTAACTATATTGCCTTCTGAGCCAATAGTTGCGCCGTCATATGCAGCTGTTTCAGGATTATCAGCATTTAATACTGCCTCAAAGTAAACAACAAAGGCTGTATCCTTAGTTACGCCTTCAATATCAAAAACGTTTTCACAAGTTACTGTAAATTCACCAGTTGTATTAATTGTAAACTTAGTTATGTCTGCGTTTACGAAGTCGTTCATGTCTGTGTCTACATCTGCCTTATGCTTTGTCTCATACATGTAAACTACAACACTATCTGGGGCCAAAGTAAGACCTGGTGACAATTCAATATCAAACTTAATTCCATATGCATTTGGTTTGTAATACTCCAAATTGCTTGGAAGGGTTGCTGTTACCTTAAATGGAACTGTATCTTCTGCGTCATGGTCTGCAGTATCAAGCCAAGGCTTGTCAATAATTGTATTGCTTTCGCTATCCTCAATATCCTTTACCTTAACCTCAATTGTAGGAATGCTTGTCTTAACATTGATTGTAATGTCACCTTCTGCAACTGTATCTACCAATACGAGTGAGTTAACAGCGCCTTCTCCTCCATTATATGTAGTAACATCAACAATCATCCAATAACCAGGAACAACTGTAAAAACATTATCCTCACCAACATTCTCCTGTACTGGATTTATCTTCTTATCAGCAGCTGCTGTACTGTTATATTCCAAAATAGCACGATAAATACGATCTGCTACCTGACGCATTGTATTGTACTCACCACCAACATCACCTGTCTGATATGCCAAATATGCAATAATCTGCTCGTCAGTAACTAACTCTGGATGGCCATCTGGCTTAGTTGTGTTTGGCCAAAGTTCGTTTCTTCCATTAGCAAGTGTCTCTACCTGCAAAATAGCCTTAATCTCATCATAATGCTCTAAATTAATAGTGTAATCGTAGTTATAGCAAGTATCCTTATGGTCCTCACCTTCATGATCTACGTGATGTGTACCTGTCTTTAAGGATACACTTACATCCAAAAGCTTATATGCTACATAAGTTCCACCTTCGCCACCTGTAATTGTAATATCATATGTCTCTGGTGTTGTTGCTCCCTGCTGATTTTCTGCAAATGCTACTGTTGCCATGGAAAAAACCATAGCCAAAACCAATAAAATAGAAATTATCTTTTTCATACTTTTTGTCCTTCCTGATTTTATATATTTCGTGAATTTATTATTTAATTAGATTCATCTCAGTGCGTCTCACTGATTAAGGGAAGTCTATCCACTCCTCCTTTCTCTCTTACGCCCTACAATGAATCTGTATATAAGTGGTGTGAGTATTAAAACTACACTACCTAGCACAATGGGGTAAATACCGGGACCGCCGGTAGCGGGCAGATCGTAACTTATTCGTGTATTTTTCACGTTAATCATTCCGGTCTGCTCAAAAGGTATTCGGAAAGCATTATCCTTTCCTTCTAATACCCTTTGACATTGTTCACATGAATCTTCTGATTGATCACAGAAACAGAACCAAAACTTAGTATCATCTAGCTGATATCCAAGTGGTGGATTAAGCTCCTGAATATAATAGAGAACATGCTCTTGGAGAATAATTCCTTCAACAAGACTTGTTTGGAAATACATTTTTCCATCTGCGTTTGTCACATCCGAATCAATTAGTCCACCTTGATCATTAAATATTCCAAACTTTGCGCCTCTCAACGGGTCTTGGTTTGGATTGTTTGCCGTTTTGATTATATCAACTCGGTAACTCTTTGAGGCAACATTGATGTCTGCAAAGTACTTATCCTCACTATCTTTAGAGACCTTTTGTCCCCAAAGAGTGATATTTGCCGAGTTGGTATATTTAATTGCATGAGTTGCATCATTTGAGATAATCAATGTGGTGTCGTAATCAATAATGTACGTAACTGGCTGCGGGTGTAAAAGGATTATTTCTAGCAAATGCACGGATGCACCATTGTCATCCACTGCACCTCCCGATCCATTATACGAAATCGTATAATCCACATCCTGTCGCAGGACCTCTTCCTTTCCAGTGCCATCTTGCGACTTAATAACTAAGGTTCCACTTATAAAAGACATGGTCGTCGACATCTCATCACGAATTATCAGTGGCGATCCATCGGTTAAAACCAATTTGCCTTCGTTAACTGTAATCCTATAGTGTGCTAAGTATCCATCAAAGTCTTTGGTGATTACCTTCTGGAACACATTAGGTATCTTTACTACAGAATCGCTGGCATCAGCTCGGATACCCCAAGCAGAACCACCATGTCGGTTATATAATTCAACCTTGTTCCTTAATAAGGCTCCCTGACTACCGTATTTTTCCACTACGGATATATCTTTAGTCTCATAAACAAAGGTTAAGGTTATGTTTTCCGTTGTTGTCCAACAGTGGCAGAACTCCTTAAGCTGTCCTTGTCCGTAATCGTCATAGTACCAATACTTGGTCGTACAACCATACTCACCCCAGAATGCACATGTTTCCTCTGTACAATCACAGTGACACAAAAGTTCAAGCTGTACTGAAACGTTTTTGTCTCCCGACGTAGCGTTCCAGCCATTATGCCATGTGACCTTTGAATCATTTGTGACATCCTGTATTCGAGGCACATCCACTGTGATTCCATTATAGGTAGCTGTTACCTTGGATAGGTATAAATTGTTGTTGGTATATCCATAAACATCGCTGTAATTTCCGGGATTAACAATTGACATTTCATCCCAAATATACCAAGCATATTCTGCTCTTTCACCATCTTTTCTACCAGGAATGGTTGTTTGAATCTCCCAAAGGAAGAATCCACCATCCGCTTCACCTATAAAGGATCCCACCTTGTCAATGGTTGCGGCCACTTCACCGTGGGAAAATGAACCCCATCCATCTGCGCCTTGATTATCTACTTCAACATGGTTCTTGTAGCTTAAGGCTCCATTAAAGTTTTTAGAATTTGGTGTGGTGGTGTACTCAAAGGTGTATGTCCAACCTTCATTGCCCAGAAGAATCTCTCCACAGCCTTCGCATACTACTTTTTCTGGGATTATATAGGACCATCCATTTTCATCCCAATATTCAAGGTCGTCTAGTGATATGTGCCATTTGTGCCATGCCACTTCTAATCCTGTAGCTAAATCTATTTCAGAAGCTCTAACTAAAATGCCTGCCGCAATATCGGATTCCGTATAGGAATGCTCATTAGAATACATTTCAAGCACTATTCTATCCGTCAATGTGCTACCAGGTATATTTGAATCCTTGTTGCCAATAACTTGGATTGTCCAATAAAGCTTATCCTTATTAGGTCTCTTCTCATCTTCCTCAGAACCTTGCGTTCCCCATTTGTTTATATGGGTAAGGTCTTTATCCTCTTCGGATGGCTTCTGTATAGTTACAGTAATATTTCCATCAAAATCAATGGGAGTATCACCTGGTGGGAACATAATGCCTGCCGTAACACTAATAATAATATCAGAGCGACTGTCCATATGTTCGTTGAATGTGATGGTGATTAAGCCATCATCTGTCACTGACCAGTTGCCAATTTCTGTGCCATCTTTCAGCTCAAACTTTCCAGTTCCTCCATCAACAAGTACCCCCTCAGGCAGCTGATGTTGATATGTCCCATGCGGGAAACCATCTTTTCGTGAGACACTTAATGTAAGCTTATATTTAACTCCCTCTTCTACAAGGAAGTTACCATTTGCATCCTTTGGCACTTCATGGTTATTTTTGTCCAACAGGGTGTAAAAATAACTTCCATTGTTGTTGTTTAAATATGTGAGTAGGTCAATTATTGTCCTTGTATTTCTAAGGGAATATGTGGTTTGTCTTAAATTCGTCTGGTTTTCCTCGCCACCTACCGAAATAAACACGGCAGGGCCATTAGAAATATCCAGCATTTCTTCCGTTAAAGTTATAAAGCTAGTTGAAGGCTTTTTGCCTGTGGAAATCTCTCCAGTTATTCCCCATCCAACAATGGTTTCATCCGCCATAGAAATGACAGCTCCCTTTACGGCATCTTCCACATCTCCGCGAATAACATATATGGTGGAGCTAAAGGCCTCCGCTACAATTCCTACCGTATTGTCTGCAAAGAATACTAGATCTCCTCTAACGGGAGTGTAATCACCAGCTACAGCGTATTTGCCTTGGCTATTCCAAAGCTGAGCCATTGTATTAGCTCCTGCATTTCCTGGATGTGTTTGTGAATCTGCTCCTGCATAGCTTAAACAGAAAGATACAAACATTGCTGACCAGTCTCTGTACGGTGTTCCATACCAAGCACCATATCTGGTATATCCTCGACGGATGCCGTCATTGCCTACCTCAAAGTTTAGCTGACTTTCAGCGTAACCCACTTGAGTTTTGGCTATGCCTACCAAGTCCTCTCTCAAATTGCCCGTATATGGATAATCAGCAAACATCTTTTGCCAATCTAAAAGAGATTCTTGGTCCTCTGTATGGTGGGAATAACATCCTACATTGTGAACATGCTCTTCGTACCCACATATGAGACCATCATCATAACAGTCTTCGTCATGAATGTGCTCCACATATCCACAGTCAGCGTTGCCTGCCAAGGTTAAACCGGGTTGTCTTAGGAACCAGAACACATCCATAGATACTAATAAGGAGAGAATTAGCAGTACAGAAAGTGCTCGTATTCTTCGTATTCTTTTTTTCTTAAGTCTTCTCAGGCTTTCACCTAAGATATCCTGCACAGCTATCCCTCCTTTCCTTTAAATGTATTTATATATTTACTTAGTAAACAAAACCTATTCTATTAAGAGGCCAAACGCGAATAAACACCTTTCCAATTATGTCCTCATTAGAAACTGCTCCAATATTTGAGTTACGGCTATCTACTGAATTGATTCGCTGATCTCCCAGTACAAAGTAGCTTGTCTCTGGCACTGTATATGGGAATTCTATATCGCAATCTCCCAGAGATTTTTCTGAAATATATGGCTCCTCTAAGATTTCTCCGTTGACATACACATTTCCCTCAGCGTCTATGGCTACCTCATCTCCTGGCAGTGCAATAACTCGTTTAAGCAAAATTTTTCCCTGAAAATAAAAACCGACTATGTCTCCTTTATCAAAATTCTTAGACTTCAAAAGAACCACTATTTCGTCATGTTCTAATGAAGGTGACATACTGTCTCCAGAAATCTGCAAAATGGGCAAGAACAAGGTTGCAACCAATACTGCCACGGCAGCAACAACTACCAACACCGAAATTGTGCTGCGTAGTGATTGTCTGTAGTATGCCTCTCTCCTAATTCGCTTGCGTTCCTGCTGAATCTGTTCCATGGATGGAACTTCTATTCTCTTTTCAGCCTTCTTTGCCATGTGATAAATCCTTTATTGTTCAATTAGTCTTCAAAAACCATGGGGGTAAATCGAGGCTTATTGGGGTCGGGCTCCATTGTCTGGGCCTTGGTGCTAGCCTCCTCGATAATTCGCTTACACTCCTCCTCAGTCGTTGCCTTCATGGAAGCAATCTCCTGCAAGTACATGTCTGCCGCCTTCTGTGCTTCGTTATATACATTAGTAATAGACACTGCTGCCTCTGCTATGGAGCCAGCCTCAGAAATTCGAACTCTCTTGTCCTCAAGCTCAGCCTGTAACGCAGCTATCTGATCCAAAAGTTTTTGCTCATCCTTTTTCATCTGATAAATAATATCTACCAAATCTCGTCTGCTTAGCCTCTTTAAATCCTTACTAACCATGTTGGGAAACTTCTCCCTTCTAAAAAAGTGTAAACTTACCCAAAATAAATTGTACCACTTTCGCAATTTTAATCAACCAAACAGCTTTTTTGTATCATTTTTAATTGCTATTCGACAGTTATCATTAAACAATCTTCCCTAATTAAGGGCCATTTATTGGACTCCTTCCTCTATAAAATCAATATGTACTAAGAACTACTTTAGGAGGACCACATGGCTACACTTATGGATATATATAATTTTGCAGATAAATACTTGTCCCTCTTTACTTCCACCTCAACCAAGGATCGCGATTTGGAACAGGCTCTTATGCACGACTGCCAGGAACTGGACTTTAACATGTCCCAAGGCCACGACTTGGCCCAAAGCTATCCTGAAATATACACAACTCCCCGTGCGCTAGAGCAAGTTGTTCACAAAATCGACGACCCCATGATTTTGGGTGCCGCCATATATTGCCAGTGGAGATTTGTAACTCATTGGGCCGAATGTTCTCTCCTGCATCCTCGATACCGCTCCTGGTTTACAATTGCATTTAGAAGATTGTTGGCCATTTCCGACACCAACAAGGATCAAAACAACAACTTTGCAGGTCACGCCACCAAAATCCAGCTTGTTTCATACTCTAACTCATCTTCTCAGCAAGAGACAGAACAGCATCTGACTGTTTCGGATAATGGCAAGGTTTGGCTCTCCGGTTATCGTCGCTCTCCTGTGGATAACGCTCCCATGTTGCTCAGGACGACCTCCTTTTCCATTTCTCCAAAAGATGCTCGCACTTTGCTAAATCTTGTCGGTGGTTTCTTTGGGTCCAATACCCTTATTGGCGAATCCCAAGACAAGGGCAAGTGGGCCTTGGCCATTACAAACCACCAGGGTATCACCTATTTTTATGGTGGTGGATTCACATCTAATATCACATACCAGAACATGGATATCTCTCAATTTATGCGACAGCACCTGAGGGTTCAAGGTCTTTTATGTTTTGGCGCATAGGGGGTACACAAAAAGACTTTTTTATACTATAATCTCATCTCGTGAGTTCGAAACCATCCTCACGTAAAACAAAACTAGGAGATTTTCTTTATGCGCAAACATTCCCAGAGAACAAGATATATTTGCCACGCTGCCTTAATTGCAGCACTTTATGTGGTACTTACCTACGTTGCCAAGGCTTTTAGCTTAGACAGCGGAGTTATACAGGTGCGTCTTTCTGAGATGCTTTGTCTGTTGCCTATTTTCACTCCTGCAGCCATCCCCGGCGTAACCATTGGATGTCTATTGGCCAACGTTATGACTGGTGCAGTTGCTTTGGACATTATAGCAGGCCCCATTGCTACTTTACTTGGTGCTCTTGGTACATACTACTTCCGCAAAAACAAGTGGTTGGCCGCATTTCCACCAGTGCTTTCCAATGCTTTAATCGTGCCCTTTATCCTGTCATATGGTTACGGCGTGCCAGATGCAATCCCCTTTATGATGCTCACCGTTGGTATTGGAGAAATCATATCAATCTATGTTTTAGGTATGCTCCTTATAAATACTAAAATAATTAAGTCATTAAAATAACGTATTTTGTTTATTTACAGAACCGTCGTTGACAACCACATAGGCCAATAGTAAAATCTTGACCATTAAACTACTAATTTCTCCGCATTCTTGCAAAACGTAGGGTGCGGATTTTTGTTATAGAAAGTTGAGGTATTCCCATGAGAATGGATTTCCAGAGAAAACTCCCTATCCCACAGGAGGTTAAGCAAGAGTTTCCACTGACAGAAAAGATGTCCCAGGTTAAGGCTGATTTGGACAAGCAGATTCAGGATGTTTTTGAAGGCAAATCTGACAAGTTCATTTTGATTATCGGCCCATGTTCTGCAGATCACCGCGAGCCTGTTTTGGAGTACATCTCCCGTCTTCGCAGAATCCAGGAGCAGGTTTCCGACAAGATTATCATCATCCCTCGTATTTACACTAACAAGCCTAGAACTACAGGCCAGGGATACAAGGGCATGTTGCACCAGCCTGACCCAGAGGCAAAGCCTGACATGTACAAGGGTATCGTTGCTATTAGAGATTTGCACATTGCAGCTCTTAGAGATTACGATTTCTCATGCGCTGACGAAATGCTCTATCCTGAGAACTACCGTTATCTCTCTGACCTTCTTTCTTACGTTGCTGTAGGTGCTCGTTCTGTAGAAAACCAGCAGCACAGATTGACTGCCAGCGGAATTGAAGTTCCAGTAGGTATGAAAAATCCAACTGGTGGCGACCTTAGCGTTATGATGAACGCAATTACAGCTGCACAGTCCAGCCATACATTCATTTACCGTGGTTGGGAGGTAACTTCCGAGGGTAACCCATATGCTCACTCCATCCTTCGCGGCTACTTGGACTACTCTGGTCACAGCGTTTCCAACTACCACTACGAGGACTTGCTTAGAGTTAACGAGCTTTATGCTAAGACAAACCTGGTTAACCCATCTGTAATCGTTGACACTAACCACAACAACTCCGGCAAGAAGTACTTAGAGCAGATCCGTATTGCTAAGGATATCGTACACAGCCGTAGTTGCAACGACGACGTTAAGCGCTTGGTTAAGGGTCTCATGATCGAGAGCTACCTTGAAGATGGCGCACAGAGCGCTGGCGAGCACGTATTTGGCAAATCCATTACCGACCCATGTCTCGGTTGGGATAAGACACAGCAGCTTATCTTGGATATTGCAGAAAAAGTTTAATACAAAGCAAAACTCTCTACCTCTTGGCAGAGAGTTTTTTGATGCCTATTATATCTTTATATTTACTTATCTATGGAAACATCAATCCACATTGCAGGACGAACACCATATGTTGCCCAATCAACGGGCATTCCAGCAGAATTCCAAGAACTGGTAACATATACTGCATTACTGTTTTTATATCCAGGCGTTCTTGTCCACCATTCAATATATTGACTTTGTGTTAAGCCCAGCTTATTGCTCAGGTATTTTGTACCATACATCCTACCTGATTTATTTTCAAAATACTTTTCTACTTCTTTTACACTCAGAAGAAAAACCTTATCCAACGTATTTGCACCAGGATCAACATCCGTATTATTGGGGTTTATATCTGCTATAACATTAGTAGTAAGAATCAATTCACTTTCCCAATCATTAAAGGCAGTACTATAAAACTCATTATTTAACCATGCTCGTAATGTACAAGTTTCCCACGTGCAGCTATCACCGCTCTCGTTATATGGCTTAATCTCTAAACCGTACTTACTAAGCAAGAACACTTTATCTTCATCCTTGTCCATAACATACCACTGAATCTGCTCTCCCTCATAACTTCCGAGAGAAACAACAGCCCCTATATCTGTTCTTGACACAAGTTGCTTAAAAGCAGTTACATAAATTGCATCGGCCTGTGCCTTGCTATCCTTAAAATCCTTGAGGTTTACAAGAATTTCATATGCTTCTACATATTCTCCTTGAGAAATAAGGGTCATAGCATTTTCATACTTATTTGTTGGTATTGTTACTGTGAACAATTTAACTAAAGAAGAAATGCCCCATACGATTCCAGCAATAACAATGGCCGCAACAACAAGGACTATTATCATTCCCTGCTTGGCATCCTTTTCCTTTTTTACCTTCAGGTTTTCTTGATGAGCTTCTTGTACCTTATCTTCCTCGGCCTTAACTTCTTGATTTCTGTCCTTGATATCGCGAATCTTGGCATAGCACTCTTCTATCTTCTCCTCAGAATCCTTCCAGTCGCGAATAGTTTTAAGACGCATAATCGCATACTCATATGGTTCGACAGCCTCACCATACATCATACTTATGGCATCTTCGTATATTTCGTCTTTTTTTACATTGTCCAGAATGTCTGACATATTGTTCCTCTTTTCGCCTTTTTTCTCATTATATCAATCAAAAGTATTTGGGAACAACCTTTTTGAACTTTTATAGTTACCAATTTAGGCTTTAGTTGTATAATCAAAATATACACAAAATGGAGGTACAAATATGGCTATTATCTGCGACCTTTGCGGAGGCACTATCGAAATGAGAGCTGGAGGCAATGCTGTTTGCGTTTCCTGTGGTATGACATATTCTATGGAATCCTTACGAGAGAAACTCAAAGCTGGTCAGGGGGCTGATTCTATGACTACACCTGAAGCTACACCTGTTACCTCAACACCTACTACTATCCCATCTTGGATCCCTAGCACTATAAAGATGGCCCAGATGAACCTAAACAACAATGACAATCATAAAGCTATTGAGGCTTGTGACAAAGTACTGTCTGCAGATTTTTCTAACAGTGAAGCATGGGAAATAAAGATCAAAGCTTCATCTATGCCAAATGCTGCAGATTTCTTCTGCGAATATTATGGCACCGCCACAACAGAGGATGCTCGCAAAAAAATCGTTGACTTTGCTAAAAAGCATTTTGCTTCTATCAAGACTGTATATGGAGCAAAAACAATATTAAACATCTGCCCTGACGTGGCCATAGCTATGGTTCGTGGCGCAATTACAGAAAAAACAGAAAATCAGAGGAAATACAACGCCGAGTTCAATACAGCATGCAACAAGGAACAGAGCAATCGCCCCTCAAAAGACGATAGATTCAATATGGATTTTGATCGAACCCTCGATTCTGTGAGATATGTTCTAAGAAATTCCTCTTACACATTTAATTTCTTTGAGGAATGCACATCATTTAATGACTGTAAAGGTGTAGATATTAGTAACATTCTTCTTACTTGCTTATCAGCATACAAAGATTATTTAAACGCAGTCAAAAAAGCTAAGCGCTGGACCGATAGTTCAAGCAGTTCCAACAGAACATATCTTTCAGGACAATACTATATAGATAGCTACACATATTCCCACAGCTTAACTTCGGCTTTTAGCTCTACAAGCTGGGAAGCAGGTGAGATTCAAAGACAGATGGAGAAAATTGCCTCTTTGGAGAGAAAAGCTAACGGAAAATTGCGTGCCATTATGGCTCAGGCTGAGGCAGATAAGCAGGCACGCATTAAGGCATACTGGGATAACAACAAAGAACGCAAAGAAGAATTGGAACTTCAGAAAATGAAGCTCAGCGCAAATATCAAAAGAGAAAAGGCAGAACTGGAAACTTCCCCTGAAGCACAGGCTCTTAAGGAGGCAAAAAACAAGGTTGTTGTTGCTAAAGACAAGCTAGGTTCTCTTGGCATTTTTGCATTTAAAGAAAAGAAATTATTAGAAGCAGAAATTTTGCAGCTCGAATCTCAAGTTTCTTCTGCTATGTCAGCTTATAATAGCAAAGAGAATTCTATCAATCGCAAGATAACCAAGTTTAATGACGAGATAGATAAAATTAACAAAGAACTCAAAATGGATCGAAAGGTTGACCTACCTGCTCCCGTCGCAGAAGTCGAGGATGAAGATGAGTACATAACACAAATCGTTCTCTTCGGACCTGGAAAAAACAAATTGGAAATTATCAAAATGCTTAATAACCTATGTGGATTATCCTATAATGCAGCAAAAGAAATTGCTGAAACACCAAACTCCATTTTTGTTGTACCAGATGACAGCGACATCTTTGAGAAAGTAATAGATATTCTTATTGAAAATGAAGCAGATTACGAATTAGTTTAATACAAAGCAAAACTCTCTGCCAATTGGCAGAGA
>JAFYSJ010000014.1 GCA_017559445.1 Clostridia bacterium
CAACATTCAAGGTCATAAGCTCCTGTATGCTGGTAGTACCGTTTAATACCAAGTCTCTGCAAGATTCCCACAGTGTAACCATTCCATTCTCTGCGCTTATCTTACGAAGTTTTTCAAGGTTGTTCTCTGTAAGTACTGCTGACTTCATGTTCTCGTTCATGTACATCATCTCATGAATTGTTGTACGTCCCTTGTAACCTGTGTTGTTACAGAACTGACAACCCTGAGGCCTACAGATACTTACTGGTTCATCTATTCCTAAGATTTCCATTTCCTTAGCAGAAGTTCTACCCCTCTTCTTACATGCAGGGCACAATCTCTTAACCAGTCTCTGAGCAATTACACCTACCAATGCATCTGCTACCAAGTACTTCTGGATACCCATGTCTCCCAGACGAACTATTGCACCAGGCGCATCGTTAGTATGGAGTGTACTAAGAACCAAGTGGCCAGTAATCGCAGATCTAACAGCAATTTCTGCTGTCTCCTCGTCTCTGATCTCACCGATCATGATTACGTCAGGGTCCTGTCGAAGGATAGATCTAAGAGCTGTAGCAAATGTCATGTTAGCCTTTGTGTTAACCTGTGTCTGGTTTACACCTGCCATGGTATACTCTACTGGATCCTCAACTGTTACGATGTTAACCTCTGGCTTGTTAAGCTCCTTGAGGAAGGAGTACAAAGTAGTTGACTTACCACATCCTGTAGGACCTGTCAGCAAGATAATACCGTGAGGTCTTGCCAGCATCTTGTCCAATACCACGTTCTCCTCTGCTGTAAAGCCAAGCTCTTGGCGGTTAAACTGGAAAGAAGACTTGTCCAAAATTCGTATTACGAACTTCTCACCATGTACAGTAGGCAATGTAGATACACGGAAGTCGTATTCAGAACCTCCGACAGTCATATTAATACGTCCATCCTGTGGAATTCTACGCTCCGCAATGTTAAGTCCTGCCAAAATCTTAAGACGAGCACAGATGGCTGAATATGCCTCAATTGGGAACTCTGCTCTCTCCTGCAAGTCTCCGTCAATACGATATCTTACTCTTACACTTTTCTCGAAGGGTTCAATATGGATATCGCTAGCTCTGTATGGAATAGCTTCCTTAATAACTGAGTCTACAAGACGTACAGCAGGGTTATTAATTACGTCGTCTTCCTGTGATGGCCCTACGCTATCTCCTCTATGTGCTGCGATTTGCTGCTCAGACTGCTCGTTATGCAAGTCCTCGATGGCAGCTGTTGTAGATACTACAGCTGCTATTGAGTCAACATACCTGTCAATCTGTACAGATGGTACCAATACGTAATCTATTGGAGCACTAATCTGTGTAGCAAGGGCAGAACGTGTATGACAATTAAGAGGCTTGGATGTAGCTACAAGCAATACGCCGTTTTTGTCATAGCTTACAGGAATAACCTTATGTCTCTTTAAGAATTCGTATGAGAATAGGTCAAAGAGCTCTTTGTCTATCTCAAGCATGTCGATTTCTACAGATGGCATTGCATAATAATCTCCCAATGCCTCAAGCTCTGTTGTCTCAGATACCAACTCCTTAGCAAGCAGGTATTCTCTTACAGAAACATTAAGTCGCTGACACTCCTGCAGTATCCTATCTGCATCCTTACGTCGGATAAGGTGCTTGGATATATAAAATTGTAATAACTCGAAATTTATATTCATAACTTACCTTCATCCAAATAGGATATTTTCTAGTTTTAATTAAATGTTCAAATTTGTCATGATGCTGAGCATTGGTGAATATACAGCAATAAACAATGTTCCAATGATTCCACCCATGAGCATAAGCATTACTGGCTGAATCTTGGATGTCATGGAGTTTAAGGATGTCTCCACCTGATTATCAAAAAATGCACATGAACGCATCAAAACTTCGTCAAGAGTACCTGTTCTCTCACCAATGGATACCATCTGGATCATCATCTTGGGGAACAAGTTGTAGTTTTCAAAGGCAACTGTCAAAGAAACACCGCTTCTAACATCCTCAGCAGCCTTACGGAACCTCTCCTTAATATATCTGTTTCCAATGATTACCTCTACTGCATCCATTGCTGCGTTAAGATCCATACCACTAGAAAGCAGCAAACCAAATGCTCTAGAGAATCTAGCTGTAAGAAGATTACGCTGGATTGTCTTAACAATCGGCAACTTAACCTTGAGCTTATCAAACAACATGGCGCCTGAATCTGTACGGCCATACAAAACAAGCAGCAATACAACTAAAATTGTTCCAAGAAGCAGTAGTTTCCAGTTAAGTAACAGGAAGTCTGACATGTCATAAACTGTCTTTGTAATACCTGTAATCTCTACATCCATCTGTGTCATTGCGGAACGGAAAGTAGGTACAACAACAAGCATCATCAAGATAACTACACCAACAGTCATGGCAAGAAGCATCAAAGGATAAGAAAGTGCGCTCTTTACCTTGCCCTTAATGGCTGCATCGCTTTCGTAGTAATCAGCCAAGGATGCAAATACAAGTTCCATCCTACCACTTAGCTCACCTACTCTAACCATGCTACGGAAGAAGTGTGGAAATACCTTCTTGTGCTTATCAAAAGCATCTGACAAAAGAAGTCCACTCTTAACATCCTCATATATAACCTGCAATAGTTTCAGGAAATATGGTGTATAATTTTGGTTTCTCAAAATATCCAAGCAATCCAAAATCGGAATGCCTGTGTTTTGCATAATAGCAAACTGACGACAAAATGTTGTCAGCTCTGTCAAGGACACTGTGCTACCTACAGAAAGTGTAAAGAAAGCAGAAGGAGTATCATTGGTATGGGCCTTGCAAGAAATAAGATATAGACTCTGCTTAGCCAGCTGTGCTGCCAAGTCATGCTCATCCTTTGCGATGAATGTGCCTTTAATCTTCTGTTTTTGTAAATTTACAGCTACGTATCTAAACTTTTGCACAGCAATACCTCCAATCTAAAATAATATTTATCCAATTATCAGAGCCACGTACCATGTAATAAGTGGTGCTCCAATAAACATAGACACCAGAGCTCCACCTACCAAAAACGGTCCAAAGGGATACTCTGTTGTTCTCTCCTGATTATTAATACGGTTCAGGAGAACCAATACAATGCTACCAACTACAGACGCAATGAGAACTGCAAAAAGAAACTTCTGCCATCCCAAAAGTAATCCAATAGCTGCAGCAAACTTAACATCTCCAAAGCCCATGGCCTCTCTTTTGAGTACCCAAATAGCTCCAAAATAAAGCAATGCAAACAATCCGCCGCCTACCAATGCACCAATAACATGGTCTGCAGGCTTTGTATATCCATCGTGGAACATGGCCACAATACCAGCTGCTGCCACAATAAGGACAAAACGGTTATAAATCAGCATGTGCTCCAAATCTATAAAGAAAATACAGATCATTGTAGAACATACAATTGCACTTAATACCGCATATACAGGGCTTGTTGCCCAGAAAAGCAGTACAGACAACAGCCACATTACCATGTTAGCCAGCTCAACCACTGTATATCTAACAGAAATTGGCTCTCCACACTTGCGGCATTTACCCTTAAGCATAATCCAAGACAATACTGGAATATTGTCATACCATTTAAGCTGGTAATCACATCTAGTACAGTGAGAACCTGGAAAAGCTAAGCTAAGCTCTCTTGGCAAACGATAAATAACAACGTTAAGGAAGCTACCTACACAAAGGCCAAGAATACCTGCTATTACGTAAACACAAATTACATAAAACTGATCCATTTATACCCCACTAGAAAATATTAGCCTCGTTGTACTGGTCCATATAGAAGCCACCATACAACTCCAAATTAGCTGTAATCTCTGTATTTCTAGCATCTGCTAACAATGGCAAGAATGTAACTCCATGCTGGTCCTTGTTCTTGTTAGCTCTCTCCAATACAAATCTATACTCCCTAGGTATATTTACATACACCTTTTCAAGCTTAGCAAGTGAAACAATATTTGGGTTGTTGTTAATAAGTTCCAATGTCCACTTAATAATGTTGCGGAAATTCTCATATACAACACCAGTATCTGTCTCTGGCATAGGTCTTTGCATAAACTTAGGACGTCTACGAGAAGCTCTGCGAAGTAACTCTTCATCTACTGTCTCACCGTTTAAGATAGCCTCTCTCTCCTCATCAGAAAGTGCTCCCTCCATGGTAAGTTGCTTTGCTCGTGCTCTCTCCTTTGCATTAAGGACCAGGAGTTCACCAGATGTGTGGTTAAAGAGCATATCATCTGTGAACATACGAGATGTGGACAAAATGCCATATCCAAAGGGAACATCGTAATATCCCATGGTTACCCCTCGTACTACAAAGGCGAATCTTGTATATTTTTCCTTAACATCCACTAAGAGGAATGTGTCTCCCTTAAGCTTAGGATTTAAAGCCATAGCGCCATTTACCATGGCGTTAGATGCAAATGTAACACCTGTTACAGCAATTCCCTTATTAGAAAAAGCTCGTCTTACATTCTCAATCAAATCTCTACGAGCACCAACAATACCAAATGTGGCTGCCTGTTTAGTCTGCTGTACAGAATATGTCATGAGATTCAGATCCTCAGCATTGTTGTAGATAGCCTCTACAGCAAGACTCAATGAGTGCTGCATTGCCTTACGATGAATAACAGGAATGTTAATCAAATCCATAAGGAACAACTGATCAGGCAAAATAACAGCTGCCTTATTCATGCTTACTCCAGGATTCTCTTCCTGCTTAGTTAAAATAACTTTCTCTAGTTCATCATAGAACATCTGATCAAAAGCCTTGGGAGTATACTCTACTCCATCTGCCTCTAACTCAGTCATATCATCGTTAACCGCACAAAAAAAGATATTTTCAGCCAAGGGGTCAATGGATATTACCACGCCGCTTTGTGTAGCTATTTTCTTTCCTAGTATATTTTCGAACATTGGGTATTCACCCTCCAAAAATCTTTAGTTCCTAATTGTAATCCCAGCGGGTTATCTCCCCGTTCTCCCAAGATACAACAAGTTTTATCTGTCCTGCCTTATCTGTAATAACCAGATTTGCATCATCCACATGGATTGGTGCGACAGCTGGGTCATCACTAACCCAGTTATTATCAACACGTCGATAAACGACGTAATCTTCATGGTTAACGGTCTGTCCAGCAATTATCTGCTCTGCAATCTGGTCAAGAGCCATGCGCTCTAGCATCTGATCCTTATGATCATTTAAGTTGCTCTTGCCAAGCATGGCTGAGCTAACCAAAAGGATGCTACAAGCAATAACTACTAACAACACCAATAGGGCCAGCTCCGTACCCACGCCTTTACGGCTGGAAGCCATGCCCTTAATAGTTATACGTTTATGAAGTTCACTTCTTTGTCTCATAGATCACTTCGCCACCTAACATCAGCTGCCAAGTATCACCCTGGATAGAAACCTTAACATCCTGAGAGTTACTTGAAAGCACATAGGTGTTTTCTTCCGTTTTTTCAAATCCCAACAAAGGTAAATACTTATTTAAATCATCTGCGCTATCTGTATAGCGCATACAATTTACTGCACTTTCACATGCTGTATATGCATATATCTGGGATTTATATTTTTCATCAAACTGCAGTGAAGATATTAGCAAGCTAATAGCAGCACCTGTTATGATGAGCACCATAGCCATGGCTACGATGACTTCTGTCATGGTGATACCCTTACGGTCACGGAGCTTTAAAATAAGCTTTGTCATGGGGTACCTCCCATCTGTACCTTCTCTCCTACTCGAGGATTAACTGAGAAGATATAACTCTCGTTACTCTCTGCCTTTGTAACCTTGCAGAACAATAAGTACTCATGGTCTGCATTTTCAACAAGCATAAATGTAACTGAGCCAATGTGTTCCATCCTAGCAGCGATTTCACTACCATCTAAAACACCATTTTTAAACTGTAAAGTCTTATCTCCTGACTTAAGCATAACTGCATCGATCTGGCCTTCTGTCCCCCCCTCTGCAGTTACAACATCTGTCACCTGAGACATCCATACCTCAACACCAGTCTTTACCATGGAATAATCCTGCTGGAACAAAAGGTTATCTTCGCTGGCCTTAGTGCGTTCGCTAAGCATCAGAGCAAAGGAAACAACCATAACAATAACTATGGCTACCAATGCAATAGATACTAATAACTCTGCCAGGGTAACACCCCTGCGGCTTTTCACTAAGGACATAACAGAGGCTCCTTTCCTACAGGTGTTTTATGGTAAAACACCACAACACCAATAAATGGGTGCTGTGGTGTTAAACATAGCTTATGTATTAGATGTGTGGATTACTTTGTTGCGCCACATGCGCTGCAAGTTGTTCCATCACCTGTATGTGCAGCTGCTGTTACAGCATCTGTTGCTGCATTATAAATTGGCAAGCAAGTAGGAGCTGCAGTGTAAACCTTAGGAGCATCGCCATCCATCTCAATAGAACCATTTGCAAACTTATAATAGTTTGTTGTAGAGTTCTTTGTGATTGCAATGAAAACGTTCTCAGAATATGTGTCCTCTGTTGCATACTTCATTGTGTAGTTTGTATGCTCGTTCTTGATCTCCTGAATGAGAGCTGTGTTCTTAGCATCAGCGATTACGTTACCAAATGTAGGAACAAGTACTGTAGCAAGAATTGCGATAACTGCAATAACGATAACCAACTCAACAATTGTAAAGCCCTTACGGTTATTCTTCTTCATAAGTATAATCTCCTTTAAATGAAAAATAATTGTCATGTTTCTCAAATTTTATCACAAAACCGCGAAACATGACAATTATATATCTCTAATGTTTTTTATTCAACGCATTTCCATTATTTTTCTTTAAGAAATAATGAACTTTCTTTCGTATATTTATTTGTGTCTATATATATATTAAAGTTTTTTCACGAAAATTGCGCTAATCTCTATTATTAATGATCTTTACTGGCTGAATCTTGCTAATTCTGGACATTGGCACTAGCAAAGAAACCATGGCCAAAACAATAACCAACAATGCATTGTCTGCCACAAGCTTAGGAATAAACACCAAAACATCCAAGTCAAGCACCAACTGACTCGGTACCATTTCCCTTAAGGATATGATAAACAAGTCATTAGCCAGCCCTATCAAGAAATAATATCCAAGACCAGATACCACCAAAGTAAACACAGCAATCAATCCAATCTGCAATCCAAAGATTGTGTTAATTGTGCCCTTACCTGTGCCAAGAGCTTTCATAATACCTATTTCGTGAAGCTTGTCCCTAATCATCTTAGTAGAGAAACTTACAAAGATAAATACAACAGCAGCACACAACAGTATATTAACCAGCTGGAAAATCAAGATAAACAATCTAACGCATCTGCTAAGAGTGAGGATTCCCTCAATAGTAATGCTATCCTGAATGAAGCTTCTCTCCTCTGCAATATCTAGAATATCCGAAAGATAGCTTAAACCTTCAAAATAGATGCCTGTCTGCCTTACGTGATTTTTATCAAACAAGGCTCTCACGCTTCTACTTACAGTCATTCACTGACCATAATAAAGACCTACATTCTCAACCTCAGCGCTAAACAAAGCTGTCTCAGTTTCAATATCGTAATATGAATACTGAGTAAGCTTTGCCTTATGAGGAACAAAAGTGTCCAGGGTATCTGCATTGTAATCTGTGCCAAAGATGCTGTTATACATCTTGTAGCTCATCATAATCTGACCATCTGCCATTGTTGTTTCGGGATTATATGATACATATCCACTATCAATGACATAATTGGGTTTATTATCAAACTTAAGCACATGGCTCCAAGCATATGTGTGCCAATCTGCTTCATCGGAATTCTTATAGTCTTCTACATAATTTGAATTAAATGAATATGAATATGCAAGGAAACTATACAGTTCGCTACTAAGTTTCTGGAACTCCTCGTCGTTATAGAGAGCAGCAATATCTGTCTCTTTATTTTCCTTAACCCTATCAATTAATTCCTTATATCTCTCCTCGTAATCCGTCTTGATAATTCCATTAATATAAATAGATCCATTTTCCAAGGAATCATACACATATTCACCCAAAAGGCTTGTATAAGACTTACCCTTGTAGTTATTGTTGGTATTCAAAATAACATCTGCCAAGTAGTCTGTAATATACACACCTATAGGGCTTTCGTTACGAACCTTTGCAACATATTCCAGCTTGCCTAAATTCTTTACAAAGAACTCCTCGTCCACAAGAACAGTTCCCAAAGACTCGTTTGCCACAACACCATATGAGAAATAGCTTGCCTTAATGCCAGACGCATTCTTATGAGTTGTTATCGGTACAGAAACACTCAAAATAGGATATGTCTTGCCAGAAAAGCCAGTGGCCATAAAGGCATTGATGTCTGCCTGGGTGACAACGCCTGGATATCTGCGAGCATTCTTATCTACACCATCCAAGGAAATTTCTTTGCTCAAAACAATAGCCTGCTGTCCTGCCTTTTTCATGCGGTCTGCAATAATACGATTTCCATCAAAATTAATGTAGGCCTGAGAAAGCAATATAATCAGCAAAATCAAAGCCAAAGGTACTGCTACCACAAAGATGCGACCAATCTTAGTCTTTAGGAATTCAAAACTAAGAGCCGCTACCTTAGTGAACTTAAGACCTGTCTTCTCGATAACGAGCTCTCTCTCCTCAAGCTTAGTATCTGGTGTCTTGTTGAACTTATCCTTTCTGAGATTAAACCTCTTGGCCTTTTGCTTGCCCAAGCTCTCGTTGATAAATGAGACATCCTCATCTGTCATAATTCGATCACCAGGGCAGTGGATTGCATCCTCTACCAAAACTGCATTCTCTGGATAATCAGGATTGCGTGTCATATCCTCTATTACACGGCCCTCAGACAACTCGATGATTCGCTCCGCGTTAGCCTGTACCTCTGCTGTGTTATGGGATACAACCAATACTAAGCAATTCTTGGCCAATCCTCTAAGCAAAGACATAACTTCTGCTGCATTTCTGCCATCCAAGTTACCTGTAGGTTCATCTGCCAAAATAATGCGAGGCTGCTTTACAATAGCACGAGCAATAGCGACTCGCTGACGTTCACCGCCGCTAAGTTCCCTAGGATAACGATGTTCATATCCCTTAAGACCCACCTGCTCTAAAGCCTGAGAAATCAAGGAGTAATCCTTAATATTACGCAAATCCAATACCAGCTTAATATTTTGATACAATGTCAAATCATCAATCAAATGGTGATCCTGAAAAATAAATCCAACACAACTGTTGCGGTAATAGGTAAACTCCTCCTCACTAAATTCAGAGATTACATTTCCATCCACCACAATTTTACCTGAACTAACTGTGTCTAAACCGCTGATTAGATTCAAAAGTGTAGACTTACCACTACCACTCTTACCTAACACAAATACAAGTCCCTTGTCTGGTAACTCCAGGTTAATATCCTTCAAAGCATGGTGCATTCTGCGGCGTGTCTTATAAAATTTGTTTAAATTAGAAATAGCAATCATTTTATAGAACCTTAACAAATATAAACATCTCTAAAAGTATTAACATATAACAAAGAAAAAGTCCATCCTACAGCATCTTTATTTACTTTTATCCCAACCATTTCTGTTGAATTACATATAGGCTTTATATATAATAGCAAAAGTTTAGTTTATTATTTATATAAGGAGGACTAGTGTATTGTACCCTTATTGACGTGCACTACACATTATCTATGTCTATGAAAATCTTCCGTTATTTGACTGTTTTATTGCTAATCGTTGCAATTACAGCATCTGCATTTACCTTGGGCAAGACCCCTGCTGAAGCTGCAGATGGTGATATGGGCAACTGTTTAGCTAGCCTGTTAAAGGTTACATCTTCTGATCGAAACAACTATGCTAGCAACTACAAACAGTCCTTACATATTGGATATGTTAAAACCAGCAACTCTCATTATGTTGCTCTCGGTGGAATTACAGCTGCTGGTAGCCAAGTTATCGATGACTGGTCCAATGGATACACCGATAAATTTGCTGAGCAGTTAAATATTAATTACACAAACGCTGCCCTCGAAGGTGGCCTCTCCTCAACAGAGGCTGTTAAATACATTACCTCTAATCGTAATGTTACAAAGGCTTTACCCAAGGCCGATATCATTACATTCCAGATTGACGGCGCCACATTTATTGAGGCTGCTATTTCTGGCCTCATGAACAGCTCAACTGTTCCATGGGAGAACTATATTACAGATCCTTCCCTTTTGGCCGAAGTAGCTGCTTTGCGCACTAAGCTTAAAAACGAATACTCCAGTGTATTAAGTACCAAGAATGCAGAAAATGTTGCCCTTGTAATGGAGTATCTCCTTTATGAGAGCGTTGTATACTCCACAGAAACCATGAAGGCCGTTAATGCTATTCGCTCCAGCAATAGCAATGCCGTTATCCTTGTTCTCGGTCTTTACAACCCCATGCGTGGTCTTACTCTCACTGTTGAGAACAAGACAATTAATATTGGCGCCATGGTAGATGAGATGATCGCAGTTACTAACGCATATCTCCTTAAGCAAACTGCTAACATGAACAAAGTTGGTTTTGTAGACGTTAGTGCTGCCAGCACAAACAAATATTCCAATGTTACTCTTAACATGAACAACTCCAATGCTCTCACAGACGAGTTTAACAAGATTAAGAACAACATTAACAACCAGTACGCAAACCAGACAGGTCATGACTACATCCTTAGCCAGGTTATTGAAGCTACTAAGGCTCCATGTACACATACCTCCACTTCCGTAACTGGTAAGATAGCCGCTACCTGCTCCAAGGAAGGTTACACAGGAGACACAGTATGTAACTCCTGTGGCAAGGTTGTTACTAAGGGTACTTCCATTCCCAAGACTGCACACGGTGCTACTACTATTAAGGATGCTGTAGCTGCAACATGTAGCAAAGAAGGTTACACTGGCGACTCTTACTGTAACGCATGTAACACACTAGTTAAGACTGGTACTACTATTCCCAAGACTGCACACGGTGCTACTACTATTAAGAATGCTGTAGCTGCAACATGTAGCAAGGAAGGTTACTCTGGTGATACATACTGCGTAGCATGTAACACTAAGACTGCTTCTGGTACAACTATTGCCAAGACAGCTCACAGCTATGGTTCATGGGCTGTGTCTAAGGCTCCTACATGTACAGAGGCTGGCACAGAGACTCGCACATGTAAGAACTGTACTCATTCTGAGAACAGATCCGTTGCAGCCACTGGACACAAGTGGGACAATGGCACTATAACAACTCAGCCTACTTGCACAGTTGCAGGCGTTAAGACATTCAAGTGCAACAATTGTTCTGAGACTAAGACTGAATCTGTTGCTACAGTTGACCACTCCTACGACAATGGTACTGTAACCACAGCTCCTACATGTGAAGCCACTGGTGTTAAGACATTTAAGTGCAAGACATGTACTAAAACTAAGACTGAGACCATCGCAGCTACTGGCCATAAGTGGGACAACGGTACTGTAACTAAAGAGCCTGCCTGTGAAACAACAGGAACCAAAACATTTAAGTGTAGTGCATGTACTAAGACACAGACAGAGACCATCGCTGCTACTGGCCATAAGTGGGACAACGGTACTGTAACTAAAGAGCCTGCCTGTGAAACGACAGGAACCAAGACATTTAATTGTTCTGCATGTTCCAAGACTAAGACTGAGACTATCGCAGCTACTGGTCACAAGTGGGACAATGGTACTGTAACTAAAGAGCCTGCCTGCGAAGACACTGGTATTAAGGCATTTAAGTGTTCTACTTGCGCTAAGGCCAAGACAGAGACAATTGCTGCTACAGGACATGCCTGGGACGATGGCGTAGTAACTACTGCTCCTAAGTGCGAAGATGAAGGCGTTATGACTTACACTTGCACAACTTGTTCCAAGACTAGAACTGAAGTAATTGAAGCTACAGGACATACTTGGGACAATGGTTCTGTAACTAAGGAACCTGATTGCAAGAACGAGGGTACAATGACCTACGCTTGTGAATCTTGTGATAAGACTAAGACTGAAGTTATCCCAACAACTCCTCACAACTGGGGTGAAGGCACTGTAACTAAGGCTCCTACTTGTGAAGACGAAGGTGTTAAGGCTATCACATGCACAATCTGTGGTGACTCCTCTACTGAAGCAATTCCTGCCCTTGGTCATAACTATGGCGACTATATTTCTAATAATGATGCAACATGTCAGGCAGACGGAACCAAGACTGCTACATGCGACACATGCGGTAAGAAGGATACCGTAACAGATGAAAGTTCTAAACTTGAACACACATACGAAAATGGCATTTGCACATCCTGTGGTGCTGAGGAACCTAAGAACAATGTTGGCTTGATCATAGGCGTATCCTCTGCTACAGTAGTAGCTGGTGGTGGCGCAGGAACATTCTTCTTCCTTAAGAAAAAGGGATTTATCCTGAAGAAATAAAATCTAGATAGTGGAATACCCAAGGCAAACAAAACGCCTTGGGTATTTTTTTGTTCCTCGCTAATAATACCAACAAAAAAAGACAGGTCTTACAACCTGTCTCATGGAGCCTCCAATCAGAATCGAACTGATGACCTCATCCTTACCATGGATGCGCTCTACCTACTGAGCTATGAAGGCAAAATATGTGATTTACGCAAAGCGCTTGCTGATTATACTACAAGGTTCTTTATTTGTAAACTAGCCGAAACACTGATCGCATATCACGGCGAATCTATTTCACATTTGCGCAGCATGCATATCATGTCCACATAAAGCAAAAGGTGAAAAGCCTTTGGGAATATGTCCCCTACTTTTCACCTCTTATTCCTAATATTCAATTACCTCTAAGTTAGGACTGCAGTCATAAATAATGTAACTTAAGTTCTCAAATCCCTTGGGAATTTCCAGTCTCAGTAAATTTTTACAGCTCTTAAATGCGCTGTCTCCTACATATTCAACATTCTTTGGAATCACTACGCTATTCAATCTGTTACATGCACGGAATGCGTACACACCAATATGCGTTACTGTACTTGTTATGTTCACTGACTCCAAATTAGTGGCGTCAAATGCAGCCTGTCCTACCTTTTGAACACAATTCAAATCTATGCTCCTAAGGCCTGAGTTGGCAAATGCATCCTTACCAATAACCTTCACGCTATCTGGTAACTCTATGCTAAGTAAGCTAATGCAATACTCAAATGTACCTTCGCTAATTTCTGTCAATGTATTGGGAAGTTTAATATACTCTAGCTTTCTGCAGTTTTCAAAGGCATGCATTCCAATAGATGTAACACTATCTGGAATCTCTATTCTCACAAGACTTGAGTACAAAAATACAGATTTTCCAATTTTAGTTACGCTATTAGGAATTGTAATTTCCTTAAACGGACAGTACTGGAATGCGCCATCTCCAATCTCTGTCAAACCATTTGGCAGAGTAATGCTTGTCAAAGCTCCACATTCTGCAAAAGCAAACTTGCCAATTTCCTCTACGCTGTTTGGAATAACAACGCTCTGCAAGGAAGTGCACTTCTCAAATGTCTCATCGTGGATACGGAAAATTCCATCTGGAATTACTACACTAACAAGATTGATGCAACCTTCAAATGCATTCATTCCTATATACTGTACTGTCTTAGGAATGTCGATATTAGTAAAGCGACAGCCAGCAAATGCCATAACACCAATTGATTCTAGATTATCTGGCAAATCTAGCTCCGTAATGCTGTTGCAATAATTAAATGCATAACTGCCAATACGCACAACGCTATTAGGGATTACAATGCTGGACAAGTTTCTGCAAGCTTCAAATGTACCACCACATACTTCTGTTATTCCCTCTGGAATTACAAAGCTAGTTATTGCAGCACAACCTGCAAAAGCGAAATTTCCAATATATGTTACCTTATCTGTGATATTTATCTCAGGCACCAAGTAACACTCAAAGAAAGCTCTATCACCAATGTATGTGACGCCCTGAGGCAAGTCAACTGACTGGAGGCTATGCCATCCATAGAATGCTCTATCTCCGATTGTTGTAACTGTATCTGGAATTACAATGGTTGTGATTAATTCGCAATTTGTGAACCAGTTGCCAATGGTCTTAGCATTGCTTGGGAAAACTACAGTTGTTATGTTTTTGCAATCCATAAAAACTTCGTTTCCAATATTAGTAAGACTATCTGGCAGAGTCATCTTAGTGAGAACCTTGCAATTTGTGAATGCATTATCGCCAATTGTCTTAAGAGTATCTGGTAATGTGAAATCCTTAAGCTTCCAACAATCATAGAAAGCGCGCTCACCAATTTCCTCAAGACCCTTGGGGAAATTAATTCTCTCCAGACTATAGCATCTCTCAAAAGCTCTAAATCCAATGCTCTTAACACCAACTGGCAACTTAAGTGTTGTAAGAGAGTTGCAGTTGTAGAAGGCGTTATCGCAAATCTTGGTTATTCCGTCGTGGAGTTCCACAGTTGCAAGATGACTACAATCCCAGAGTATAGATTCTGAAACCTCCGTAACACCCTTAGGGAATGTAAAACTAATGAGCTGATAACAATTATCGAAGGCTCGACGGCCAATGTATGTGACAGAGTCAGGCAAAACGATTTCTTTTAAGTTAGTGCAATCCACAAAGGCTGCCTCACCAATGTATGTAACGCCTTCTGGAATCACAAGGTTTGATGGATAAGTTTTACCGAAGGCCTCCTTTTCGATTCGCTGAAGGGTCTGGGGCAAAACGAGATTACCAACAGTCTTGCCATAGAATGCACGCTCGCCAATTACTGTTACCTTATATCCATCGATTTGGGATGGGACAATTACATCGTTATCCTTGCATGTGCCCTTACCTGTTACTGTGCATGTAACGCCGTCCGGATTCACCCTATATGTCAGGCCAACGGATGTGTTTGGCTCTGGTGTTGGCACACTTGTGGGCACTGCTGTAGGAGCAGCTGGCTTAGGTGTAGCTGTTGGCTTGGCGGTTGCTGTGGCCTGTGGTGCAGAAGTCTCCTGTGGTACTGGCGTTGCTGTGGCTACGGGCTCCTCAGTGGGCTGCGCTGTGGCACTTGGCTCTGGTGTAGCTGTTGGCTCTTCTGTTGGAGTTGGAGTGGCTGTGGCACTAGGTTCAAGTGTAGCCGATGGAGTGGCTGTTGGCGTGACCTGGCTAGAACTTTCTGGTGTAGGAGTAGCTGTAGGCACAGCATCTGATGTCACAGATGTGCTACAAGCTGTGAGAATAAGTGTTAGGGATAATGTTAAGATAAGTAGTTTTTTCATATCGAACTCCCTTGAGGCCATAGGCCGTTTGATGTGCTTTGCACGTGAAATGTCATGCGGACGTGAAATACATTATTTCCCTACCATTTTACAATATGTATTAAATTTCTCAATATATTTGATACTTATTTTGGTAAAATAGCATGCCCTCTTGCGAGCAATGCATATTTCAAGGCTTTCTGGATTTCTCGGTTTAGGAATTTTAGGATTCGTTTTTTTATAAAAGCAAAGGGCATCCCTTTCGGAACACCCCTGCGGTTAGCTATTAATATGTCTCAATTACAAGATTTTCATTGCAACCCATAAATACAGTCGTATCATAGGGGGTGCTTGATGAAAGTTTTACATTCATTAACGAAGTGCAATTTTCAAAAGCGTATTCTTCCAAAATGGTTACGATTTGAGGAATAACCATGCTTGCCAAGGATGTACACTCACGGAAAGCACCAGCTCTAATAATCTTTACTGTGCTAGGGATATTTACAGTTGTAAGGCTATAGCATGTTCCAAAGGCGCCATTCCCAATTTCTTCTAACCCGTTTGGCAAATCAATCTTCTTTAGTGACTGACAATTTTCAAATGCATTTTGTCCTATAGTCTTTATTCCTTCTGGAATTACTACGGTTTCAAGCTTAGTGCAATTAATAAATGTCGATTCTCTTATAGTACTAAGACCACTAGAAAGAATTACACTCTTTAACTCATAACATTGCGTAAAACAATACGCGCCAAGCTTTGTTACATTATTGGGAATAACAATACTTTGTAATTCTCTACATAATTCAAAGGCCCCATCCCCTATAGTTGTTACGCCTTTTCCTATTGTGACATTCTTAAGCCTAAAGCAACCCCCAAACGCACCATCACCTATTGTCTTAACGCTATCAGGAATTACTATGCTTTCTAATGCTTCGCAATGAGAAAACGCGGATCTATCAATTGCAGTTACACTATTTGGAATAGTAATACTCTTCAAAGAAGTACACCAACCAAATATATCTGAAGATATGGTTTTTAACCCATTAGGTAGAACGATTTCCTCTAATGATTCACATTTGAAAAATACGTACTGATGCATCTCCTTAACGCTATTTGGAATAGTTACACTAATCAATGAAGCACATTGAGAAAATGCAGAAGGCTTGATAATTGTAACTGTATTAGGAATTACTACACTACGAATATCTAATCCCTGGAAAGCCTGGTAGCCGATACATGTTACTGTATAGCCATCTATCTTTTCTCCAATAATGAGATCCTTATCTTTACATGTACCTATACCAGTAATTGTACAAGTTGTTCCGTCATCATTTACCTCATAAGTGAATCCTACAGAATAAGGAATCGGAGTTGCTGTGGGCGTTGGTGTTGCGGTTGGTGTTGGTGTTGCGGTTGGTGTAGCTGTTGGTGCTACTGTTGGTGCAGGTGTAGGTGTTGTGGGATCTACATATGTATCAATGTAACTGCTTCCACAATTAGAGCAAGTATGTGTTGTATATCCCTGACTATTCATTGTTGGAGGAGTTACTACACTGATATAGTTATGGTCCTTAGCTGCAACTACCGTCTGTGCCACAAGCACCTTGTTACATACGGAGCAATGCTTACCCTCTGTTAATCCAGACTGAGTACATGTAGCAGCAACTGCTACATCCTTTACCTCTGTATGTCCCTTGGCTGCAATTACTGTCTGAGCTACAAGGATTTCGCCACACTTTTTACACTTGCTACCTTCTGTTAAACCAGCTGTAGTACATGTTGCATCTTTTCCCACAAGCTTTTCTACATCTGTATGTGCACAGTTTATATCACGAACATATCCACAAACGTTACATGTATCGTCGTTCTTATCTGTATATGTATGTGCCTTAAGGGGGACTTCTTCTTGGGCAATAAGG
>JAFYSJ010000015.1 GCA_017559445.1 Clostridia bacterium
TAAATCCGCAGAATTCGGTGAAGTTCATCAGTTTCATATACATAGGTTATCTTCTCATTTTGCAGAAAAGATCGAATCTCTCTTTTCGATTGAAGACAGTTTGGAATTGCAAAAAGAGATGATACGAAAATATTGCCTTTTGGTAAAAGAACACTCTTTAAAAAAATACTCCAATTTGGTTGGACGAGTTATTACGCTTATTTCTTATGATCTTTCTTCCGATCTATCTCTTAAAAATATCTCTGCCAATTTGAATGTCAATGCAAGTTATCTATCCGCAACTTTTAAGAAAGAATGCGGGGAAACGCTAACAGATTACGTTCGCAGAAAACGGATGGAAAACGCTGCATATATCCTTACTCATACCGATAAGCAAATTCAAATCGTAGCCGAAGAATGTGGTATCATAGATTTAAATTATTTTATTAAACTCTTTAAAAGACATTACGGCATGACACCAACACAATATAGAGCTACGATTACTTAACTGATTTGATTGTAAATCATCAGCAATTAAGATAAAAACAGCAACAAAGACTTATTTCAAGTCTCCCTGCTGTTTTTGTTACTTATAAATTATATCCTGATTTATGATTTCTGTGGCTCTGCTGCGAATGTTGTTCATCCGAGCAAGCCATTCCATTTGGTTATCCACTTTTAACTGTTCGGTAATACCCTCTGCTTGTTTGAATTGCTTTATAAGTGTATCAAACATTTCCTACATTATTTACAAAAGAATCGTAGGTGAATTTCGCACCAAGGCGAAATCCCATAGCCAAAGGGAGACAACTTCCTTACGGAGTGTCTCCCTTTGGAGGTCTTTTTTAATGCAAAAGGATTTTATAAAACAAAAAATCCTGACGATTAAGTCAGGATTAAATGGTGCTCCATTGGAGATTCGAACTCCAGACACCTTGATTAAAAGTCAAGTGCTCTGCCAACTGAGCTAATGGGGCGAAAAATATGGCAGGGATGGCTGGATTCGGACCAGCGACTGCCAGAGTCAAAGTCTGGTGCCTTACCGCTTGGCTACACCCCTATTTTTGGGCAAAAAAAATGGGGTGAGTGATGGGATTCGAACCCACGACATTCAGAGCCACAATCTGACGCTCTACCAACTGAACTACACCCACCGCATTTCAAACGCTATAGATAATACTCTAATAATTGTTGTTTGTCAACAAATTTGAATCCATAAATTTAGTAAAATTTTTGGACAAACTTAGACATAGATAAATAAAAGTCCTATTCATAATTTATATAAATAGGACCGTAAAATCTTTATTTAATAAGTGTACCGTTAGCCTGTGCAGAAAGGTATGCGTTGATGAATCCATCAATTTTACCATCCATTACAGTATTAACTGTACCCTCTTCGTAATTAGTTCTGTGGTCCTTTACCAATGTATAAGGACAGAATACGTAAGAACGAATCTGGCTACCCCAGGCAATTTCCAAAGATACGCCCTTGAGTTCATCAATTGTATCCTTGTGCTCTCTTTCCTTAAGTTCAAAGAGTTTAGCCTCCAACATTTTCATAGCAGTAGCTCTGTTCTGAACCTGAGATCTCTCAGTCTGACAAGAAACTACGATACCTGTTGGAACGTGAGTAATACGTACAGCAGAATCTGTCTTGTTAACCTTCTGACCACCAGAACCGCTGGATCTATAAGTATCAACCTGAAGGTCTGCTGGATTAATGTCAATCTTGATGCTATCGTCAAGCTCAGGCATTACCTCTAAAGCTGCAAAGGATGTGTGACGTCTACCTGCGGAATCAAATGGTGAAATGCGTACGAGACGATGAATGCCCTTTTCGGATCTCAAAAATCCATATGCATTAGTTCCTTCGATCATAAGAGAAGCGCTCTTAACGCCAGCATCTTCGCCGTCAAGCCAATCAAGAACCTTAACCTTAAAGCCGTGTCTCTCTCCCCATCTAGAGTACATACGAACAAGCATTCCTGTCCAGTCCATAGCCTCTGTACCACCGGCACCAGCATGGAATGTAATAATAGCGTTATTTGCGTCGTACTGTCCTGTAAGAAGTGTAGAAAGCTTAACTTCATCAAACTTCTCTCTAAGAGCTGTAAGTTCCTGTCCAATCTCGTCAACCATGGACTGATCGTCTTCCATCTCTGCAAGTTCGATCATAACGTCCAAGTCATCTACTCTGGATTCCATATCCTTCTGCACATCGAGCTTGTCCTTTAATGTCTTAGCCTTAGCCAAAATGGACTGCGCTCTGTCTGGATCATCCCAGAAGTTAGGCTCAGCTGCTGTATGCTCTAACTCATCTACCTTATCCTGCATGGCCTCCAAATCCATGGATGACCCCATAAGTTCAATATCTGCTCTGAGAACCTGCAGGTCTTGTTTGTACTTGTCAATTTCAAGCATTGTTTTGCTCCGTTCAAATTAATCATGTTGTAAGCGATCGATATCGCTTTTAAGCCTTAGAATAGCCCTTTCGGCACTCTCTAATAGTTCCATATTGTGACAGCGTATTAAGTCATTCTCTTGCCTTATAGCCAAACTCTCAAGTTCAGCTTGTGAAATAATAGCTTGAGCCTTAATCTCCGCATCGAGAATAATTGCTTTAGCTCTAAGTTCAGCTTGAATCTCAGCTTCTGATAAAACTCTACCAAGAATACGTTCATTATCCTCTAAAACGCGTTCTGTTTCGTCGAAAATTGTCGATAGATAAGATGTGACATCTCGCTTGTTAAAGCCCCAAATGGACATTTTGAACCTGCGAATGCCTTTAGCCATCTAATTACCTCAAGTCTTAGAATTAAAGCGCTGAAACATTATATTATCCTTGTTCCATATTTACAAGGATAGTTTCGACAGATTATTTAAAACTTAAAGAGGTTGAGACCTGTAACTTCCTCATCCTTAAATCTATCAATCTTGCCATTAATAACGTCAATTACCATTTCGCATGTTGCGCATACAACAGCCTCATTTAAGTGTCCGCCATATACAACACCACTCTTGTCACCTGCGCTAAAGTGAAGGTGAATGTATGGAAGGTCGTTCATTGTTGTAACTGTTCCATAAAGGGATGTAATCTCGTACTCGCCTCTAAATTCATTAGAATAGTATTTCTTTTCCTCTACACTATAAACGCCAACCTTGAAATAGCCAACAGCACCAAGAGCAGATACTGAAGCCAAGGAAATATTCTCCTTCTTAACAACTTCCATAAGGTTAGAGATGATTTCCTCTCCTCTATCTATTCTTACTAACAATTTGTCGCCAAATCTACAATATTCCATGTTTAACTCCTTAATATTTAATATTTTCTATGATGTAGTCAGTCAAAAGCTTGCTGGCCTTAATATATGTCTTGTGTGTCGGGTGATATCCTGTGGAATATCCATCTTCAGGCTTCTGGACATCAAACTTTATTGAAGAAATATTATTGTCTAAAGTCTCTTCTGCATAAAGTCTAACAGCCTTTACAACTGCTGGATAGAGTGAATCTCCCATTATACCTAAAGAGCAAATAATTGGCGCATTAGGGTACTTGCTACGCACTACCTTAAGGAATTCAATGTACTTGGTAGAAAACAAATCTGCCCTGTTTACATGGTCCTTAACATATGTTGCATCGTTTGTTCCAAGATTTATTACTACAATGTCAGGCTCTTTAGAGAAATCCCATTTAATATTTGAGATAGAAAAATCACCATTTGTCCCCATGGACCATCCAACTTTGTCGTATATTGGAGGTAAAATGTCAGGATGAGGTGTATCGCTCTCTGTATATCCAGAAATAATGCCATATCCACTGTAAGAAACCATGCTGTAGTCGCAGTTCAATGCTTTTGCAGTCAAATATGCATAGGATTTTCTAAAATCTTCAGTTGCAGTAGTGAATTTAGATGTTGGATCTTCATTGTCTACGCCATATCCACATGTAATTGAATCTCCAATGAACTCGATTAGCTTGTCCTTATGTAGAGTAGGTGTAACCTCTGCTCCACTTTCTACAGTAATTGAACTAATTCCTATTGTTGACTGAGCGCATTCAGATACCTTAATCACTCTTACTATGTAAGAATCATTGAAACCTTCATGAGCAACGACATATTCAGGCTCATCCAAAACACGATCAACAATTAGTTCATCATTTACATAGACCGCAAATCTTGCCCTGTGGGGTTCAGACACATACATGGAGTCAGCAACTAGGGATACGCTAACAGAGCCCTTAGAGACAACAAATTCTACTCCAGAGCCAGACAAACCAAGCCATCTTGTATTATTTGCATCTAAGCATGTACGTCCGATAGTTCTAACCTTTGAATCTATTGGTTTAAATAAAATCTTTTGTGTCATATTAGAATTTTTTCCAAGCCTTAGGGTTAAACAAAATGAGAACAGGCAAAATTTCTAGTCTACCAATAAGCATGGTAAGAGTAAGCAATGCCTTGGAAAGCATTGTGTATCCAGAGAAACTACCATATGCGCCCACTGCCTCAAAACCAGGACCAATATTAGACATACATGAAATTGCAGCAGTCAAATTACTAAACAGGCCATGCTTAACGGTGTATGTGCCTGCGTCGGAAACATATGTAACTGTCTGACCATTAATTGGATCTAGACAAAGCAAGAATACAACTGCAATCAACATGAAAAAATAAAGAGTAAAGAACGCAAATACGCCGTTTACTGTCTTATCCTCCATGATTTTGCCCTCAAGTTTAGTCTTAGGAACATATCTTGGGTTAATGAGTTTTCGGATGTTGATATAAGATCCCTTTAGTGCAATAACAATTCTAGATGTTTTGGTACCACCAGCAGTTGAACCTGCCATACCACCAATAATCATTAAGATTATAAGAGTTGCAACTGCAGGCATAGGCCACAAATTAAAGTCTGTGGAAGAGAATCCTGTTGTCGTACCAATAGATGCAACTTGGAAAAGTGTATGTCTAAAGGCTTCCTCTATAGTGTAATTCTGAGGATATACATTAGGATAAAGAACTAAGGAACCAAAAATAATGGCAATTGCTAAAATAACAATCAAGCCATAAGTTCTAAATTCCTCACTCTTAAACACAGCCCTTGCCTGTCCAATAAGGATCAAATAGTAAAGGCTGAAGTTAACACCAAACAAAATTAAGAAAATAGCAATTACGTACTGTGAGAATGGATTAAAAAGCTCCATGCTACCAGGAATAAATCCAAATCCACCTGTACCTGCGCTGCCAATTGCAGTTAATGCGCTGAAGAAAACCTTTTCGTTTTCGTATCCAGGAATTGGCTTATCAAAGAGCAATATTACAAACTCCAAAATAGTTAAACCAAGATAAATAAGGTACAAAATTCTAGTTGTAACCTTCATTTTAGATACAATTTTACCTACCTGGGGTCCTGGCGATTCAGCTCTCAAAAGATGCATGGAAGAACCTTCATTACTCTCAGGAATAAAGATAAGTACGAATACCAGAATACCCATACCACCAATCCAGTGAGAGAAACTGCGCCAAAACAATGTAGAATGGCAAAGTGCTGTTATGTCATCCACAATACTTGCGCCAGTTGTGGTGAATCCTGACATAATCTCAAAACATGCGTCTATGTAATTTGGAATATCTCCGTTAATAACAAAGGGCAATGCACCAAAGAGTGTCATAACAATCCATCCAAAAGCAACCAGGGCAAAGCCTTCCTTTTGGTAAAGGGTGTTACGAGACACCTTAGGCAGCTGAATAAGAGAACCAATAATAGCAAGCAATGCAGCCGGAATAACAAAGGCAAGCACATTTCTAAGGGATTCTCTATAAATTAAGGACACAATAATAGGAGCAACCATCAAGATGCTCTCTAAAATCATTATTTTACCTAAAATTTTGCCAAGTTTTTTGAAATTCATGGTCTAGTCCTATTGGAAAATATCGCTCAAATCGTTGAAGTTCTTATGTGTTGTTACAACGATTACATTGTCGCCCTGCAAAATAACAGAATTACCATCTGGGATAATTACGTCATTTTTACGATTAATACATGCTATAAGGCAATTCTTTTTGAGTTTAAGCTGTTTAAGTGGAGTGTTGTAGAACTTCTCCTCTGTCTTAGCTGCAAATTCAAGAGCCTCAACCTCGTTATTAACAAGTCTATAAAGTGTAAGTACATTACTACCACGGCTGTTGTCCAAGGCTCTAATGTAGCTAATAACTCTGTCAGCCACAACTTCCTTAGGAGAAACTGTGTTCTTAATTCCAAGAGTATCGAGCATGTGGTAAAGGTCCTCGTTCTTAATCTGAGTAATAGTCTTCTTTACCTTCATTCTATTAGAAAACATGGAAACAATCATGTTCTCTTCGTCAATATTTGTAAGAGCAACAAAAGCATCCATGGCTTCAATACCCTCTTCGATAAGGATATCGTGCTGCGTGCCATTTCCGTGTACAACTGTAGCCTTAGAAAGGTTTTCTGCCATCTTTTCGGCAGTATCCTTGTCTCCCACAATGAGCTTAGTATTAAACTTCTTCCTAGAAAGCTCATCTGCCAAATAATATGCACTCATGCCGTTACCAACGATCATGATGTTCTTAAGTGGAGATTTAATAAGCTTAGCCTCGGACAAAAATCTAGAAAGTGAGTTTGCGTCAGATGTAAAGTTAATCCTATCGCCTTCCTGAATAACAAATGAACCGGAAGGAATGATTATCTGAGCACCTCTCTGAACAGCACAAATAAGAACTCTAGTTGTAAGCTTTTTGCTCAAAGTAATAAGACTTTCGCCAATAAGAGAGCAACCAGCATCAACTTCAACTTCAACAAGCAAGGCCTTGCCCTTAGCAAAGTGCTCAACCTGTGCAACGGCTGACAAGTTAATAAGGTTAAATACTTCCTGGGCAAGTTCCTTCTCAGGGTTAATGATCATGGAAAGGCCAAGTTCCTCTCTCATACCAATAACCTGCTGACGATATTCAGGATTACGAACTCTAGCAATTGTGTTCTTAGCTCCAACCTTCTTAGCAGTAAGACATGCTAAAATGTTAACCTCATCGCTCTTGGTGAGGGCAATAACTAAATCTGCATCTTTAACATGGGCTTCCTGTTGGATTGCCATACATGCGCCATTACCAACAACGCCGTATACATCGTACTTCTCAATAAGACTCTGAATCTTGTCGTTGTTATCATCAATAATTGTAATGGTATGATTGTCATCGGCAAGGGACTTCAAAATAGTCCTACCAATAGTACCAAGTCCAATAATTACTATGTTCATACAATATCTCCGTATAAAACAAATTCTAGGAATTTAGAATTATTATACACCTATGTTTAGATAAAGAAAAGGAAGGAGAATTTTACCTCTCCTTCCGAATTTTACAATCATTTATTAACAATAATATCCAAAACAGTATTATCAGATAGTATCTCAAGTCCATAACGATTACCAGTAAATGAATACACAGAAAATTTTAATATTACAGGTTCATTTGCCTTAAAATCAATCATTTGACGTTCCAAACTACCTCTATTATCTTCGCTTAAATATGTTTCAGCCCACACATACCTTGATTGATCTAATGACGAAATAACCTCTATAGTAATCAAGTTAGTATTTTCCTCTTTTGAATCGAAAGAAATTTCCTTAATTGAAATTGAGATTGTACTTTCAGCTTCAAATACATGATTCAAAATTAATTCTTTAGTATCTCCATCGTATGATCCTTTATAGTAGTCATATGGATAATAAAACCATCCGCCATATACCAAATCAATTAGCTCTTTGGAATAATCGAGCTCATATCCTTTTCCAAGATGTCTTTCAACATAATAAATTTTACCCTTAGAAGAAATGCGAAATATATTATCTCCAGCTTCAATCCAATATGTACCAGTTTCAATTGGCAAGTCAATATAACCATCTTTAAGTTTCTCTGATGAAATTTCATCAACAACTTCACCTGTGTGTTCAAGTAAGTTCAGCATAGAAATTATCTTATTTGAATACTCCCCTTCATCTATTGTTTTAGATGTTACATCGCACCAAAAAGGATTATATCGAAGAATTTTTAATGAAATCCCTAATTCAGTATCAGGAATGTCTTGTCTTACTATTTCATTTGTTTTCTCTGAGTTATCTGTTGTTTCAGTTGAAGTGCATCCAACAAAAGAGATCAAAATAATTACGCATAAAACAAGAGCCATGAGCTTATAATATCTTTTCATAAGTTGCCTCCTTATCAAAATCTTCAAAAACACAAAAGAGCGCCTATACTTTACAAAGTAAGACGCTCAAACATAAATCAATTATAAAACTTAGGACTATGAAATTGAGACTTATCCTCTGTAAAGTGAATCAATTACTCAAATAATATGTGTCCTTATCTTTACACCATCTTTATATCACAGATTGTATTTAGTTACAATTCCACAATGTTATTAGCAAATAATTTAGCCTCTTCTATGTCGTGAGTAACAATTACACATGTAATGTTTCTCTCTGTGAAAATGGCTTTAATCTCAGTAATCAACTGCAATTTAAGGTCTCTATCTATGGAAGAAAATGGTTCATCCATTAAAATTACGCCAGCATCGTAAGCCAATGCTCTTGCAACTGCAGCTCTTTGTCGCTGTCCACCAGAAACTTGTGATGGATACTTGTTCATATATGGTCCTAGACCTAATAAATTAAGTATTTCCTCTGGATTTTCACATTTGGGGGCAGCAAACTTTACATTATCAAGTAAAGTTTTGTTTGGCAACAAGTTATGCTGTTGGAAAACATATGCTTTAACATCTGGCATACCTTCTACAGTTCCCTTGTAAGGAATTAAACCTGCCAAAATATTAAGTAGCGTTGTTTTGCCAGATCCAGATGGACCCATAATTGCAGTAATTTGACCCTTGGGTATGGAAATAGAATAATCCTTAAATACAACTTCCCTGCCGTATGATTTATAAATGTTGGATAACTTAATCATATACCCTCCACTTAAACAGAACTCTTTCCAAAAGCTTGAACAGGAGCTCAATAATCATGCCTGTAGCCACTGCAAACAATGTAAGAGCTAGCATCTCCGGCATATCCATGTATACCTTAGACTGAGAAATCATGCCTCCAAGACTTTTGTATGTGTTGGACAAAACTTCAGCAGATACCATTAACTTTACAGAGAAAGATAGCGCAGCACCCGATTCTGCAGTCAAATATGCACCAGATATTGGAAGATAGACTCCAAACACTCTCCTAATCCATGAAATCTTATACACCTTACACATAGAGATAAGTTCTCCATCTACCTGATCAAAAGCAGACAAAATAGATGTGTAAAGCATGGGCAGGATTACCATTAATGTAACAGCAATTGGGGCTGCCTTAGGAGTTAACCAAACTAGGAGCATGAGAACAACTGCCATGGTTGGTATGGATCTTAATACAGAAAGTCCAGGAACTAACAATTCCCTAATGAGGTTGCTCTTTTTAGCCAATACAGCTAAAACAAATGCCACAACAAAAGATATTGCAAAGGAAATTACGCTTCTAAGCATTGTATTTCCATATGCTACCCAGAATTTACTGTTGTTCCAAACATCATCTAACTTGCTAAATGTTTCCCATGGAGAAGGCACAACATAGTCATTGGCTACGATTTTGTAGACAACGTGCCAAGCCACTACCATAAGGACAATGGCTAAGGAATATATAAGTGCTTTTTTGAGATATTTTTTCAAGTTATACTCCATGTTTGGTGTTTAGTGTTTGGTGATTAGTGTATGTTCATTACTTTGGAATGACCCAAAGTAATCAAAGGTCACCCGCTACTTCCGAAGCGCGGGAGGCACGGTTTTATTTAGTGTTTAGTGACTAGTGTTTAGTGTATGTCACTATGTTCCAATGGTCGTTTCACTCACGCCTTAGCGCGGCTCACTAACGAGCTTTGCTCGTGGCCTACTAGCGCAGCGGTTCACTAGCACCAACGGTGCGACTACTAGCAAGCTCCGCTTGCGGTTCACTAGCCGAAGGCGGCTCACTAACGAGCTTGGTTCACTAATCAAAAAAGAATCCTTCTTCAACTGCCTTAGTTGAGTTTGCGTTAATATCAATCAACTTATCAATAAAGTCTGTAAAATACTTGTGGTTATCCTTTACAGGAACAAATTTGATGTTACAGCCCTTAATTGAATCGGCGTTAAGAGTTCCAGCGTTAAGGCTAGGAGTCATTCCTTCTGTCAAATTTGTCTCTATAGCATTAACCAAAGATGCAACATCTGCATTTGCAACATTATTTGCGTTATTTGTAATAACACTTGAAAGGTAATCTGCCAAATCAGGGTTGCTGGCCAAAAGGTCCGCCTTAACTACCAATACAGCCTGAGGATACATTCCCTCATCAGAATAAAGATCCTGCAAAGAACCTACCATTGTAAATCCAGCCTTAGTAACCTTAGTTGTAGCAGCTGGTTCTGGTACGATATAGTAGTCGCATGTGCCTGCTGGTGTAACGTCTGTTGCATTAACAGCTACCAAGTTAACAGCATCTGTCATTACTGTGCTATCGTTTCCCATTACATTTACCTTAAGACCAAGCATCTTAAATACAATCTGTGTTGTAAGACCAGGAACATTAGCCAAGTTAACTACGCCAACAGTCTTTCCTACCAATTCAGATACATTATCCTTAGTAATCTGTACGCCGTTTTTGGTAATGATGTAGATATTGCCGTTTGTTACAGATCCAAGGAGCTTATACTTAGAACCATCGCCCAAAAGCTTAGCTGCTGCGTTAATTGGCATAATGCAAACATCTGCAGCAGGATTTTCGCCTGTTACATAAGTAGCAATTGTAGATGCGTCAACAACAGTCATATCAAGCTTATACTTGTCGCTTGCTGTTGGATTCATCATTTCTACAGCTAAACCGAGAGCTGGAGCGCCATCTGGCATATATACTTTAAGAGTTGTAGAAGTTGTGCCACCATTATTTGGTGTAGGTGTAGCACTGCTGTCAGTTGTAGAATCTCCTCCGCATGCTACCATTGAAATGCTAAGTGCGAGCACCAGCAATAAAGATAAAAACTTTTTCATATTAACCTCTTTCTGCCTCAGGCGTACCTTCGACATTAAAATACTAATTAGAAAACATTATTGAATTTTCTGTAAGTATTATGCCATTGGCATAACAAAATAACAACACATGAAATGTGTTAAAGTCACAATGAATTCTACTGCTTAGAGAACAAAGTCTTAGCAGAAACACCTTGGAACATTCCAATTTTGCCAGTTAAACTATTAATTACTGTGGCAGGTGCATCGATTACTACAGAAATTACATTAACGTTTTTCTCATGGTATGGAATACCCATTCTGCCAACGATATACTCTCCTGCTTGGCTTAAGAGCTCGTTTACCTGGCTAGAAGCAGTTCTCTCATACACGAATATAGAAATTATTGCAATTCTTGTTTCTTCCATACAAAAATCCCTCCGTCTAAATAGGCGAAGGGATTACAAATCAAATTAGTATAAATTGTATTCCCTTCACCGTTAGAACTTATCTTTACGATTTAGGTAAATAGATTATTAGTTGAACTTATTTCTTGCAGTATAGTGAGTATGGAGAATCTCATGAGCCTTGTGGCTGTTGGGTTCACCAAAGAACTCCTTATAAAGCATATCTACAACTGGAGACTTGTGAGACTGTCTAAGTGGCAATGACTCGTCATATTTGTAGAGAGCATTTGCTCTAACTGCACGAACATCAATGGAGTTACGTACTTCGTCTGCAACGTGAGGCTGACCACCACCGTTAATACATCCGCCTGGACAAGCCATAACCTCAACGAATGTGTAAGACTTTTCGCCAGACTTAATCAACTCCATAACCTTACGTGCGTTACCAAGACCGCTAGCAACAGCAACAGAAACAGTTACGCCACCAACTGTGTACTCAGCTTCCTTAACGCCCTCTGTACCACGAACTTCGCTAAATACCAAGGGTTCGCCTTCGCCACCAAGCTTAACAGCTGCAGTTCTAAGAGCTGCCTCCATAACACCACCTGTTGCACCAAAGATAGCACCAGCACCTGTAGCAATCTCAAATGGATTGTCGTACTCGCCGTCAGGAATGTTATTGAAATCAATACCAGCCTCAGAAATCATCTTAGCAAGCTCTCTTGTTGTCAAAGCAACATCTGTATCCTTGTTCATCTCAGGACGCTCAACCTCGTACTTCTTAGCTGTACATGGAATAACAGATACAACAAACAAGTCGTCAGGATTGATATTGTTCTGATCACAGTAATATGTCTTAAGGATGGAACCGAACATCTGCTGTGGAGACTTACATGTAGAAAGGTTGTTAAGGTACTCAGGGTAGTTGTGCTCAAGGAACTTGATCCAACCTGGACAGCAGGATGTAAACATAGGAATTGTTCCACCTGTTGTTACTCGAGTAAGCAACTCTGTAGCCTCTTCGAGAATTGTAAGGTCAGCAGTTACGTCCATGTTAAAGCACTGTACGTTGGAACCGAGAGCCTTAATTGCTGTAACCATCTTACCCTCAACGTTTGTACCAACTGGGTTGCCAAAGGACTCGCCAAGCTGTACACGAACAGAAGGAGCTGTGTAGAATACAACCTTCTTGTCTGGATCGGAAATAGCGTCCCAAACCTTCTCTACGTCGCTCTTTTCAGAAAGAGCACCTACTGGACATGCTACAATACACTGACCACAGTTTACGCAGTTTGTCTCACCCAATCCGATATCAAAAGGACTGCCAATATGCTTAGCAAAACCTCTGCGGATAGGTCCGATAGCACCAACTGTCTGCAAATCACATGCTGCTACACAACGTGTGCAGTTAATACACTTAGAATTATCTCTAACGATAGATACAGAGGACAAATCCTTTGCAGGGAACTCTTCAGGAGAACCGAATCTATCTTCGTCACAATTATACTCAAGAGCAAGTCTCTGAAGTTCGCAGTTTGTGCTACGAGGACAGGACAAACACTTCTTGTTATGTGTGGAGAGGATCAACTCCAAAGTTGTCTTACGAGACTTACGTACCTTGGGAGTATTTGTCTGAACCTCCATGCCCTCGCTAACTGGATATACACAAGCGGCTACCAAGCCACGAGCGCCAGTTGCCTCAACGAGACACATACGGCAAGAACCACACTTCTGAACATCCTTAAGGAAGCAGAGAGTTGGGATTTTAACATTAGCAACCTTAGCTGCATCAAGGATTGTAGAGCCTTCCGGTACGGAAACGGCAATACCATTTATCTTTAAATTAACCATTTTCTCTACCTCCATTACTTCTTAACAATAGCGCCAAACTTACACTTAGCAATACATGCACCGCACTTAATACACTTAGCTGTATCGATTACGTGAGGCTGCTTAACTGTACCACTAATAGCACCAACAGGGCACTGACGTGCACAGAGAGTACATCCCTTACACTTATCCTCTTCGATATGGAAGTTAAGCAAGGACTTACATACACCTGCAGGACAAGACTTATCATAAATGTGAGCCTTGTACTCGTTCATATAATGCTGCATTGTGGAGAGAATTGGGTTAGGAGCTGTCTGACCAAGAGCACAAAGTGAAGATGTTCTCATATGGTTAGCAATGTCAGAAATCTTCTCAAGATCCTCTGGCTCACCGTTACCCTTAGTAATCTTCTCAAGGATATCAAGAAGTCTGCGAGTACCAATTCTGCAAGGAGTACACTTACCGCAGGACTCATCTGCTGTGAACTCAAGGTAGAACTTAGCGATATCTACCATACATGTATCTTCGTCAAGAACGATAAGACCACCAGAACCCATCATGGAGCCAATAGCTGCCAAGTTATCGAAGTCCATCTGAACATCGCCCTGGTCTGCAGGGATACATCCACCAGAAGGACCACCTGTCTGAGCTGCCTTAAACTTCTTGCCATTGGGGATACCGCCACCAATCTCGAATACAATCTCGTTAAGAGTTGTACCCATAGGAACTTCAACAAGGCCTACGTTGTTAATCTTACCACCAAGTGCGAATACCTTAGTACCAGAGGACTTCTCTGTACCAATGGACTTAAACCACTCAGCACCATTCATAATAATTGGGTTAATGTTAGCCCATGTCTCAACGTTGTTAAGAATTGTAGGCTTACCAAAGAGACCCTTAACTGCTGGGAACGGAGGTCTAGGTCTTGGCTCTCCTCTATGACCTTCGATAGAAGTCATAAGAGCTGTCTCCTCACCACATACGAATGCGCCAGCACCAAGTCTAAGCTCAAGCTCGAAGTCGAATCCAGAACCCAAAATATTCTTACCAATAAGGCCTGCTTCTCTAGCTGCTGCCAAAGCAATGTTAAGTCTGTTAACAGCGATTGGATACTCAGCTCTTACGTAAATGTAACCCTGGTGTGCGCCAATTGCGTAACCAGCAATAGTCATAGCCTCAATAACACAGTGTGGGTCACCTTCCAAAACGGATCTATCCATGAATGCACCTGGGTCACCTTCGTCAGCGTTACAGCAAACATACTTAACGTCGCTTACAGAAGCCTTAGCAAATGCCCACTTACGTCCTGTTGGGAATCCAGCACCGCCTCTACCTCTAAGACCAGAAGCAAGAAGTTCATTAATAACATCATCTGGTGTCATGGAAGACAATACCTTAGCCAAAGCCTGGTAGTCTCCAGCACCAATAGCCTCATCCAAGCTCTCAGCTGCGATAACACCACAGTTACGAAGAGCAATACGAAGCTGCTTCTTATAGAAAGGAGTCTCAGCAAAAGGAATGATAGAACCATCCTCGTGAATTGTACCCTCGTACAAATACTCCTTAACGATATCGCCACCTGGAACAAGGTGCTTCTCAACTACTTCCTTAGCGTGCTCAGGAGTAATCTGTGCATAGAATGCACCCTCTGGATAAACGATCATGATTGGACCCAAAGCGCAAAGACCGAAACAACCTGTCTTTACGATAAGTACGTCGTCAATGTTATTCTCTACAAAGGACTTCTCCAACTGCTCAATAACCTTAAGGGAGCTGGAAGATGTACAACCTGTACCGCCACAAACAAGAACCTGCTTACGGTAACCTGTGTTAGCAGCAAGCTTCTCGCCCTCTTCCTTAATAACTCTACGAACCTTAACGAGATCCTCAAATTGTGCCTTCTTGGCATTTAATTCTTGAATTGTCATATGTAGGGACCTCCTTAATCCATGTAATGAGACAACATGTCGTCAACCATATCTGGTGTCAACTTGCCGTATACATCTTCGTCAATAACAACAACTGGTGCGAGACCGCAAGCACCTACACAACGGCATGTGTCGATAGAAAAATTACCATCTGGTGTAATGCCGCCAGCAGAAATGCCAAGTCTCTTCTCAAGCTCTGCCAAAATCTTGTCAGAACCCTTAACGTAACATGCTGTACCGAGACAAACGCTAATCTTGTGCTTGCCCTTAGGTGACAGTGTAAACTGTGAATAGAATGTGGCTACGCCATAAACCTCGGCCAATGTAACGCCAAGTCCGCCAGCAACCATCTGCTGAACTTCAATTGGCAAGTAACCGTAAATTCTCTGTGCCTCCTGCAAAACTGGCATCAAACAACCAGGCTCGTTCTTCTCTTTTTCAATAAAAGCCTTAAGTTCCAGTTCCTGCTCAGGGGTTCCCTTAAAAGGTATCTGTGTCATAAATTCCTCCCGGGTTATAATAATTAATAATAAAGCTAACCCAACTTGTTCATTATAGTTAGATAAAATTATAAAGTCAATTTATACAATAAATTTCTCGTGTGAAAGCAAAATTTTGTAATATTTTCACTCATTTTTCAACATTTACATTTATTTCACCTTTTAGTGTGCGAAAAAAAGGACACCACATAAGTGATGTCCTCAAAATTTACTATAAATTAAACCTTTGCAACTGTGATCTTGCAATCCTTGCCATTAAGATCAGCTGTTTCACCATCGTTATCTTCTCTTACGAAGTTAACACAAAGTGTCTCGGAGCAAATGTACTCCTTGTGACCTGCCAATGCTGTAGCCAGCTCGTCGTCACAGCTGTACTTAATCTGGATGTTATCCATCATGTCAAGGTCAAGAGTCTTACGCATCTGCTGTACCTTGGAGATGAACTCTCTAGCATAACCTTCGCTAATAAGTGCATCGTCAAGGTGTGTATCGAGGATAACAAACAAGTTACCATCAACCATAACGTTGTAACCTTCCTTAGCAGAAATACGGATGTCTGTATTCTCTGCCTTTGCGAAGTAAGGTGTACCTGCAATATCAAGCTCGATGGTCTGACCAGCCTCGATTGCCATTGCAGCCTCTGCTGCATCAAGCTTACCAAGTGCCGCTGCAAAGAGCTTAATGTTGCTACCAAGCTCAGGACCTGCAACCTTAAAGTTAGGCTTGATCATAAAGTTCATGTACTCGCCAAGCTTATCTGCGTATACGAGAGACTTAACGTTAAGTTCCTCGCGAACTGTTGCTTCCAAATCACCAAGCAAATCACGATGCTTGCTTGCGATGTAGATATTGTAAAGTGGCTGACGAACCTTAATCTTAGCAGACTCTCTAGCAGAACGGCCAAGAGAAACAAGGTTACGTGCCAAATCCATTCTAGCTTCAAGTGTCTCATCTACATATGCAGTGTTGCATACTGGGAACTGAGCCAAATGAACGGATGTGTCATGACCAAGAGCTCTGTACATCTCCTCAGAGATATATGGAGCAAAAGGAGCCATAATCTTAGCCAAATCACCGAGAATCTCGTATGTTGTAGCATATACAGACTGCTTATCAAGATCCATCTCGGAAGACCAGAATCTACGACGAGATCTTCTGATATACCAGTTAGAAAGGTCCTCAGCAACGAAGTTCTGAATAGCTCTTACGGACTTCATGTGATCGTACTGCTCCATGTAGCCTGTAACCTCTGCTGCCAAGCTGTTAAATCTAGATACAATCCAACGATCAAGCATTGGTCTATCCTTGTACTCAATGTGGAACTCAGAAGGATCTACATTGTCTACACCAGCATAAAGTGTGAAGAAGTTGAAGCAATTCTTAAGTGTCAAGAAGCACTTAGACACAACTTCCTTAAGACCATCCTCATCAAATCTTGTTGGTGTCCAAGCTGGAGATACAGAAAGAATGTACCATCTAACTGCGTCTGCACCATACTTATCAAACATCTCGAATGGATCTACGGAGTTACCCTTGGACTTGTGCATCTTGTGTCCATGCTTATCCAACATAAGGTCGTTAACAAGAACTCTCTTGTAAGGAGATTTACCTGTAATGAATGTGGAAATATTAAGCAAAGAGTTGAACCAACCACGAGTCTGGTCGATACCCTCGCAGATAAAGTCTGCAGGGAACTTTTCCTCAAAGAACTTCTCCTTGTTCTCGAAGGGGTAGTGCCACTGTGCGAAGGGCATTGCGCCACTATCGAACCAGCAGTCACATACATCAGGAACTCTGCTCATTGTCTTGCCACAGTGAGGACACTTAATATGAACATTATCTACATAAGGTCTGTGAAGCTCGATTGTCTCATCGATATCCTCAATAGCCTTCTCTACCAACTCTGCTCTAGAGCCAATGCTCTCAAGGTGACCGCACTCACATCTCCAGATGTTAAGAGGTGTACCCCAATATCTAGAACGAGAAAGTGCCCAGTCTACGCTGTTCTCAAGCCAGTTACCAAAGCGCTTCTCACCAACAAATGGTGGATACCACTCAACTGTGTTGTTGTTAGCAACAAGCTGATCTCTCATAGCTGTTGTCTTAATGTACCAGCTAGGCTTTGCATAATAAAGAAGTGGTGTACCACATCTCCAGCAGTGAGGATAGTTATGAACCATCTTCTCCTTGCGGAAAAGCTTACCATTCTCATAGAGCCAAGTAATAATATCTGGATCTGCCTCCATAACATTCATACCAACCCAAGGTGTTTCAACATACTGACCCTTGTCGTTAACAGGCTGTACAACAGGCAAGTCATATCTAAGACCTGTATTGTAGTCGTCTGCACCGAATGCTGGAGCTGTGTGAACGATACCTGTACCATCGTCAGTTGTAACATAGTCTGCACATGTAACAAAGAAAGCCTTCTTGTTAGGCTGGCAGAATGGCATGAGCTGCTCATACTCCCAGTACTCCATGTCCTTACCTGTCATTTCAGCAAGAACCTCATAATCCTCGCTCTGGAGAACCTTAGGTGCCAACTGTTTCTGTACATAGTAAACAGTATCCTTGAACTTAATCTTAACATACTGCTCGTTGGGGTTAACGGTAAGAGCTACGTTGGAAGCAAGTGTCCAAGGTGTAGTTGTCCATACCAAGAAATATGCATCCTCGTCAGCCTTCTTGAATTTAACGTATACAGTATTAACTGTGATCTCCTTATAACCCTGAGCAACCTCGTGGGAAGCAAGACCTGTACCGCAACGTGTGCAGTAAGGCAAAATCTTGTGTCCATCGTAAATAAGTCCTGCATCAAAGAAAGACTTAAGAATCCACCACTCTGTCTCAATATAGTTGTTATCAAGAGTGATATATGGGTTGTCCATATCGATAGCGTATGCCATGCGCTCTGTCATGTTGCGCCACATACCCTCGTATGTAAATACGGACTCACGGCACTTCTTGTTAAATGCCTCAATACCGTACTGCTCAATCTCAGTCTTGTCATTAAGACCAAGCTGCTTCTCTACTTCGATCTCAACAGGCAATCCGTGTGTATCCCAGCCAGCCTTACGCTTAACTTGATAACCCTGCATTGTCTTGTAACGGCATACAGAGTCCTTGAGAGTTCTAGCAATAACGTGGTGAATACCAGGTCTACCATTAGCTGTTGGTGGACCCTCGTAGAAAATGAATGGCTTAGCACCCTCTCTCTCGCTGGTAAACTTGTCAAATAATTGTTCCTGATTCCACAGGTCTCTGATGGCCTGCTCATTATCCTTAACAGGCTTTGTTGACAAAGATTTAATCATCTATCTATCCCCTAAAATTTAATACAAAGTAAAACGCATAAAGCGCAGCATCTGCAATTATATCAAATGGTAATATAATTTCAACGCTTAATAAGTCCAGAGAGCAATCTCATCTCTCTATCTCCCCATGTGCTGGATGAAGTTCTAATGGCTAAAATGTTATCTCTGTTGAGAACATCGTTAAGCATAATGCACTGTTCTCTAAGAGATGACTTAACAGCTTCTGGTCCGTCAGAAATAATTGCCGCCAAAGGTCTCATTACTGTAATGTCATCAGACATAACAAAGAGCATAATTGGAGAATCTGGATCACATGGCTTAACCGGTCTAAGACCCATATTTTCAACTACGTCAGAAACATACTCTCTAAATGGATCAGCATTTCTGTCATCAGATGTAAGCTCTGCTCCAGGTCTTGTATTGAGGAAATATGGTCTCAATGTTCTGGTGTAGCAATGCTTTGCCATCAAGATGCCCATGAGAGAATCAATAGGTGCATCGTAAACAGATCCGTTACATCCCATAGTAACTAACTGCTTAGATCTCAAAAGAGCTCCAAGACAAGAATATGGGCTAATGTTATGGCCATCTGGAATCATTACACAGTCAAATGCATTACCAGACTTGTGTGGAACATTAACCATTGCATATGTGGGAGCAACAAATACTGGAATACATGTTCTAATAACTCTGCCAAACTTGTCCAACATATTATCATCGTACTGAGCAAGCTCCTCAGGATTCTGGCACAAATCATGGAAAGCCATGTACTGCTTAAGGAACTCGCTATTACGTACTGCAAGCTTAATCTTTTCGACGTAAGACAAGATTGTCTTATCAAGGTTAAGTGCTGGAACAGACTTTTCGGAAGATGCGTAAGCTGTTGCTCTCCTGATAATCTCCTTAGAGTTAATACCAATAAACTCTGGAACCTCATTAACTCTGTAATCTCTAATCTTGCGATAATAATTAACGAGGAAGGACTCACAAAGTGTATTTTCAATCTTAGACCACTTGGCAGTAACCTGAGTTACGCCAGAAAGTCCTGCTTCATCAAGTGACTTAACAATGCGATTATACTCAGCAATCTCACCAAGTTTATCAATGCCGTCTTTCCAGACATTAATCTGCTGCAAAATGTTAGCAAATCTAAAACTCAAAAAGATGTCATAACCAACAAGCTGAACAGTATCCAAGAACTCCTTAAGTCCTGTGCGGAACTCGTCTGCTGCCTTGTCATAATCAATAAGGTGCAATGACATGGCTCCTGTGTCGTAATCAGCAATTCGCATTTCTGCAACATACTGGTTATCTGCAAAATCAGAAAGGCTAAATGCTGTATACCAGTCAGCGAAGTTAAGAACTCGATTAATGTCCTCCTTAACTCCTCTAAACTCTCCCTTAATTACCTTACGAAGCAAGTCCATACCATAATCAAAAGACTGACGAATAGTCTCAAGGCGAATGCACTTGTCGATCATATTAATCTTGTCAGCAGTCTTAAGTTTCTTCCAGTTCTTGGAGAAATAATCTCCCATCTGCTTCTTACCGTTGCGCTGATCCTTATCAAAGAGCTTAAGACCATTATTTTCTGCCAAAATATCCTTCCAGAGAGTCATATCATTAATTGTATATGTCTCATCTGGAGTCTCAATAAAGTCAGCAAGTTGCTGCTTAATGGAATCATACTCCTGCTGCAAAGCAAGTGCTGCCTTAGCCTCTTCTGTAACAAGAGATGGCTGCTGCCATGCATCAGAAATAAGATTAATGAAAGAACAATCAGGTCTGCTGGCCAAATATCTAACTGGCTCAGACAAGTTTTTAACTTTCTTCATGTCAATAGGAGCTGGAAGTTGTGAAACCTGAGCAAGCATGTTACCCTTATCTCTAACAACCTCAACATCCTTAGCAAGTTTATCAAGCATTTCTTTAAGGTTATCTGTTGTTTCTTTAGAAATAGATGTAACCTTACTGCCCCAGAATGGATTAGTTCTAGCAAGACCAACTGTTTCAATGTGATTTTCAAGAGCTCTTACCTTCTCAAGTTTACCTGCGAGTTCCTTAGGAGACCATTTTTCAGGATTTGCAATATTAATCTCAGGAATATTCTCCTTACGGCTGGCAAATCTCTGCTCCAAAACGAGAATACATCCATTAACACCATAAAGTGTCATGCCTGTGTTGCCAATCTTGCCAGAAACATAGGAGTAGAAATTAGAAACATCGCTACGAACTCTGTCGATTGTTCTATAAGCCTCAGCGATCTTAGGAGCAGAAAGTCTAGTGGACTCCCTGTTGAAGAAATCGATGGAACGAAGGTATGCATTAACGATGCGCTCATTATCCAGCTTAACATCACCTGTAAGTCTGATATACAAATCACCAAGACCAACATTATCCAAGGACTGACATACAGAGTCAAGAATCTTGTTATCTCTAGATGTAATAAGTAAACGCTTATCATTACCAATAGCATTGGACGCAAAGTTAACAACGTTCTCAAGTGGAGTTCTGTCGTCTGTAGCATCGAGCAAAATGCAGTTATGCTTATTAATGTCCGCAAGAGCCATCAACTTGCTCATATCACTGTTGTACATATAGTAAAGAGAATCTGGAGCTGTAATCTTGTCCATATCCTCATTGTTATCTACATTTCTAATTGGGAACTGATCCTTGTTGAAAATGCAATCCATGTTTGCAAAACCTGGCATTACAGAAATCTTATCGTTAAATGCAACAGATGCAAATTCCATCTCCTCGGATCTATCAGCCAATATCAAGTTGATCTCCCATGCATCGTAAGTAAGACCTGTGTCAGAGCAAAGCTTGTACAAATCAGGATCTACAGATGCAATGGCATTACGAGGCTCAGATTTAGGATCAAAGTTAGCATAAATGTCAGCCTCGTTTGATTCCTTATACTTCTCCTGAAGTCCTCTATTAGCAGATAATCCCTTAGCAGCCGCTGTCAGGTCCAATTTCTTGTCACCAACAACGTAATTAAGCTGAATTGTAAAGATTGGATGTGTAACGTTATTGCCCTCTGCATCTACTGAAAACAAAGAACCAATACCAAAGAACAATCTGATATTATTGTTATTAGAAATAATATCTAAGTTATTAATAAAAGACTCGTCAATCTCTGTAAGTGGAATAGAAATAGTACGTCCACCATTAAAAAACTTACGATCAACGTGCTTAAGATAAGAAGAGTCAATTTTATATATTGAATTATTGCCTGGGCAATAAAGAGAACCTGTGGTGTTATAATTAAAAAATCCGGAAAGATTGAATCCTGACATATTCTCACCTCAAAACTTTTTTATTGAAAATATTATAATATGTATTGACCTAATATTCAACGGGTGCTATAATCCATTTCTGTTGTCGGTGTGTCGGAATTGGCAGACGATGCAGACTCAAAATCTGTTGTCCGCAAGGGCGTGTGGGTTCAAGTCCCACCACCGGCACCAAGTATCGGTGATCCACAATGTGGGTCACCGATTTTTTATATCCAATTGTCCTTACATATTTAATTTAAGCATTATGGTACATCTTTTATTAATCATTATCTATTTTGCATTTATCGGTCTTGGCCTTCCCGACTCTTTGTTCGGCACATCTTGGCCATCTATGTATCCACAGTTTGATGTTCCCGTATCCTACGCTGGAATAGTTTCTATGATCATCGCCATAGGTACAGTTATTTCCAGTTTGAATGGAGATAAACTTACTCGTAGATTTGGGGCTGGAAAAGTTACTGCATTTAGTGTTTCTCTTACAGCATTTGCTATTTGGGGATTTAGCTTTAGCAGATCTTTCCCTATGATTATCCTATTTGCTATTCCTTATGGTCTAGGTGCAGGTAGCGTTGATGCTGCCCTTAATAACTATGTTGCGCTTCATTACGAAAGCAAGCATATGAGTTGGCTTCACTGTTTCTGGGGAATTGGTACTATCATTGGCCCATATGTAATTGGATATGGGCTTACAAGCAGTGGTACTTGGGTAACTGGATATAGATTTGTTGGTATATTGCTTGTTGTAATGGCCACAGTTTTGTTTATAAGCCAGCCATTGTGGCACAAGAGAAACAATCCATCTAATTCTGCAGAAACCCCAAACACAAAGAGTCTTTCTCTCAAAGAGATTGTTAATATACGCGGTGCCAAAGAAGTAATGCTTACATTCTTCTGCTACTGCACATTGGAAGGCACAACAATGCTTTGGGCAAGTAGCTACATGGTACTAAAATGCAATATTCCAGAAGCCAACGCTGCTAAGCTTGCCTCCTTATTTTACATCGGATTAACAGCTGGCAGAGCTCTCAGTGGATTCCTCACCATGAAGTTCACTGACAGACAAATGATTCGCGCAGGACAGGCATTTATCCTTGTAGGTCTAATTGTTATGCTTCTTCCATTTGGAATTACCACAACAATTATTGGTCTTATTCTTACAGGCCTTGGATGCGCTCCTATTTATCCTTGCATTATCCACTCTACTCCATCCCATTTTGGTGCGGATAAATCACAGGCTGTTATCGGCGTTCAAATGGCAAGCGCATATACAGCTAACTGCATAATGCCAGCACTTTTTGGTGTTATTGCCAGAAACATTAGCGTTTCTCTTTTGCCTGTATATTTGTTAGTATCACTTATGGTTATGTTCCTAGCAAATGAGGCTTTGGCTAAAAAAACAGCTTAATTGAATATATTAAATAAGGACTGAGCGAAAACTCAGTCCTTTAACTTTATCATTAAATATTTGGTTAAAAATCTTCATTACTACAATTAGAATAAAACATTATAAATTAAAGAATCCTGTCAATGAAAATGTAAATACAAATATAAAGATAAAATAAATAAAAGTAAATACAAAACTTGCAATAACATTGACCAATGCACCAATACCTGCTGTTTTAGCTGTCTTAGGCTTTTGATCCTTCCAGATTAAAAAAAGAATGAGTCCTACAATTGGTACAAAGAAACCAAGCAATCCCCATAGAAAGCCACCCTTATCCTCACCAACAGGCTTAGATAATGCAACACCACAATTCATGCAATATTCTGCATTATCTGAAACTTCCTTACCACAATTAAAACAGTATCCCATAATTAATCCTTTTCAACTAATGCCACAATCATGTCGCATGCTGCCTTAATATCAATAGAAGAGGTATTAATGGCCAAATCATAATTTGACTTACATCCCCACTTACAACAAGTAACATCTTGATAATATCTAGCTCTATTCTTATCAATCTGCTTCATAAGCTTAATAAGCTGCTTCTCGGTCAATTTTTCGTTAGCAGGAGCCTTCTTTCTACATCTAGCAATCTTCTCTTCCATATTACCATAAACGAAAATACGAAGGGGATTGTAATCCTTAAGAAGATAATCAGCACATCTACCAACAATTACGCAATTAGATTTCTCTGCCATTTCTACTAGAATATTAGAAAGTTCAGACATAATAGATGTATGATTCTCAATCATTACATCATTGTAACTGCTATGAAGAGTTGTACCAATTGTAATTGGATAATAAACAATTGGTCTATTCTCAATAATCTGCTTAACATATTCAGTTGCAAGATTAGTTCTCTTGGAAATCTCCTGGATAATCTCTTTATCATAATATGCGTAGCCAAGCTTTTCGGCCAATCTCTTGCCTACTTCTCTGCCACCGCTACCAAATTCTCTACCAATAGTAATAACTTTGTTCATGGGTATTCCTCCCTTGTTTTCTAATATTTTATAATTATCGACTCACAAGATATTTTTGTCAATTTAAGATTTATGTTGTAAATTTCATTTTTCTAATTATAATACTCATGTACAAAATTTTTCAGAGAGGTGTAACATGGCAACAAAGAGAAAGACTGCCACAGAGACAACTGCTCCAGTTGAGAAGGTTGCTGCTACAAGAGCTCCTTCTGTAGATGTATATCTTGAAGCATGCGGTCAGCAGATCTCCGTTAAGGCTCTTACTAAGGCTGTTAAGGATGTAGTTGGCAAGGCAAAGAAGTGTCAGGTATACGTTAAGCCCGAGGACGGCAAGGCATATATCGTTGCAGACGGCAACACAATGTCTATCGAGCTTTAATATTTGAATTTAATATTTTAGCAAAAGAAATAGGCTCCCATTTGGGAGCCTATTTTGTATTTCCTAAGATTTAATTACTTAGCAAGAGCCTGGCTAACTGCAACTGCAACGTTAACTGTGCAACCTACCATTGGGTTGTTACCCATACCAAGGAAGCCCATCATCTCTACGTGAGCAGGAACAGAGGAAGAACCTGCGAACTGAGCGTCGCTGTGCATTCTACCCATTGTATCTGTCATACCGTAGGAAGCAGGACCTGCTGCCATGTTGTCTGGGTGAAGTGTTCTACCTGTACCACCACCGGAAGCAACGGAGAAGTACTTCTTACCCTTCTCTACGCACTCCTTCTTGTAAGTACCTGCAACTGGGTGCTGGAATCTTGTTGGGTTAGTGGAGTTACCTGTGATGGATGCATCAACACCCTCGTGCCACATGATAGCTACGCCCTCACGTACATCGTCTGCACCGAAGCAACGAACGTTTGCTCTCTCACCGTTGGAGTAAGGAATCTCCTTAACAACCTTGAGCTCACCTGTGTAGTAATCGAACTGAGTCTGAACGTATGTGAAACCGTTGATTCTGGAGATGATCTGAGCAGCATCCTTACCAAGACCGTTAAGGATAACTCTAAGAGGAACCTGACGAACCTTGTTAGCGGACTTAGCAATACCGATAGCACCCTCAGCAGCTGCGAAGGACTCGTGACCTGCCAAGAAAGCGAAGCATGTTGTCTCCTCACGAAGCAACATAGCTGCCAAATTACCATGACCAATACCAACGTTACGGTCATCAGCTACGGAACCAGGAATACAGAATGCCTGCAAACCCTCACCAATAGCCTCAGCTGCCTCTGCAGCAGACTTAACATTTCTCTTAAGTGCAATAGCTGCACCTACAACGTATGCCCAGCAAGCGTTCTCGAAACAGATAGGCTGAATATCCTTAGTCATCTGATAAGGATCAAGACCATACTGCTCGCAAATGCTCTTTGCTTCCTCAATGGAGCTAATGCCATTCTGTGCAAGGCAAGCGTTAATTTGATTAATTCTTCTCTCGTAATTTTCAAACAATGCCATATTATGTCACCTTATTCCTTTCTGGGGTCGATGTACTTAGCAGCATCCTTGAAACGACCGTAGCTGCTTGTAGCTGCCTTAAGAGCCTCATTAGCGTCTACGCCCTTCTTGATTGCATCCATCATCTTACCGAAGCTTACGAACTCGTAACCGATAACAAGATCGTCCTCATCAAGAGCCATTCTTGTAACATAACCTTCTGTCATCTCAAGGTATCTTGTACCCTTAGCGCGTGTACCGTACATTGTACCAATCTGGCTGCGAAGACCCTTACCAAGGTCCTCCAAACCTGCGCCTACATTAAGTCCACCCTCGGAGAATGCGGACTGAGAACGTCCGTAAACGATCTGAAGGAAGAGCTCTCTCATAGCTGTGTTAATAGCATCACAAACAAGGTCTGTGTTGAGAGCCTCAAGCAATGTCTTGCCAGGGAGAATCTCAGATGCCATAGCAGCAGAGTGTGTCATACCGGAACATCCAAGAGTCTCAACAAGTGCCTCCTCGATGATACCATTCTTAACGTTAAGTGTAAGCTTACATGCTCCCTGCTGAGGTGCGCACCAGCCTACTCCGTGTGTGAAACCAGAAACATCAGGGATGTTCATTACCTTGGTCCACTCACCCTCCTGTGGAATTGGTGCAGGACCGTGATATGCGCCCTTACCAACAACACACATATTTTCAACTTCGTGGGTATAAGCTATTGTACCTTTAGCCATATATTATGTTGCTCCTTTCATAGCAATAAAAGTTTCAAAACTTCTAAAATTATATCTTACAAAGTGCCTTTTTTCAACACGAAAAACCGATAAATCCTGTTTAAAACTGGTATCCCTTCATTCTTAATGCCAAAAAAACAAAAGTAAATATCACAGTTGTAAGAATAAATATGATAAATAGTACTTTTCCCTCTTTGGAAAAACCTACTTTATCCTTTTTATCAAAGCCATTATTAAATATTCCCATTATTCCAACTCCAATCCCTTAAGACCTGTAGTTTTAAGTGAACTCATCGCTTTAGTAATGTCATTAGTTCTCTCAATAGCCATTAATTTAAGTCCGCCACTGGGATAATCTGGCATGCATTCCACGATTAAATAACCATATTCAATGCCTGGATCGTAAACCAAGAATACGTGATCATTCTCTGTTGTCTGGGAAAAAATCTCGTATACAGTAGTTTTGTCAGAATTAAGCAAAGTATCTACATCAACTGTAAAAACCTCTGAAATCTCCTTTAATTCGCTAGCTTGCATGTAAACAAACATGGCATACAAACTAACCTTATCCTGGAATACATAAGTGTTATCTCTATCATTTCCAATTGAGAAACTACAGAGCATTGGATTGTTGTAATTAGATCTCTCCAAGTAACAAATCTCATCTTGTTGGAAATTCAAAGGATTAAAGAAACTCTGACCAACAATCAAAATTGCGAATACAACCATGGCGATCGTAACAATTATGTATACATAAAGAACACTTAATTTAGGTTTGGGTAACTTCTTATCCTTTAATTCATCTAACTTCATAAATCACCTTCTCCACAGGCCAACATGCCAGAGTACATGGAAATAGACGATGCTGCAGCAACGTTAATTGAGTGAACTCCCCCTGGCATCATTGGAATATATACATCATCCTTGCATGCCTTACGTAACTCAATTGGCAAACCTCTGCTCTCATTTCCTACAAAAATAACGTGATTCGTCTTAAATTCAAATCTACTAATTGGAGAATCAGCATGGGCAGATGTTGTAATCATCTGGAAGTCCTGTGCACCAATAAATTCGGCCAATGCAGCTCCATCACCTTTAAATCTATATATTGGCTTGCGAATAGCAGAACCTGTGCTGGATCTAAATACATGTCTAGAAATGCCCGATACAGCCTCTCCTGCCAAAATAACTCTGTAACCGAATGCCTCTGCGTGACGCATGATTGTTCCAACGTTCATTGGGTCCATAACATCAAGCATAACCAAAAAACGAGAACCTAAGGATCTGAGATCTGTATTTGAATCAATTACAGTCTCCTTAGCCTTGATTGCAAATACAACCTGTGGCTGAGCCTGAGAAACCTCAAGTCTACGAATAAGATGATGTGTGCCACACATAACATCTACGCCTCTAGATTCAAGCATATTACTAATGGACACTGCATAATCCTTGTCCACATATCTCTCATCCCACATAACCTCAATAATCTCAACACCTGCATTAACAGCAGACTCAAGAAGAGGCATGTTATCTAACACAATACTTTCAGCATTATTTGTGCCCTGCTTAGCCATCTTAGAAAGAGCTGCAAAACCAGGGTCCTTAATAGAAGTAACTGTTCTCAAAATTCAATACCACCTTTAATTGATAGTTGGATTATATCCTAGACTAAGGCATAAAAAAAGAGCCCTTTGCGAAAAGGGCCCTTGAAATATTAGTTAATAGAAAGTGTCATCTGAGGATCTTCGTGGATCAACTTCTTGCGATGAATGTATGCATTAATCTTCTCTGTTGGAGACATAAGATCACTGATAGACTTATCGATGTTAAGAGTATCAATAAGGTATGCTGTGAACTTAGAAAGATCTACATCTCTGTACCATGGACTCTTGAGTACCTCTGGTGTTCTATAAGTAAGGTTTGTGCAGTATACGTGCTTAATGTAACCGGCCTCGTATGCCTCGTCAAATGGCTTAGTACCCTTAGTAAACAAACCAAATGTAGCAAAGATATAAACGTCTCTGCAACCACGCTTCTTAAGGTCCTTAGCAATATCAAGTGCAGACTGACCAGATGCAATCATATCGTCAACGATAAGGATATCCATACCCTCAACGCTCTGCTCAGACAAGAAGTCATGGCTTACGATCTGGTTCTTACCATCAACAACCTTAGAAAGGTCACGACGCTTATAGTACATACCAAGGTTAAGACCAAAGATCTGTGCATAGTAAAGGTTTCTGCTCATAGCGCCCTCGTCGGGAGAAACAACCATCATGCGGCTTCTGTCGATAATAAGGTTGTCTGCGTTCTGAACAAGTGCCTTAATGAACTGATACTGTGGCTGCAAGTTCTCAAATCCTGTAAGTGGAATTGCGTTCTGAACTCTTGGGTCATGAGCATCGAATGTAAGAATCTCGTCTACACCAAGATTCTTAAGCTCCTGAAGTGCCAATGCACAGTCCATAGACTCACGGCCTGTTCTTCTATGCTGTCTAGATTCATAAAGGAATGGCATAATAACGTTAATTCTCTTAGCCTTACCAGCAATAGCAGATACAATTCTCTTAATATTCTGGAAGTGATCGTCAGGGCTCATGCAGTTCTCCTGATCGAAAATCTTGTACTTAACGCTGTAGTTACATACGTCAGCCAAGATGAATACATCGTAACCTCTAACTGTGTGGTCAAGAACTACCTTACCTTCACCATTCTGGAAACGAATGCACTTAGGCTTAATGATATAGCTATCCTTCATGTAACCATTAAGCTCTACTGGAAGAACGTGCTTTTCAGCCTCCTCAAGTCTCCTCTGTACCAACCACTTGTCAATCATTTCTGCCATCTCTTCGCTACCGATGGTAGGAATAATACCGATGGGACCAATCGGAACTGGTACATCCATTACATTTCTTCTGTCGCGTACAACGGACTGGGAAATCATACTTTCAGACATAAACTTTCTCCTAATTTTATATACTTAAAGCTGACTACTTATTATCATGGTCTTCCTCAGTAGAATCCTCTACCTCGGGCAACTGAATATTAAGTAGTTTTGCTAAACGCACACCTGCAAGGGAGCCAACAAGGGATAGTATAGAACAGCCAATTGCTTCGATCCACATAGCACCGTCACCACTTAAAGCAGCAGAAATGCATGTGATTACAGCCACAATGCCTGGTCCGTACCACTTGCTCCTTAAAATAATACGCATACTTGCGCCAAAAATAAAGCAGAAAATAATTTTAACAACTAACATCTACCTTATCTCCCTACATTTACTGTAATTGTAGATGAGCTAGAAAGGTATACACCCTCCGGCAAACCTTCGATAGTAAAATTGCATACATGCTGTCCCACATTAAGGTTATTACCGTCTACAACAATCTTAAGATTATCTACGTTAACCTTAGCCAAGTCCTCAGACTTACCATAAAGCTTAACGTTAATATTCTGATCAACAGAGAATTTAAATCCTGCATCAATATCACTTACAGAAATCTCAATTCCCTCTGTGCTCATGTTAATTGACTTAGAATCATACTTGCCAATCTGAACAATAGCATTAACAGTCTTACTGTCATTACCAAATACAGATACTTCATCTGGCAACATCAAACCAACATTAGCTGTGAAACTACCATTCTTACCATCCAGGTGAACAACCTCTGTAAGAACAACAGAATCTAGAGTAGCCAAAAATCCTGGATTGGTCAAGGAATATACAGAAACAGATAAAGGAGATGGTGCAGAAGAAATAATGTAGTATCCCTCCTCTAGCTGTCCTGCAAACTGAAGTTCAACAGAAAGTCTCTTACCGATGATTACATCTACGTCAATGTAACAAATTGAAGAAAGGGACTCAATTACGTTACCATCCTTGTCAAGGAATGTAAGAGCAACAGAATCTGTGTATGGCTCAATACGATCCTCTACCAAAATATTAGCCTCAACCTTGTTGATTGAGTTAATAAGTACATTAATCTGATCCTCAGTCAATCCACCCTTAGACTCCAAAGCATCAGATACAGACTTAGTAGAAATTGTACCTGTAGTCAAGGAATAATGGATAAGCTCATATTCGTCAATAATGTTAGACTGGAAGTGAGCAACAATATTGTATGTCTTAGAAGGTGTCTCGCCTGTATAAACAACATTGCGATAAACTACTGCGGGAGAATATGACAAAACATATGCACCAACAGTATTTCCAAGAGTTGGAGTATCAAGAATAATAGCTCCATCGTTGGAAATCTTAGCAAAATCCGCCTTAGAAATAATATCGGATGCAGTAAGATTGCTTAAACGAGACTTGCGACCAACAACAGTTACAGTAATTGTATTTGTGTAATTAGTTGAGTCAGAGAGTGCCAACTCCTTAAGTCCCAAGGCCTCCTGGTTGATGTACTGCAAATCTACGGTATATGTGGCCTCAACAAGGGGGTCTGCAACAAAGCAAATAAATAGTGCAGCAATTGCAGAGATAATAATCATCCATGTTTTGTTTTCAAAAGAAAAGAATCTAGCTACTTTTTTCATTTTTTGCGATCCTTTCTTGAGAAAATACTAAATGAAGTCTTAGTCTCCTCAGGAATCAAAAGAGCACCAAGCTTTTCTCTCAAAACCTCACGAGTCAAATCACGATTGATCTTGCCATCATAGCAAAGAGAAATCTGACTTGTCTCCTCAGAAACTACCACAACAACGGCATCAGAAACGTCTGTAATACCGATTGCCGCACGATGTCTAGTGCCAAGTCCATTATCTACCTGCTTATCAGTAAGTGGAAGAACACAACCAGCAGCCACGATTCTGTTATCACGAATAATAACTGCACCATCATGAAGTGGTGTGTTAGGCACAAAAATATTAATAAGCAAAGATGCTGAAACTTCTGAATCAATACGAGTACCAGTGTTAATGTACTCTCCTACCTTGGTATTGCGCTCAATAACCATCAATGCACCAGTTCTAGTCAAAGACATGTTCTGTGCTGCAGCAACAACGTTATCTATCATGAGCTTAGTAACAATACGTGTATCTGATTTCTGATCAAGATTAAGCAAAGATGACAAACCAAGCTTGTTGCGACCAAGCTGCTCCAAAATCCTACGAATCTCTGGTGAGAAAATAACAACAAGGGCAATACCCATGAAGCTAATTAAATAATTTAAAATATATGCAATTGTATTAAGTGAAAGCAATTCGCAAACATACGAAAAAATAAGAGTAAAGATAATACCCTTAATCAACTGCCATGCGCGAGTATCCTTACAAACCTTAAGTACCTTGTAAAGCACGAATGTAACGATTCCAAGATCTAAAATTACTCTAGCAAAATTCAAGAAACTAAAGTTGGAAAAGTAAGACCAAATATATTTCAAAAAAACATCCATGCTGCTTACGTCAATAATCTCTGGCATATACTCCTCCTTGTTTAGTCATACTTAATTATTATAGTTTCATTGATAAATAAAGTAAATACAAGCATGTACTTATGAAGGTACATTTTTCGACTAAAATCTACCCTAAAATGTGCCATTTTTGACAAAATCAATGTCGTAAGGTTAGCATACCCAAAAATTTATTGGAGGACCTTTATGAAAAGAATTTTAGACAGATTAAGAAGTAACGATTTAGCATATTCTCGAACCTTTGGAGCAATACTACTTGGTGTTTTAATTATAATGTGGTATTTATCAATTCCAGCAAATAATACAACTCAAAATAACCCATCTCCTACTCCAAATTTAGGATTTGAACCTACTCACACTCCAGAACCTAGCATTGTAACAATTTACCTTGTTGGAGAAATTGCAAATCCAGGTGTATATGAAGTACCTTCAGGCTCATTAGTAAATTATGTTGTAAAAATGGCTGGTGGTTTTACAGAAAACGCAAATCCCATGTCAGTCAACTTGGCATATGAACTTAAGGAAAATTGTATGATTATAATTAGCTCTATTAACGAGGAAATTGCAGAACCATTTGTGTCATCTAAAGTGCTCTACCCTCTTGAAGATACCTCAAAACCAAAGTTAATCAACATTAATAAGGCCTCTCTTACCGATCTTTGCACCTTACCTGGAATTGGTGAAGCAACTGCAAAAAGAATAATCCAATATCGTGAGAAAACATCATTTGCAAATATTGAGGATATAATGAATGTTAGCGGTATCGGTCAATCAAAATTTGATGCAATTAAAGATTTGATTACTGTAGAATAAATTTGACCATATATGTGCCATGTTGTATTATTTTATGACAGCATTTTATTGAGGTATTTATGAAATTTAAGCGTTTACTTTCACTACTTTTGATATTCGTTTTTGTTATCAACGTAGTTTACACACCAAATACAGCTTCAGCTGATACTATACCAGCAGTACCACAGTCACAGATGGTATTTCTTGTTATGGATGCAGATACAGGACATATTATTTGCTCCTCTGGTAATGATAATGACAAGGTATACCCTGCCAGCCTTACTAAAGTTATGACTGCCATGGTTGCCCTGGACTATTGTTCTGACTTAAATAAGGTTATGACAATTTCGCAGGCAGCTATTGATGGTATCGGCGTAGATGGACAGAACACAGGTCGTCTCAAGGCAGGTATGACTTTGGATTTTGAATCATTGCTTAATATAATGATGATTTACTCAGCCAACGAAACATCCTGTGCTATAGCAGAAAATATTGGTGGTACAATCGATGGATTCATTGATATGATGAACGCCAAGGCAGATAGTTTAGGCCTTACAGGCACACATTATGTTAACCCCTGCGGCATGCATGATAAGGATCACTACACAACTCCACTTGATTTGGCTAAGATTGCAAGAGCATCTCTTAAGTATCCAATCATTGGTGAAATTGCTCAGAAATCCAGCATTACAATTGATTTCAATGACGGCAAGTCCCCTGTAACATACAATTCTACTAACCGCCTTATTAATCAGGCTCATTACGGAAACTATTACGACTTTACTTACACAAGAGATGGTCAGAATTACTCTTATAAGGTAACTGGTCTTAAGACTGGTTATACAGATCCTGCAGGCTGCTGTCTTATTACAACTTCTACAAGTACTGAAGGACGCAATATTATCACAGTAGTACTTAAGGCTTACTCATCATTAGTTGCAGCACAGTATTCTCACAAACTTTTGACTTACATTCACAAGAACACTTGTGAATACACACTTTCCACTAAGGGGGAATCATATACAACTATTCCAGTTGAAGATGGTATCGAAAACGAAGTATCCCTCGTATATGGTAGTGATTTGGATATGACAATTTTGTCATCCTATTTTAACAGTGATAAGGTTGTTGCCAAGTATGTTGTTCCAGACAAGGTAACTGCCCCAATAAATGCAGGTGACTATATTGGACAGGTACAATTCTACTATGGAACTAACACAACTTCTCTTGGATCTGTTTCCTTAGTTGCAGCAGCAGATGTAGCATCCCCTACACCAACTCCTGCTCCAACACCAACTGCAACACCTAACAATGGCAAAAATCCCAAACCTACTAAGGTGCCAAGTGATACAACTGTTGGTCAGGAAGATCCTGAGCCAAGCAACTTGGGTGGTATATTGATTGTTTCTTTTGTTGGAATGGCATTCTTCGTAACTGTTATTATTTTCATCAACAGAAACGCTAAAAAGCTTAAGAGTAAATTATAATTTTGATTAACAATCCTTTTTCTGGACAAAATACTCTAAAGTGCCAAAGAAAGGATTTATATGAAAAGAAACTGGTTTGATACAGTTGCTCTCGTTACAGTAATTATTGGTGCAATCAATTGGCTGCTAGTCGGATTATTCAAATATGATTTAGTTGCCTCATTGCTTGGAGGTCAAACATCCATAGGTGCCAGAATTGTTTATACGATTGTAGGTTTGTTTGGTTTATACACGATTAGCCTACTATTTAGAGACTGCGACGAAGTATAATTTTAAAATGGACTTTTAAGGTGGATATTATCCGCCTTTTTTGTTTAATTTATGATATTATTTTTCCATAGAAAGTTGGAGGAATTAATGAAAAAGAGATTATTTATTTTTGTAATTTCAGTCCTTGTTATACTTAGCTTTTCTGCATGTCAGAATAGCTCTGTAGACTCTGCCCCAACTCCTACTCCAACATATACACCTACAGCAACCGCTACACCTGAGCCAATAAATATAGCTGATATTCAAGGAGTATCCTTTGATCTTGACCTTTCACCTTATCAGGGCAAGGAACTTGATTATTGTCTCAATAATGTAGATAAAACTAATATCGTTAATCTGTCTGTTATTAAGGTGGATAATACACATATTGGTGTAATTTCCAATAGTTTTGTTGAAAATTCTAAAGGTATTTCCAGCAACTATCAGATAGATATATACGATTTACTTACTGGTCAAATGGTGGGTTCTAGATCCTATTCTTCTAACAATTGTCATGTGTTTGTCGAAGGCTCTAAAATCCTTATTTTCGACTGTTCCACAGGTGTTCTCCATACTTTCCCTGACTACACTTTGAGCGCATCTAATGACATAGATTTGTCTCAGATCTTACCTAAAACCAATGGCTACGATGAATTGGGTAACGAAACATTTTCATACTGTGAAAATGCAATGCAATACATGGATAACAAGCTATATTACATCTATGCATACGGCCTCTATTCATTGAATTTAGATACCTTAACCACACAAAATGTTATTACTCCCGATACAAACGGCGCTGCATCCATGGGATTTTTTACTAAGTCCCCTTCTGGACAGGCTTTCTGTGTAACATTTTCTGTTTACGGCCAAACAACCGAATATTTCCAGTATTCCGTGGATTCAAATGGTAATGTAAAAGAGTTGTCAGCCTATGGAAATCCACTCTATTTTGGCCAAAACGACCATGTAATGAGCTATTCCTACAAAGAAAATAAGCTGACAAAGTACAATGGCACAAACATAACAAATATTCTTTTCCCTCATGAGCAAAACTTGGAATTTGTTGTAGACGAATATGCATTTTCATACTTCTACGACTTCAATTTCGAGTCTTTTACCCCAAACAACATAATGTATGTTTATGACATCGAGTCTGGTGATTTAATCCTTTCACAGGTAACTGGCGAGTCCACAAGCTCTGTGATTTTGATGCCTGAAAAATCCATAATTATCTATACAACATACGATAACAAGGTCTTTGCTATCCCTCTTTCCAAGGAAATGGTATCTGAAAATGGCAAGGATGCTCTCGCCTTCGAAGAAGATATTCTAACAACAAAAGATACAAACTTGCAGTTAGCCAAGAATCTTGAATTAAAGTATGGTATTACAATTGGTATTTACGAAAATGGCATTAAATCATTTGCTGATTTTACAGCTATGCAGAATAATAACCATTTAGCAATTAGAGACGCTTTGCGTAATTTAGATGCAACATTAAGTAAATTCCCTGAGGGTTTTATACAGGAACTTACATCCTTTGGACTTTTAACTAAGCTCGAAGTACTATTCACAGGACAAATGACTCCTACAAACGAATTTGGCACTTCTAATCCAGTTGCTTTTGCTGTATCAAACTACGGAACTGGCACAAAGTATTTAATCTTTAATATAGACGATGTTGCTTTTAGTAGAACAGTTGCCCACGAGCTTATGCATTATATCGAGGACCAGATTTTATATGCAGGAACTTATTTGAACAAAGGAGATTCTTTCTCAAGATGGTCACAGCTTAATCCCGCTGGATTTAGTTACAACTATAGCTATGTGGATTGGAGCGGATATGACTATTCCGACACAACATATTGCTATGGATATAACTCTCCTGATTACGCATATTTTGTAGATGCATATTCTAAGACTTTCCCATGGGAAGATAGAGCTAGACTCCTTGAGTATCTCCTGTCTGATGACCCTGAGCTACTTAATGTATTTGATTGCGATCACATTAAATATAAGGTTGAGTATTTGATTGAAGTAATTGATGCCGTCTTTGAAACATGGAACGATTCACATAACTTTGGAACGACACAATGGAATTAGTGTTTAGTGTTGAGTGTTGAGTGTTTGGTGTTTAGTGTTGAGTGTTTAATGATTAGTGTATGTCACTATGTTCCAGTGGTCATTTCGCTAAAACACTAGCGCAGCGATTCACTAGCGCGACAGCGCGTATACTAGCAACGCAGTTGCGGCTCACTAGCCGAAGGCGGCTACTAGCCAAAGGCGGCCACTAGGCGTAGCCGGCTCACTAGCTCGATAGCGCTATAATCGTATGTGTTGCTCCCCATGATTTTGTTACCTCTACAGATGAGAATCCTGCTTTAATTAGAGACTCTATTTCATGCTCTACGGTAAGTGGAGTGTCAAAATGAACCAGTTCATCCCCTATACCTTCCTTTGTCTTAAGGCTCAACAATTCGTCCCTAAATGCTTTTTCTTCTCCATTGGACATGGCAAAATAATCTGTCAATACAAAGTAACCCTTGTCCTTAAGGCTACTACATAGCTTAGTATATAATGGAATTTTCTCCTCCATTGTAAAATGATGCAAGGACTCTACCGAAACCGCTGCATCAAAACAGTTTTTACCGAAGGAAACATCAAAATAGGAGCCACAAATTAACTCAATTTCCTTGTCTTCAAACTTGGAGCGTAACTTATCTAACATTTTACTTGATAAGTCTATTCCTGTAATTTTGGCCTCTGGGTTAATCTTAAAATAATAATCCAATTCCAAACCTGTACCACAACCAAGGTCCAAGACCTTAGCGCCAGCAAACTGAGGCAATTTAGCTGCTGTATATGGGTAAAACATCCATGCTGAATCTATTCCAAGCAACATATGCTCCTCATAATCTTCGATTCTGTTTTCAAAAAATTGAGCCATTGGTTCTAGCATGCTGTTACCTACTTTCAATGCGAGATAGAATCTTGTCTATATTTTCCACATTAATTTTATTCTTTTTGCCACCGATAAGAATTGTCAAATTAGAGCGCCTAAAGATTTCCTTAGAAGCTTCCATAATCTTTTCTTTAGTAATGCCACTTAATCTGCCAACCTTTTCCTTGGAATAATCCACGGGACTAGTGTTCAATATGTGGTTATAGTAAGCCATGCTCCAGTTAAAATCCTCAGGGTCGTCCTGTTGAACAATCCAGCTAGATAGTTCATAGTTCAGACTGGCATCCATATTGAAATCGCCATTTTTGAGCATGTCGAAGATATCCAATACCCTGGCAATGCTACTTTCGATGTTCTTAGAAGAAACCTCATAGTCGAACATGAAGCACCCCACATTGTCGTACTGGTCGTGGGAGCTGTCGTATGAATATACCAATGGATCGTTCTCGGACAAATGGATGTAAAATAGAGAATTCACACTGGTAAACAAAATAGAATAAATGGCATCCAAAACTCCACCATCTATCTTGATTTGGTCGATGTCAAAGCCCATTCTTACTGAATAATAATCTCTAGTTTTGACTTCAATAAGGTTTTCTCTGTTAAAGAATGATCCTGTTGGATTAATAACATTGTTATATTGGACATTAGAGTTAGAAATCTTCTTTTGATCTAAACAAGCTGACAAATATTTGATGTTTTCTTCTGTTACGCAGCCAGTTGCATAGAAGAAACAATTAGTACCTGTCAAAATTTGAGACCTATATTCCTCCAAAGCCTTGCGTGAAATCTTGCTTATAATCTTAGAATAACCCAAGATTGTCCTCGCCACCTGGGTGCCATGCCAAATCATCTGGGAATGAATGTAGTCCAAGGTGTATCGCTCGTTCTTTTCACGAATTTCTAGCTTTACCCTATCCTTTTCCTCATTAAGTTCAGGTACAGTCAATGAAAGCTCATCGAAAACGCTGCACAGAACTTCGCACGCAAAATCAAAGCCATTAGCAGGGCCTTCCACATATAAATTCACAAATTCCTTATATGTTCTGCCGTGGAAATGAACTCCGTTGTACGACAGTTTCTCATAGAGCTTGCCGCCATACTTTTTGTTAATGTTTTTGAACAAAGCATGCTCTAGCAGGTGAGTAATTCCATTGTTTGAATCAGTCTCAAAGATGCTTCCAGCTCTAACATAAAAGGCTAGGCAAAAGCTGTGAAGGTGCTCGTTTGTATCTGCGTATATTATTATTCCGTTAGTGATAAATTCTCGTTCCATTTTGTTATTTCTCACACTCAGGGTAAATAACCACTATGTTATTTCAAATACTGATTAAAGAACTCTTTTGCTTCAGCTGTACAAATTGTCTTAAACATGTACTTACCGTTTTTATCACTAACTACAATATACTGCATCCCTAATATGCTGTATCTATTACCGCGAACTCTTAAGGAGGATGCCACTAAGATTTCTGCAAACCCGATGTTTGTTTTGAAAAATACCTTTACCCTTTTGATGCCAAAATAATAGTCAACAACTGTTACTACTTCATTATCAAATTTAACAAAAGCATTATTTATGTCCTTGTTAGTGGACCATATAGAAAACATAAACAAGGCTATAAATAAAAACATAATCGCTGCAGGTATAAGACTGTTTGAACAGATTGAACAAACAATACCAATAAAGATTAACACAGTCGAGAAAAGGATCGTCACTACAGAAATCAAAACTTTGCCTGGCGTATTATCTTCAGTATTTGATATTCTTTTGTGTGTATAAAACTTCATAAACTTACCTTGACTACAAAATTCTCAAATATATTTCTCATTTTAGATTTTACGGATTCACTAAAGAATTAAACGAATCAAACAAATCCATATCTACTTGGTTAAAAATTATTCCTTAAACAATTTATCTCTGAATTGATCTTCGCGACGACGAACTTCTTCGTAAGGCAAAAGATTAACTTGCTCCAGCTCTAGTATGAGAGAATTATCCATAATCGCTCCTACAAAACTCACACCAAAATCTCCCACTTACCGTAGCGCTTGCCGTCTACTCTGCAGATATATTGCTTCTCCTTTAGAGATTCAACAATACGCTTTATGCTTCTAACGGACTTGCCTGTTCTTTCTGCAAGTTCATCCTGCTTAACAGATGGATTCTTTCTGATCAATTCAAGCACCGCAAGTTCCTCTAAAGTGCATTTCAAAGTGTCATTTTGGCACTTTGGAAATTCAATTTTGGCACTTTGGGAATTATTTTCATCCACATAATCAACATGCATGTAACGATTCTTCAGCTCATACTTTGTACCGAGGATAAGGTTTGCGAAAAACATTTCCAGAAACTTTGTGGTGGAATGAATACCTTTCTGCAAATCGGTATAGTTAGCTCGAACCAGTGCGTTTCTGAAATACCATGAGTTTTCACGAAATGCATCGTTATTAACACGGAAACCGAAAGTTTTGATGTACTTAATCATGAAAACGGCTGTGGCTCTTGTGTTTCCTTCTCCAAATGGATGAATCTGCCATATATTTGATGTGAACTTAGCAAGATGCTTAACCGACTCCTCTACAGAAAGTCCTTCGTAGGAGAACTGTTTTTCTGCTGTGAAATCATATTCTAGAGAAGGTTTTATGCTGTAGGAATCAGCGTAGATTACTGACGCGCCGTTAAGCACCCATTCTTTTTTGGAAATATTGTACTTACGAATTTTACCAGCATGATCAAAAACACCCTCAAACAATCTTCGGTGAATTGTGACCCACTCAGCAGGTGAAAACTGGAAGGATTTTTCGCCCAAAAGCTTGGTTATCCTTGCGGAAACAATGTCGGCTTCCATCGTTTCATTTTCGATATCGGTGCGGCTAGACCTGTGCTCATAATAGGTGTGGATGCGCTTCTGAGCTTCGTCAATAGAAATTCTGCCCTCGATGTGATCCTTGGCAGTATCTAGCAAATACTCAGAGGTCTTAAGGCCATCTACTGCTTGCAAACCGATAGCAGTTTGCCAAGCCTCGCTCTTTTCGGCTCTCTCTGGTTCACCCTGCTTTATATATTCTTCTAGTTCAAATTGCCAATTCTTGTCAGGCATATTTGCACCTCATTCCTTTTTGAAATTTTCTTCCCAAAACTTTTCTTCATATGTGCCTGCACCTTCTGGCGTCTGAAATTCGCATTGACCCATATTTTGATAGTGAACAATTTGTTGAAGTTCCGCCAAAGCCAACCGATGCGCTGCTTTAGAAAAAGAAGTGTCTCTATAATCTATTTCTTCAATTTCGACTTGAATTGTATAACCATCGTGCAAGTATTCTGCTATCTTTGATGGTACTAATTTTGAATAATCACCATTTAAGAACATATATATATGACCTTGACTTGATCCAAACAACCTAAAGGCTATGCTTGTGGATTTTCCAATGTAAAAACAATGTTTTTCAGTACCTTTGATTTTGAAAAACTTATAAATGCCAACAATATTGTCTTTACTTAATAAATCATACAATACA
>JAFYSJ010000016.1 GCA_017559445.1 Clostridia bacterium
CTATTGACTATGATTTGACTTTATTAGAGTCCCAATCACTTTCAGTTTAATAAAAGTTCTTGTTTTGCACTGTTTATTTTTCAAGTTTCAACCGCTTGTCTCAGGCGTTCGTTACCGTTCGCTCGCGACAGCTTGCATATATTAACACTATGAAATACCCCTGTCAACACCTTTTTTCAATATTTTTTGATGTTTTTTTAGGTTCATTCTTTTCACCAAAAACTAGCCATATATCTAGTTTTTTCTATGCATTTTGTCACACTATTTTCCTAAAATAGTTTTTACCACCTTAATCATGTTATCAAAGTCGTCATCAAAGACCTGAGTCAGCTCTCTGTTATATATTATGCTTGCTGGATGATAAAGTGGAATCACAACACCCATATCTGTATCAAGTTTTTGGCCATGCACATCGCCCATCTGATAATTAGATTCAGGGAGCAAGCACTTAAGTGGCACTCTACCTAATGTAATAATTACTTTAGGCTTAATGAGTTCCATCTCCATACGAAGCCATCTACTATTGGCACGCACATCCTGAGCTGTAGCTGGACGATTGCGAAGCTTTCCAGTTTTAGGGTTTACTTCAGAGAGTCTATATTTAATAGCATTAGTAACAAATATCTCCTGGCGAGTAATTCCACCTGCCTCTAGTCTGTCATTTAAGTTTTTGCCAGCGGCACCAACAAATGGCACACCAGCCTTGACCTCCTCTGCTCCAGGGGCCTCACCAATCAGAACTACAGAAGATTCCTTATCTCCGTGACCATAGACAAAGCTATCGCTATCGTCACTAAGTCCGAGGATCTGCATCTCCTCCATGTATTCTCTATAAAAATCAGCTAACTTGTTATTCATTACTACTATGGGGTTATTACCCTACCCTCTTATATATAATATACATTTATATAAAGGCACAACGAGTGCACTTTTTAGATGCACTCGTTAAATCTTTATTTCTATTGTATGGTTACGACTTAGTTGGAACCATTAGCCATACTGCTTACCTTAAGTCTGCAGATAGCTCTCTTAAGCTTTGCCTTGTACATTTCCTGTCTCTTGGCATCTTCGTCGGACTTAAGCTTTTCTTCTGCTCTCTCCTTCGCTGCCTGTGCTCTAGCTACGTCAATATCTTCCGCACACTCAAATGTTGTTGCAACAATGCTGCACTCTCCATCCTTAATCGTCAGGAGACCACCTGAACATGCTCCATAGATAATCTTTTCGCCCTGGCATACCTTAACCTTACCTACATCAATTACTGTAACAAGATTAATATGTTTAGCCAAAATGCAAATTTCGCCTGTAACAGTGTTGGCAACTACTTTGTCCACCTGGTCATCGAACACAATACCTTCTGGAGTTACAATACGCAATTTGTATGTCATATTAGTTGTTCTCCGTTGCAGCTGCCTTTGCTACTGCCTCGTCAATAGAACCTACGAACAAGAAAGCAGACTCAGGCAAGTTATCATGCTTACCTTCGATGATTTCCTTGAATCCGCGAATTGTCTCAGACAATGGAACGTACTTACCCTGCATACCTGTGTACTGCTCGGCAACTGTGAAGGGCTGAGACAAGAATCTCTGGATCTTACGTGCACGGTTTACGATAAGCTTATCCTGCTCGGACAACTCATCCATACCCATGATAGCAATAATATCCTGGAGTTCCTTGTAACGCTGAAGAATGCTCTGTACCTCTCTAGCAACATCATAATGCTCCTGACCAACAATATCTGGTGCAAGCATACGAGATGTAGACTCAAGTGGATCTACTGCTGGATAAATACCCAAAGAAGCAATAGCTCTGGACAAAACAGTTGTAGCATCCAAGTGTGCGAATGTTGTAGCAGGAGCTGGGTCTGTAAGGTCGTCTGCAGGTACATAAATAGCCTGAACAGATGTAATAGATCCACGCTTAGTAGATGTAATACGCTCCTGAAGAGCACCCATCTCTGTAGCCAATGTGGGCTGGTAACCTACAGCAGAAGGCATTCTACCCAAAAGGGCGGATACCTCAGAACCTGCCTGTGTAAATCTGAAAATGTTGTCGATAAAGAGAAGAACGTCCTGACCTTCCTTATCTCTGAAATACTCAGCCATAGTAAGACCAGAAAGACCTACTCTCATTCTAGCTCCCGGAGGCTCGTTCATCTGACCATAAACCAAGGCAGTCTTGTTAATAACGCCACTGTCCATCATTTCGTTATAAAGGTCATTACCCTCACGAGTACGCTCACCTACACCTGTGAATACGGAAATACCACCGTGCTCCTTTGCGATGTTGTTGATAAGCTCCATAATAAGAACTGTCTTACCTACACCAGCACCACCAAAGAGACCGATTTTACCACCCTTTGCATAGGGGCAAATAAGGTCTACAACCTTAATACCTGTCTCAAGGATAGAAGTAGATGTATCCTGCTCCTCGAAACTTGGTGCCTCTCTATGAATAGGCCAATACTCCTTAGTCTCTACCTGAGGCTTGTTGTCGATGTTTTCACCAAGGAGGTTGAACAATCTACCAAGAGTCTCGGGACCTACTGGAACTGAGATGCACTTGCCTGTATCTACAGCCTCAGCACCACGCTGAAGACCGTCTGTAGAGCTCATAGCAATAGTACGTACTACGTTGTCACCCAACTGCTGTGCAACTTCGCATACGATCTTGCTATCGCCGTTAATAACTTCGATTGCGTTTAACATATCTGGCAAATGGCCATCAGAAAACTGGATGTCCAAAACTGGTCCAATAACCTGTATAACCTTTCCGATGTTTTTATCGCTCATATCTGTTCTCCTCTAATATTACTCTGCGCCTGCTACGATTTCCGTAATCTCCTGTGTAATAACAGCCTGTCTAGCTCTGTTATACTCAAGTGTAAGTCCATCCTTAATCTCCTGTGCATTGTCAGAAGCTGAGCTCATGGCCATGCGTCGTGCTGCCTGTTCTGCAGCAATGGACTCACATACAGATCCGTAAATCATACCTGAAAGGAAGCTTGGAACAACTGTGTTCAGAACGCTTACCTCTCCTGGCTCATATATTGTAAGACTGTTATGCTTTTCCTCTCTTTTTTCTGTCTGAAGAGGTAGAATCTGTTCCATAACAGGTTCCTGACTCATCATTGAGACGAATTTAGAATAGCAAACGAATACTCTATCGTATTCACCATTTAAGAATCCCTTTGTAACGAGCTTACCGATGTCCATGCAGTCTCCTACACCAACATCCTGGGCCTCCATAACGCCAGCATCGACAATCTCTGCTTCTCTATGAAGAAAATGCTCGTAGCACTTTTTACCAATAGGCAAAATGCAATATGGTCTGTTGGACTCTACTGCATGGTTAGCCACCGTCTTAAATACGTTGTTATTAAAACCACCTGCCAAACCTCTATCTCCACCGATTACGATGTAGCAAGTCTTGTCATCCTTTGCCTCTGAGAAAAAAGGTGACTGAAGATCTGTGCATGTGGACTCGATGGTCTCGATAGTCTCCAGCAAGGTTTCGTAAAAGGGGCGTGCCTTTTCTACCATTTCCCTAGCATGCTGCAACTTAGATGTGGCAACAAGCTCCATGGCCTTGGTAATTTGCATGGTGCCTTCTACGCTCTTAATCCTCTCTTTAATTGCTTTAAGTGAAGCTCCACCCATTGAGAATTATGCCTCCGGAGTAAAATAGGTTTTGAATTCCTGTGCTACCTTAACGATTGCCTTAGCATTTTCGTCAGTAAGCTGTCCGCTCTCCTTAATGGACTCCACAATAGACTGGTGATTATCCATGAGATAACGGAAGAAGTCCTTTTCAAACTTGCTGATGTGCTCTACAGGAATATCTCCCAAATGATTGTAAACAACCAAGTAGATAATGATAACCTGAAGTTCTGTAGCAACTGGAGAGTTACGTCCCTGTTTAAGAACCTCTACGATGCGCTGTCCCTGATCGAGACGTGCCTTAGTATCCTTATCCAAGTCAGAACCGAACTGTGCGAAGGACTGAAGCTCTCTAAACTGGGAATATGCCAGCTTAAGAGGACCAGATACCTTCTTCATAGCCTTAATCTGTGCTGAACCACCTACTCGAGATACGGAGATACCAGGGTTAACAGCAGGTCTAATTCCACTGTGGAAAAGCTCTGTTTCAAGGAAAATCTGTCCATCTGTAATGGAAATAACGTTTGTGGGAATGTATGCGGATACGTCTCCTGCCTGAGTCTCGATAATTGGAAGAGCTGTAATAGAACCTCCACCGTACTCAGGAGCAAGTCTAGCTGCTCTCTCAAGCAATCTAGAATGCAAATAGAAAACGTCACCAGGATATGCTTCACGTCCTGGAGGTCTGCGAATAAGCAGTGACATTGTACGGTATGCAACAGCGTGCTTAGACAAGTCATCGTATACGATGAGAACGTCCTTGCCCTGCTCCATGAAATACTCACCCATGGTACAACCAGAGTAAGGTGCAATGTACTGAAGTGGTGCCAATTCAGATGCTGTAGCGGAAACTACAATTGTGTAGTCCATAGCACCGCTGCTTGTAAGCAAATCTACAAGCTGTGCTACTGTAGACTTCTTCTGTCCAATAGCAACATAAATACAGATAACATCCTTACCCTTCTGGTTGATGATTGTATCTGTAGCAATAGATGTCTTACCTGTCTGACGGTCTCCGATAATAAGCTCTCTCTGTCCTCTTCCGATTGGGATCATGGCATCAACAGCCTTAATACCAGTCTCCAATGGTACAGAAACAGACTTACGCTCGATAATACCAGATGCCTTGCGCTCGATGGGCATATACTTTTCTGCCACAACTGGTCCCTTGCCATCAATTGGCTGACCCAAAGCATCTACAACACGGCCAATAAGTGCCTCGCCTACTGGAACGGAAACAACTCTGCCTGTTCTCTTAACGATATCACCCTCAGATACGCCGGAATCGTTACCCAACATAACGCAGGAAACATAATTTTCCTCCAAGTTAAGGGCCATACCATAAACTCCGCCATCAAACTCAAGGAGCTCGTTGGACATGCAGTTCTCTAATCCATGCACTCTAGCAATACCGTCACCTACGGTCATTACGTAGCCGGTTTCTTTCTCTTCAATGCGGTTGGAATAATTAGCAATACGCTCTTTAATAACGCGGCTAATTTCATCTGCTCTTAATTGCATATTTCTTTACCAATCCTAATTAATAGTCTCTGTTAAGGCTTCTTGCATTGCGCGAAGCCTTGTCTTGAGGCTTGTGTCAATTCTACGGTCTGGGAAATCCAACACCAAACCGCCAATAATATCAGGGTCTACTGTCTTTTCTAATACAACAGACATACCTGTTGAACGCTCTAGCTGAACTAACAATCTGCCACACTGCTCATCTGACATCTCTACTGCGCTAATAAGGCGAACTCTACAAATGTTGTTTGCCTCATCGTAGCGATCAGAATATGCCTGCAACACCTGAGGGAATGCCTTCATCTCTCCCATGTCGCAAAGCAAATACAATGTGTTAAGCAAAATCTCCTGTGTGTCACCAAAAGCTTCTTTGACAAAATCTCTCTTGTCCTGAGCAGTAACTGCAGGAGAACCTAAGATTTCTAAAATCTGTGGCTCATCTGCTATGGCAGACTTAATAGCGCGCATGTCATCCAATAATTCTGCTGTACATCCAAGCTCTGTTGCTAAATCGAACAAAGCCTGACCATACTTACCTGCGCTAATCATGAATTAAGCCTCCTGCTCCTTGGACAACTGATCGATCATCTCATCGATAAGTCTCTCGTGATCCTGAGCCTGAATCTCTCTCTCGATAACCTTGGAAGCAATCTCAACTGCCATGGAAGAAATATCCTCCTTAACCTCGTTAAGTGCCTTCTGTCTATCGATCTCAATCTTAGCCTCTGCAGACGCCATAGTTGCTGCAGCCTTAGCTCTAGCGTCGGATACAATCTCTGTCTCCTTGGCTCTAGCTGTCTTAACAGCATTGCTAACAATAGCTTCTGCTGTCTCTGTGGCCTCAGCAATCTTTGCGTCGTACTCTGCCTTAAGAGCGTTAGCCTCTGACTCTGCTGTCTCAGCCTTCTGGTAAGTTTCGTCAACCTCTTCTCTACGCTTGTCAAGCATAGCCTGAATCTTGCCAAAGAAGAACTTCTTCATAACAAGATAAAGGATAAAAAGGTTAATCCATGTAAATACCAGCGTCCAAAGATCGTTTAATTCAAAAAGACCCTGTGTTGCCTGTTCACTTAAGAATAAAAGGTTCATCCTCTCTCCTTACAGCATACCAACCAATGGGTTCATAAGTACCAAAATAAGTGCAATAACGAATGAATAAATACCTGTAGACTCTGCAAGAGCACAACCAGTAAGCATCATAGTTCTGATCTGAGAAGCTGCCTCAGGCTGTCTACCTACTGCTTCACATGCCTTTCCTGCTGCGTAACCCTGACCAACACCAGGTCCTACACCAGCGATAAGTGCGATACCTGCTCCAATAGCAGATGCTGCCAAAACAATTGCTCTCTCCATAATATCCTCCAAAAAATATATTCCTTAGCTAAATCTTAAGCCTCTTCGTTGGCACAAGCATTAGCTATAAAAACCATAGTCAACATGCAGAATACAAATGCCTGCATAAATGCTCCGAACCAGTCAAAGTAAAGTGACAATACCGCTGGAATACCAACCTGCAAAAATGTCATTGAACTGAGAATGGTGCTAGGAATCCACTGCAACAATGCTGCGCTAACAGATCCCAATGCTCCGTATACAAGAGCTGTAATTACCATACCTGCTGTAATGTTACCAAAATGTCTGGCTGCCATTGAAACAGGTGTAGCTGCGTTTGAAATAATGTTAAGTGGCAACATGAATGCAAATGGTTCTGCATATGACTTAAGCCATCCCTTAACGCCACTGTCCTTAATAGATGCTGCCTGAATCAATACAAATGTAAGCAATGCCATGGCGCCTGTAACAGCAATAGTTGCTGTATATGGTCTGAAACCTAAAACACCAGAGATGCTACCCATAAATGAGAATACAAACAATGTACCAATGTATGCCTTGTATTTTTCCCCACGCTTACCCATTGTGGACTCAACCATGTTGGACAACATGGCATATATTTTTTCAACCAAGGCCTGCTTGCGGGAAATGTTCTTAACCTTAAGATCCTTAACAAGCCAAAGTGAAATACCAATAATTACAACCATGAAGATCCACTGGCAAACAATACTCTCTGTTATAACAATGCCACCTAAGACAGGAATCTCAAATAATATCTTAGGACCTGAAACACTAACGTTCATCTACACTCTCCTGACCTTCATCGTCATTGGTACTCTGGGGTGCATTCTTAGCATCCCATGCATTCAAAATGTAAATAGCAAATCTTGGAAATACTAACGGAACAATAGTTGCCCAGGCATTAACCTGAGGAGCCTTAATAGCTGCAACTACCACAATAGCAATAACACCAAGACGTACCCAGTAACTTCTAAACTGATGGAGCTTAGCCTCATCTGCAGTCTCCTTAGTCATGGAAGTCTCTACAGCGCAAGCTAGCATAAAGTAATAGAGGAAGGCCAAGGAATAACCAGACAATGTACCAATAACGGTATCTAACTGCCAATATCCTGCAATTGCAAAAAGTCCGTACATTACCAAGCACATTGGTGCCAAGATAATCATCATGCGAATGACTTCTCTGCGGACTTCCTTGGACATATTAAACATCCTTATCTTTCTCCTCCTCTTTAATCATTGTGTACAGATGCATGAACATGTAATACATAGCTGATGCAGTTCCCAAAAGGGCTCCAACAACCAAGCACCAATTGCCCCAATTAAACCACTCCATACATTTGTGAGCCAACCAAACGCAGCCTATTACAATAATTACTACCGTAAAAGCTATCTGCGTAAATACTATGGCTCCTCTGGCCGACTTAATCGTAGACTTCTTCATCACCAAATACCCCTAAATACAGATTCTAACCCATGTTGTAAATACCGTCAACAAAGCAAAGTACCTTTTGTAACCTTTTTAGAAAAAATGTCAAAAAAAGAGCTGTTCCACTCACGAAACAGCTCATTATGTATTGGTTAAATCTTTTAATTACTTAATAACCTTGCAGAACTTAAGTACGGAAAGAACAATACCTACGAAGCAATAAAGTCCAACCAAGCTACCAACAAGGCCAAGTACTGCACCAATAATGCCACCAATTACTGGGATAACACCAACGATACCACCAACAAGCTTAAGTACGAATCCAACTACTACGCTTACTACGATGTAAATGATGATGTTGATTACAAGCTCAGAAACTTCCTTTGTCTTGAATGCTCTGGGCCAAAACTTCTTAAGAAAATCCATTTTATTAATTCTCCTTATCTAATGAATGTCAGCCCTATGGTTCTGGGCTCTTTTCTGTAATTATACGCTTATTTTTCTACATAGCAACACGATGGAAAAATAAGGCAATTTACATGAGTTTGCAAATAAGATCTGCGTAATTTTGTGGATCCTCAGGCATGATGCCAGCCATAAGCTGCGCCTGTACCAACAAGATTTTAGCATAATCTGCCGCCTTAACTGGATCGCTCATCATTGTAGAACCAAGTTTTTCGAATACAGGATGGTCTGGGTTAAGCTCCAGAATACGCTCTGCTACAACCTGGCTATCTGGCTGTGCCTGCTTAAAGTAGCGCTCCATCTCAAAAGAAACGCCCTCTCCTGCAGACAAGCATACTGCGCTTGTCTTAAGCTTCTTGGAGATGATTACCTGACTAACCAAGTCGCCCAATGTCTCCTTAACAAAGTTAACTACTCCATTTTGAGCTGTTTTCTGGTCCTCTGTTAAGTCCTTTTCCTCAACTGTAATGCCTAAGTCATCGTTGTTAACGGAGCGGAACTCCTTTTCCTTGTACTTGTCGAGAACGCGAGCAACAAACTCATCCACTTCCTCTGTAAAGTACAGGAACTGGTATCCCTTATCTGCCAAAAGCTCTGCCTGTGGAAGCCTGTCCATAGCTACCATGGAATCGCCTGTTGCATAATAGATATATGGCTGCTCATCTGGCATTGCATCAACATACTCTGCCAATGTAACAAGCTTCTTCTCCTTGGAGCTAGAGAACATAATAAGGTCCTCAAGGTCCTTTGCCTGTGGGTTAAAACCAGATGCCATCTGGAACTTCAAAGACTTACCGAATGTACCGTAGAAAAGCTCATATTCTTCTCTATTTTCAGACTGCATCTTAGAAAGTTCTGCCTTGATCTTACGCTCAATGCTCTTAGCGATAATCTTAAGCTGTCTATCGTGCTGAAGCATTTCTCTAGAAATGTTAAGTGACAAATCAGGAGAATCTACAAGGCCACAAACAAATCTAAATGCCTCTGGCAAAACGTCACCGCACTTGTCCATGATTAAAACGCCATTTGAATAAAGCTTAAGACCCTTTTCAAAATCCTTCATGTAGAAATCATATGGCATTTGAGAAGGAATAAACAGAAGTGCTGTGAATGTCACCTGTCCCTCAACAGACATATGAATCACCTTACGAGGAGGCATATAGTCCATGAAGTTGGATCTATAGAATGTAGCGTACTCTTCCTCTGTAATGTCGTTCTTGGAACGCTTCCAAAGTGGCACCATGCTATTGAGAACTTCCATAGCCTCTGTTGTCTCAAAGTCTGGATTCTCTGGTGTAGAACCTGCCTTAGGCTCGTACTTAGTTACCATGCTAGAGATTGGATAGCGAATATAATCAGAGAACTTCTTAACAAGGTTGCGAATTGTGTACTCATCCAAATACTCGGAGTACTTATCGTCCTCTGTATCCTCCTTAAGACTCATGATTACATCTGTACCAACTGTTTCCTTGGTGCATTCTGTAATTGTATAACCATCTGCTCCTGTGCTCTCCCAGCAATAAGCTGTTTCCTCGCCCTGTCTGCGTGTGATAACAGTAATCTTAGAGCTAACCATAAATGCGGAATAAAAACCTACACCGAACTGACCGATTGCATTAATATCCGCATCCTGATCCAAGTTCTGCTTAAAGTTAAGAGTTCCACTCTTAGCAATAACGCCAAGGTTATTTTCAAGCTCCTCCTTGTTCATACCAATACCGTTGTCGGAAACTGTCAAAACACGATTTGACTTGTCTGCAGCAATGGTAATGCCAAGGTCCTCTCTAGATACACCTACTGTGGAATCTGTGAGAGATGCGTAATATCTCTTGTCCAATGCGTCACTGGCGTTGGAAATAATTTCTCTTAAGAAAATTTCTCTATGAGTGTAAATTGAGTTAATCATAAGGTCCAGCAAACGCTTGGACTCTGCCTTAAATTGCTTTTTAGCCATTTTATACTCCCTGCTCCTTGTTGTGCTGTGCTCTAAGCTGGCCACATGCACCATCAATATCTTCACCTAATTTGCGTCTAATTGTAGCGTTAATGCCTGCCTTGATAAGTTTGTCACAGAAGGCCTTCATTCTCTCGCTAGGCAAAAGTGGTGACTCCTTAACATAGTTAAGGCCAATCAAATTAACGTGACAGTTCTTGCCCTTTAACAAAGCAATCAGCTTGTCACAGCTTTCTTCTGTGTCATTCACATCCCTAATAAGAGCGTACTCGTAAGAAATACGCCTGCCTGTTTCCTTAAAATAGTGGTCACATGCAGTAATAAGTTCCTTAACATTGTACCTGCGGTTAACTTGCATGATCTTAGATCTAGTCTCATCATCTGGTGCGTGGAGTGAAATGGACAAAGTAATGCCCAAATGCTCCTTAGCCAAGTCGTAAATCTTGGGAACCAAACCACATGTGGAAAGAGAAATATTTCTCATTCCGATGTTCTTACCCTCAGTGCTATTTATGTACTTAAGAAATGGAATTACATTTTCGTAATTATCCAAGGGCTCGCCAACACCCATCAAAACGATGTGACCAACCTTCTTGCCGGAAACTGCCTCCATGGCAATTACTTCGTATGCCATCTCTCCTGTTGTCAAATCTCTTGTGAACTTAAGGCGAGATGAAGCACAAAATGCGCATCCCATTTTGCAGCCTGACTGAGTGGAAATACATACGCTGTTACCATGCTCGTACTGCATGAGAACACCCTCTGCAACCGCTCCGTCTGAAAACTTAAACAAGAACTTCTCTGTACCGTCCTTGGCAGAAACCTTGTGGCTTTCAATTGTGCCACCAATAACCCTATGGTTCTGTGCCAAAAGCTCCCTATCCTTTGCGGACAAGTTAGTCATTTCTGCAAAGTCAAAGACACCCTTACTCATCCATTCGGAAATTTGCTTGGCTCTAAATTTTGGCATGCCAAGGGGGGCAATAGCCTGTTGTATTTGTTCTATGCTAAGACCTAATAAATCCATACTATTTTCCTTTCCTCAACTTTGCCACAAAGAATCCATCCGCATTATAAAGGCCTGGCATAATCTGCACCATTCCTCTGTGTTTGTGATTAAGGTTAACGCGTCTGCCTGCTGTACTCATTACCTCTGCAAAGGCCCTAGTTCTAACGGTCTGACACTCAGGGTGCTTTTCCATAAACTTACGGATAACTCCTAAGTTCTCCTCCAAGGCACATGTACAAGTGGAGTAGACAAGTGTTCCACCTTCCTTAAGGCAAGGCCACTGTCTCTCCAAAATAGCCAGCTGAAGTTCTGCTGTATCTTCGATATCCTTCTGTGTAACTGAGTATTTAATCTCAGGCTTTTTGCCAATTACGCCAAGGCCACTGCAGGGCACGTCTGCCAAAATGCAATCTGCTGTGCCGTCTGGAACAAGTTGCTCCTTGGATACATCCACGCATCTAGTCTCCACAATATCTACTCCCTGAAGCTTAGCCACGTTGTCCACCAGTTTCACTCGGAAATCGTGTATATCACATGCAATAATTTTGCCCTTGTTGTCCATGTGCTGTGCCATGAGCATTGTCTTGGAACCTGGAGCTGAACAAAGATCCAAAACTAAATCCCCTGGATTGGGGTCCAAAAGTAGTGGTGGCATCATGGAAGATGGGTCTTGCACTGCAAAAGCACCTGGCTCCATGCCATTTACCAAAACATGTACATCTCCACCCTTTTCTAATCTATACGCGCCATCCATAAGAGGAAGTGCCTTGTACTCTACACCAAGATCCTCCATAGCCTGCTCAAATGCCTCTGTGGACATCTTAAGTGTGTTCGCTCTAATAGTAACTTCCTGTGCATATGTTGTGGCATATGCTGCCTTTTCGGCCAAGGAAAAAGCTGTTTCGCTGTCAATAGGCTCGCCGTTAGATGTGTACATCTCCTGGATTGTCTTAATGTATGCATCAAAAATTAAGTCTGGCATAGATGCTGCAATCTGTGTATCCACATGCTCTGCAGAAATGCTTTCTTTTGACCTAATAATATTGCGCAATACTGCATTAACAAAGCCCTTGTGGGAACTATGTCCGTGAACCTCCGCAAGGCGAACTGCCTGATCGCAAATAGCATATGTAGGAACTCCCTGAAGGAACAAAATCTGATATGCACTCATTCTCAAAATCGTAAGAATAGGCATGTCAGAAACCTTGCGTCTTAAAAACTTTGCCAATACATGATCAATATAAATAAGGTTACGAATGGTGCCGTAAACAATCTCTGTTGCCAAGGCCTTATCTTCCCTATTTGCATCTTGCATCTGCTCACTGTAGCGCAAGGACAAAGTAGAATAAGCCTTGTTACTAAAGACTCCGTTAAGTACGTTAAATGCTATTTCTCTAGATTTAGAAATGCTTTTTCCCATTATTAGTTCTCCATGTTAGGCTTTAACAAAGTGCCCTCTGCAATTGCGTGGCCTCTCAAATAGTCCTGAGCTTTCATAGCTTTGCCACCATCACCCTGAATAACAGTAAGTTCAACTGCGCCCTGTCCGCATACTACGTAAAGGCCCTTGCCATCTGCTGCAAATACAGAACCTGATGCCATGCTAGGAACATCTCCTAGGTACACCTTGGCCTCCCAAACCTTAAGTCTCTCGTTGCCATAGTAAGCGTAAGTAACTGGAGATGGATTCATGCCGCGAACCTTGTTTACGATATCCTGTGCAGACATAGTGAAATCAAGGCCTGCATCCTGCTTAAGAATCATGGGGGCATATGTTACAAGTGCTGGATCCTGCTTAATAGGTGTAAGTGTACCCTCTGCCATGGCATCTAAGGTCTTAAGTAAAAGCTCAGCTCCATCATCTGCCAAAAGCTCGTAAAGCTGTCCGTATGTCACAGCATCGTCAATCTCTCTAGTACAGCTAAGGAGCACATCTCCGCTATCCATACCAATATCTGTAAGCATGGTGGAAACACCTGTCTCCTTGTATCCACGAATAATGGACCACTGAATAGGAGCTGCACCTCTTAAATCTGGCAACAATGATCCATGCACGTTAACTGTGCCCATGGGAGGCATATCCAAAAGTCTCTGTGGCAAGAAGTTGCCATAGGATGCTGTTACAAAAAGGTCTGCACCCAGGGACTCAAGCTGGTTAAGGAAGTCCTCATCCTTAGCTGTAGCTGGCTGCATAACCATAAGGCCCTCATCCAATGCCATCTGCTTAAGGTTGGAAAACTCAACCTTCTTGCCTCTGCCCTTAGCTCTGTCTGGCTGTGTAACTACTGCCAAAACATTATGTCTGCTACCCAAAAGGGCTGCAAAAGAACGCTCTGCAAAAAGAGCAGAGCCGAAAAATACAATATTATAAGATGTGAGATTACTCTTGGGGTTGTTCATTAGCCTCTTCCTCATATTCGTCATCTAACTGAGACAAGTACTCTGCGTACTCCTTGTCAGACAACATCTTAGCCTTGTCGATATAAAGTGTACCGTCTAAATGATCAAGCTCATGGCAAATAATGTTAGCCAAGAAGCCTTCTGCATCAAGCTCAATCTCGTTACCCTCTAAATCAAAATATCTGCACACAACTCTATATGGGCGCTTAACCAATCCTCTCTTGTTAGGTACGCTAAGGCATCCCTCTACACAATCCTGTTCACCCTCAGAATCTACGATCTCAGGGTTAACCATATAAAAGGTATCACTACCATCGTGGGGATCAATAACAACACATCTGCGCAAAATACCAATCTGAGGAGCTGCAAGACCTACGCCCTCATTCTCACGCATTGTATCCTCCATATCCATCATAAGGTCAATAAGCTTCTGATCAATTGCCTTAACTGGCTTACATACCTTACGAAGAACGCTATCTCCCTCATATCTAACTTCTCTGATGGCCATAAATAACCTCCTAAAATCCAATTCAATAATTTAGTTTAACACGCTGTCAGGATTGAAATCAAGTGACAGGTGAATGAGTCCCTGACTCTTGGGCTCTGTCTTATCCACTACGGAAATAACATCTTCGTGAAGTGGTTTTACCGTGTTGCTACGCTTTAGAATTAACTTCCATCTATACTTGCCTGACTGCTTAGGTACCACCGGTCTAGCAGGTCCTGCAATCAAAAGGTCCGGTAATCTTTTAGCCAAAACATCCTGCTTAAAGCTTAGGCATTTGTCAAATGTGGCCCTATCATCTGGCCCCACGAATACACAGGATGCAATCTGGCCATAAGGCGGATAACCGAGCCTTTCCCTCATGGTAATTTCCTGTCTGTAGAAATAGTTGTAATCATAATTACATACTGCCTTAATGCAAAAATTGTCAGGCTCAGATGTCTCAATTACAACCCTTCCTAATAGGTCAGCTCTGCCTGCTCTACCTGCAGTCTGCATCATTATCTGGAAGGCCTGCTCAGGTCCTAAATAACCTTCGCTGCCTAATGTGCTGTCTATTCCCAATATTCCAACAAGAGTTACATCTGGGAAATCGTGACCCTTAGAAATCATCTGAGTTCCCAGCAAAATTCCTGCCTTAGACTCCCTAAATGCAGTCAAAATATTCTCTCTATCATTGCCATATGTTACGCTGTCAGAATCCAATCTAAACAAAGGCACATCCGGGAACTTTTCCTTAATATATTCCTCAACAAACTGGATGCCCGCTCCCCTTTGAACCAATTTAGTTGATCCGCACGAATAACACTTTTCTGGCATGGCTGTTGTATATCCGCAGTAGTGACAAACAACTCTCTTGGCCTGTCGGTGCCAGTTAAGTCTAACTCCACAGGATGGACATTTAAGTGTGGCTCCACAATCTCCACAAACTACGGAGGTGGCAAATCCTCTTCTATTTAAGAGAATCATGGTTTTACCACTTGTCCTTATGTTTTCCCTAATAGAATCAATTAATGTATCACTAATGGGATAGCCCCTATCCTTGCGCAAATCAACTACATTTACCTTAGGCATGGGCTTGTTATTAGCTCTCTTAGTCATGGAAAGAAGTGTAATCTCTCCATCCAAGGCTCGCTTATAAATATCTATAGAAGGTGTGGCAGATCCTAATACCAAGGGAATGTTATAAAGTCTAGACAGCTCCTCTGCCATTAAAATAGCATCGTACTTAGGTGTTGTCTCTGATCTATAGGAGCCATCATGCTGCTCGTCCACAACAATAAGCCCAAGATTATTTACTGGTGCAAAGAGGGCGCTACGAGGTCCAACTAAAATTCTAACCTCACCCTTAGCTACCTGCATCCAAGTCCTACGCCTTGTGGCCTCGGACATTGCGCTATGAAGCACTGCTACCTGTCCACCAAAGACTCTCTCAAATCTTCGTTGTGTCTGAGGCGTCAAAGCAATCTCTGGAACTATGACCAAAGCCCCCATGCCTTGAGCAATTGCGTGACGAATGGCTTCCATGTAAACCTCAGTTTTGCCACTGCCTGTTACTCCATGCAAAAGCATAATTTCATGGGAATTGCTATCTATAGCATCACAAATACTCTTTGCTGCCACAATCTGCTCCGGCAAAAGAGATACTGGCAACTGGAACTCCTGCTTAGATATCTCAACTATTTCGTCTACAACTCTCTCCTCTATGGTAATAACGCCTAAGGATGTCAGCTTTTTGATCATGCCTGCGCTTATGCCTGTGCTTAACTTAAGCTGTTCAACTGTAGCCTCCTTGTACGAAATCAAAGCCTCCAATGCCTTAATGGCACCATGGCTTCTAATATTGTAGTTTTTGACCAAGGAATCTAGGTCGTTGTTATCCGATGCATAAACTGCCACCTTTACAGTCTTGACCACAGACTTAGTTGTAATATAACTTGGCAAGAAGCATCTTAAGGCTGCTCCTGTAGAACAATAAAATCTATCTCTCATATAGGTCGCAGCACATAGGGCTTGACTACTTAATGCAGGCACATCCAAATTAATGGACCTTGCCCTCTTAAGCTTATACCCTGTAGTATCCACAACAGAAGATGCCTCCATAACTACGCCAAGTTTAAGGTTATCATGAAGCCCAAAGGGCACAGAAACAAGCCTGCCAACCAACTGGTCCAGGCTCATGCTCTCTGCCTCTACAGGAACTATGTATGAATATACCTTGTCGTAGCTACGTAGCACATCAAGAAGTGCTACTCCTATAATCTTTGTCATGTGCGTTAAAAAAGAGGTCGTACGAAACGACCTCTAGCTATTTTAAATTGTTATTGATTAGATGTACTTAGTAAGGAACTCAGGAATTGCGTTCTCGTCGCCGTTAGCACTGATTGTGAAATCAATGTGATACTTCTCGGAGAGCTCCTCCAAGGATGCGAAGAAAGACTCCATGTTGGTCATCTGATCATTAGTTATATATGTCAGGCCGTCCACGAATACATGCTGCAAATCATAATTTACAGAAACAACACCGCTAATAAATCCGAAGAATGCATCAGTTGTCTTAACTGCATACTCTGCTACGTTAATAAATCTAATTCTATAATGAAGCTTACGAATAAGATCATCACTATCATCCAAGAAAACTACCAAACCTGCGCTATCTCTGGACAAATCATTGGCGCTATCCACCAGGAACTTGGTCTTGCCGGAACCCTTTTTGCCGTACATAACTTTTATCATCTATATGTCCTCCTCTGTCTAGTTACAGTACTGTGATTATACATCATTATATCTATAAGTGTAAAGCTATTTTTGTTCATTTTGCTGAGAAATATACACCTGTCCAGCCATGGGCCTGATTGTGATTACTCCATGCAAATTTTCCTCCAATGGAGTGGCCTGAGCCTTTTCCTTAGATACATATTGAGCAAAAATCCCCTCTGGCAACTTGTACTCCAATGACCTATCCAATGGATTAAGAATGGTAATAGAAGTAATGCCCTTATGAACCATTTTAAAGACTACAACACATCCATCAATAAAATCATACGTAATCTCTACCTGGTCTGCATCTTGTCTAAAGATTTCAAATCTTTTACGAAGAGCAATAAGTCCCTTATAAAAATCAGAAAGCTTTTGACATGAACTGTTGGGCTTAAGAACTTCCCAGTTAATCATGTTTGTCTCAATAGGTGCGTTATAACTATTAAAGTTTCCACCCTTGGAACGAAGCATTTCTTCTCCACCGAGCATAAATGGAATGCCGAGGCCTGTGAATAATGCAACTGCACCAATTCTACTCATGGCCTTAAGTTGCGTATCCGTTGCCTTAGGTGTAACGCATGCCAGTTTATCTCGCAATGTCATATTGTCATGACAACTCATGTAGTTAATGCTCTGGAGAGCAGAATTAGTATTAAACTCAAACTGGTCCATGCTGTCTGTGGCACCCATCATGCCAAATACAACTCCACATGCGTGGTCCCATGGCTTGCCATTAACAAATCCACCTTCGCAAAGACAGAAGTTATTACCCTTAATACTGTCTCTAATAATATCATTAAAGATTGCAACAGAACCTGCTGCACCCTTAGTGCCTTCAATTTTAACAATATTCTCCCTGCTGGCCCTCTCATCTTCTGCCAACATGGAGTGGCCTCCTGTCCAACCTTCTCCGTAAAGAAGTGCCTTGGGGTTAACCTTGTGAACAGCCTTTTCGATTTGGTGAATAGTCTCCAGATCATGAAGCGCCATTAAGTCAAATCTAAAACCGTCAATGTGATACTCCTTCTGCCAATACAAAATGGAGTCGATCATATACTTGCGGAACATGATTCTGTCAGAAGCTGTTTCATTGCCACATCCACTACCATCAGAGAAGGCGCCTGCCTGAGTACTTCTGTAATAATAACCCGGCACTACTCGGTTAAGGGAAGAATCCTTGGAATATGTGTGGTTATACACAACGTCCATAACAACGCCAATGCCTGCCTCATGCAAAGCCATAACCATTTCCTTAAGCTCTCTTACTCTAACTTCACCATGGAATGGATCTGTGGAGTAACTACCCTCTGGTACATTATAGTTAGTTGGATCATATCCCCAGTTGTACTGTGGTCTGTTGCTAGACTCATCTACAGAACCGTAATCTGCCAATGGCTGGAAGTGAACGTGTGTTACACCAAGATTCTTAAGGTAATCTAATCCAACTGTCTTGCCACTACTGTTCTTGAGACCCTTTTCTGTAAAGGCTAAGAACTTTCCTTGATACTTAGAACTAGCAATACCTGCAGAAAAGTCTGCAACGTGAACCTCCCAAATAACGGAGTCACAGTATGTGTCGATATTCTGAATATATCCATCCTTATCCCATCCCTTAGGATCCGTTTCTTTAAGGTTAATAATCATACCGCGGCGACCATTTACACCAGTTGTCACTGCATATGGATCTACCGCTTCCTTAGTGCCTGCCAAGTTTGTAATGGCATAGTTATAGTACTTGCCTGAGAGATTTTCATCCACTCGCAAGTACCATGCACCCTGATCTACAGGATTTAAATCAATTCTCTTTTCTGCCTGAGAATCATTTCCTGAGGGATAGATAACAAGCTCCACACGAGATGCTGTGGGAGCCCAAAGTCTAAATTCTGTATATTTGTCTGTGACGTTTACGCCAAACTGTCCATCTGGACAAGTATATTTACTAATAAATTCCTCTGTATCGTACAGAGCGCCTGGATAAATCATATTTAATCAATGCTGAAACGCTTAAAGGGTTCGTCCTGCTCCAGCAACTCCATCTGAGTAGTTTCTCTCTTTTTGATATTGCCAACCTGCTGTCCTGTCAAAACAACAATAACAACAAATGACAAGAAAGACACAACAATTGAAATAAAGATACCAATGAGTTCATTCAATGCAAATGCTGTACCTGCAATTACTGCCCAACAAATAAAAGCAATAAGCAATGTCTGTCTAATCTGCTTGCTAAAGTTAGCCTTTACTTCTTTTCTCTTAGCTTCATATTTGCTCTCACTCATAGTTATACTCCTATTAATTAAAAGTCCAAATTTGAATCTGGAAATTATACCACCTGACAAAAACCATGTCTATGAAATAAGCATCCCCAAGGGCTTTCACACCATAATCCTTAAAGTTTTACCTGCTATTTTGACTTGTTATTTAGTTTGTAGTCACGAAGTCTTCTACGCACACATTCAAAGGCTTCCTTCTCACCTTTTTCACTAAGAATGGTCAACAATTCCTCCAACTGATCTGCAGAACTTGGGTGCATCATATCTCTAGCATGACCTCTAATGTAATAAGCAAGTGGTGCTTTGTCATCATAGTCCTTACCCTTGTATACCTTACTTGCCGCCACTCTATCACAGAACATCTCTACCAAATACTTGTATGGCATTTCAACAGGTCCATATCTCCTAGAAGTTGGCCTAATGTCTACCCAGTACTCAAAGTGATGCTTATTACGCCCCTTGTGGTGCATCCATGCTGTGGAGTAACCCACATCTTCTCTCTCACCTTCATTAGGGCTTCGTGTGCCCTGATAATACTTAATGCCCATCAAAAACTCGGTGGGTGTAAATTTAGAAAGGTCATGGGTCAATCCCTGCCAATATATACCAGCCTTAAAGCAGTGAATCATTACCTTAAATCGATGTTTAGTTACCGTCTTAAGGTGGCCCCAAAAGTTCTTCAACATGGCATTGTCTCCCTAAGGACAACTACTCCATCCGTTGGATATACAGCATCCTCCATAATAACCTCTCCACAGCTATCGCACGTAATTGTGCCACTACCTGGGTTCTTAACAGACATAATATGTCCCTTAACATCCGCCTCAACCTGACTGTACTCGAAAGAAAAATCGCAACCTTCCATTGTGCAATCCTTAAGCACAAGGTTTGTGTCATAACAAAGAGGCTGTGTGCCTATAATCCTGCAGTTAATAAATGTAACTCTATCAGAGTACCAGCTAAGATACTCGCCCTTAACTACAGAATCAATAACTGTAATATTCTCTGCATGCCAAAAAGCATCCTTAGTATCCAAAATGGAATTGCGAACAGTAATATTCTTAGTGTACTGGAAAGAGTATTTGCCCATTAAATGCAATCCGGAAATCTCCATGTCATGGCACTGGAAGAAGGCATATGCAGACTTAACCTCTGAATCATAGAGCTTAACATTTCCACATCTCCACATAAACTCCTCAGAGTGAAACTTGCTATCGCGAATCACAATATTGTTGCACTCTCTCAATGCTTTAACAGACATAATCTCTGTATTCAAAATCTCTAGGTCGTTAGAATACCAAAGTGGAGCTCTAGTTGGCTCTTCTAACTTACAGTTGACAATCTTGGTGTCCACGTCATGCCAAAAAGGATATCTAAGTGAAAATGTGCAGTCTGAAACCACAACATTTCTAGCCTCCTTAAATGGTGATTCTCCATCCTCTGGACCAGCAAAAGTGCAATTAACAACCTCTGTGTCCTTAAGGTTATAAAGAGCTCTCTCTGCCTGGAAATTTTGATTTTCTATCTTTCTCAACATAATTAAAGGTTTTCCTTGTAGTATTTTGCGTTATATGCATCAATGCTCTTGGCAATGACCTCTTGAGCAGCCTTGTGGCCCTCGTTCTTAGTAATAAATGTGTCCTTGCCCTCAAGCTGCTTGTACACAGTAAAGAAATGTTCAATTTCGTTGGTGATATGAACTGGCAACTGGTGAATTGACTTATACTCAGCGTATGTTGGATCACCAAATGGAAGAGCAATAATCTTTTCGTCAGAGTCTCCTCCATCTACCATGGTAATAACACCAATTGGATGACATCTTACCAATGATCCATTAATCAATGGCTCAGAACAAAGAACCAATACATCAAGGGGATCACCGTTCTCGGACAATGTTCTGGGAATCATACCATAGTTCATGGGATAGTGAGTGGATGTGTAAAGAACTCTGTCCAAAATCAAAAGTCCAGACTCCTTGTCCAGCTCATATTTTTGTTTCTGTCCCTTGGAAATTTCAATATAAGCTACAAAATCTGTAGGTGTAATTCTCTCTGGTGAAAACTCGTGCCAAATATTCATTGACTATGCCTCCTGATTCTCTAACTCTTCTGTCTTGATCTGTAACTGAATTACAAGACCTGTGAGCATTAAGTATGCAACATACTTTGCAATACCTGTAAGTGTCATAATCAAGCCATACAAATTGGCGGTATAAGAAATAGCACCCCAAGCTGTAAAAACAATGGACAAAATAGACCAAATTCTAACGAACTTAACAACGCCCTTAGTAAATATAAACTTAGCTGTTTCATCATTTAATTTGTTCACAATGGACTTAAACATTTTTGCAAGTCTAAAGTTAACAATAGACACAACTGTAGCAATTATTACACCGATAATAACCATTGACCAAAGAACTGCCAAGATAATATCACTTGTAATAGTAATCGCCTCTGCTACACCTGTTGCAAACTCAAAGCTTGTTTTTTCACCAAGCAATGTCCAGGAAAGTCCGTTGACATCAACTACCATATCTCCAAACAATGGAGCGCCTTCACTAGCTGTGGTAGCCTGTGCAAGAGATACTATTCCCATAGCTGCAATACAAAGAACAGATACCACAATCATAGCAATTGCCAAAAATAAAGAAGATCCTCTAACTATGGAAAAATTCTTATGTTCATCATTGAAATTTGACTTAGCTGATTTATAACAAGCAAATAATCCTACTATAAGAATTATCAAATAAATATTAAAATTGAACTGGACATTAAAGCCATTTTCAGATATCTCAAATCCAAACGCATTAAGAACTGCAAAAGCAGTAAGCAATATGGTTGAAATCAAAAACTTTTTAGAAGAAACTACCTCTGCTAATACGCTCTTAAATGTGGCCTTGGGCTCAGTTTCTACAGCATCAAAATTAGATTCCTCAACTGGGAATACTGGGACCTCCTCTACAGTTGGATCAATGTTTAACTTCTCACCTTCCTCTGTCATGGGAGCTCCGCAATTTGAGCAAAACAATCCCTGACTGTTCTCTCCACATTCAATACATTTCCACATATATGTAATACCTCTACTTTTTCAATGATAAATAACGAATTATGAATATAATAAACGATGAATGATGAATATAATAAATGACGAAAACAATTCCTCATTAATCACTAATCATTCCTCATTAAAATTATAATACGGCAAGACGAAAAATGCTACTTTATGTCCTCTATTTCGTATGATGCCAGACGGTCTCCCTCATATCTCAAGTGGAGTCTAAAACCTGTCCTTCCTTCTGCAATGAGTCCAAAGAATACCTTATCTCCCTCCCACATGGGAAGTGTTGACAAAAGTTCCTGATCCACCCATTTAAGCTGACCTTCGTCACAATTATCCTGAAGTTCTCCCTTAAAGTCATCGCACACAAAAAGGTACATAATTTCTGGAGGATAAATATCAGAATCAAAGAAGACCTCGCCGCAATATGTTAGGTTTTCAGCCATCAAGCCTGTCTCCTCTAAAATCTCCCTGCGAATGCACTGCTCTGGAGTCTCATCACCCTCAAAATGACCACCCACGCCAAGCCATTTGCCACTATTAATATCTTCTAATTTCTTGGTGCGATGCATCATGAGATATTGCTCATTTCTTCGCAAATATGCCAGTGTGGTCCTCTCCATTTTAAGTACCTCCATGCCTAAAATCCACTTACAATTTTAATGTATCAAAGTCACAGAGAAAAGGCCTTTTTAGGTATAAAAAATTCTTTTCTTCATATAATTTATATGCTAATATTTTCTCAGGCGGTAAGCCAATTTCCCTAAGGAGGATTACTAAAAATGGATTTAAGAGGATCTAGAACAGAAGCTAATTTGTGGGCAGCATTTGCTGGCGAATCTCAGGCCCGCAACAAATATACTTACTTTGCATCTAAGGCTAAGAAGGAAGGTTATGAGCAGATTGCAGCACTCTTCACAGAGACAGCTGACAACGAGAAGGAGCACGCTAAGCTTTGGTACAAGCTCGTAGCAGGTATTGGAAGTACACCTGATAACCTTAAGACAGCAGCAGCTGGTGAGCATGACGAGTGGGATAACATGTATCCTGAGTTTGCTAAGGTTGCTCGTGAAGAGGGTTTCAACGACATCGCAGACATGATGGAAGGCGTTGCAGCAGTTGAGAAGGAGCACGAGGAGCGTTACAAGAAGCTTTTGGCTAACATTGAGGATGGCATCGTATTCTCCAGAGATGGTGACGTAATGTGGCACTGCAGAAACTGCGGACATATTCACTTCGGCAAGGTTGCTCCTGATGTATGTCCTGTATGCGCACACCCCAAGGCATATTTCCAGATTAAGGCAGAGAACTACTAATTTTGACCTTTATCCATCGGCCTGCTGTCCTCAGTGGGCCGATTTTTATTACTTAGAAGGAGGCAATCATGGCAAATGTCCTGGACTATATTGAATGGCGTGGAGACTTAACAATGGAAGCCTCCCCTTTCAACGAAGTAGACAACTTAATTCTATCCGAGTTCTCATACTTAGATATGTCGGATATTGTTGGAAACAAAACTGAAGATGAACCTGTGCCTTTGCACGAAGCAGTAGATAAATTCTTTAAGGACAAAAACTTTGAAGAAATGTCCCTAGGCCTTATCCTTCCCTCTGCTATTTTCGACATGGCCAAATTAATGGCTAAGGCACCAAGATACAAAGACCTGCTTTTGTGGGGATATGTAAGTCAAGTTGACCGCACCACAGAATATCAATTCAGTGCCATTTGTGTAGACATTGATCCTAAAACCACTTTTGTCTCATACCGTGGAACTGACGACACAATAATAGGCTGGAAGGAAGATTTTAACATGGCACTTAACCACCATGTACCCTCTCAGATTCTAGCCACAAAGTACGTGGAAGCCATAGCCAAAGCCACTAGGAATAAGCTTGTTTTAGGTGGCCACTCTAAGGGTGGTAATCTTGCTATTTATGCCGCAGCCAATTGCAATAGTAGAACAAATAAGAAGATTCTCAAAATATACAGTAACGATGGCCCTGGATTTAGCACTGGTTTCTTATCCTCTCCTGGATACAAAAGTATTGAAGATAGAACCATCTCCATTGTTCCTCAAGGTTCAATTGTAGGACTCTTGTTAGAGCACACAGAAAAGCATACCGTTGTTGCCAGCTCATACAAGGGGGTATTCCAGCACGATGGCTTTTCATGGCTTGTTAAAGGCAATCAATTTATAAAATGTGACCATCTTGATCAGGAGAGTTTACTTGTTAACAAGGCAGTGACATCCTGGTTGGCTAACATGGACGATAATCAAAAGAAACAGTTTGGAGACTCCTTTTTTGATATTCTCTTCTCTTCCGATGCATCCACATTAGAGGAATTAAACAGAGACAAACTTAAATTCTTCAAGGCCCTTTCCTCTGTTGACCCCGCCAAGAAAAAGCTTATTAACGACAAGATTGGTCAACTCTTTAAGGAAGGCAGACTTGTACTAGGTTCAGCCATGGAAACCACTCTTAAAGATGTAAAGGAACACATATTTAACAAACAAAAAGACGACAATACAAAACGCCTACGACATTAGTCATAGGCGTTAATTTTATCTTATTCGGTTACCTTTGCAGTTTCCTTAACTGCAGAATATCTTGTAACTCCTCTAATTACCTCACCGTCAATCTGAACATCCTGAGGCATATCGTATTCTACTTCTACTTCCTTGCCCTTAATTGCAACAAAATACTGCTTATACTTAACATGGGAACCATCAAAAACCTTAGGCAAAATAGTAAGAATTTTCCATCTACTTAAGTTGTGAAGAACAACTACTGTCATGAGATCGCTATCTCTCTCCTGCATTGGTGCGACCTTCATACCACCACCAAAGTATCTTCCATTCATGGATGTAGCAATCCATACATTCTTGTACTTATACTCTACTCCATCTACCCACACTCTTGCATTGTTTGTCTTGTATCCCAATACAACTCTAACAGCCAATGTTAAGTAGTTAATCTTGGACTTACCCTTAGCCTTAAGTTCTTCGCCAATAGCACATACCTTACCATCCCAACCAAAGGAACAGTTGTTAAGGAATCTATAAGTCTTATCGTTGATAGTAACTCTAGGCAACTCTTCGATATACTTATTAATCTGAACAAATGTCTCGTCAGGAACCTTATGGCCGAAAATATCATTCATAAAGTCATTTCCTGTACCAGCCTTGTAAAGCCAAAGCTTATTCTTAGGCACATAGCCATCCAAATCATTAACAAGTCTGTTAAGAGTTCCATCACCACCTAAGAGAACTGTTTCATCTCCTGGTAACTGATTTTCGAAAAAGGCTCTTTTATCCTTAATCTCTGTAACAGTAACAAGCTTATTAGGGCCAGCAGAATATTTCTCCATGGCCTTTGCTACTTGCTTATCATTATCACCTGCATTAGACAATGGGTTATATAAGATATATACCATAGCTGCCTCCTATACCCTTATTCCTGAGTCTCTTCCCCGGAAGAAGTTTCCTCTAAATTGTTTCCCTCTGGTGTTCCACCTACTGTTTCCTGTGGTGCATTCTCTGTCTCATATCCTGGCTCAGTTGTAAAACAATACTGACAAACGTGATCTACATATGAGTGAGGTCCTGTGGAACCAATAGTTACCTTACGATCATTACATGTGGAGCACTCGTGAATTGTATATGCTGCTTCCAAGCAATTTGCGGCCTCAATTACTGTATCTACATACTTGTGGCTACCCTTTGCTGTGTCGTTAACAACCTTAGTCTCCTGACACTTTGTACATGTATATGTTGTATATCCAAACTTCTGGCAGTCACCATCTGTATGAACACCCTTATCAAAGCTGTGATCTGCAACTGCAGTATCCTGCTCTACCTTGGTCTGCTGACAGTTAGTACATGTAAATGTTGTATATCCTGCTGTTGTGCAATCTCCTGCTGTATGCACGCCATTATCATACTTATGTACACCCTGTGCCTTAGGAACAGTCTGCAAATATGCAGCTGCACACTTAGAGCACTTGTAGTAGCTGTATCCATCTCTTACGCATGTTGCCTCAGAGGACTGCTTACTATCCATTACATAATCATGTGCACAGTTAGCATCTCCTGCATCAATCACAACCTTATCTGTTGCACCTGGTGTAGGTGTTGGTGTAGCAGTTGTGCCTGGAACTGGAGTTGGTGTTGGATCGTTACCATTTGTTGGAGGTGTTGGCGTTGGGATATCTAATGTAATATCTGCATTTGCCAATCTATCCTGAAGTGCAGACTGAGAGTAAACTGTGTTAATATCACCCTTTGCCTGCATATCGTACAAGGACTTAGCAACTCTACCAGACAACATAGATACATCTCCTAAGTTGTTAGCCTCAATCTCACACTTACCTGTAGTAGTAATCTTGCTTGTGTTCATTATGTAACCAGATGCCACATTCTGAGCAACCTCAGCGTTAAGCTTAGTTGCAGTAAGCTTAAGGTTAACTGCGTTTGACACAACATGGAGCTTAGTGCCCTCATAGTCTGTCATTGCATCTACTTGAACAACATAAACAGCTGGATCCTCTGCAGTAATAGTTGCACTATCTGTAGTAATAATAAAGGAACCGTCGCCAATGCTTGTACCAACATTTACCAGCATTTCACCCTTGGAAACATCAATAGTTATTGTTCCCTTTCCTGCTTCGCCCTTGGTCTGCAAAGAAATATTTGTCTGGCCATACATTGTTACGTAGGAATCATCGTCAAACTTAACTGTAATCTCGCCAGCTTTAACAGAAACATTATCCCCAGATTCAAGTGCCACTCCCTGTGTTACAAGGATAGATTTATCTCCTCTATAAATGTAAGCCTCTGCTCCATCACAAGCAGATACATACATATCTCTATTAGAGCCGCCTCCAGATACAGCAATAATAATTACAATAACTGTGAGAACAACTATAGCAAGACCAGAAAAGAAAACCTTGCCTCTATTTGTAAGTCTCATAAGTTCATCTCCAAAACATTAATAGAACTAGTATAGTTCTTATTATAGAAATCGTAAAGCAATTTTACGAATCCGTCATTAGAAGTGTTGGGTGTTTGGTTCTAGGCCCTTCGATCCTAAGACTTTAGGAGGGGACATATTTCCTATGCTAAACACTAATCACCACTCACTAGACACTCGTTAATTTGGTTCATCCAAAGCAACGCTATTCTCCAGCTACAGCCATGCCACGAACAAGCACGTCAGGACACATAATTCTTCTGTATGCATGACCGCTTGTGTCAATATTATTGTCCAGCTCCTCAATATCCTTAAGCAATGAGAAGAAGTTACCTGCAACTGTGAATGACTTAACTGCTCTACCTACCTTACCGTTTTCGATCATAAAGCCTGCACTCTCAATTGAGAAATCACCTGTAGTTGTGTTTGCACCTGCATGGAAACCCTTCATCTCTGTAACATAAACGCCACCATCTGCCATAGCTAAGAGTTCATCCTTAGATACAGTTCCTGGCTGAATCAACAGATTAGAATAGCCTGTCATAATCTTAGCACCGCTGCGCTGTCCATTACCTGTGGACTCAACACCGTCTTTAAGAGCTGTTGACAAGTTGTGCAAGAAGAGCTTAAGTTCACCATTCTCGATAATATTCTTAGTATATGTGGGAACGCCCTCGCCATCGAAGTTCATCTGCAGGTTATTACCTGGGAAGAATGGGTCATCTGTAATTGTAACCTTGCTAGAAGCTATATCTGTACCAAGCTTTTCCTTAGTTAAAGGAGAAAGGCCCTTCTGCACGCTATCTGCAAAGAAAACTGACAAGAATGTACCCAAAATCTGTGTCATGGACTTACGATCAATAACAATATCGTACTTACCAGTCTTAACTGCACCTGCACCAAACTTAGATGCTGCAGCCTCTGCTGCTTCCTTAGCATCTGCATTTCTGTCAATCTCATCAAAGTTGCATCTACGCACCTTATAGTCCATCTGCTTCTCTGTGCCATTATCCATGGCTGCCATCATGTATGTGACAGTACCAGAACCCTTACGAGATAAATTAAGGCCATTTGAGTTAAGAATATGCTCCTCAGAAGACCAAACCTCTGCTGCACATGCTGTACCATCTGCCATTCTCTCATCTACTGCATACAAACTCTTAGCTCCTTCAATAGCAAATGCCTTTAGCTCAGCTGCAGAAACATTTACCTCAGGGCACTCTACAACTGCCTTGTACTCAGCACCTGCTGCATAAAGGATTGGCTTATCGTCATTTTCTGTAACTGTGGCATTCTCTACCGCTCTTGCAATCAAAGCCTGAATTTCCTCTTCGGAAACAAGCTCTGTTGTAGCAACGCCCATCTTTCCATCCTTAACAACTCTCATCTGCATTGTGCAAGATGTACCACTGGTAAAGCTGTCAATATCATGCTGGAAAGTCTCACATCCGGTGTTAGAGGATGCGTCGTAATAAAGCTCGTACTCTGTAATACCAAAGTCTGCTGTAACCTTTTTAACTAATTCAACAATTCTATCGTATGTCATATCTTTGTCCTCCCAATTATGCGCGTCCGCCAACTGTAATAGAACGAACCCTAATAAGAGGCTGTCCTACGTCTGTTGGAACTGATCCACTTGCGGAACCACACATTCCCTGTCCTGTTGCAAGATTCTGACCAACCATATCAATCTCGTGAAGAATCTCAGATCCTGTTCCGATAAGAGATGCTCCCTTAACTGCTTCGCAAATCTTACCATTACGAACAATGTAGCCCTCTTCTACTGCGAAGTTAAACGCTCCTGTCATTGGGTGTACAGAACCACCACCCATCTTAGCTGCATAAAGACCATACTCCATAGAAGCAATAATATCCTCATTCTTGTCAGGGCCATTGCAAATCATTGTGTTTGTCATACGAGATGTTGGTTCAAAAGCATAGCTCTGACGTCTCGCATTACCAGTAGGTGCCATGCCCATACGACGACCATTGAACTTATCGATCATATATGACTTAAGAATACCATTCTCAATAAGAACGTTACGCTGAGAAGGTGTACCCTCGTCGTCAATGTTGATAGAACCCCATGCATTGGGAATAGTACCATCGTCAATTGCTGTAACCTTGGGGTTAGCAATCTGCTGACCAAGCTTACCACACATCTGAGATGTGCCCTTTGCTACGCTTGTTGCCTCCAATGAGTGACCACATGCCTCGTGGAAAATAACGCCACCGAAACCGCTCTCGATAGCTACGGGCATCTTACCAGCAGGAGCATAGGCTGCTGTAAGTTTAACCATAGCCTCTCTAGCTGCCTCACGTCCGATGTTCTCAGGCTGGAAAATATCAAAGATTTCAAGACCCATGCGACGTCCTGGAGAGCATGTACCACTAGCTCTCTGTCCATCCCTCTCAGCAATAGCTGTTACAGGCATTCTAGTACGAATCTGTCTATCCTCTGTGAACAAACCCTCACTGTTAGCAATCTGAATCTGGTGGTCTACATCCAACAATGTAGCTGAAACCTGTACGATTGCAGGATCATACTCCTTAGCTGTGAAGTATGCTCTCTTAAGCAAATCAATCTTAACGCTCTTGAACTCTGTATCAGGAACGATCTTTACTGGGTGAATATTGGGGAAAATTCTAGATGTAAGGTGAATCTTAACCTCTGCCTTGCTCTCTGAAATAGCACCAGCAACATTGTTGGCACAAAGCAAAAGTCCCTCTCTAGACAAATCTGTAGTGGAAGCAGAAACACAGCGCAGTCCCATAAAGGCTCTGATACCTACACCAGAAACTGTGCTGTCTGTAATAGAGTCAACTCTACCACCAATCATGTTAATACTATTATTACGTGTGTAATCTACAAAAACTTCTGCAAAGTCTGCTCCGGTAGACATAGCCGCTGCCAGAACTTCCTCTAATAATCTCTTTTCTAACATTTTGTCCTCCTAATTGGCCAATTGACCACAGTTAGGAGTATTATACCACACTTTATATATAAATAGGGAAATCTTATTTACTGTCTTTCGTCGTACATTTTGCACCCCTTGGTCCACATGAGCCAAAGGAAAATAATATCTGACACAATGTATACAAACGTCACTGGAGCTGCAGTTGCAACGAGCACCGCGTATCTAGAAAGATTAAAGCCCCCATCCATCCAAAGGGTGGAGAACAGGTCCATAACAAGAGAAAAAGCCGCTCCAGATATTATTCCACAGGGAATCACTGTCCACTTACCCTTGCGCAATGCAGGTGCTACAAGACCTGCCATCAAGCCAATCAAACCCCATGCCATCATTTGGAACGGGGTCCACATTCCCTGCCCGAAGGCAAAATTAGAAATAAGCGCAGACATGGCTCCGCATGTAAAACCATACCATGGTCCAAGAGCAAATCCGGCCATAACCACCATGGCAGAAACAGGCTTAAAGAAAGGCAAAAAGGCAAAGCAAACTCTACCCAGCACCGAAAGTGCTGTGAACACTGAAAGCTTAACTAATTTGTCTACCCTTTTAGCTGTCATGCCTTAACTCCCAATACCTCATCTGTTGTAATTGCACCATCTATCCAGCCTCTGCAAATAGAGACTGCTCTTGTAGTAAAGAATCTGTTGTCACACAGAAACTTATGTGGCTCCTGAGGATCGGACAAAGTGCCGTCAAAGAGAACTGACACTCTATCGCACTCTGCTACAAGTTCTGTATCATGGGTTACCGCCAATATGGCAACCCCCCTATTTCTCATGGCTTTAAGAACTTTTACCAAATCCTGTCTACCCTTAGAGTCTAAACTGCTAGTTGGCTCATCCAGCAATAAAATGGAAGGTGAGCTTAACATAACTTTTGCAAGAGCTACCCTCTTTTGTTCTCCGCCAGAAAGCTTAAGTGGATTACGATTCAAAAGATGTGCAATATCCATCTGCTCTGCAATTTCAGATACTTTATTCTCCCTGTCTGCTTCCTTAACTCCTAACAACTCCAATACGTACTCCAGGTCCTGCTTAACTGTATCGTGGAGAAAAAGTTCTGTTACGTCCTGAGGAAGCTTTGCCACCCTCTGATCTTTAACCACAGTTACACCCTTTTCAGCCTTGGAAATGGCCTTTAGAAATGTGGATTTTCCAGATCCGTTGGCTCCCATTAGGCACATAAACTCTCCCCTATGAAGTTCAAAATTTACGCCTCTTAGAATATACTCTTGATCCCTGTTATGCTTGTACCATAGGTCCTTTGCCTTCAAAACAGTCGTATTAAGTTCTATTTTATCGCAAACGATGCTTTTTTCCTCCTTAGGTAGCGTTTTTCTCACATATTCACGGGATTCGCTTAAGGAAATGGGACATTTCCCCTGTGCTCCAGAACCCTTCCAGATTTTCCAAGCAGTGGTACCACTTTCCTGCAGGCTCATTTGCTCCAAAACTTCTCTTGTGGTGCCCTGTAGCACTATCTGTCCCTTGTCCATTAAGCACATTTTGTCACAAAGATGCACCACCTTATCCAAATCATGCTCTACCAAAACTACGCTTAGTCCAAACTCATTCTTCACCCTCTGAAGAAGGTATAAAAATTCTTCTGCAGAAACGGGATCCAATCTGGATGTGGGCTCGTCCAAAAGCAAAACCTTAGGTTCCAAAACAAGCAAAGATGCCAAGTTAAGGACCTGCTTTTGTCCACCAGAAAGCTCCCATGTGTTTTTGTGGAACAGATGACTAATACCCAAGAATGCAGAAATCTCTGCACATCTTGCCATTATCTCCTGCTGTGGAAGACCCAAATTTTCTAAGCCATATGTGAGCTCCCGATACACCTTATCGGTAACAATCTGAGCCTCTGGATTTTGGCACATGTAACCAATGGTAGCTACTGTTTCCTTAGTGGTTGTTTCTGGCATTGGCTTTCCATCCAATATAATCTCACCAGACATTTGACCTACGCCTCTAATCTCAGGCTTAAGCAAACTAAGAAGGGTGGATTTACCGCTGCCAGACTTGCCTGCGATCAAGGTAATCTCACCGGGAAGAAGTTCCAAGGACACATTGCTAATAGCCGGTCTCTGAGATCCTGCATATGTAAACGTTAAATTGTTAACAGATATTAAGCTCATACGCCCTCCTTTCTCTTATCCAAGCAAGCTCCTCGTGCCACCATGGATGTGGCTGTTATTCTTCCGTTCTCGATTCCCCAATCCATAAGACCTGAGAAACATATTACGGCCTGTTTTATTTTGCTAAATGCTCCAGTCTTTTCTGGCAGTCCCAAGGCTCTATGGCTTTCCTGCATGTTATCCCACCTTCTCTTGTAAAGCGGAATAAGTCTGAGGGTCATAGAAAGCACTACAACAACCTGAGGTGAAAACCTCTTAAATATGTGGCTTAGCTTTTCTTCTGTCATTACATGGTTCCAGCAACCGCTCCAAAGGATAACTGCAATAAGCATTATTCCAAGGGATACACCCTGCAAAATTGCCTCTACCGTAATTGGTCTACCGTTTATAAAAATCAGCACTGTAGATCCCGTTGTTGAAACAAGCGGATTAATAATCACTAGCAGCGCAAATAGTCCTGTCACGGATTTGATCGTCAAAACAAGTTTATTAAATCCTATCAACAGGCCATGAACAATAGATGCTAGAACCAAGGACATTAAGGCCCATTTCCAATCCCTAAGGAAACATGTGACCACCATGGGAATTCCAAAGTACAAAAGTGATACGTAAGGACTTTTTCGATTAAAGAAATCAGTCATTGCTCTGTCCTCCATAGCTTTCTACATAGCGAAGCTCCACCACATCTCCTGCCTTAAGCTGGTAATTGTCTACACCAACTTGTGGCTGCACACCATTTACGTAATACACCCATCCTGATGTTGCCCCCCTATCTCCCTCTGCTAAATCTCCAATAGAGCTAATATACGCATCCCAACCAGACACATAGCTCATTGGAATTCCCTTGGACCTAGTTGCGCGATACACCAGTTCAAAAACAGTATCTCCCTCAAGTAGAGCATATTCCTGCATACCAATAATAGCCTTATCTCCGTCCATAATTGACATCGAAACCGTAAGGCTTTCATCTGTAATCTCTGGCAAATTGTAACTGTAGAATTGGTCTGGCGTCTCGATTCTTGAAAAGAAAATAAATCCAGATGATACAAGCCCCACCAAGGAAATTGTGATTATGTCCATTGGCGAAAATCTCTTTTTAACACAACCAAAAGTTAAATAAATTGCAAATGCGACAAAAACAACACCTGCCACAACGATTTGAATTTTCTTAATATCTACTATATCCTCTGGAACTCCTTCCACAAGCTGACCGCTACCGAATTCATATTCATCAAAGGTGTAAATTGAGCCCGCTCCACTATCTGCCATATCCATAGCAACTAAGGCCATTATCGCCTGAGCTGTAGCAGTCATGTTTAATTGGCCACCTTCCATATGAACGTACCCACCTGTGGAAAGCTTGTATGTATTAAGCACTTCTGCTAGAGAGCCAAAATCTCCCTTCAGTTCCGTTTTGTAGTCAAGACCGAGAGTTGTAAGGGCAACTATTACCTGTGCCACAGATTCGCAATTTTCCACCCCATAGGACAAAAAACTACCGCTGCTTTGCTGGGAGTTTCTCAAATAATCCAAAGCCTTATTTACAGCATCCTGAACTTTCTGCTCCTGATAATACGGTGCCAAGGCCTGAATTGTCATAGCTGTAATATCTACTGTAGACGCCTCTGGATTAAGTCCCCATCCACCAGTGCTTCCCTGCTGGCTAAGCAAACTGTCAACACATCTAGAAACATCTGCCTGCTCTCCCAAATTGGAATAAATATGCAGTGCAAAAACAATGCTCATTATGCCTTGCTTACCTTCTGTCTCTCGGGCAACTTCAAACACTTCTTCCTTTGAAATTCCACCGCAAACATACTGTACCAAAGCTATCTTTTGCATAGTAGTTGCTGGAAGGTTCTTCGTCTCTTCCAAATATTTGTCCAAGGCATTTAAGTAAGCGTCGAAGTTATAACTCTGTTCATATTGTCTAATGGACAAAACTATAAACTCCGCTCCCTTACCTGCCATATTTGTCAAAGTTGTATCTAATAAATGTTGCACGCTGTGACAGGAACCTAAGTCACTGCTAAGTAGGACCTGTTCTACCTCTACACCGTACCCCTCTGAAGCCATGGCGCCAATTGGACACCACAAAATAGCCATCACCAAGGCGATAGCCACTATTACTTCAATTGTCCTGCACAGCTTGCAACTCATTTACTATTTAACCTCAATAATACACAAGGCAGCTACGTAGTAATTGCCTTCTGTCTCCAATGCAACTGAATATGTACCTGCTGCATCGAAAGAAACAGTAACTGTTCCATCCTCGCCAGTAACATACTCTGTTGTCTGTCCGTTAACTGTAATCACTGCTCCAGAAATGGGTGCTGTTACAACGTTGAAATTAGCATCGTAACACTGACCTTTAAGAGTCAAAGTCACTGCTTCTCCAACTGCAACTGAGGAATAGTTTACGTCAAAGCTTGTATAGGAATCAGACCACATAACCTGGTCGCGGTAGATATATGCAACTACCAAATCTCCCTCCTTGACCTCGTCGCTAAGAGACATGCTGGAAACATTGTTTAAATAGTAACCAAATGCACCGCTTGTGTCTCCCCACAACATTGTAAGACTAAGTCCGTACTCTGTGTCTGCTGTAGCAAAGCCCAAACCATCTCCCTTGTACTGGCTAGCGTGTGCACAATACAAAGCATCTGCAATGGTATACTTGCCATCCTGGTCCACATCTGTAACGTCGATTTCTACATTTGCAATTGCAAAGCTACCATCTGCTCCATTTACTCTAACTGTGACAGAAATACTATCAGCAGAGGGTGCTGGAGTGGCTGTAGCTCCAGGTGTAGCTGTAGGCTGACCACCTGTTGTCTCCACGTTTCCACATGCGGAAACCATTAGCATTACTGCAACAAGCAGCAGAGCTAAAATCTTCTTCATACAAAAACCTCCAATAAAATAACTCCCACTGGAAACAGTAGGAGTTAGACAAAAGAGACAACACAAAAAGCACAGGGCATTTAGCCCGTGCTAGTACAGGTCCGTTGTCATGCACCCCCTACTTACCCAGGGTGACTGGAGTCTCTATATGCAATGTGCATTCCGACTGAGGGCTACTAGGACCCAATACGGCAATGGCTGTTGCGACGGATTCTCACCGCACTTTCCACAAATACATATTTCGGATAGAGACTCTATTTAGTAAACCGCATTTTTGCGAGTAAACTACTTTGTTAGTGAGCCGCAAGCGGAGCTTGCTAGTGACCGCAACTGCGTTGCTAGTATACGCTCGTTTCACTCGCTAGTGAGCCGCTACGCTAGTGGCCGC
>JAFYSJ010000017.1 GCA_017559445.1 Clostridia bacterium
TAGAAGGACTTAACAACAAAATAAAGGTAGCCAAGCGCGTAGGCTATGGCTACCGTGATGATGACTACTTTTTTACTCTGGTTCGTTACTTGTCGCTACCAGCATCTTTTATTTCACTCCCACAAAAAATGTGAAGAACCATAATATTAGATAGATTTATGTTGGAGCGTCTGTACTTTGTTGAAGAGTATTGGCGCTCTTTGTGATTTATTATCATTTTTTTAGGAGGAGATTATGAAAAAAAGACATATATTAATATTTATAGTCTGTTCTTTGTTCCTCATGATAGGCCTGCTATCTGGATGCGCATTTAATGGAACTATCGATGTGACTATTAATGCTGAAGATTATATAAATTATAAGTGTTACGATTATCATCTTGTGTGTCTTGATGCATATAGCAAGGCAGACAGTACGTACATTGAGGGGGAAAGAACAAAGAATTTAGTATACTTTAGAAAACCTGTAGCTGAATCTGATAAACAATTTGTTTGTGCGAGAGATGGCAGTCTTTTTGCAGAGAGGGAATATTTTGTAATGCAGAATCCAGAGGATTATATTGATGTTTTACAGGAATGGACAGTCAAAAAAATAGAATTTTACTATAGAGATCTAGATTTCAGCGATCCTCAAAATAACGCAAAACCAGATTATCGAGATACTGCTTTAAAGCCAACCGAAATTATAGCGACTACAAATGATTCTATAATTGTTAATCAGCTTTTAGATGCTATAGTGAAACCGGAAATTTGTGAACCATATGTTTTCGACGATGAAAATCATAAAGAAAGCATTAAACCAGGATTATTCAATTATATATTGTATATACGAGTATATTTTAATGAATCCGATGTTATTGTATGGGAAACAGATGTAAGAAGTTATGTTGTATGGGAAACACAGGAACGAGATATTGTTATAGATGTCGGAAAAGCGTTTTTTGATGATGCTTTTGACAGAAATCGTCAATGGGTTGCTATTAATTCACAGCAGGATTTATATCAATGGATTTCAAATTCTATTGATGAAACAAAATTAGATAAATAGTTAAAACGAAGGTGTAATTGGAGAAATCCGGTTACACCTTTTTCTTTACCTAGGAATTTATGTATCCGTAGTGCATAGCATCTATAGACCATTGGACCAAAGAGACAAACACCAAACACCCAACACCAAACACCAAACACTAGATGCGAAGCATCTTTGGGTCGTTCCAAAGTAATGGATATACACTAACCATTTTTACTTTTGATTGCTCAAATGCAAAGCAGTAGTTGAAGTTTCAACAGTTTAGTTTATAATGAGTTTACATTAAGCATACATTTGAAATATTCCGCACATTGCATTCATATACAGATACACAAGAAAGGACTCCCTTATGAAGAAGACAGATTACGAGAAGTTCCTCAAAAAGGCGTATAAGGCACAGAGACACGAATCCTTCAAGGACATCGTTTATAATTGTGCAGAGAAATTTGCAGATGAGTTAGCATTCCAGATCAGAAAGGGCAAGGATGAATATAGGTTCATCACTTTTGCCGAGGTTAAGGAAAGATTCCTTAGGGTTTGCAACTACCTTTTGGACCAGAAATTAGAGGGCCAGTGCATTGCCATGGTAGGCCCTAACTCTAGCGACTGGTGTATGTCATATTTGGCAGCAGCCACAGTTGGTGTGGCAGTTCCTTTGGACAAGGAGCTCCATGTAAACGACGTGGAGAACTTTGTTAAGACAGCAGATTGTAAGTTACTTTTCGCACCAAGTCAGACAATTGCTAAGCTTAAGGAGGCAGGTCTTACGGGAGTGACTTTCGTGGACTGGGATCAGGTGAAGGAAATAGAGGACAACTATTCTGCAGATGCAACAGGCGTGGATGCATTGCCTGTTCCTACAAAGGACGAAATGAGAGTGCTCATTTTCACTTCCGGCACAAGCGGCAAGGCAAAGGGTGTTTGCCTTTCTCAGCACAACATTTGCTCCAACATCTATGGCACAAGCCGCATGGTAGGCATCAAGACTGCAGATAAGACATTGTCCATTTTGCCTTTGCATCACACATACGAATGTACGTTGGGATTCATGACAGTTTTCTCTAACGGCGGTGGCATCTCCTTTGCAGATGGCCTTACACGTGTTGCACAGAATATGGCAGAGTACCAGCCCTCTATTATTGTTGTGGTTCCTGCACTTTTGCAGGTTTTGGACAGCAGACTTTCCAAGAGCTTGGCCACAAAGGTTCCAGAAAAATACAAGAAGCATTTTGAGACTTTAACCATTGCTGAGGCCATGGCAAAGTGCCCCTTCTTTGTGCAGGCAGCCATCCGCGGCAAGGTTAAGAAACAGTTCGGTGGCAAGCTTAGGCTCATTATCGTGGGCGGCGCTGAGGTTAGCCCCCATCTGGTAGAGGATTTCAATTCCTTGGGTTTCCGCACGCTTCAGGGATATGGCCTTACAGAGTGCTCACCTTTGCTTGTTGGTAACAACGACTTCTACCTTAAGGCAGATTCCACAGGTTTGGCAATTCCAGGTGTAACAGTTAAGATTGACGAGCCCAACGAAGAGGGCATCGGCGAGATTTTGGCAACTGGCGAAAACATAATGCTTGGTTACTACGAGGACCCAGAGGCAAACGCTGCAGTTTTCACTGAGGATGGTTTCTTCCGCACAGGTGATTTGGGGCGCATCGACGACCAGGGATATGTGTACATCACAGGCCGCAAAAAGAACGTAATCGTAACATCCAACGGTAAGAACATTTACCCCGAGGAACTGGAGTCTAGACTTCAGCAGTACGACATAGTGCAGGAGTGTTTGGTTGTGGCAGCTAAGGACAAGAATAGCGAGACCTGCGTTAAGGCTAAGGTTTACCCCAACGTGGCAGTAATCACCGAGAAGCTTGGTCACGAGCCCACATACGAAGAACAGGAAAAGATGGTGGTGGAAATGGTGGCTGAGATAAACGGCCAGGTTGCACCGTACAAGAGAATTAGAATCACCGAGGTTTTGCGAACAGAGTTGGAGAAGACAACTACTCGCAAGATCAAGAGATTCGGCAACAATTTGTTGTAAAAAAATACCCTCCCTAGGACCAAGGGAGGGTTTTGTGTTAAAGGATAGCCTTCAAAATCAAGAAAATTAGTAGTGCCCACACCAGAATAATGAAGATGGAATAGTACCATTTCTCAGGCTTGCCATCTTTCCACATGTCCTGGGCCTGTTTCCTATATTCTTCGAACACATCGTGGGGGATGAACTTAATAGTTAATGCCACAAGGGCGGGAAGGATAATCAAATCATCCAAATAGCCCAAAACAGGAATGAAATCGGGGATAAAATCTATGGGAGACAGGGCATATATCACCGTAAGAGCAGCGAACAACTTGGCATACCAAGGAGTTTTCTTGTCCTTTAGGGCGAGAAACACGGCTGGAATATCTGTTTTAAGTTGTTTTGCCTTTTTTTTAAGTGACATGGAATATGAAATCTCTCTTAACAAGGTAATAGATAAGTTTATTGTATCACAAGAGTTATATGTGCGTAAGAAAGCAAATTCTACTGAACAATTTGACAAAGTAGCGTAAAAGTTTTCAGTATACTGAACAAAAAGATGGACAAACATCAAAGTTTTCAGTAGAATTTGGGTAAGAGGTGATAAAATGATTAAGAGAGAACACTATATCAATCAAATAAGACCATTTTATGAGTCCGATTTAATCAAGATCATTACTGGAATTCGTCGTAGCGGTAAATCTGTTATTCTTGAACAGATTATGGATGAAGTGCGCTCTAAGACAGATAATATTATTTATCTTAATTTTGAAGACAAGAGAACATCTATAAATATAAACGATAGCCAGCAGCTTATTGAATATGTAGAGGCAAACCGAGGAGAGGGCAAGTGCTACTTGTTCTTTGACGAAATACAGACCCTCACAGGTTGGCAGGATGCTTGTAAGACATTGCGCCTTTATAACAATTCCCTCTTTATCACAGGATCTAATTCCAAACTTCTCTCAGGAGAATTTACCAAAGAACTTTCAGGTAGATATGTTGCTTTTAGAGTGCGCCCATTTGTTTATAAGGAAATTGTGGAATACTGCAAGGAACTTGAGGTAGAACCCTCTGTGGCTGATTATCTTGTATGGGGAGGATTCCCTAAGAGATTTGAATTCCAAGATCAGGGGGCACAGACAAGATATCTTGAGGACTTGGACGATACTATCGTAATAAACGATTTGATGAATAGATATAAGATTCGTCGCGATAGATTGTTTAAGAGTTTGGTTAATTTTGTGCTGCGTAGTAACAGCCGCATTTTCTCTGCAAATTCCATTTGTGACTATATTAAGCAGGAAAATGAGAAGTGTTCAGTAAATACTGTGCTGAAATACTTGAGTTATTTAGAAGAGGCCTACATTATAGAATCGGTAAAGCTTTACTCCACCAAGGTAAAGAGAGAACTGATTTTCTACTCTAAGCTATACAATGCAGATGTATCTTTTAACTCAATCCGTTCCATAAACAATAGATATGATGTTACACATAACATGGAGAATATTGTATATAACGAATTGGTTTATATGGGATATGAAGTCTATGTGTATGATAACCACGGCAAGGAAATTGATTTTGTTGCAACAAAGGATAACAAGCAGTACTTCATTCAGGTTGCGTATAGCGTAGTTGAGGATAAGGCATATAAGAGAGAGTTTGGTGCTTTTGAAAATATGGGCAATCTATCTCAGAAAATAGTAATCACAAATGACGAAGTAGACTATTCCACAAGCACTGTTCGTCACATTAAGTTCAAGGATTTCCTGATGATGGAATCTTTGTAAACTAGCGCAAATACAAAAAACTAGCGACTATTCGCTAGTTTTTTGCTTTGTTACTGTCCTTTATGCATCCTTGTGGATTCCAGATACTACATAAATAACCCATTCTGCAATGTTTGTGGCATGGTCTGCAATTCGCTCCAAGTACTTTGCGATCATGAGCAAATCAAGGGCAACCTCGCCGTCTGAATAGTTATTTGCAATTCTTCCGATAATGTCGCTTTTAACATCCTTAAAGTAGCTGTCTACAATGTCGTCGTCCCTGAGCACCTGCTGTGCCATGTCCATGTCCTTTTTCACAAAGGCGTCCACGCTGTTGGTAACCATTCTAATGGTTGAATTAGCCATTTCTTCTATCAGGTCCATACCATCCAGGGAATGTCCCTTAAGGAAGGTGATAATCTCGGCAATATCCTCAATCTGGTCGCCGATTCGCTCCATGTCTGTGATGATTTTAAGTGCGGAAGAAATAAGGCGCAAGTCACGTGCCACTGGCTGCTGGTGCAGGAGAAGCTTCATGCAGCGACTCTCAACGTCTCTTTCCATCTGGTCGATTACGCCACAGTTAGACCTTACTGTGATCGCCAACTCCACGTCTCCTGTGTGAAGGGCTCTGTATACGTCTACTAAGCAATTTTCACAGGCAGAACCCATCTCAATAATTTCTCTATTTAATTCAAAAAGTTGTTCGTCAAAGCGGTTTCTCATGGGGTCTCCTTATCCAAATCTACCTGTAATGTAATCTTCTGTTCTCTTGTCCTGGGGTTGGGAGAAAATGTCATCAGTCTTGCCAAACTCCACCAATTCGCCCAAAAGGAAAAACGCTGTGTAATCGGAAACTCTAACTGCCTGCTGCATGTTATGTGTAACCATTACAATGGTGTACTTTTTCTTAAGCTCAGTTACCAACTCCTCGATTTTCAAGGTGGAAATTGGGTCCAAAGCAGATGTGGGCTCGTCCATCAAGAGGATCTTAGGTTCCACAGCAAGTGCTCTTGCAATACACAGTCTCTGCTGCTGACCACCAGACATGCCCAAGGCATTCTTTTTGAGCCTATCCTTAACCTCGTCCCAGATGGCAGCATCCCTTAAGGCGCGCTCCACAATTTCGTCAAGCTGCATCTTGTTTGTAATGCCGTGGGTGCGAGGACCGTATGCAACGTTATCGTAAATGCTCATGGGGAAGGGGTTGGGCTTTTGGAAAACCATGCCGATTTCCTTGCGCAAATGGTTAATGTCGGTTTCCTTAGAGAAAATGTTTGTCCCCTGGTATCTTATGTCGCCTGTGATTTTCACATTGGGGATAAGGTCGTTCATGCGATTCAAAGTCTTAAGGAAAGTGGACTTTCCGCAACCAGATGGGCCGATGAAGGCAGTAATGCTGTTTTCGGGAATCTGAATATTCACATTTTTAATGGCGTGGTGGTCACCATACCAGAGGTTCATATCTTTAACTGTGAGAATATTGCTCATTGAGTTCTCCTTTTTGCAAAATGTTTTTGTACTAAGGTGGCTTCGAAGTTAATAACAAGGGTTAAGATCATGAGGATGGCTGCGATGGCAAAGGCTACGCCAAATTCTCCACGCTCCTTTGCGTATACGTAAAGTGCCACAGTAAGGGTAGCGCCTGGAGCTGCAAGGCCCTCGATGATTCCGTTAAGGGCGTGGGCAAAACCTGCGGTAAAGAGCAGGGCGGCAGACTCGCCTAAAATACGACCTACTGACAAAATGCATCCTGTAACTACGCCGTCAACGCAACCTGGCAGAACAACTGTGCGAACCACTCTCCATTTGCCAGCGCCAAGACCAAAGGCACCTTCGCGGTAGGACTGAGGAACTGTTTTAAGGCTTTCCTGAGTTGTACGCATTATGGTTGGCAGGTTCATGATAACTAATGTCAAAGCACCTGAAATAAGGCTTGTTCCAAAGGTGTTAGAAAACAGCAACATACCAACGAGGCCGTAGATAATAGATGGAATACCAGACAATGTTTCAGCAGCAAACTCTATGATTTCCACAACCTTTTTGTTGGAAGCGTACTCTGTAAGGTAGATGGCTGCGCCTACTCCCAAGGGGAGAACCAGGGCCAATGTGGCGATAACGATGTAAATCGTGTTAAGAATGTCAGGCAGGATACCGATTGACTCAGTTAAGTAGCTTGGTTTAGTGGTCAGGAACTCCCATGAGATGTTAGGGACACCTTGAACTAGTACGTATATTAAGAAAAACAGAACTAAGGAGCCTGTTAAGCCTGTGGAGATAATCATCAAGGCTCGCATTAGGAGTTCAAAGGATTTTCTCTTGAATGTTAAAGATTTTCCCATGTAGGTTTATGTCCTTTCTCTCTTGAGGAAGAAGTTTAGGGTAACGTTGATCATCATGATGAACAAAAACAGAACTAGTGCAATGGAGAACAAGGCCTGTCTCTGAAGTCCGCTGGAGTAGGACATTTCAGTGGAAACTGCAGTGGTCAAAAAGCGAACGCTCTGGAACAGGGAGTTTGGCATGTTGGGCACATTACCTGCTACCATCATAACTGCCATGGCCTCTCCAATGGCCCTACCTACGCCCAGCACTACCGCTGCAGCAATACCGCTTTTGGCGGCTGGAACAGATACCTTGAAGAAAGTCTCAATAGGTGTTGCTCCTAGGGCCAAGGAAGCATCCTCATACTCCTTTGGTACTGCATCTAGGGCAGTGATGGACATTTTGATAATAGATGGCAGGATCATAATGGCCAGTACGATAATGGAGGCCAGCAAACTTGCTCCATCTGGCACATTGAATATCTGGCGGATTGCAGGGACCAAAACCAGCATACCCACAAGGCCGTACACAACAGAAGGAATGCCTGCCAGCAAGCTAACTGCTGATTCCATAACAGCCTTTACCTTAGGTGGTGCAAGCTTGGACAAGAACACTGCAGTCATAAAGCCAATTGGAACTCCAAGTACTACAGCACCTGCAGTTCCGTAGATGCTGGTGAGGATAAAGGGAAGTATGCCGTATGCAGGGTCGCTAGTTGTGGGGGCCCACTCCTTGCCAAAAAGGAAGTCGATTAAGCCTATTTCCTTAATAGCAGGTATTCCTGATATAACCAGGTAAACTGTGATTAAGAGAACGCATCCCACGGCGATTAGTCCTAAAACTAAGAAGAGGCCGTGGATGAACTTTTCCATCATTTGATTTTTGTACATAAGGATTCCTTGTTCTCCAGTGAATTAGTTAGCTGGAACTACACCAGATGCAGAGATAATGTCTCTAGCTGCGCTGGATGTGATGAAGTCAAAGAATTTCTGTGCAGACTCAGTGAGAGCAGTGTCAGCCTTAGTTACCAAAACGAAGGGGCGCTGTACAGAATATGTGCCAGCCTTGATTGTTTCCTCAGATGGGAGCACACCGTTTACAGATACAACCTTAACAGTTGCCTTAATGGAGGCAACAGATGCATATCCGATGGCTGCAGGGTTCTGAGAAACAGTTGTAATAACGTCGCCTGTGGATGTGAGCTCCTGACGGTACTGGCAAGCATCCTTAGTGCCTGTAACGGACTCAAAGCCCTCTCTTGTACCAGAACTTGCCTCACGACCAATGAGTACGATCTCAAGATCCTGTCCACCAATCTGGGACCAGTTAGTAATCTCGCCCTTGTAAATCTTGGCGATTGTCTCGAGGCTCAAGTCAGAAATTGGGTTATTGGGGTTAAGGATAATGGCAATGCCATCGTAAGCAAGGACTGTGGATGTAAGGCCAGCTGCCTTTTCGGAATCCTTAAGGTCACGGGAGGACAAACCGATGTCGCAACGACCTTCCAACACAGCCTGAATGCCTGTGCCAGATCCTGTGGGATTATATGTAAAACTGATGCCTGTATCGTTCTGGAAAGCCTCTCCAAGGGAGCCGATTACGAGTTCCATGGAAGTGGAACCGTCTGTAGATACAGTTTCAGTGGAACCTCCGCATCCTGTAAGCGCAGCGAAAGCCAATGTAGAAACTAAAATAATCGCAAATAACTTCTTCATATCAATGTCTCCTTTCAGACACGAGTATTATGATTTTCAAATTCATTCTAATTTTGGGGTGTAAAATCCAAAACATAGGTCGTGTAAAATCCTTGTGAAAATCTGGAGAAAAAGATTTTACATTACTTTATGTGTTCAACAGTTAGAAGTTACGAGGATTTGGCAACAAAAAAAGGAAGGCCAATTTGACCTTCCTTTGTCGTATATTGTGAATTAAATTACTCTGCTGTGTTCTGGTCTGGGTGATCCACGGAAATGGCAGGAGCCTTTTTCTTAGCGGACTCCAATACCTTAGTACGTGTAACGGCTGGCTTTGGAGCGGGAGCCACGATGTCGCCTGCCTTAGTAAGAGCAATCTTAGAAAGAACAGGGCTCACAAGTGCGTAGATGAGAACTGCGAACAATACGATGTTCCTAATAAGTCCGCCATCCACTGCGCCAAGTGCCATTGCCTGCAAGGACATGCCAAGTGCAACGCCCTCCTGAGGCAACAATGTAATACCCAGGTACTTCACAACGTTATCGTTACACTTTACAGCCTTTGCAGACCAGTAGGAACCATAGTACTTACCAAGTGTACGGAACACGATGAATGTTGCGCCGATGATTACGGTGATTGCATTTGTGAAAATATCAAGGTGCAGGGATGCGCCGTTAGATACAAAGAACAGGATGAACAAAGGAGCTGTCCACTTGTCTGTTCTCTCCATGAGCTCTTCTGAGAAGTCACAAAGGTTGCAGAATACGGAACCCATCATCATGCACACAAGGAGTGCGGAGAAGCTGATGTGAATGGAACCAATGTGGAACTCCAACATGGAAAGTCCTGCTGTCAAGAACACAAAGCATACGCAAAGTGACTGACGCTTACTACCGGAGTGGAAGAATCTCTCAAGCCATGTGAGCACAACGCCCAATACAGCACCGAGCAACAAGGAAAGCACGATCTCAATAAGGGGGTTAGCCAAAATTGTTACGATGTCCAATGTACCGCTCTGAAGTGTACGTGCCACACCCAGGGAAACTGCGAAAATAATAAGACCAACTGCGTCATCCAAAGCTACGATAGGAAGCAAGAAGTCTGTGAGCTCACCCTTTGCCTTATACTGACGAACAACCATGAGTGTTGTAGCAGGTGCAGTAGCTGTAGCAATAGCACCAAGAGTAATGGCTGCAGAAAGTGAAAGCTTATGTGGGATGATGAAGTGGAGACCGATCAAAGCAGCGTCTACAAACAATGCAGCAACAACAGCCTGCACAATACCGATTACTGTGGCCTGCTTGCCTGTGCGCTTAAGAGAAGAAAGTCTAAACTCATTACCAATGGAAAATGCGATGAATCCAAGGGCAATGTTCTGGGCCAGCTTCAAACTGTCAACTGCTTCGAAGTCGTTAAAGCCAAGGCCGGAGATATTGAGAGCACCAAGTCCGAATGGACCGATGAGAATACCAGCGATCAAGTAGCCTGTAACTGCGGGAAGGCGAAGCTTCTTCATAAGACGGGACAAAATAAGTCCTGCCAACAGGGCCACACCTATATTCAGAATATCTACCATAATAAACTCCTTATAATAAGAGATTTAATACTTATTTAAATGCACACAAATTGTATCACTCTAAATTTTCAACTTCAATTAACTGATAGCATAAAGACAGGGCCTTTTAGCATAGATTTTCATCAAATATTAACAATAGGTAAAAGCTCGTGAAGATAAAACAAGTTTTAGAGAAAATATGTTGTGGTGTGTTGGCAGTGCTCCTTATGGCAGGAGCGGTGGCAATGCCAGGTGCAAAAGCAGAGGACACGTGGGATCAGTATGCGGCGGCAGATAGTGTGGATGTGACAATTCCCGACATTTTGGATGTGCAGGCAGCAACCAATGTGAACGCACTTTCCTGCGCAGGTGCCATGTTGGTGGAGGCTGAGTCAGGCACAGTTTTGTTTGCCAAAGACCAGTACGTGGAAAGGCCCATTGCCAGCGTCACCAAGGTCATGTCCATGCTTTTAGTCATGGAGGCTATGGCTCAGGGCAAGCTGACCTACGAAACAGAGGTCAAGGTGTCAGCATACGCAGCAGGCATGGGTGGCTCCCAGGCATACATTGAGGAGGGAGAAGTCTTCACTGTACACGAAATGCTTAAGGCAGTGGCAGTACATTCGTCCAATGACGTTACTGTGGCCTTGGCCGAGGCTGTGTCCGGCAGCGAGATGGCATTTGTGGAGGAAATGAACCAAAAGGTAAAGGATCTGGGACTGGAGCACACAATTTTCGCAGATTGCACAGGCCTAAACGACAAGGATCAGCACAGTTGCGCCTACGATGTGGCCATGATCGCCCGTGAGCTGGTTACCAAATATCCAGATATTTTTAACTACACAGGTATATGGCAGGACACGTTCAGAAACGGCACTTTTGAGCTAGTAAACACCAACAAGTTGGTTAGGTACTACGCAGGTTGCGACGGCCTCAAGACTGGTTTTACCAATGCGGCAGGCTTTAACTTGGTGGCAACGGCCAACAGAAACGACATGCGAATAATATCTGTAGTTTTGGGTGGCACGGACTCCAAAACCAGGTTTGGCGAAAGCACGGCCCTGTTGGACTACGGCTTTGCAACGTACATCGTAAAGGATGGAAGAGGTGACCTGGAGTGGCCAATTACATTGGATGTAATTAACGGAGTGAAGACTGAGTTTCAGGCGGAGCCCCAGGCAGGCAAGATCGTCATGTCCAAAAACGAGGCAAAGCAGGTGGAGTACAAGGTCACCGTGGACGAAAAAGTCAGGGCGCCCATAGCAAAGGGCCAGCAGGTAGGCAAGGTGGACGTTGTCATGGGAGATGTGGTGCTGGGTACGTTCCCGCTGGTGGCCACGGAAGATGTGGAAGGGATTACGTTTTGGTGGATGTTGATTAAACTCTTTAGGGAAATGGTTTAATTTAGTGAACCACGAGCTCTGCTCGTTAGTGAACCACTACGTTAGTAGCCGCGCTGTCGCGCTAGTAGTCGCACCGTTGGTGCTAGTGAACCGCCTTCGGCTAGTGGACGCTTCGCTAGTAGCCGCACCGTTGGTGCTAGTGAGAGGAAAAAATGTTGCATTGCACGATTGATAGCAGAGTGGTAATATATAGAAAAGGGAACTACCGGTAAACGGTTTGCCCAGATAGTGATTCAAACGACCGCCATACTAGTCAATTTGGGCGGTCGTTATTTTTTTGCCTTTTGGATTGTTATGTACAATCCAATAAGCCCTAATATTAGCCCAGTAAGAAAAATACCGGCGTTAAACAACAAATCTAATAAGCTTATTAAATCAGTATAATTAACCATAGGGCCTCACCTCCTTTCGAGAGGGGAGGTACAAAAATGCCCTCCCAGTTGAGGGCCAACCGCCTACCGTATAATAGTAGTTCCCGTGGATTGGAGTATAGCATAGAATGAAATTTCTGTTTTTTGTCGAAATGCCCCAACGTCTTGAACTGCAAGGCTTAGAAAGAATTTATAATTAAATTATTGTCGAAAAAACATGTCGGAATATGTATTTTCCGATCAAGGAAGATTAGAAAATGTGCTTGTGATGTAAATGTAACTTTTTTGTCGGATTTTTTCGAAGCACTTTTTATTAGAAAAATAGCGTGATATTATGTAATTAAAAGGGAACTACCGGTAAACGGTTGGTCCTAGATTGCAATCAAACGACCGCACGCTAGTCAATTTGGGCGGTCGTTATTTTTTTGCCTTTTGGTACTAAAATCCAGCACGGATAATTGACAAACTATCGTTGTGACGATACTTAAGGTTATGCAAACTTGATATGTTACTCTTTATAGACGACAAAAATCGACTGAAAACTATGCTAAAAAGGCCGTTTTTGGCAAATCTTGAATTTTGGAGTATAGTCTTTGCACTAAATTCAGGAGGTCAAAATGAAGAGTATTTTAAGGGAAAAATCAAAGTTGTTTGCTCAGGAGATATGGGCATTATCTGAATTGCTAAAACTAAGAAAAGCAAATTATTCCATGATAGATCAGTTGCTTCGTGCGGCATCTTCGGTAGGAGCAAACATACATGAGGCACGATATGCGTGTAGTACGAAGGATTTTATATTGAAGATGAGTATTGCTCAAAAGGAATGTAGCGAAGTTGAGTATTGGCTGGAGTTGTTTTATGACAGTGATTTCATTAGTAAGGAGCATTACAGAGATTTGCGAAGTTTAGCTTCAGAATTGCAGAGAATGTTATTTGCATCAATTCGTACTGCAAGATCAAAGCAATCCTCTCAAACCCTTCACTAGCGAGTAAAACGAGCGTATACTAGCGCAGCGGCCTACTAGGCGCAGCCGATTCACTAGCGCCAACGGTGCGACCACTAGGCGCAGCCGATTCACTAGCGAGTGAAACGAGCGTATACTAGCAAGCTCTGCTTGCGGCTCACTAGCGCAGCGTATACTAGCAACGCAGTTGCGGCTCACTAGCACCAACGGTGCGACTACTAGGCGCAGCCGGTTCACTAGCGAGTGAAACGAGCGTATACTAGCGCGACAGCGCGTCCACTAGGCATAGCCGGTTCACTGAATTTGTGATACAATTTCCCCATATATACACAAGGGAGGAGTGATTCCCATTTCAGCACATACATTACTAGAACAGTTACTTAACCTGAGGGGCGTTACAGGAGGCGAATTCTCCGCAGCCCAGGCCGTTGCAGACATGTTCCGCCAGGTTGGTTGCGACGCATATGTTGACGAATTCGGCAACGCAATCGCACGACTTGCAGGCACAGGTGATTCCCCATTTAAATTAGTTATAGATTCCCACTTGGACGAAATCGGCCTCATGGTTACAGGATATGAGGACGGCGGTTTCTTGCGCATTGCCAAGGTTTCTGGCGTGGATCCCAAGACTTTGCCAGCATGCATCGTTGAGGTGCAGGCTTCTGGCGACAACTCCATCGTTCCAGGTGTTATTGGCGTTAAACCACCACACCTTTTGAGCGAAGAGGACAGAACCAAGACACCTTCTTTTGACATCCTTTTCATCGACACAGGCTTGGCAGACGAGGAGCTCAAGGCTCGCGTTAAGATTGGCGACTACGTTACACCTATTCAGAAGATTTCTTACCTTGCTGGACAGAAGGTTGCAGCTAAGGCATTGGACGACAGAATCGGCGTATATGCCATGCTTTTGGCAGCACAGCAGCTCCAGGGCGTGGACCATGCTATCGACATGTACTTCGTAGCATCCGTTCAGGAGGAGAGACACGATATCGGACCTGTTGCAGTAGCAGCTGAGGTTTTGCCAGACATGGTTATTGCACTTGACGTAGGATTCGGCGATCAGGAGGGCACTAAGCCTGGTTCCACATCTCCTTTGGGCGAGGGCTTGGGCATCGGTTTTGGCCCATCCACTAAGAGAGAGCTTTCCTTGCTCCTTGAGAAGGTAGCCAAGGACAACGAGGTTCCAGTGCACAGAGACGTTAACGCAGGCAGAACTGGCACAGACAAGGACTCCTTTGACCGCACATTTAGAGGCATCCCATCCGCCACAATTTCCATGCCACTTAGATACATGCACACACCAGCAGAGGTTGTGTCCCTTAAGGATATCGACAATGTGGCCAAGCTTTTGGTTAAGTTGGCAACACAGGATCCAGAAACATTGAGAGGTGCCCTATGCTATTAAAGAAAATCACAGACTTAAACGGCGTAGCTGGTAACGAGGGTCCAATCAGGGACTACCTCAAGGAGCTGGTTACTCCTTTGGCAGACAAAGTATATATCGATTCCACAGGCAACTTGGTCGCATACAAGAAGGGTACTAACTCCAAGCAGCCCGAGAGACCAGTTATGGTGGCAGCACACATGGACGAGGTTGGCTTTATCGTTCGCAGCGTTACAGAGAGCGGCCACATTAAGTTCATCAACGTTGGCGGCATCGATTTCCGCATTTTGCCAGGCACACACGTGGACATAGAGGGCAATCCCGGCGTTGTGGCACACAAGCCAATCCACTTGCAGTCCAAGGAGGAGCGCGCTAGAGCAGTTTCTGCAGATGACCTTTACATCGACTGCGGTTTCGAGACCAAGGAAGAGGCAGAGGAGGCAGGCGTAATGCCCGGCACATACATCTCCTTTGTTAACCAGTACATGGAGTTCGGAGACGGCTGCATCGAGGCAAAGGCTTTGGATGACAGAATCGGCTGCTATGTAATGCTTAAGCTCTTGGAGAAAAAGTACAAGTCCGACGTATACTTTGTATTCTCCACCAAGGAGGAAATCGGCGGTGACGGAGCGGGCGTTTGCGCATACGCACTTAACCCCAGAGCATGCCTCATTTTAGAGGGCACAACATGTAGTGACGTTCCAGAGGTTTCTGCATGGAAAAAGTCCACATTGCTCGGTCACGGCCCAGCAATTACTCAGATGGATTTGCGCATGGTGGCAACTCCAGAGCTCAATGACTTCATCATCAGGCTGGCAGAAAAAGAAAACTTGGCCTACCAGTTCAAGACAACAGTCAGCGGCGGCACAGATGGCGGCAAGATTCACACTCTCAGGAGCGGTATTGCCACAGCTGTAATTTCAGTTCCCACCAGATATATTCACTCACCTGTTAGCGTAGTTAAGAAGGTAGACATCGACGCAACTTTGGCCTTGACTGACAGAGTGCTTGACAAGATTCACGAGTTTTAGGGGAGGATACACACATGTACGATACATTTAAGTTATTGAAAAAGCTTTGTGGAGAGCAGAGCCCTGCAGGCCACGAGGAAAATATTAGAAACACAATTAAGGAATTGGTAGCCCCCATGGCAACAGAGATTGAGACCGACGTAATGGGCAACTTGTTGGTTTACATGGGCAAGGGCGACACATGCAAGATGCTCGTTGCAGCCCACATGGACGAAAACGGCATCATCGCAACATACTGCGACCCAGAGGGATTCTTTAGATTCTCTAAGATTGGCGGCATTTCTCCATACAACTTCCTCAACCAGAAGGTTATGTTCACAAACGGCGTAATGGGCGTTGTGCACAAGGATGGAGACAAGAAGTTCGACAGCCTTTCCTTTGACGATTTGTTCATCGATATCGGCGCAAAGAGCGACAAGGATGGCTACAAAAAGCTTCCAGTAGGTACAGCAGGTTCCTTCATTTCTCCATTGGAGAGAATTGGCAAGAACAAGGCTTCCGGTAAGGCTTTGGACAACAGAGCTGGCTGCGCAGTTGCTATTTTGGCAATGCAGATGCTCCATGAGGCTAAGGCAAAGCTTGACGGCAAGGTTTGCTTCGCATTCACAGTGCAGGAGGAGATCGGCTGCAGAGGTGCTAAGGTTTTGGCAGATAGAATTAAGCCAGAAATGGCATTGGCAGTGGACGTAACTTTGGTTGGCGACTCCCCAAAGATGCCTAAGAACTCCGTTTGCTTGGGCAAGGGTCCTGCAGTTAAGATCATGGACGCATCCGTTATTGCACACCCACAGGTTCGCGGACTTTTGGAAGGCGTTGCAGCACAGCATGGCATCGAGGTACAGCATGAGATCATCACTGCTGGTGGTACAGATGCAGGCGCTATTCAGCCAACAGCAGGTGGCGTAAAGGCTGGCGGTATTGCAATTCCTTGCAGATACATCCACACAACAACAGAGGAAGTAGCACTTTCTGACGTAGAGCAGGCAGCAACATTGCTCACAGCTGCTATCGAGGAAGTTTGCTAATATTTTAGGAGATATATATGAGCAGAGTTGTTCCAGAATTTGGAGGATACAAGCTTAATAGAGCATGGGCAGAAATAGATTTGGATGCCATTAGGTCCAACCTTATGGAAATCCGCAAGGTTTTGCGCCCAAATACCAAGGTTTGTGCTGTGGTCAAGGCAGATGCATATGGCCATGGTGTAAAAGAGGTGGCTAATTTCTACACCCAGTGCGGCGTGGACTATTTTGCTGTGTCCATGGCAGATGAGGCCATACAGCTCCGACTCCTTGGAATAGACAAGCCTATCCTTATTTTGGGCTATACAGATCCAGTAAGGGCAGATGAACTTGTAAAGCACAAGATTACACAGTCTATTTTTGATCTGGATATGGCTAAGGCTTTGTCCGAGGCAGCAATTAGACAGAATACCAAGATAAAGGTACACATTAAGATCGACACAGGCATGAGCCGTGTGGGCTTCCGCGCAGGATACAATGCTGTAAAGGCAATTACTGAAATTAGCAAGTTGCCTGGCATAATCATCGAGGGTATGTTCACACACTTTGCCACAGCAGATGAGACAGACAGGGCTTATACAGAGTACCAGTTTGACCTTTTCGAAGGCGTGGCAGAGGAGCTGGATAGAGTGGGCATTCACATTCCAGTAAGGCACGTTGCAAATAGTGCTGCGGTTATGATGTACCCAGAGACACAGTTGGACATGGTGCGACCAGGCATTATTTTGTACGGCATGTACCCATCCAACGAAGTGGACAAAGAAAGACTCCATTTGAGCCCAGTAATGTCCCTTAAGGCAAACATAACTCTCATTAAGACTATTTATGAGGGGGACACAGTTAGCTACGGTAGGACATTTACAGCTCCCAAGGACATGCGTATTGCCACTGTGCCCATTGGATATGCGGATGGATATATGCGTAGCTTGTCCAACAAGGGTTACATGCTGGTTAATGGACAGCGTGCAGCCGTGGTGGGCAGAGTTTGCATGGACCAGTGCATGATCGACGTGACAAATATCCAAGGGGATATTCGCGTTGGTGATGAGGTTGTGGTATATGGCAGCCAGAGCTATGGCGAGTACAGTGACACTATTTCCATCGAGGAAGTGGCAGAAAGCTGTGGTATGATCAACTACGAAATGAGCTGCATCATAGGAAAGCGAATCCCACGCGTGTACAAACAAGGCGGGGAAATTGTGGATGTGGTGAATTATTTGGTTTAGTGAACCACGAGCAAAGCTTGTTAGTGAGCCGCAACTGCGTTGCTAGTGAGCCGGCTGCGCCTAGTGAACCGCTGCGCTAGTGAGCCGCAACTGCGTTGCTAGTATACGCTCGTTTCACTCGCTAGTGAGCCGGCTGCGCCTAGTGATCCGCTGCGCTAGTAGGCTGCAACTGCGTTGCTAGTGAAGGAGGAAACAATGAATATTCAGATATTTGGAACTAAAAAGTGCAGTGATACACGCAAGGCAGAACGCTTTTTCAAGGAGCGTGGCATTAAGGTTCAGTCCATTGACATGCTGGACAAGGGTATGAGCAAGGGCGAGTTTAGAAGTGTGTGCCAGGCAGTTGGTGGAATGGACAAGTTGATCGACCAGAACTGCAAGGATAAGGATACATTAGCACTTATTCAGTACATAACACCAAGTGAAAGGGAAGACAAGGTGCTGGAGAATCAGCAGGTAATTAAGACTCCCATCGTCAGAAATGGCAAGGAAGCCACAGTAGGCTATGCCCCTGACGTGTGGAAGGCTTGGAAGTGAAGTAGAAATGAGAAAGGCTCCTGGAAGGGAGCCTTTTGTTATACGAAAATTATAAGATCTCAGTGGTCGCCCTGTTAAGGTGCGTCGGATTTTGTCGAAAGGAAAATTTAGTTATTATATTTCCAAAACAAAGGAGTTGAGCGTAATCCAAAGTGAATGTTTATCGCGTTTTTGTCGAAAAGAAAATTTAGGAAAGGAGTATAATTAATAGTGTTTGATAAATAAAAGACAGGATATTTTAATGAAGATTAGTAGTGGGAAAAATCACTTCCTCCTGACAGTACAATACAGGAGCAACTAAAAGATAGAGAAATAAGAGTAAAAGACCTTGCGTTGAAAACAGGTATGTCAGAGAGTAGCGCATATGCTTTTACGAATGGTGAAATTGAACATGCAACAGAAATAACAATCAAGTTGGAAGATAGCCTTGGAACCCCTACAAGTTTTTGGAACAATCTCGATAGAAGATATAGAGAAATTGGATTATTTCTTACTATTGTCAAGTAAATTCCAATTTTACTTGACAATGAACCGGTTTATACATATAACATAAATTGAGAATACTAGAGAAGGAGGTGCAGAATAATGAGAAGTAATCCAGTAGTGAGAAACGCTATTAAGGAGTTCAAGGATAATGAATTAATAGTTGCGAGCAAGTTTTATAGGGAGAATCTAGCTGATCAGATTGGTGAGGCAGCTTATTATAAGACTTTGCAGAGAATGTGCGAAGCGGGCGAACTTATGAAGATAGCTAAGGGAACGTACCATTTGCCTAAAAAAAGCAAGTACGGTATCGTACCACCTTCAGAAAATGAAATTGTAGATGCTTTTACAAAAAATGAAACAGGCACAGTAGTAGGTTATTCCTTGTACAATGCGTTGAATTTAACGACACAGATTTCAAAGGTTATCAATGTTGTTTCATCCTCTCTTGATGGAATAACAAAATCTGTACGTAATATTGTTATCCACCAAATGTCATTGGAATTTTCAACAGAAGTAACTAATATGGTTCAGGCACTAGAGGTTCTACAGAATTTCAATTCCATTCAGGACATAAATTATTCTGCATTTTTAAGATATACTGAAAAAGTAGCAACATCATTCGATGCAGAGGCTTTTAGAGAGGTTGTTACAGCAAAAAAATACAAGAAATCGACTATAGCTTTTTTACAAGAAATCTTAAATTACTATCAGGTGAGCAATAACTTGAATGAGTATTTGTGCTCACTTTCAGAGTACAAATATCCTAAAATGGAGGAGTTGTATGAAGCTGCACGAATTTCCTAATGCGTTTAGGGATCTAATATCAATTGTATCTGCAGATAAGCATCTGCCAGAGTCTACAATTGAACGTGACTATTATATTGTGTTGCTTTTGCAGAAGCTAGCTAATAGTGAATATGCAGAAAGATGTGTATTCAAGGGTGGCACATCATTAAGTAAGTGTTATCCAGGCTCAATAGAACGATTCTCTGAAGATATTGATTTAACTTATCTTGGTGAAGAGGGAATGAGTGACAAACAATATAGCAAAAATATAAAGAATATTGAAAATTTAATGACATCAGGTTTTCAAACAGAGAAAATTGAGGCAGAAAGAAATAACCGTAATAAAAGCATGCAGGTATGGATGTTTGATAAAAAAGACGGAATTAAGTTGGAAATTGGAAGCCAGATTCGTCCAGATCCATATTCTAAGAAGATTCTCAAAACCTATATACAAGAATTCCTTGAAACACACGGTGGTGAAGATGATGTTATAAAGTATGATCTTGAGGAAGTTTCGTTAAATGTATTAGATATTACACGAACGTTCCTTGATAAAATCATGTCTGTAAAACGTCATGCTATATGTGGAACGATTGAGAAAAAGGTGCGTCATATATATGATGTTACAAGGCTATTTTATAAGCCTGAAATTAAGGCGTTTCTAAGCGATAAAGAAAACCTAAAGAATTTAGTTAGTGTTACTAAGCAGACGGATGCATATTATCTTGGGAAACGAAACATACCCAAATCATATGATCCTTCAGGATTGTACAATTTTGAGTGTTGGAAACATAGTCTTAATAGTAATGTTCGATTGGCGTATGAAAGTTTGCACAAAGAATTACTTTACACAGATATTCAACAAGATTTTGATGAGGCATTGAGCGTATTTTCAAAAATTAGTAAAATATTAAGTGACATTGGTGAATAGCACCTAAAATACAAAACCACAGGAGGACAATATGGAAAACAATAAAAAAGACACATCCTTGGCATTTGGCTTATTAGTAGGTGGAATGGCCGCTCTCGCAGTATCCGTTGTGTTAAACCTGGCGCAGATTATTTTGCGAAAATCCACAAATCCTGCTATGTTGGCCATTAGCTTGAGCTATGCAGCAGCAACTTTTTTGACTGCTGGCATTAAGAGCAAAAAGATAGATCACATAATTGTTGGAGTGGCAACAGGTATAGGCGCTCTGATGTACATAGCGATAACAATATCCAAGTATTTAGCATAAACACTACAAGCTCCCGCATAGGGAGCTTATTTTGTCCCAAATCCATTATTTTTGCTTTACGGAAAAAGGCATTTCTTCATAAATACCTTTGAAACAATTGTATTTTTCAAAAGATTGAGTAGAATAGAACAAAAAAGCTAGGTGTCACACATGACAGCCGCTGGTATGTTTTACAAGCCGGTGGAGTAAATATGACAAAAGTCTTCGCAGTAGCCGTATAGATCAGAGAGGCTGGCAGAAATATCTGCAATTGCTAAAGGTGGAATAAAAAGCGTATAAAATAGCGCAAAGGAAAAGGAGTGTCGAAACACTCCTTTTTGCTTGCAAAATTTTGTTTGTTAGAAATTACTTCTTTTTCTTAGCAACTACGATTACAACAATTGCTGCAACAAGAACTACTGCTACTGCACCGCCGGAAATCATCCACCATGTCTCTGCGGACAAACCATCATCTGTGTCTGCTACGCCATCTGCTACGTTATCATTAGCAGGAGCCTCTGTTGGAGCTGGTGTTGCTGTTGGGTCTGGCTCTGGGAATCTAGGATCTGTCATAGTTGTCTTAGTAGCCAATGTTGTTGCTGCGGAACCATCGAAACCATAAACTCTAGCAGGATCTACAGGCTGGCCGTTGATTGTGATACCAGCAACCTTACAATCTGCTACCTGTGCATCAGGATATTTGCCGCTCTCGCCTTCGTCCCAAGTTACAACTGCCAAGAAGTTGTCGCCGTCCTTCTGGATCTGTGCTTCAATGTAGTACCAGTTGCACTCGCCATCTGTCCAGAGACAGCAGTTATCTTCCTCAAACCAAATGCTGTAGCAAAGGTAATCTGTTACTTCGCCATCCTCGTCAAGTCTCTTAGCCTTGGTGTCGCCACCTTCAACGTGTCTAACGTACATCTTGGTCTGCTCAACGCCGTCAATACCTGTGCCAGGAACTGGGTTTACGTAGAAGCCGATGATGTCGCCTTCCTTCATATCCTTTATTGTAACGCCTTCTCTGCGGCCATCCTGATAGGACTCCATCTCATAGCAATCGATCTCTCTTGCCATTGCTACAGAAGACACAGAAAGTGCCATAGCGAGAACCAAAAGAACTGCTAAAAATTTCTTCATTTTTGTTTCCTCCGTTTTATATATGCGTGTTCGCATTCTTTTAATGAAATTTTAACAATTATATGTAGTTGAGTCAATGGATAAGTTGTTTAATTTTACCTAAAAACAGGGAGGATTGGGGAAAGAAGGGGGAGAAATGAATAAGGCTCCCGAAAGGGAAGCCTTATAGAGATAAATTATTTCTTTATTTTCCTAATATATTTGCAACCTAGCTTGCTGTAGTTAGAGCAACCGAAGAATTCGCCATATGGGCCAGTTTTCTTAAGCAAGTTTCCACCACACAGAGGGCACTGGAACTGCTCCTTCTTGATTTGTTCTCCAAACCATGTTTTTAAATCCTTCACAAAACTGGATTCCTGATTCTCCACGGTTACTAGGTAAGCCTTCTTTTTAGCTCTTGTCAAAGCTACATAGAATAGCCTTCGCTCCTCTGCATCTGGGAAAGAATCACAGTTGTCTAGGAGCAATTCAAGTATCTTTGCATCCTGAATCTTGCTGGGGAAACCCATTCTAGAGCTCTTGTTATTAAGAATGAAAACATAGTCAGCCTGAAGTCCCTTAGACTTGTGGGCAGTCATAAATGTGATTTTCAAATCTGGACGCTCCTTGGACTTTACATCCACAAATCCAGTTACATTATTGTATTGGTATGTGAATAATCCACTTTCTTCGAGAATCTTAGCATCAAAGGAGTATCTGCCAATAAAGTAAACAGAGTTATCCTTTGGAACGTCTGCAAGCTTGTTAGAGAGAAATTCAATGGCATATTTCTCGGTATAGCCATGTATTTCGCCTACGGGGAAACCAATGCTTTCGGTTTTACCTTGGATGGCCTTTTTGATCTGTCTAGGGTTCTTCATGACAAACTTACCACTTACATTAATCAGCTCCTTTGAGAAACGATAGGTTGTCTCAATCTTGCTAATTTCTGTGGAGCCCCAGTAGTTGGAGAAGTTGAGAATATACCCAATATCGCTACCAGCAAAACGGTAAATGCTTTGCCAGTCATCACCAACGCAGAACAGATCGTAGTTGTTATGTTGCCTTAGGGCATACAAGAGCATGTATCGTGATTTAGATATATCCTGATACTCGTCTACAATTACATATTTATATGGGTTTTGGTATTTGCCAGAAGTAACATAACTTGTGGCCAGGTTAATCATATCGTTAAAATCAATTTCGTCGTTTTCAGTAAGGTAGCGGCAGTATGCATTAAAAATTGGTTCCAACAATGTCAGAATTTTATTGTTAGCAGGATTGTTGCTACGGGACTTATTAAGATTACGAACTGTGTCTATGCTGTACGCGTTGCTCTTGATCAAATTAATCAAGGTTTCAAAGAGCTCAATAACACCGTCTAAAAGAGAGGACTCTTTAGATTTAAGGGTGTTTAATAGTTCTTCGCTATTTACAGGGGAAAGAGGAATAGAAGCATTGGTTAAACGTTCTGCTAGACAGTCAGTGAGAGTATCTTCTAATTTTTCATAGGCGAAAACTTCAATTAAGCGAGTGTTGTTTTCAGCATGGAGCTTTCTTTTCCACTCCATAGAAGAGGTGTATGTCTCAGTAGGAGACATTCCCTTTTGGGCACTAAAATAGGAAGGAACTTGTCCATCGCGATTAATAGCAAAATACTCAATATATGTGTCATAGTCAGGCAGATAGAAGTCTGGCTTGTATTGGCCATACTCTTCTGTTCTAGTGTCTACGAAATATGGATTTTCGTATATGTACTTAATACCATTTGAAGCAAGGAAATTGGCGATATCCATTTCACCATAGCTCTTAACAACCTCTCCATTTAATGTGGTAGGTGGATTAAGTTTGAGGTGTTCGTTGTACTTCTCTAAACTGTCAAAATCGAACTCAGAAGATGAATATGTTGGATTAAATACAATATAGCTAAGCAGGAGCCTTAAGTAATCGGGCTTCTGCATATTAATGGCAAGTTGTTCTTTAACGAACTTGCGCAGATTAATCTGGGTGATTTTTGGCATTATGCCATCTACCTTGGAGATAATGTTAAGGCCCAGCTTATGGAAAGTAGATGCAGCTATGTTGTAGCCAGTCTCCTTGTTAATACGCTGACACATTTCAGTGGCAGAGGCGTTTGTGAAGGAAAGTACTAATATCTCATCTGGAGAGTACTTATTAGTCTTTAAAAGGTATTTGATCTTACTTACTACGGTTGTTGTTTTGCCTGTTCCAGCTCCGGCAATAACTAGATGACTGTGCGCATCTTTTACGATGCATGACATCTGTTGTCTATCTAATCTGCGACCTTCTACAGCGCCAATTATTTGATAAGCTTGAGATATCTTTTGTTCTGCAACTTTCTCATTATGACGTATTATCCTGTTGCCAAGAGCAGTAGACATATTATGGAGATCGGCTTGCTTTTGGAATAGCTGAGTATATTTAGAAGTTTTACGAAGGTGACTAATAGCACTTGGCTCAGATTCTATGAGAACTGAAAGATTTTCGCTACGCCATTTGTATTCTTCTATTGGGTCGATATATGTTGTAGGTGAAAGAAAGATGCTATTAGCAGCTCGAATGGAGTCGTTGACGCGCAAAAGAATAGCCTCGCAAATATCTTCACGCTCCTTGGCACGCTGTCTGTATGAATCTATTAGCTTTTTAATACACATGTGATCACCTGCTTATGAGATAGGGATATATTACACCAAAAAGTGATGTAATACGAGAGTGAGGGGAGCGGGGTATTTCAACAATGCTCATTTACATAGGTATACCGAAAGGTATACAATAAAGAAAAATGCTAGGAGGCACATAATGACAGATAAGGTTAAGAAATATTTGGACGGTCAAGATAGCATAATCGAAAAATATAAAGAGAAGAAACTTATAGAGTTGGGCCTCACAGAGAAGGAGTATGCTCCAGAAAATCAAGGATCATATATTTACAACAAGAGCGAGATTGTTGACGGTGAGAAGCGTTACTACCGATATGTGGCAATCAAGGTAACTGACGAGGAGTATGAGCTGATCCTGCAAAAGGAAAAGCAGATTGATGAAATCTATGAGTCAGAGAATAAGAAGATGCAGAGAGAGGGCATCATTTCCGAAAAGAAGAGGGATAAGAAGTGGGTGCCTGTGTACGAGTTGCCTGTAGACGAGGGGAGCGAGACTGCAGATGCAGGATATAAGGATGGCAAAAGCACATGTGCTAATGTACTTAGAATATTTGCATGGATTATTATGTTGATTGTAGGTATTGGAGGAATTATCTCTGGCTTAGATGCAGAGGATTTACTGATTACATTGGCATGTTTTGTAGCTGGTGGAATTAATATGACAATAATGTTTGCAATAGCAGAAGTGCTAGATAGGTTGGCAGAAATATCCGCAATTGCACGAAATGGTATGAAGTACAAAGAAGATAAGTAAACTAAGGCTCCTGGGTGACCAGGAGCCTTTTAGTATGCTCAAAAATACATATTAGAGAATAGTAAAATTTCTAAAATTGCAATTTTAAGTTGAATACTTGTGGATTGAATTAAGTCAATAGCAGAAATTTAGCACTGTTTTGTTTCGGAGAGAATCTAATCTCACGTGTAATAACCTCATTGCGACAGTGTAGCCGTTTGCGAGGAGCGGCTACACTTCGTCGGATAGGCAATTATCAAATCATCCAAATAGGTACAATAAAGTTCTCGCTGTTGATTGCAGAGAGCTTGGGGCGCATACAAAGGATTGCGCCATTTCCGCGAGGAAGAGAAGCTTTATCCAGGTGGGCAAAAGCGCCAATTAACCCGTTGTTGGGATTAACAGAACGCTTAATCTCCAGCGGATGCAGCATGCCGTCGCTTTCGATAACCATATCAATTTCGTTGCTGTTGCTGTCGCGGTAGTACCACAGTAGGCACTCCTTGGCATTGTTATGATAAGACTTCAAAAGCTCGGAGACGACGTAGTTCTCTAGGATTGCGCCATTAATCGCGCCGTTCTCCAAAATCTCTGGAGAGGAATAGCGTGTAATATAGGCTACCAATCCGGTATCAAAGAAATACATCTTTGGAGTCTTCACGGTGCGCTTTAACAGATTATTGGAATATGGACGAAGGAAGAAGATAACGTCCGACTTTTCCAGCACCTGAAGCCAGCGCTTTGCAGTATCGTCAGACACGCCGATATCCTGCGCAATGTCATGGACATTCAACATCTGTCCGGCGCGGCAGGCCGCTGCACGCACAAAGTCTCGGAATAGCAGTGGATCCGAAAGCTGAACCTGCTCTTTGACATCGCGATCAATATAGGTTTGCAGATAGCTAGAGTAGAATACATCACGATCTGTAAACTTTCCACTTACAAGGCCGGGCATGGAGCCCTTCCAGATGCGCTCATAAATTTGTGCGATATCCGCTGGTGCGTTTGTGCTCTCCCTAGCTTTCAGTGCCGCTACATCCAGCGTGAAAGGTTTGCACTCTCCGGAACCATATATCTCGTGCTGTGAAAGGCTGGACATATGCAGAATCGCAACGCGACCGGCCAAAGACTCCTGTGCCAGTTCCATGAGCTTAAATGCCTGTGATCCAGTGAGCCAATAGGTGCCGGGGTCAGCTCCGTTATCAATCTGAATCTTGATATAGGAAAACAGCTCTGGAGCATACTGAACCTCATCTATCATGATGGGGGTAGAATGTATTTGCAGGAACATGGCGGGGTCTCTCTTAGCAAGACTGCGCTCTTCCATATCATCCAACGTCACATACTCACGGTTACTGTCCATAAGCTGCTTTAATACAGTGGTTTTACCGACCTGACGAGGACCGGTGATCAGAATACAAGAATACTCCTTTGACAGAGCAAGAATTTTATCCTCAATATCTCTTTTGATATAAGCCATATCAGTTACCTCCTTAGGCAGATATACGATGCAATCTTATTTTTCCCTAAAGCAAGCGGAATGTCAAGGCTAAAATACGATGCAATCTTATTTTAGCCTAAAACAATTGTTTTATGAATAGATTTCTCTAAATTGCAATTAGGGTGAAAATACTCCCAGCTATTTTGACTATTAGCTTAAGCTATGTTACAGCGATATTTCTGACATTCCCTTTTCCATTTGCATAACCCCACGCATAGGTATATGATGGATATTGTCGGAAAGCGTCGATTTCCGACAATATCTTACAGGAGATGAGCGCATGGCAGGCTACAAACTTCCAGAAGGTTACTACCCTAACAGGCAGTTGTCTGACGACGAAATGTGGTCAGCATTTAGCAATCTGTTCTCATCCCATTCCAAAAACTCCAGCAGCTACAAGTTCGGTTTCCTCAAGGCAATAATGGACAACCTCTACAACGTAGACCACAATCTGACGCTGACCTTCGATCAGATATTCGCCACATTCACAGAGATATATTGGAACCTTGTTCTGAAGCACGGCATCCGACAGCAGCCACTGAGCGAGCGTTCAACAGGTACATATTTGGAGCAGGCATTGGGCGCTGCTTCTATTAAGTATGCCTTGGCAGCAGATATCCCCTTTGAAAGCATTTCCGACGAAGCAAAGCTTGAGGTGTGCAAGAAGGTTAAGAGCAGGTGCAAGACAAATGTTGTTGGCGCCTTGTTTGGGGACACAAAGGGGCTGTTTTATTCTTTCTCCAAGAAAGAGGAGTGGCTGCAGTTTAATCCTCAGATGTATGAGTTTGTATGTAAGCACAAGTTGGCAATTGAGAAGTTGAACTACTATGAGTGGGCAAGGTATCTGGAAAAGATAAATGATGGAGCGGTGATGGACCACTTGCTTACAAAAATCGACAAGAGCTCCGAAAGAGAAAACCTTTCCATTTATAGGAGAATCCTTTTTGAAGAGTTTGAAAATGAAACCTGTTTTTACTGTGGTAAAAAGTTGTCAAATGATGGTAAAAAGACTCATGTGGATCATTTTGTGCCAAGGGCCTTTATCAAGGACGACAAAATGTGGAACCTGGTTTTGGCTTGCCCAACATGCAACTTGCAGAAGAACGACAAGCTCGCAGCAGGCATCTTTTTAGACAAACTGGTAGATAGAAACAAAAAGATTATCTTGGCAAACGACAGGGCAAAGGATATGCGCAACTATAGTGCAGATAATCTGAGGGCTGTATATCACTGGGCTACAGTAAATGGTTATGAATCCGTATGGCAGCCTAAGAAAATTGTTGTGGTGTAATTATGGGCAAATTAGTTAGAGACAAAATTCCAGATATTATTAGAGCTGCAGGCAAAACTCCGGTCACTGAAATCTTATCTAATGAGGAATATTTGAATGAGCTTGATAAGAAACTGAATGAGGAAGTAGCAGAATACCAGGCAGACAAGTCCATTGAAGAAATGGCAGATATTCTTGAGGTGCTTTATGCCATATGTGAGGCAAGGGGCTACAGCATAGAGGAACTGATGCAGGTGAAAGAGGCCAAGCGTGATGAGCGTGGTGGATTCAAGGATAGAGTGTATTGGGTAGGAAATAGGGAGTAATAGCAAGGGGACTTTAACCTATTCAACCGTTTAACTTGATTTTATAAGCTACCAAAGAAAAATAAATGAAAAGTTCAGGAATGTGTAGAACTCATTCCTTTTTGTAATGTAGAAAAATGATACTTATTAGTATACATACAGGTAATATTATAAAATTCAGCGTATATGCTTTTATTCAAAAAATGCATATTAAAGAGCTGCTAACTATTTTGTAAAATCGTCCTATTTGCCCTATTGACAGCCTTAAAAGGCGAAATTTTGGCTCGCACAAGGTTGTGTGTTTTTATCCAAAAAATGGCATAAATTTTCCATAATAAAATTAATAAAAAATATATTAAAACCCTATATTTAGTGTTGGCTGGGTGTTGCGGTAAACTATATGTTGTGTTACAATCCTTCTTGCTGAATTGTTGCAGATAGTAAAAATCACAGCGCAGCAATATTTCTATAGAATCTCATATGATTAGTTTTGAGGTTAGAGGTGGTGCATAACTGCACGGAGAGATTCGAGAAGTATTTATCTTGGAATAGGAGATCCCAAGAAACAATTAAATAAGTTTATAAACAGAAAAAAGCACATTCTAGCAACGGCAATTGCAAAAATGTGCTTTGAGAGCAGCATATAGACCAGGGTTATCTGGTAAAATAGCAACATAACACAACTATTTTACTAGTCCCTTGTTGGATATGCAACCCGTAAATATAGCCAAAAATACGGTCGCTCTTTCTGTTTAGATACAGAATCTAACAAGGAGGTACATCATTTGGATTTATTAAATTCTATAATGCCATAGGGCATAGCACACAAGTTTAAGTTCATTTAAGTCAACAGTCTCTAGAAAGTGGATGCTTCTAGCTTTGATTTTTGTACCTTAAATTTAACAATCTGTCTAAAAGTTGACAGATATTGTGATTAGGTTAGGCATGTTGATTCGAATGAACAGGTTATTTTATTACAGAGAGGAGGAGTGAATATGGCAGTACATCACGGCGGTAAAGTTGGTAGTGCAGCTAAAAAATTAGCAAGTAAGTCAACTAGCAAGAGCACTAAGAGTAATGCAGGAAAGGTATTAGCTAATCATAAGGCTAAGTTCCATTAATTAATAAGCAAAGGCTATGACCTGAGCAAGTCATAAAAAGGCTCAAAATTATAATTAATAGAAGGAGACAAACATGATTTTTTAGAAACTATATTAACAGCTACAATTCCAGCTGTTTTTGCATCTATATTATCTTTTTTTGCATCTAGATTTCAGTATAAAACTGAAATTGAGAAGGTTAGAGAAGCGAACAAAGGAGATATTGAAAAATTGCTTGAGCAACACAAAATAAATATAGAAGCAGAAAGAGAAAAGCATGCTAATGAAGTAGAATCGAAAGAACAGGCACATAAGCATGCTATGGAGATTTTGCAAAAAGAACATGAAAACGAGTTAATTAGGGCTAATAATGAAAGAGAGAATGAGGCAAGGTACTCAGTTGCTCAGGATTTGTTTAAAGGTGTACTTACTGAAACAGTGGGAAATGCTCTTAGAGACCCAAGGGTGCAAAAAATGATGACGGAGAAAATATTGGAAAGTAAGTAGTTAGGATGAGGTAAAATTATGGAAGAGGCTATTAGAGAATTAACAGAAGTTATGCGTTCAATGGGTGGTGGAACTGATTGGACAGCTATTGTAACAGCAATCAGCTCAATCCTGTCATTGTTTGGTGTTGTTGTGTTGATGATTGAACGTAAAGAAAAAAGAGACCTTATTTGCAAATATCTTTTGAGTTGGTAAAAGAAAGTTTAGTTTGCCTTGTGATTAGAAATGTTGGAAATACACCTGCAAAACTACACAAACTTTCTTTTAATCAGAATTTCACGAATCAGCTGCCACCTGAGGCAAAAAAACAGGCAGAAGACAAAACGAATTTGAATATTTCAATTTATCCTCAGGGCAAATGGGTTTTGTGCCTAAATGAGACAACAAATAAGGTTATTTCTTATGAATATACAAAACTAGAAATTGATTATGTATACACAGCAAAAGGAAAATCCAAAAAATACAAGGAAAAAGAAATAGTTGACTTTAAAGACTATTTGAATTTCTTAGTATATATTTCCGAGATGGACGAGCTTCGAGGAGAGATAAAAAAGCTTAATGTGGTAATGGGTAAAGTTAATAAAAATATATCTAAACTTTGCAAATCATCTTTAGAATTATCACAATGTGAAGGGTAAGCAAATTTATGTGATTCAGAAATAAGATATAAGGAGATAGATAAAGATAGTATATTGCGTTCAAAAGATTAATGAGTATACAGGCGGGATGCAAAAATATAAAGATTGAAGCCCTGTAAAGCAGGGCTTCGTTTTATTCCAATATAAAATCCGCTTCCTTAATAATTTGGATATGTGCTCCCTTTTCATTAAATTCGAGGGCTTTCTTGACCTTGGTGCCGTAGGAACCATTGGAGTAGGCCTGGCACTCGTTATTGCCAATGATAAGCAGGTCGGTAGTTTTTTTGACGTTGGAGTCGATAAGGCCTCCTTGAGAAATGATGTATTGTTCGACTTTTGCCTTTGTTCCGTAAGAAAAGTTTCCACTAAGGCATACATGCTTGTCTTTGGCGGAGTTCACTTGTTTTGTTAGAGCCTGCACAGGATTAAGCAGGTCGTTAATGACATTAGTTAGAAATGCAGACTCTTCTTTTGTAATAACTGAATCCTCTAGGACTTTCTCTATAAGCTCTAATGCTTTATTAAAGGGGAAGTGATCTGAGAGATAGATATTATCATATAGCCATAGTCTTAGATTTTTACACTCAGCTTCTGTAACTTCTCCGTCAATAACAATGCCTTTAAGAATTCCATCTAAGATTTGAGTTGCTAAGGTGACGGGTGCTGTGTTTACTAAGTCCAGGTATGACTTAATAGATACATGGAGAGAGGTGAGCTCGTCTAAAGTAATAACTTCATCTTCTAGTATAGTGTCAATTGTATTAATAATTGCACCAATTTCTCTATAATTAGCATACTGTGCATGTTCGGAACGCCATTTTGCAATATATTCTGTTTCTTCCTTCGATACAATTGAGTCTATAGAAAATCCTCTAACGATACCATAAAACTCATTAATGGCTTTTCGGAGTAGGGGATTATATACATATGAGGAAAAAGTTCTTGATGTTTGAGGAGTATACTTTCTAACATGTTTTTCTAAATCAATGTCGTAGTACTCAACAAGAGTGGATAGTAGGTCAGAGCAAGCGCATGCATCATCAAAGGCATTGTGTTCTGAATCTATATCAATATCAAAAAACTCACATAGTGTGGAAAGGGAATAGTCCTTTACTGCATAGGATGGGACATATTCTCTGGATAGATTGTAGGTACATACATAGTACAATTCAGGAATGTCTATATTATATCGAGTAAGATTTTTTGTAAGTGAATCAAGATCTGACGATGCGACATTATGACCAATTACTACAGTATTAGTGAAATATTTCTCGATGGTTTTCCAAACTTCGGGGAAAGTAGGTTCATTCTTTACTTTGTCGGCAGATATGCCGTGAATTCGAACACAAACATCGTCAAAACCATCTTCGGGGTTAATGTAAATGTCTAATTCTGGATAAACAGGGTCACCAGTAGTTAAGTCGTTACACATTAATCCTATTTGACAGATGGATTTGTTCTTTGAGTTAGCATATTCAACATCAAAAAAAGTAACCTTGTTCATAAAAACCTCCAAAGTTAAATAATAAAACAAGTATATAGAAAACAAAAATGTTTAGCAAATAGTAGCAATTTTTGGCGTTAATTTTACAATTAACCCTTAATAGCCAAAACAAGCCATCCCATTTATTGGACAGCTACAATGTTTATAATATCCCTGTGTGGATTGATAAGAGACACAAGATAGACTAAAATAAGACATAGGCCAATCGATCCGGCGTCTGTCGGTGCTAACATTTTATATGGCCTAAAATAAGTGAGCTGGTTGCTAGACAACCATATGAGGACTTTATGGAAAAGAAGATTTGTGAATTGTTTGCAGGAGTAGGTGGATTCCGCCTAGGCCTGGAGCGATTGGGTTCTGGATGGGAGACAGTTTGGTTCTCTCAGTGGGAGCCAGGAGCTCGTACACAGTGGGCACATGATTGCTATGTGCAGCACTTTGGAGATTGTGTAGATGTTAATAGTGAGCTTCACACAGGAGAAGATATCAGCACAGTAGATAAGAACGCTATTCCAGACCACACTCTGCTGGTTGGTGGTTTCCCTTGCCAAGATTATAGCGTTGCCCATTCTCTTGTATCATCTAAGGGTATTGAGGGCAAAAAGGGTGTTCTCTGGTGGCAGATTAGAGACACTATTATTGCCAAGCATCCACCATTTTGTATCTTTGAAAATGTAGATAGAATGCTTAAGTCTCCTGCTAAGCAAAGAGGTAGAGACTTTGGTGTTATTTTGGCTTGTCTTAATGAACTTGGATATAGCGCAGAGTGGAGAGTAGTTAATGCAGCTCAGTATGGCGCAGCTCAGAGACGTCGCCGCGTATTTATCTTTGCCTATAGAAATGACACTGCATATGCTAAGACTATGCCTGAATTTGCAGGTGATGTTATCTGTGAGGATGGTCTTATGGCAAAGGCTTTCCCCATTATTGAGATTGGAAAGGTAACAGAAACAAATCTTAACAATGACATTGTAGAAGTAAGTGATAACTTTAAGTTTGCCTTCGAAAATGCAGGATATATGCGAAATGGTGTAATCTATACTGCTAAGGTTTTAGAAAAGGAAGAAGAACCTATTCTTCTTGGGGAAATTTTGCAGAATAATGCAGATGAAAAGCTGTATATTGCACCAGATAAGATGTCTAAGTGGACTTATTTGAAGGGCTCAAAGAAGATTCCGAGAGTTGCAGCTAATGGCCATGAGTATGTGTTCTCTGAGGGCCCAGTTGCATTCCCAGACCCATGGAATAAGCCTGGACGTACAATGTTAACTAGTGAAGCAACACTAAATAGATCCACACACGTAGTTGCAGATCCAGGTACTGGAAGATATCGTATCTTAACTCCAGTAGAAGCTGAGAGACTTCAGGGTTTTGATGATGATTGGACAAATAGCGGTATGCCAGATAGAATGCGTTACTTCTGTATGGGCAATGCTTTGGTTGTTCCAATGATTACTAGAATGGGCAAGGTGCTGGACAATATTATTGAGCAAGAAAACTAACAGGAGGATGGAATGGATAACGGAATTGTAAAAATGAAAGAAGTGTTGTATTGTCCTCATAAAAGGGACAACTATGATCCTACAGATATCCAGTCCATCTTCAAATATGCAGAAAAAATCGAAGGCAAAACTTTCCTTGAGATTCTCAAGGAAGGTGGCTTAGATGAGTCTCAGATTGAATATGTAAAAGCTAAAGAAGCAGATAAGGGGTTGCCAGGTAAAATTATCGAGGCAACCTATTTTGGTTATGAGCTAAATAACCGTCAGGAAGCAGATTTTGAGCAGGTTGGTGTTGAACTAAAGACAACTGCTGCAGATAAGGATAAGCAGGATAAATATAAGTCAGGTGAGACAATAAGTGTTACTCAGATTGATTTTAAGTCTCCTGTTGAGGAAGATTTCTACCTTTCACATCTGTACGAGAAATTGAAGAAGCTGATTGTAATTTTTTATCATAGAGATAAGAAGATTCCTTCTAAGCTTGACTATAAGGTGATTTACTCAAGCTTGTTCGAACCTACAGAGCAGGACTTAGCCATTATTAAGAGTGACTATAGGGAGATTGTACGTAAGATTATGAGCGGACAAGCTCATAAGTTGTCACGTGCAGATGGTATATATTTAGGAACTGCGCCTAAGGCCCAGAAGAGTACAAACACAGTTATCCCATATTATGGTGGAGAACAATTAGTTAAGCGTAGCTATACTCTCAGAAAAGAATATGTAAATGTAATATTGGATGGTTATTATTCTCGTTCTCAGGAGACAGAGAGAATTATTACCGATGTCAGCGAATTGGAAGAGTTGACTTTCGCTCAGGTTATCCAGAATCGTTTTGCTAAATATGTTGGCAAAGAAGTTAATGAGATTGCAAGAGAAGTTAATAGATATTTAATTACCGCAAATGGTAAGCAAATGGACCCCATCGACGTGAAAAAAGAATCGAAAGCTACATATCCTTTGCTTACAGCAAGAATGCTGGGTCTTAGTAAACTCGGATCAGAAGAACTTACAAAGGCTGGTATTGTTGTAAAGACAGTTAAGTTTGATAGCAAGGGCAACAATAAGGAGAATCTACGCCTTAGTGATGTTGATTTCATGGAGATTTATAACTCTCCAGCAAGTACTGTTGTAGTTGAAACAGATGAGAATGGAGTAGAACAGGAGTATTTTACAGATTCGTGGGAATTAAGTGAGTTATATGCTCAGCTAGATACTATGAAGTACCTATTTGCTGTTTTCCAGAATGACAACAATGGAGGAGTTATCTTTAGAGGTTGTAGACTGTGGGCTATGTCAGATGAAGAAATTGCTATGGCAGCAAAGGACTGGAAGGATATTAAACGAATAATCACAAGTGGTGTTGAGTTGTTTTTGGATGCAAGAGGAAGAATTGGTAATAACTTCCCAGGTTCCAAGGAGGCAAGAATGATTCACTTAAGACCACATGCAAACAAAGCGTTCTATGTAGATTCAGAAGGTAAATCATGGGGTAATGGAAAACTTTCAGATACAGAGCCGCTACCTGATGGTCGACATATGTGTAGACAGTCTTATTGGCTTAAGAACACTTTTATCCGAGAGATTTTGAAGGATTTGTTGAAGAAGGACCCCACATGACACACGTAGTAGCAGCATTAATATGGCATGGAGACAAGTTCCTTATTTGTCAGCGCCCTGCCAACAAGGCTAGAGCTTTGCTTTGGGAGTTTGTCGGCGGCAAAGTAGAGCCCGGCGAGACCAAGGAGCAGGCCCTTATCCGCGAGTGCCAGGAGGAATTGGCCATAACATTAGACGTGGGAGATGTCTACATGACCGTAACTCATGAGTATCCAGATATCACAGTAAACCTCACTTTGTTCAATGCAACAATCAAAGAGGGAGTCCCTCAAAAGCTAGAGCATAACGATATCAAGTGGATCACCCCATCTGAGATCCCCCAGTATGAGTTCTGCCCCGCAGATGTGGAAATATTAGCAAAACTCCGCGAAAAACTTTAACCTACTAGAAAGGAAGTAACACACCATGACACGAGTACATGACTTTTTGAAAAAAGCATCTGTATATTACTTAGCAACAGTAGAAGGCGACCAGCCCAGAGTACGCCCCTTCGGCACCATCAACCAGTTCGAAGGCAAACTCTACATCCAAACAGGCAAGATCAAGCCCACAAGCCACCAGCTAGCAGCAAACCCCAAGGCAGAGATTTGTGCATTCACAGAGGGCGCCTGGATCCGCGTAGCATGTGAGTTCGTCGAAGATGACCGCTACGAAGCCAAGAAATCCATGCTCGACGCCTACCCCAACCTCCGCGGCATGTACGACGAAAACGATGGCAACACTCAGGTGTTCTACATGAAAAACGCCGTCGCCACATTCTGCGCATTCGGCAAGGCTCCCGAGGTAGTGGAGTTTTAAGAATTAAGTAACTAAAAGGGCTAGGTTTGTTGTTGGGCCTAGCCCTTTTCCACGCCTTGACACTCTCACTATATCGTGAAAACATCCATATTAGAATAACACCTAGTGGATTACCATTGTTCAAGCAGGATGTTTACCTAAGGTTTTACGCACAACAGAGAGTTAGTGAAGATGACAGAGTAATTTGTTCGTACCCTTGATAAAGAATGTGACCTTTGCTAAGCTGAGGTTAGCGTTAGTTCGTAGCGGATCACTAGCGAAGCGGGTCACTAGCAACGCAGTTGCGGCTCACTAGCAAGCTTTGCTTGCGGTTCACTAGGCGTAGCCGGATCACTAGCACCAGCGGTGCGGCTCACTAGGCGTAGCCGGATCACTAGCAACGCAGTTGCGGCTCACTAACGAGCGGTTCACTAAAAAACGGAGGTTTTTATGACATTTACAACAGATATTCTCAACAAATTCCATAAGCAGTGGGCACTCCTCTCAGCAGGTACCCCTGACAACTTCAACGCCATGACTGTTAGTTGGGCAGGCCTCGGCACACTCTGGAACGTGCCAGTTGCCACCGTATACGTGCGCACAAACCGCTACACTCATGAATTTATGGACAACAACGACTACTTCACAGTTAGCTTCTACCCCGAGTCTATGAAAAAGGAGCTTGGCGTTTTTGGCAGCAAGTCTGGCAGAGACATCGACAAAATGAACTACCCAGGTCTCACACCCAAGGTAGCAGGCCCCTCCATGACATACGCAGAGGCAGAAGTTACCCTCGTTTGCAAAAAGCTTTTTATGCAGCAATTGGACATTTCTAAGATGCCTGCAGACGTTCAGGAGAAGTTCTACAAGGGCGACTACCCACACGACATGTACATCGGAGAAGTGGTAGACGTTATCCAGTAATTTACAAACTAAATAGTCATTGATATAATAAAAGCACGGGAACCACCGGTAGACGGTGACTCTCAGTTAGGTTTTGATGTGATCGCCGCTAATTGCTAGTCAGGGGCGGTCACTTTTTTTGTGCCTTCATGATTCTGAAGACCAAATCAATGATTGCTATGATCAGCATAAGGAAAGCAAATAATTCTTTGTATGTAACCATAGTATCACCCCCTTTCAAGAAGAATGAATCTTCTAACCAGGAGAGTCAACCGCCTACCATCTAGGGTGGTTCCCGTGAGGACTATTATAAAATATTCCGCAATAAATTTTTAGAGGTAATCAATTCGCTTAAAACCCTGAAAGCCTTGAAATTACTAGGTTCTTGGGGTGTGAAAATATTTTTTTTAGCTCAAAATCGCATATGAAAATCGGGTACTAAAACAGTTGTTTTATGTCGGAATAAGTCGGACAGATCTTCATTTTAGTTAGGGAAGTGGTAGCCGTTATTCAGTAATTTACAAACTAAATAGTCATTGATATAATAAAAGCACGGGAACCACCGGTAGACGGTGACTCTCAAGTGTTAGTCAAAGTGACTTCCCACTATTTGAGTCAGGGGCGGTCACTTTTTTTGTGTCTTCATGACAGAGCAAGCTTTGCTTGCAGCCTACTAGCGCGATAGCGCGTCCACTAGCACCAACGGTGCGGCTCACTAGCCGAAGGCGGCTACTAGCAAGCTCCGCTTGCGGCTCACTAACGAGCTTTGCTCGTGGCTCACTAGCACCATCGGTGCGACCACTAGGCGGAGCCGGCTCACTAGCCGAAGGCGGCTCACTAGCGAATGCAATGAGCGGCTACTAGCAAGCCCCGCTTGCGGCTCACTAGGACCGAAGGTCCGGCTCACTAGCACAGCCGGCTCACTAGCGCGAAAGCGCGTTCACTAGCACCCTCGGTGCGTAACATTGCCTTGACTCTCATCATCTCTCTTTGTATAATGAACTTTAACCTAAAACGTAATTATTGCCCTCGGGCATATTTCAAGACAGGAGATTAAACCATGGCATTTTATTTTTCTGAGCCCTCTCGTACATTTAGCGAGTATTTGTTGATTCCTGGATTTTCCTCCAAGGAGTGCATTCCAGCAAACGTTTCTCTTAGAACACCTTTGGTTAAGTATAAGGCCGGTGAGGAGTCTGCAATCTATTTGAACACTCCACTGGTATCTGCTATCATGCAGTCCGTTTCCGACGATAGAATGGCTATCGCACTTGCTAAGGAGGGTGGTATGTCCTTCATCTATGGTGCACAGACTATTGAGGATGAGGCAGCCATGGTTGCTAGAGTTAAGTCTTACAAGGCAGGTTTCGTTCGCAGCGATTCCAACGTTAAGCCTGAGGACACTTTGGCAGACGTTATTGCTATCACAGAGCGTACAGGTCACTCCACAGTAGCTGTTACTGACAATGGACAGGCTGATGGTAAGCTTTGTGGTATCGTAACACCTCGTGACTACAGAGTTAGCCGCATGGACCGTACAACTAAGGTTACTGAGTTCATGACTCCACTGGATAAGCTTGTTACAGCTCCAGAGGGTACAACTCTTAAGGTTGCTAATGACATTATTTGGGACCACAAGCTTAACTCCCTTCCAATTGTTGACAATGATGGTAAGCTTGTTGCTCTCGTTTTCCGTAAGGACTATTCTGACCACAAGGAGAACCCACTTGAGATCTTGGATTCTTCCAAGCGCTACATGGTAGGTGCTGGTATCAACACTAGAGACTTCGCACAGAGAGTTCCTGCTCTTGTAGAGGCTGGTGCTGACGTTCTTTGCATCGACTCTTCTGAGGGTTTCACAGAGTGGCAGAAGATTACAATTGATTGGATCCGCGAGCACTACGGCGACACAGTTAAGGTAGGTGCTGGTAACGTTGTAGACAAGGAAGGTTTCGACTACCTTGTAGCATGTGGTGCTGACTTTGTTAAGGTTGGTATCGGCGGCGGTTCCATTTGTATCACTCGTGAGCAGAAGGGTATTGGCCGTGGCCAGGCTTCCGCTCTTATCGAGGTTGCAGCAGCTAGAGATGAATATTTCCAGAAGACTGGTATTTATGTACCAATCTGTTCCGACGGCGGTATCGTACACGATTACCACATGACATTGGCACTTGCTATGGGTGCTGACTTCCTCATGATGGGTAGATACTTCGCTAGATTCGATGAGTCCCCAACAGCTAAGCTCATGGTTAACGGTACATACGTTAAGGAGTACTGGGGTGAGGGTTCCAACCGTGCACGTAACTGGCAGAGATACGACATGGGTGGCGACAAGAAGCTTTCCTTCGAAGAGGGCGTAGACTCTTACGTACCTTACGCAGGTAGCCTTCACGACAACCTTGCTAGATCCATGGCTAAGGTTCGCTCCACAATGTGCAACTGCGGTGTTCTTAACATCCCTGACCTTCAGAAGAATGCTAAGATGACTCTCGTTTCCGCTACATCCATTATCGAGGGTGGTTACCACGACGTTACTCTTAGGGACAAAGAGGCTACCAACAGGTAGTAACCATGTCCATAAAGGTTAGTAATCTTTCATATACTTACCAGCAGGATACCCCTTTTCAAAAGGAGGCCCTGTATGACCTTACCTTTGAGATCCCAGATGGTCAGATAACGGCCATCATGGGACACACTGGATCTGGCAAGTCCACACTTGCTCAGCACTTTAACGGACTCCTGATGCCTAGCACTGGCACCATTTCCGTTAACGATATTCCAGTCACCTCCAAGACTCTTAAGCAGGTCCGCTATCAGGTAGGTATGATCTTCCAATATCCAGAATATCAGCTATTTGACGAGACCGTACTCAAGGACATTGCGTACGGTATCTTGTTGCGCGGAATTTCCCCAGAAGAGGCAGAAAATAAGGCAAAAGAGGCCATGAAGTTAGTTGGCCTTGACCCAGAGACCCATGGAAATAGGTCTCCTTTTGACTTGTCAGGAGGACAGAAGCGCAGAGCTGCCATTGCAGGTGTACTTGTTATGGAACCCAGCATTTTGGTAATGGACGAGCCTGCAGCAGGTCTTGATCCAGAGGGAAGAAGAGAGATTCTCAACCTAGTTCAGAAATTAAACAAAGAAAAGGGTATTACAGTAGTTATCGTGTCCCATTCAGTAGAGGACATGGCAGAGTTAGCAGACAATATCCTTATCCTAAATAGAGGCAGACTCCACGCCTTTGGTAAGCCTGCAGACATCCTTACAGACAAGGAGTCCTTGGAGCAGGCAGGTCTTGAGCTTCCTGTAGCCACTATTCTTATGCAGAATTTGGCCAAGAGGTTGCCAGGACTTCCCACCAACGCCTTTACAGTAGAGGGTGCAGTGGAGGCCCTTATCCAGTACAAGGGAGGTCAGACCAATGAATAACATTACCATTGGCCAGTACATCCCTGGCAATTCCATTCTCCACAGAGCAGACCCTAGAACTAAGCTCATTGCAACTATCCTTTATATGGTTATGTTGTTTGTGTCCGATGGACCAGTGGGCCTTGCATGTTCTGCTGCTTTGCTTATTGCAGCAGTATCCACATCCAAGGTTGGATGGAAACTTGTGCTTCGCAGTCTCAAAACCATACTTATTGTAGTTATATTTACAGCAGTCATTAACCTTTTGGTAATTAAGGAAGGTACTGTTTTGGTGAACTTTTGGCTCATTACCATTACAACAGGAGGTGTTTTTACCACTCTCCGTCTTATTGTTAGACTTTTCCTGTTGATTATGGGAGTTTCCTTGCTCACATTCACCACTACACCAATTAGCTTGACAGACGGCATCGAGACCATGTTCAAGCCCCTTAACAAGATTAAGGTTCCAGTTCACGACATCGCCATGATGATGACCATTGCCATTCGCTTTGTGCCACCACTTATGGAGGAGGCAGGTCGTATTACTAGAGCCCAGGCATCTAGAGGCGCTGACTACACATCCGGAGGCCTCATGGCTAGGGTTAAGGGATTTTTCCCAATTCTCCTGCCCATGATCGTAGGTGCATTTACCCGCGCGGACCAGTTGGCAGACGCCATGGAAGCAAGATGCTACAGAGGTGGGGAAGGCCGAACAAAATTCAACAAATTAGCGTTTACTAAAGTGGATGTTTACCTTACAGTCATCCTTTGTTTATACACTTTGGCCATGATTTTGGCTAAAATATTCCTGTAAAGAGATAGAGGGAACAAAATGGCAAAGAATAAGAAAAAGTACAAACCAGTTAATAAAAAGAAGAGAAAACTCATTGTTGCCCTGAGCATTTTGGCAGGGCTTATTCTCATTGCTGGCATTTGGATTTTGGTAGCCAACTACGACCCATCTCCAGTTAAGTCAGGCAAGTATGACACAACCATCGTAGCCACACTTTCTTACACAGACGACAATGGCAAGGTATATACACACGACGTAACATACGCAGAGGTTAGATACTACGTTAAGGAGCGTAAGCTTACACCTAACAAGGCCTTGGAGGCAGTTGCCAACGACTGGGTGCCAGAGGTTATGTCCGAAATGTATAAGGTAGGCCTTACAGTCTCTGATGTTCAGCAACTTGAGGCAGAACTTGAGGAGTACAAGAACGTAACAAGTATTGTTAAGTACGAGGCTGCATTGGAAGGTCAGTACATGACAGTGGATTTGCACCATAGATTCTTGGAGCTTAAGTATTTGACAGCCAGAGTTCGCGTGGACCTTACAGAGACCACATCTTCTCCAATCCTCAAGGCAGCTAACAAGGACGATGTTTTGAAGTTCCTTAACGAGACTTTCTACGCTGCAAGACATATTTACATCCCTAAGGAAACTGGCGCAGACGCTAAGATTCAGGATGCATATACCAAGCTTCAGGCAGGTACATCCTTTGCAGAGCTTTTGGCCCAGTACAACAAGGATACTGCCATGACAGACAAGGGTATTATCTTTGTAGAGGATGCCATGGTAGAGGATTACATGGAGGCAGTTAAGGCTCTTAAGGAGGGCGAAACCAGTGTGGTATTGGAGCTTTCCAAGGGGTATTTCATTATCGAGAGATTGGAGCCTGACGCACTTATCCTCGAAAATTACGACTCCGCATGTCTCACATATGCTGTTGATGTATACCATCACGTTTATGCTGACATCCAGTGCGACATCCAGATAACAACAGAACCCATTTTTGACAAAATTGACAGTTCTATAAGGTAATAATAGAATTAAATTATGTTTGATATATTTCGTAGGTTAAACAACCGCATAGGATTGGATATAGGTGCAACGACTATCCGCATCTATAGTTACGGCAGGGACGAGATCATCTCGGAGCCCAGTATTATTGTGTACAATCGTAAGCGTAAGGTTGTGGCTGCAGGTGCAGAGGCAGAGGATATGGTAGGCCGTACACCTAAGGGAATCACAGCCATGCGACCAGTTAAGAATGGCTTGGCAGCAGAACCACAGGCCCTCACAGACCTTTTGGTAAATATATTGGACAGAAACCACATCACCAGAGCAGGTGTGTTTAAGCTTAAGATCGACGTTTGCGCCTTGTATGGCTTGGACGACATTGAGCAGACAAACATCATGAAGGCTGTTCTTGGTGTAGGTAACGTTAGGGCAACTATCGTAGACAAGACCTTGGCCGCAGCATTCCACGAGGGATATGACGGACACTCCTGGGATTCCATGATGCTCGTTAATATTGGCAAGGATACTTCCGAGGCAGCAGTTTTGTCCTATGGTGGCGTAGTTTCATACAAGCACATTAACATCGGTAGTGGTGACATCGACCAGGGCATTATTAACTACCTGAGACGCAAGTATGGCATGCTTATTTCTGCCACAACAGCAGAGGATATTAAGAAGACTTTGGGTAACGCATGTGGTAGTTTGGAAAATGATTCCATGCTCATGTTCAAGGCAGTAGACTTGGCATCTGGTATGCCACGAGACATGTCCGTAACAGCAGGCGAGATTCAGACTTGCGTAGACGAAGTTGTTAAGAAGATTATCAACATGGTCGAGACCGTTAAGCAGAAGACTCCTTACGAGCTTTTGGCAGGTATATATGACAAGGGTATGACTTTGACAGGCGGAGGCTCTAAGCTTAAGGGCCTTGAGAACCTTATTTCTGTACAGACAGGTATTAAGGCTAGATTGTCCAAGGAACCGGAAAATGGCACAGTTTTGGGTGCAATTGAGGCTGGTCAGTTCATGTTCCAGCGAAGCAATATTAAGAAAATTAGCGGGAGAGATAGATGAAACAGTATATAAGCAAAATACTTCCAGTATTTGCAATTACAATGTTCATATGTGCAGCCACATTCTTTCTGTTTTACATTGCAGATGGTGTGCGTTTGACTGCCCGCAACGTGGTACAGACCATGGTTTCCCCAGGTCAGACAGTAGTTACTAAGGGTATCGAAGGTGTTGAGGCCTTTGTGCAGAACATCCGCGACAACCAGGCACTGCGCGAGGAGCTTGAGGAGACCAAGAGACAGCTTGCTCAGTACCAGGAGCTTGTTAGAGAGTACCAGCATTACGCAGACCGCAATGAGGAGTTATCTAAGCTCCTTAACATTACAGAAGAGTACAAGGATTACGAGTACGTTCACGCCACAGTTATTGCTAAGAGCCCTGGTATTTTCTTCTATCAGTTCACAATTAACAAGGGTTCTAAGGATGGCATTTCCGTTAACGACACAGTTATTAACGGCGATGGCTTGATTGGCCGCGTTTCCGAGGTTTCGTTAAACAGCGCAACTATTTCCACATTGCTTGACGAGTCCACATACGTTAGCTCCGTTATGACAGCCACTCGTGACATGGTTATGGTATACGGAACTTACCAGCTCAAAACAGAGGGTAGACTTATGATGGAGTACATTCCATCCTCCACAAACATTAAGATCGGTGACGCAGTTGAGACATCTGGTATCGGCGGCATCTATCCCGGTGGACTTATTATCGGAACAGTAGAGGGCTTTGTTCAGGAAGGTACAAGCATTGAGCAGTACGCCATTATTAAGCCTGTTGTAGATTTCAGTAAGATTGAGACAGTTATGATTCTCAAGACTTCACAGACAGGAGGTCAGGAGAATGAATAAGATTATTCGTGGCGCAATTTATGTGGTTTGCCTCTACACATGCCTTGTTTTGCAGACAACATTGGCTGGATATTTGGCAGTAAAGGGAGCAACACCTGACTTTTTGTTATTGTTCACATTGTGCGTTGCCTTTGAACTTGAGGGCATCAGCATCGTAATGGCTGCAGTTAATGGATTTTGTTTAGATATGTTGTCCATTCACAATGTTAATGGACTTTATATGCTCATGTTCCCATGCCTTGCCTTTATCGTGGACATTTTCCGCAAGGGCGCTCAGGGTATTTTTAAGTACATGTGGCTTGCCATGGGTATCTTGGTAGGATCCCTGGTTTGCAACACTTTGACATGTGCATTTACAGCAGAGTCTATGGCTCAGTTCCTTGAGATGGTAACTATGCACGTTCTCCCCAAGACAGCATACAACATGGCACTTGCTGCACCATACTTAATTGTTCGCACTATCATCGTAGGCGTACAGGATAACAGACGTAAGAGAGCTAAGACTATTTACTAATATGAACAAAAAGAGATTTACAGCTATATATGCCTTTTTGGCTTTTGTTCTGGTGGCATGTATCGCCAGACTTGTTGTGTTGCAGTTAATGGACGATGGTCTTAACATAAACTCTGGCAACAAGGGTGGAAACACCACAGAGATTCATATTATCGAAGCTCCTCGCGGCTCCATTTTCGCAGGTACAGGTGAGACATTGGCCGGCAACAGAATCGGCTATAACTTGTACATGGCTGTTCGTAAAGGTGTAAGTAGCACAGATATTAACAACACACTTGGTCTCGTACTTCAGACATTGTCCGAAAACGGTGACACATTTGAACATTCCTTTGGCAAGTACATTAAGTACCCAGAAATTGACTACGGTTACGCCATTTCTTCCAAGGCAAACAAGGTTGCATACTTTAGAAACTTCACAGGTCTTAAGCTTGAGGACCTGGAGGAAGGCTGCTCTGCAGAGGAAATGTACCATGCAATCCTTAAGGAGTTCGGTATTTTAGAAGAAAACTACAGTTCAGACATTGCATACGTTATTGCAGCGTTGCGCTTCGAGCTTTTGTGGGCTACTTCCGGTTCCTCCATTCTTATTGCTGAGGATATTAGTCTTGATACATACGCAAAACTCAACGAAAACAGCTATGCTTTGGCAGGTATTTTCACAGAGCCCGTTGCCTTTAGAACATACGGATACGGCGAAGTTGTTTCCCACGTAGTTGGATACATTGCGGCTATTTCCGACAGTGAGTTCGATGCCATGATCCAGGCAGGTAAGGATTATTCTGCCGACGACGTAATTGGTAAGCTTGGTATTGAGAAAACATACGAGTCTTGGCTCAAGCCACATAACGGTCAGAACACTATTACCCTTAACCCAGAGGGCGTAGAAATTAGCACAGAGGAAACAGTACAGGCAAGACCTGGTAACGATATCTATTTGACTATTGACCTGAACCTTCAGCAGGTTGCTTTGGACAGCCTTAAGGCAAACATCGAGAAAATTGCAGGCATGGCAGACGGCGAAACCAACTTTGGTGACGCTCGTACAGGTGCGGCAGTAGCCATGGACGTTAAGACAGGTAAGGTTTTGGCACTTGTTAGCTACCCCAGCTACGATTCTTCACTTTTCCTTGCATCTGCAGATGACGAAGAGGCACAGAAGCTCATTGCTGACCTTTATAAGGAAGAGAGCAATGGTCCCACATACAACAGAGCTATTCAGGGTTTGTATGCACCAGGTTCTACATTTAAGCCCCTTGTTGCTATTGCTGCCTTGGAAACAGGCAACTTTGCATCTGACATGACCATTGACTGCGACGGTTCTTGGGACATTCAGGGCCATAAGGTATACTGCATGGAGTGGAAAAAGTACCACTATACCCACGGACTTATCGACATCGTAACTGGTTTGGAAACATCCTGTAACTTGTTCTTCCATAAGCTTGGTGTAACTTATGCTGGTATTAACAACATCGACATCTGGGCACAGAAGTTTGGACTTGGCGAGTACACAGGCATTGACCTTTACGGTGAAATGAGAGGTATCCGTAACAACCCAGAGGTTAAGGCAGCACTTACAAACGGTGGTGGTTGGACACAGGCTGATACAGCTCAGGCATCCATCGGACAGCTTTATAACACATTTACTCCAATTCAGCTTTGCAGATACACAGCTGCTATTGCTAATGGCGGTAACCTTTTGACACCTTACTTGGTAGACAAGATTGTTAACTCATCTGGCGAGACAGTTTACAAGGGTTCCACAACAGTTCAGTCTCTTGGCCTTACAGACATGACAATCGCCACAGTTCAGGAAGGTATGATGGCCGTAGCTAACGCTGTTGACGGTACAGCTTCTCAGACATTTGCTAACTTCACAGTAAACGGCGTTTCTATTAAGGTTGCTTGTAAGACAGGTACTCCCGAAACAGGTATGGAGCAGTTCGGTCAGTCATCCAACGCTGTTTTCATTTGCTATGCACCTGCAGACGACCCACAGATCGCTGTAGCCATCGTAGTAGAGCACGGTGTTTGGGGTTCCTACGCAGCGCCAATTGCTAAGGACATCCTTACAGAGTACTTCAGAAATAATTAATTTTTCATTCGACAAATCTATTCTTGAATATGCTATTTAGCGCACCATATACTTCCGTTGCAAAACGGAGGTTTTTTTATGGGAAAAAGCATTATCATCACATCGGGAAAAGGCGGAGTAGGCAAGAGTACTTGCACTGCTAATATAGGCGCCGCATTGGCAGACATGGGATACAGCGTGGTCTTGGTAGACGGGGACATGGGTCTTAGGAACCTAGACGTTATTATGGGATTGGAAAACAGGATTGTTTTCACAAGTTTGGACGCTGCCCTCAAAAAATGCACCATAAAAAGCGCTCTTGTTAAGGACAGGCATAGCGACAACTTATTCCTCCTGCCAGCAGAACAACACAAAAACATAGAGCTCATGACTCCAGAACACATGGAGTGGATATGCCGCTCCCTCAAGGAGGCCTTTGACTACGTACTCATAGACTGCCCAGCAGGCATAGACAGGGGCTACAGGACATCTGTGGCAGGAGCCGATGAGGCCATAGTCATAACTACACCTGAGGTGGCAGCCATTCGAGATGCGGACAAGATAATTGGGGTTCTGTCCAGCGATGGCATATGTCAGATTCGCTTGGTGATCAACAAAATCCGCAGTGAGCTTATGCGAAGTGGCAACATGGTCAGTTGTAGCGACATCGAAAACATCTTGGGCGTAAAGTCCATAGGCTATGTGCCAGATGACAAAACTGTGGTGGTCAACACCAACAGGGGACAACTATCTGTTAGGACTTTTAGGTCTGTGGCAGGCAGGGAATTTCGCAAAATCGCAGGCAAAATATCTGGCAACAGGACCTTGGTGTCACGTGGAGAAGAAATGTCTGCAGTTAGGATATAGGTGACAGAATGGGATTACTAAATATGCTTAGAGAGGTTAGGGGAACATCGGGCAAGGAGGCCATGGTACGCCTTGAGCGCGACTTCATCATGGACAGGACAAACATTGCCCCGGACAAGCTAGATGTGATCACCCAGGACCTAATTAGAACTCTTAGAAGGCATGCGGGTATTGAAGAAAAGGACATTCGTGTTATAATTAGGATGAAGAATTCCACCAATGGCGTGGGCACGGTGCCAGTGATTGAGATTACAGCTCCCTTGCTCCCCAGACAGGTGGACAGTTGACGTGTTAGGTCTTATTGAGAACAGGTAGGTATGTATGAACATCGCACTCATTGCACACGATAACAAGAAGGAGTTAATGGCAGATTTTTGCTATGCTTACGCAGGCGTTCTTTGCAAGCATAAGCTCTATGCCACTGGTTCCACATCCGATGCTATTCGCGATTACGCTAAGCTCCCAGTAGAGTCTTTGTCTCCTGGTTTGTTGGGTGGTCTGCGTCAGTTGGATACTAAGATTATCTGTGGTGAGATCGATATGATGATTTACTTCACCAACACACTTCCTGGTGAGAATGCATACGACGAGGAGGGTCAGCTCTTCACACACTGTGACATGCACGACGTTCCATTTGCTACTAACATTGCTACAGCTGAGGTTTTGATCCACGGACTTGAGCGTGGCGACCTTGACTGGAGAGATTTGGTAAAGGATCTGTAATAGCCGACACAGGCTGGTCCATTTGACCACACATCATGGCCTCTAGGAGTCTCTTTTCTAGGACCACACCACGGGGAGTCATATCCTCAAACATTACACAATATACGTTAATACTATCGCAGGGCATACGCTCTGCGATTTTCTTTATCTTGGTATTTTCGTTAACGGCCAAGGCCCTAATTTCCATAAGGCGGTTTTCCTTGAGCCTGCGACTTTTTGACATGTGGTTTTCCAGCACCCTTATGAGGGTATCTCCTTTGCTACGGTATGGGGTCAAAAGTACCATTCCACAAAGTATGGGAATGACAAATCGTATGCCTTGGTTAAGGTTCAATATGCCACTTAGGATTATGACTGCACCAAATATTGTGGAGCCCATGTCTTGAAGCCTGCCTAGGCGGTTGTGTAGCCCAGTTGCCCTGGCCAGTTCGCCACCGTCCAGTGGAGGGATTGGCAATAGGTTAAAAAGGCATAGGGTTAGGTTCATTTCCGAGGCCTCAGGCATGTTAAGATTGCTAAAAACTAGCCACAGAATAAGGTTAGAAAAGGGGCCAGCTAGCAAAATGACGGCTTTGTGGTGAAGTGGTGCGAACTCCAAATCTAAATTAAGATAAAAACCCCAAGGCATTATTCTAAATTCGCGAGGAAGTCGCCTGGTAAGACAGTAGCAAGTCACAATATGGGCCAGCTCGTGTATTCCCATAGACAGTATGCGTAGGACAAAAACCATGGGCGTTTGCAGTAGCAAATCTATGGCTAGCCTTACAATCCAAGAAAGTATGCCAGGTAAATTATCACGGATCTGAGCCATGGAGCATAAGGTCCTCTAAAATAGTGTTTTGGTAGATTATATTTACGTTGAGACTAGTTAATCACTTTCCCATCACATGTTAATAAGGTATAATTTTAATGTATTTTAGAGTAGGAGGTGACCTATATGGCTAAGGGTTTTAGAGTGTACGTTGACCCAGACGAAGAGGCTTTTCAGAGATCTTTATTAGGACAGGCAGCCCCCAAGGCCAAGAGTTCAAGTAGCAGCTCTGTCCCAGTAATGGACAGGCAGACAGCTAGGGCCAAGGTAGGTCAATTCTTGCTTGATTCGGCCAAATATATGGGTTTAGAGCTAGGTAGAGCTTACTTTGTGCCTTTCAAGGCAGAGTTCCCCACATATCAGGATATGACAGATGAGCAGAGGGACTATTACCTTAATTGGCGCAGGGAGTTCATAGATGGCCATCCACTTAATGCGGACGAGGGTTACATTCTGTGCTTTGCCTACGAGATAATTAACCAGACCTTGATGATTAGTCCCAAGTTTGGAGCGGAACTTCTGGTTAGCTTGCTCACAGAGTACGGAGACAGGTTCCCTGCGGTGGCAAGGCAACTTGTTCGCTGGATTGAGGACTACTACGCAGCTTACTTGACAGTGGACCAGCTGTATCAGGATTTGATGCAGGTGGATACATGGGTCCTTAACCTCTTTGAGTGCGGTAGATTTCTGCCAGCCATATTTGAGGACCAGCCCCTGGATTACGACGACATATGCGCACTTACTGCCATCTCCCACAAGAGATGTTTGTTCGCCAACAACTGGGACCAGATGTCTGAGTTTAAGGAGATTTTGCCAAGTAGTTTTGGCGCAGTAGATGCCATTATTAGGGAACGTAGTGGCAAAAGTTGGCTTTCCACCATTGCAACCTACAGCCGTAGGGCTTTTCCCGGAGCTGTTTATGGTGGTGACGAGGAGGTTAAGACCTCAGTTATTGACTTTAGTCCCGGCCCACAGAGAGATGTTTTTGCCAGAATTGCTAGACTTACTGAACTCCTCATGGGAGAAGAGGTTGGCTATGGTAACAAAAAGATGACTTCTAATATACAGCGTCTTGAGGCGCAGATTGACGACCCAGAATTAGTAGAGGCCATTAGGGCGCAGATTAGGCAGTATTATTCCTAAGAGGTATAACATGAGCAAAGAGATTGAACGCAGATTTTTAGTTACAGACCCAAGTTTAGTTCCAAAGGGACAGGACCATGTTGTCAAGCAGGGCTATATGTATAGCGGTTACAACGGCACAGTTCGTTTTAGAGTTTGGGACGATCAGGGCATTGTGACAATTAAGGGCAAACCTGAGCCAGGACACTTTGGTAGAAGCGAGTTTGAGTACGAAATTCCAGTGGCAGATGCAGAGGAAATGATCGCAACTCTCTGTGGAGAAAGGGTTATTTACAAGACACGCCGTGTTATCCACATGGACAATCTTACATGGGAGGTGGACTTTTTCCATGACTTCCATGAGGGCTTGATTATCGCAGAGGTGGAGTTGGACAGCGAGGAACAGGAAATTACTTTGCCGAATTTTGTGGGACGTGAAATCACAAGAGAAAAGGGCTATAGTAACGCCGCTTTATCGCTCAAAAAGGTTTGCAATTAAAGAAGTGCAATGCTATAATGCCAACACTTTGAAACTTCGACTCGTGGACAACTGTCCACCGTGGACGGACACTAAATTAAACAGTAAATTACAGGGCCTTGGGCCTAGATGAGAGGATATTTTATGACTAAGTTAAGAGCAGGTATTATCGGTGCAACAGGTATGGTAGGACAGAGATTTATCACTCTGTTGGCAGATCACCCCATGTTCACTATTGAGGTTTTGGCAGCTAGCAGCAGATCTGCAGGCAAGAGATATGGCGACCTCATGGAGAACAAGTGGGCTATGAAGACCGAGATTCCAGCAGACGTTGCAGATATGGTTGTTATGGACGCATCTAACGTTGAGGAAGTTGCATCTAAGGTAGATTTTGTTTTCTGCGCAGTTGACATGGACAAGAAGGCTATCGTTGAGCTTGAGGAGGCTTATGCTAAGGCAGAGGTTCCAGTTGTTTCCAACAACTCCGCTAACAGATGGACACCTGACGTTCCAATGATGATCCCTGAGATTAACTGGCAGCACGCAGAGGTTATCGAGGCACAGCGCAAGAGATTGGGCACTAAGAGAGGCTTCATCGCATGTAAGCCTAACTGCTCTATCCAGAGCTACGTTCCTGCACTTAACGCTCTTATGGAGTTCGAGCCTACAGAGGTTGCAGTTTGCACATACCAGGCTATTTCCGGCGCAGGTAAGACATTTGAGTCTTGGCCAGAGATTTTGGACAACGTAATTCCTTACATCGGCGGCGAAGAGGAGAAGAGTGAGCAGGAGCCACTTCGTATTTGGGGTTCCGTAGTAGATGGCAAGATCGTTCCAGCTACAACTCCTGTTATTTCCGCACAGTGCTTGAGAGTTCCTGCAAGCGATGGTCACATGGCTGCAGTTTCCGTAAACTTCAAGAAGAAGCCAACTAAGGAGCAGATCCTTAAGGCTTGGGCAGATTACAAGGCACTTCCTCAGGAAGTTAACTTGCCTCACGCTCCTGCACAGTTCTTGACATATATGGAGGAGGACAACAGACCTCAGACTAAGCTTGATAGAGATATTTACGGCGGTATGGGTATTACAGTTGGTAGACTTAGAGAGGATGCTCTCTTTGACTACAAGTTCGTATGTCTTTCTCACAACACATTGAGAGGTGCAGCAGGTGGCGCTGTACTTACAGCTGAGTTACTTACAGAGAGAGGCTATATTACAGCAAAGTAAGTAGACTTTATAATTTGAACTTGTTGTGTTAGAATATCACCGTATATAGCGACTTTTAGCTATTCTTCTTTAGAGGATATCGGGAGGTAACAGATGCTTTGTCCATTTTGCGGTATAGAGAACGATAAGGTTATTGAGACTAGAGCTGCTGACGACGGTAGAAGTATTAGACGTCGTAGAGAGTGTTTGTCTTGTGGTAAGCGTTATACAACCTATGAGAAGGTTGAGATGCCCCCTGTTCAGATAACCAAGAGAGATGGTACTAAACAGCCATTTAACCGTGATAAGATCCGTTCAGGCCTTATTAAGGCTTTTAATAAGCGTGACATTACAGAGGATCAGATGGAGCGCATCGTTTCTGACGTAGAGTACATGGTATATAACAAGATGTACCAGGATTCTAAGTCTGGTGCAGGTTACGAGATTTACAGTGACGACATCGGCAAGTTTATTATGCAGAGCATTAAGAAGGTGGACGAGGTCGCATACATTAGATTTGTATCCGTATCTCGTTCATTCGAGAATATCGACCAGTTCCTCCAGGAGCTTAACGAGCTTAAGAGGGAAAGGGATGGTCAATGAAGGACAGAAACACCGACTACAATTTGCTAGACCTGATTGAGAAGAGTTCTCAGCTCAGGCAGAGTCAACAAGAGACACCTGTTCAGTCTAAGGAGACTGGGGAGGTGCTTTCTGTCGTGCCTTGCCAAGATAGAGAAACAGCTCCAGCACCTGTAGTAGATGCTTTCCAGCTTAAGATTACTAGGGACTTGGCACCTGTGATTGTTGAGGATGAGCCTGCTGTTGAAGAGGAGGTTGTTGAGACTAAGCCTACATTCTTCCAGAAGGTTGGAGATTTCTTCAAATCAGTTCCAGACAGGACTAAGGAGTGGTTCCGCACATTCCCAGAGCGTTCCAAGGAATATTTCTCAGACTTTGGACCTCGTTTCTTAAAAGAGACTAAATATTTCTTCAAATACATTAACTGGACCAAGGTTTCCAACAGAATCTTCACATGTCTGTTGTACCCCTTGACCATCTATTTGCTTGGATTAGCAGCTAAGTACACCAATCAGATTGAATCCTTGTTCTCTGACGGACTTAACTACATTATTCGTTTGGTACTTAACGTTTTGAGTTCCCTTACAACAATCGTAATTTCCGATGTTTGCACATGGGCTCTGATCATAATCCTTGCAGGAGCAGTTATTACAACGATTATTAAGCTTTTCACAGAGAAGCATGGCTATCGCAAGGTGTATGCAGTTCTTGGTTTAGGATCTGGATTCTGCGTATTTTTGGCAGTTATTTTCTTCGTGGGACAGCTTTTCCAGGGAGCAAATGCATATCGTAAGCCCTTGGATCAGATTATGAACATGACAGTTCAGCAGTCCACCACAGATGAGCTTGTTTCCGTAAGCGAAAATCTTGTTTACAGAGCAGCTGAGGTTCGTGAGTATTTGGAAGAGGATAGCAGAGGCGTTGTATACATCGCAGACAGAAATGCTTACCTCACCAATGCAGCACATGGTTTCCAGAGAGGTATTCGTTACTTTGGTAATTTGACATTCCAGAGCAGCACAGAGATTGGTAATCTGGAGTTAAAGATGTCTGTTGCCAAGTTCACCAATTTCTCCAAGGCATTGGATTGGCAGAATAGAGACGGATGCTACCAGCCTTACACAGGTGAGGTTCTCATTAACAAGTCGGTATCTGACATGCAGCTTCCAGCTACTGTGAACTACTATTTGGCAGCTCAGATGGGATTCACAGATCCTGAGGCATGCAGTTTCCTTGCTTTCTTGGCAGGTGTTAACCACTCTGATCCGTACTACAATTATTCCAGCCTTATGTACGGCTTGTCTTTGTGTTTGGAGGAGCTTTACGAGACAGACTATGCAGCATGGACAGCAGTTCGCAACAGCTTCACAGTGCAAATGAACAGAGATATTGCAGCTACAGAAATGTATAATTGGTTCGCTACAGGACAGGGCCAGGAGGACGACTCTCAGACCATTACAAACGTTGAGGGTGTAGCAACTAATAACGGCTTGGCAGTAGATCTTATTTTGAGCTATTATCGCGAAGGCTACATGAAGGATGTTCATGTTGGTGTATATCAGCCAGAAGAGACAACATCTGACGTAACAACAGATGTAACAGACGATGTAACTACAGATTCTTCATCTAATACAGTTACAGAGTAATACTAATATTGACAATATTGTCCGCAAAGGGTATTATTCCTGCGGCGAATTTTAAGAATTTGAGAGGATATTATGGGACTTTACGCATCTTGGAATCAGACAGTTGAGAGTATTATGCAGTCCGGCCACGGCCAGGAGTTCTGGAATGGCTATTTTGCAGCAGAGGCTGACAATTACCAGAAGATTTTGTCTGACACATCAGTAGTATATAGCGGCAAGCTTTCCGAGCTTGCAGAGCAGTTTGATATGGAGCCTGTTGTTTTCGCAGGTTTCTTGGATGGTATCAACACCAGCCTTAAGACAGCTCTTGATCTTGATTCTCTTACAGAGGAGTCTGAGATCACATTGGACATCGACATGGAGAAGCTTTTCTACAACATGCACCTTGCAAAGGCTAGCTGGCTCTATGAGATGAAGGAGTGGGATAACATCCTCTCCGTAGAGAAGAGAGCAGAGATTGTTGCTCAGTACAGAAACGACGTTATCGCACACAGCGACAAGGTTGGTCGTAACGATCCTTGTCCATGTGGTTCTGGCAAGAAGTATAAGAACTGCTGCTTGAAGAAGTAATTGAAGATTATTTCTAAACTACATTCAAAACAAAAATTAGGAGCCACTGGCTCCTTTTTTAGTGCCCAAATCTAGTTTTTCACTAGCCGAAGGCGGCCTACTAGGCGCAGGCGGTTCACTAGCAACGCAGTTGCGTATACTAGCAAGCTCTGCTTGCGGCTCACTAGCGTAGCGGCCACTAGCCGAAGGCGGCCTACTAGGCGCAGCCGGCTCACTAGCGAGTGAAACGAGCGTATACTAGCAAGCTTTGCTTGCGGCTCACTAGCCGAAGGCGTTTCACTAGCAACGCAGTTGCGATTACTAGCAAGCTCTGCTTGCGGCTCACTAGGACCGAAGGTCCGGCTCACTAGCCGAAGGCGGCCTACTAGCGCAGCGGTTCACTAGGCGCAGCCGGTTCACTAGCAAAAAAGAAGTCCCTCGGACTTCTTTTTAATTTGCGTTATATTTAACTGTTTTATAAATCTCAAAATTCTTGTAAATCTTGCAGACTGCCTTGGCGATTATGTCTTCGCGTGGCACATAACTATTGGACCACTTTCGTGCATCGTAGGAGCTCTGTCTGTTGTCTCCTAGGAAGAAATAATGGCCCTCTGGAACCTCAAATGTGCCATAGCTTGCAGTATCTACAGAGCCAAGATAATCCTCTTGGAGAACAAATACATGGCCATCCTTGGTGGTCACTGTAATAACACCATTTGTGATGTCGATTGTCTCTCCAGGCAAACCAATAAGCCTTTTGATATAAATCGTATCTGGATTCATGTAGGACTTATCTGGTGCATAGAAGATGATAATATCTCCGCGCTTTGGCTCAGAAAATGTATATGCCAATCTATTTCCAATAATGTGGTCATCCAACTGTATTGTTTCTAACATGGAGCCAGAAGGAATAACTGAATGGATTATGACAAAGTACATTAGGAAAAGACCTATAGCCACAGCACCTAACATATACAGAATGGTGCTCATCCAATCGCATACACGCAACTGCTGTTTTTCGTTAAGAGACTGGTACCAATCCTCTACAGATTGTATGTATAAAAAAGGTTTTTCTCTCTTCATGCCTACTTTACTGCACTCTGCATACCCAAGGCTGCAGCTCCTACAATACCAGCGTCGTTGCCCATGGCTGCAATGCAAAGCTTAGTCTGAACAGTGGAGTTACGTGCGAACTGTAACTGGTCTACAATGGCCTTAACTGGCAACAGGAGATTATCTCCCTGTCCACTAATACCACCGCCTATAGCCAAAACCTGGGGCTGAAAAATATTAATCATGGAGATAAGACCATCTGCCAACTGATAGATGTATTCATCCAAAATAGCAATGGCTGTTGGGTCACCCATTTCGGCGCCAATCCATGCTGTGCGTCCCTCAACCTTGGACAAATCTCTGTCAACAATATCCCAAAGAGCAGAACCAATATTGCGCTGCATGTACTCCTTAGTTGTGGCAATAAGGCCTGTTGCAGAAGCATATGCCTCCCAGCAACCTCTGCGTCCACAGGAGCACTGTCTAGTACCACCTGCAATAGTGATGTGACCAACTTCACCAGCTGCATAGTTGCAACCGTGCAAAATCTTGCCGTCGATGATGATGCCGCCGCCGATACCTGTGCCCAAAGTGATTGTAATAGAATCCTTGGTGCCCTTTGCAGAACCTGCCATGGCCTCGGCCAAAGCTGCTGCATTAGCATCGTTCTCAGTCAAAATGTTGTTAAGGGGAATGTACTTGCGAAGCTCTGTTGCAATGTCATAGTGAAGGAAGGGCAAGTTAGCAGTGTAAACAACCTCTCCGTCCAAAGGATCTGCAGTACCAGGCACAGCAACGCCAACAGTAGCAATATCGTCTACTGTCAAACCTGTCTTGTCGATCAGGTGAGAAATCAAGCCTGCAATGTCCTTAGTGATGCCATCTGCGCCACCGGCTGCATTGGTAGGGATAGATGCCTTGTAAATAATTCTGTTGTTAAAATCTACTACGCCAGCGGCAATGTTTGTGCCACCTAAGTCGACTCCAATATTAACCATAACAGTACCTCCTGTACCGGCCCATTATATACCCTTTTGCAAAAAGTCGAAAGTCTTAGATTCTTGGTAACTTTGTCTCCAAGTCTTTGAGTTTTTCTCTTTTAGGATTCGATGGTTTGTGGTATAGTGTGGACGATGATATTTATATTATAAGGGTGAAGCCCAGGATATAGGAGATATTGACTATGAAGTGTATTAAGAATTGTCGTATTGTTTTGACAAATGAGGTTCTGGAGAACAAGGCTCTTATCTATGATTCTCAGATCCGTGAGATTGTTGATGAGTGTGAGATCGCAGGCCGCACAGACTTAGAGGTTATTGATGCAGGTGGTCTTTATGTTATGCCTGGTTTCATCGATGTACATATTCACGGCTATTTGGGCGAGGATACTTCCGACGGTACAATGGAGGGTCTCGAGGTTATGTCCAACGGCATCATGAAGAATGGTGTTACAGGTTGGCTCCCAACTACAATGACAGTATCTCAGGCTGAGATTGACACAGCTTTTGAGTGCATTAGACAGGCAATGCCTAAGAGCAAGGATTGGAATGGTGCTTTGGTTCTTGGTACACACTCTGAGGGTCCATTCATCAACGTTAACAAGAAGGGTGCTCAGAAGGCTGAGTGCATCCAGAAGGCTAACATCGACTACATTAAGAATAACGCTGATGTTATTAAGATTATTACTATGGCTCCAGAGATGGATGACAACTTCGAGACAATCAAGGCTATTAAGGCTGAGACAAACGTTCTCGTATCCATGGGTCATACAGATGCTACATACGAGCAGGCATTGGCTTCCGTTGAGGCAGGTGTTGGTCACGTAACACACTTGTTCAACGCACAGTCCGCTTTGACACACAGAGCTCCTGGTGTTGTAGGTGCAGCTCTTACAGCTCCTGTTACAACAGAGCTTATTGCAGACACATTCCACGTTAACAAGAATTTGTTCCAGTTAGTATACAACCTTAAGGGTGACAAGCTCGTTCTTATTACAGACTGCACAAGAGCAGGTGGTATGGCAGACGGCGAGTACTCCTTGGGTGGACAGAAGACAATCGTTAAGGGCATTGAGTGCCGCTTAGAGGATGGTACTATTGCAGGTAGCGTACTTCGTATGAACGATGGTGTGCGTAACTTCCACCAGAATACTAACCTCTCTATTCCAGAGACAGTTAGATTGGCAACAATCAACCCAGCAACAGCAATTGGTTATGGCGATACTAAGGGTTCCATCGAGGTAGGTAAGGATGCAGACCTTATCGTAGCAGATGGCGATTTCAGAATTTATAAGACAATTATCGGAGGAGAGACTAAGTATGAAGCTTAAGTGCAACACTTATTTGGACAAGGGCTTTCAGCCAATGTCCATCTATGTTAGAGATTTTCTAGCAGCAGTTGGAGAGCAGGGACAGGATATCGTTATTGGTATTCAGCGTAACAAGGGCAATATGTCCACATTCGCTACTAAGATTTATCCAGATGGCACAGGCCACGATGAGGAGAACGGCGCATACGTAGAGAGACTTGTTAAGACTCTCCTTTGGGCTAGAGGCGGATACAAGGTTATTATCGCAGGTTCCAAGGTTATGGCTGACTACATGGCTAAGGTTTACAGCGTAGGCGGTCTTAGAGACTTTGACCGTGACTTCATGGCTGGCGTATATGAGCAGCCCTTCCAGGTTGAGTACGCTACATTGGAGAACGCACCTGTAGATAAGGAGAGCGCATCTCCAGTAGGTCGTCACCTTAACGGATGCCGTATCGGCTTCGACGCAGGTGGATCTGACCGTAAGGTTTCTGCTGTTATCGATGGTGAGGCAGTTTACTCTGAGGAGGTTATCTGGTTCCCTAAGCTTAACGCAGATCCTCAGTATCAGTACGATGGCATTCTCGACTCCATGAAGAGAGCTGCAGAGCATATGCCTAGAGTAGACGGTATCGGCGTATCTTCTGCTGGCGTATATATTGACAACAAGATCATGGTAGCTTCCTTGTTTATCAAGGTTTCTCCAGAGGATTTCGAGAGCAGAGTTAAGAACATGTACATCGACATCGCTAAGGAGTTCGGACCTGACGTTCCATTGGAAGTTGCAAATGACGGTGACGTAACAGCTTTGGCAGGTGCTATGGACCTTGAGGATGATCAGGTTCTCGGTATTGCAATGGGTACATCTGAGGCTGCAGGTTATGTAGATAACCAGGGCAATATCACAGGATGGCTCAACGAGTTCGCATTCATTCCAGTAGACTTCAATCCAGAGTCCATGGTTGACGAGTGGTCTGGCGATTACGGCTGCGGAGTTAAGTATTTCTCCCAGGATGCTGTAATTAAATTGGCTCCTCTTGCAGGCATCGAGTTGGACGAGACACTTTCTCCTGCTGAGAAGCTTAAGGTTGTTCAGGGCCTTATGGCTGAGGGCGACGAGAGAGCAGAGCAGATCTACAGAACAATCGGTGTTTACTTTGGATATGCTATTGCATACTACGCAATGTTCTACGGTATTAAGCATGTTCTCATCATGGGCAGAGTAACATCCGGTAACGGTGGTGTTCTCATCCTTGAGGAGGCAGACAAGGTGCTTAAGGCTGAGTTCCCAGAGCTCAACCAGATTCAGTTGCACATTCCTGACGAGAGCTCCAGAAGAGTTGGTCAGTCTGTAGCAGCAGCTAGCTTGCCAGAGATTAAGTAAGATATTTAGATTCAGAGCGGCCGAGGGGACTTGGCCGCCTGTTTTGGGTTTAAGAGGGATATATGAAAGGCAAATATATTTCTTGGATTATGGCCTTGGCAGTGCTTGTAATGGTTTTTGCAGTGTTAACAGGCTGTGATAATGACGTAACTACAGAGGGTTTGGCACAGGCTACGCCAACAAGTACACCAACAAGCACACCAACTGCTAACCCTGGTCCACAGCAGTATTTAACTGTGGATGGATACAACTTAGAGCTTGCATTTTGCGATGAGTTTAATGGAAACAACTTAAACCAGGCCCTTTGGAGCTATTGCCCCGCATGGGAAAGACAGGACCTTGGCAATATGTGGGACAAAAAGCAGGTATCTGTTTCAGATGGCAATCTGGTTCTTAACATGGACTACGGTGACGGTGTTTACAAGTCAGGTGCCATTAGAACAATCAATAAATATCAGCAGAAGTACGGATATTTCGAAATTAGGTGTCAGATTAACCAGGTTCCAGGTTTTTGGTGCGCATTCTGGCTTTATTGCACAGGCGTATCTGGAGCAAATGGTTCTGGAGAAGATGGCACAGAGATCGACATTTTCGAATCAGCCTACTATGGTAAAGACCTCATTGGCCACGCCATCCATTACGATGACGACTCATGGCAGGGAGGCAACAGTATTTACAGCGATTCCTACACATCTTATGTGCAAGGCATATACGAGGGTTACCACACATTCTCACTTCTTTGGACACCGAACCAGTACGTTTGGTACATAGACGGACAGGAAGTGTGGAGACTTACAGAAAAGGATGTTCCCGGCGGCATTTGCCAAGTTCCACTTTACCTCAAAGTATCTGTGGAAACAGGCAGTTGGACAGGCCTTCCAGATCAAAAGGACATGCCTGCATCCTTCTTGGTAGATTACGTTAGGACATATACAATTATAGAAGAATAAATTTTTGGAGAAAAATAATGGATTATCAGCGTTTAGCGGCACTTATGTTCCCACAGGAGTTAAAGACACCAGAGGAGTACGAGGCACTTTTCCCAGTTCGTAACTTGCCTGAGGGAGCCAAAATCACACGTATGGCACCTAGCCCTACAGGTTTCATGCACCTTGGTAACCTTTTTGGTGCAATTGTAGACGAGAGATTGGCACACCTTAGCGGAGGTAAGTTTATCCTTCGTATCGAGGATACAGACCTTAAGAGACAGGTTCCTGGAGCAGTTGAGCTCATTACTAGAGTTTTCGGTCAGTACGGCCTTAATATCGACGAGGGTGTTACATCCGATGGCGAGATTGGTGAGTATGGCCCATACTACCAGAGACAGAGAGCTCCTATTTATCAGGCATTTGCTAAGAAGCTTGTTTTGGAGGGTAAGGCATATCCTTGTTTCTGCACAGAGCAGGATTTGGAGAATATGCGTAACCTTCAGGAGCAGAGACATGAGAACCCTGGATACTACGGCGAGTACGCAGTACACAGAGACATGGACGTTGATACAGTTGAGCAGTTGATCAAGGAGGGTAAGCCCTTTGTAGTACGTTTCCGTTCCACAGGCGACCCAGACAAGACAGTTACAATCGACGACCAGATCAAGGGCAAGATTTCCGTTCCAGAGAACAATCAGGACTTCGTATTGCTTAAGTCCGACGGTATTCCAACATACCACTTTGCTCACGTAGTTGACGATCACCTTATGCGCACATCTGTTGTTGTTAGAGGTGAAGAGTGGCTTTCTACACTTAACTGGCACATTCAGCTCTTTGGTGCTCTTGGTTTCAAGATGCCAAAGTTCGCTCATACATCCCACATGATGAAGGTAGATGGCGACAAAAAGCGTAAGCTCTCTAAGCGTAAGGATCCAGAGGCTTCCTTGGACTTCTACAGAACAGAGGGTTATCCACCAGAGTCTGTTAAGGAATACCTTATGACAGTTATTAACTCCAACTTTGAGGATTGGAGAATTGCTAACCCAACAGCTCCATTGGAGACATTCCCCTTCTCCCTTAAGAAGATGAGCGTTTCTGGTACACTCTTTGACATGGATAAGTTTAGAGACGTAAGCAAGAACGTTATTGCTAGAATGTCTGCAGAAGAGGTATATGACAGAGTTGTAGATTGGGCACAGGAGTTTGATCAGGACCTTTACAATTGTTTGACAAGAGATCCTGATTACGCAAAGTCCATTTTGGCAATTGGCCGCGGTGGCAAGAAGCCTCGTAAGGACTTGGCTTTGTGGAGCGAGGTTAAGGATTATTTGAGTTTCTTCTACGATGAGTTGTTCAACCCTGACTACACAATGCCTGAGAATGTTGCTAAGGAAGATGTTGCACGTATCCTTGCAGATTACGGTGACATCTACAACCCAGAGGTAGACATGACAGAGTGGTTCAATGCCATTTGTCAGTACTCTGGCACTATCGGATTTGCTAGCTCCACTAAGGAGTACAAGCAGAACCCAGAGCAGTTCCGTGGCAGCCCTGGAGACACATCCATGGTATTGCGCGTAGCTGTTTGCGGCAGACAGAACTCACCTGATTTGTTCTCCTGCATGCAGATTTTGGGCGCAGACAAGGTTAAGGCTAGACTTCAGGAAGCTCTTAACAAGTTGAACTAACCCGTTGACCATGTAGACTATCAAGGAATTTGAGCACAAGGTTCTTTTCCTCGTCGGAGAGACATAGGACTTTGGGTAAAGTTTCTGGATGACCATCTGTATTACAGAAATTGCGAGGCAAAAAATATGTTTCGCATGTAGAATCGTTTGACATTACTATGGCCTTGGCTTGTCCAAGGCTATAGTTTGTAAGATCCAAACATAGTCCAAGTATAGAACAGTTCACGTTAAAAGCTTCGGACATCTTGTTCACAATGGAAAATGTGGGCTCTACCAAGCCATTTTCGTATTTGCTAATTAGGGAGCGATCCACGTTGAGAAAACGGGCCATGTCCTCTTGTGTTAAACCGGCGTTCCTCCTAAAGAATAGTATTATTTTACTAACCATAAACAAAACACTCCTTCTTTAAGATGTTATTTTTTATATGCAGGGGATTTTATGACATTTTGGTTGTGTAAGAAAGTGAATGTTGTGCACATTTTGATACATTCATTAAATTGTTTTTACAAAAATAGACATTATCTTTAAATGGTTAAGAAATATGAAGAATATATTGCTTACAACTCAATATGATGGAACAGATTTTTGCGGTTGGCAGTGTCAGCATGAGTGCAGAACTGTGCAGGAGACTTTGCAGAATGCTATTTCTGAGGTAACAGGCGAGGAAATCACACTATATGGATGTAGCCGCACAGATGCAGGTGTTCACGCAGCGAAGCATGTTTCCAACTTTAAGACGAATTCCAACATCCCACCTGAGAGATTTTCATATGCTCTGAATGTTTTGCTTCCACAGGATGTTAAGGTTTTGTGTAGCGAAGAAACACACATGGACTTTAACGCAAGATTCAAGGCGAAGAGCAAAAAATACAGATACTGCATTCAGTATGGTCCAGCACCACAGGCTCTTTGGAATAGATTTGCATATTATAGCCCCAAGGTTCCAGATATTGCTAAGATGCAGCAGGCAGCGGACGCCTTTGTGGGTGAGCATGACTTTAGAGGATTTCAGGCATCTGGTGGAACAGTTAAGTCCACAGTACGTCGCATTATCTCATGTCAGGTGGTGCAGATGGCTCCAAACGTTGTTGCAGTGGAGATCGAGGGCACTGGGTTCTTGTACAACATGGTGCGTATCATTGCAGGTACATTATTATTTGTAGGAATCGGCAAGATTCCAGCTGAATCCATGGCAGAAATAATTGCATCCGGCGAGCGAAAGAGGGCTGGAAAGACGCTTTCACCTTGCGGATTGATGCTTATGGAGGTCAATTATTAATACAATTTTTGAGGACATTGCTTTGAAAAAGCCTCAAAAAGGCCCAAAAACGAAGAAAAACGCACCTTTATGGGTCGTAGATTAAAATAATTCAAAAATTTCGAAAATAACTGTTGACAAGGTGGACTACTTATATTAGAATCTCACCTGTTGCGTGAGAAATCACGTTATTTCGGAATGTTATTTTGGAGGGTTTAAATGAACACATATGTTGTTAAAGGCAACTCCATTGAGAGAAAATGGTATGTTGTTGATGCAAGCGGTTTGACTCTCGGTAGATTGGCTAGCCAGGTTGCAGCAATCTTGAGAGGTAAGAATAAGCCTACCTTTACTCCTAACCTTGACACAGGTGACTATGTTATCGTAGTTAATGCTGATAAGATCGTTCTTACAGGTAAGAAGCTTGAGAAGAAGATGTACTATCACCACACAGGTTACCGTGGCGGACTTAGAGATGTATCTGCAGGCAAGTTGTTGGCTAAGAATCCTGAGAGAGTTATCGAGTTGGCAGTTAAGGGTATGCTTCCTAAGAATGCTCTTGGTAGACAGATGTACAGAAAGCTCAAGGTTTACGCAGGCCCCGAGCATGAGCACCAGGCACAGCAGCCTGAGGTTCTCACACTTGTAGACTAGGAGGTAAACTTAAATGGCTAAGATTCAGCAGTATCAGGGCACAGGTAGAAGAAAGACTTCTGTTGCTAGAGTTAGACTTGTTCCAGGAACAGGTAAGATTGTTATTAACGGCAGAGACATCGACAATTACTTCGGTCTCGAGACACTTAAGACTATCGTAAGACAGCCTTTGAATCTCACAGAGACACTTGCAGCATACGATGTTCTCGTTAACGTTTATGGCGGTGGTTTCACAGGCCAGGCTGGTGCTATCAGACATGGTATCTCCAGAGCTCTTGTTAAGGCAGACGCTGATTTCAGACCTGCACTTAAGAAGGCTGGCTTCCTTACACGTGATCCAAGAATGAAGGAGCGTCGTAAGTACGGTCTTAAGAAGGCACGTAAGGCACCTCAGTTCTCCAAGAGATAATTTGGTTATTTCAAAGAGTACAAATTTGCAGATTACAGCACTCACTTATGTGGGTGCTGTTTTTTATATAAAAGTGCAGAGGATTTACATTTAAATTCCCTATGCTACAATAAGCGAGCAATAATTCTCAGGAGAGATACATGGATACAGCAGCAGTTATTTTAAGTGTTATTGGTACAATTTGTATTTGTGCCTCATCCCTCATGAAGGGCAAGGATATGCGCATTATTTTGGTGTTCGTTTTCTTGGCAAACGTATTCGTAGGTTCTAGCTACGTGTTGACAGGTGCCACAAATGGCATGGTTTCCTGTGGCTTGGGTGCAGTTACATCCATTATTAACTATTGCTTCGAGCGAAAGAACAAGGCGCTGCCCATGTGGCTTGTGATTGTCTACGCCGTGGCATTTGTAACCGTGAACCTTTTCACATTCACAAGCATTGCATCTATCTTCGCATTGTTGGCATGTTTAGCATTTGTAATGGGTGTAGTTCAAAAGAGCGGTAAGCAGTACAGAATCTGGACTCTTACTAACGCCATTTTCTGGCTTATTTACGATATTACAAGCCTTTCCTATGGTCCAATTATCACCCACGTATTCCAGAGCTCAGTTGCAATCTTTGGCATGGTGGTTCATGATCGCAAAAAGAAGTAATTCAAAGCACTCACTTCGGTGGGTGCTTTTTCATTGTGACCCAGTCACGGAAAATCCCCTTTGTTTGGATATAATAAAGAAAAATATTACAGCAGAGCTGTTTGGAATATAAAGAAAAATAAAGGAGATTTTAATATGTTAGCAGTTGGCAATAAGGCCCCTAATTTCACATTGGTAGATAAAAATGGTAATAATGTTTCTCTGTCCGATTTCTTGGGCAAAAAGGTAGTTCTTTACTTTTACCCCAAGGACAATACTCCAGGCTGCACTAAGCAGGCATGTGCTTTTGCAGGTGCATACGCAGGCTTCCAGAACAAGGGTGTAGAGGTTATCGGCATCAGCAAGGATAGCGTAGCATCTCACCAGAAGTTCGCAGAAAAGTACAACCTTCCCTTCGTGCTACTGTCAGATCCAGAGCGTCAGGCAATTGAGGCTTACGGCGTATGGCAGGAAAAGAAAATGTGCGGCAAGGTTAGCATGGGTGTTGTTCGCACAACATTCATTATCGACGAGGAGGGCAACATTGCTAAGATAATGCCTAAGGTAAAGCCTGACACAAATGCTGCTGAGATTTTGGCAGAGTTATAATTGGCATCGAAACCCCACGACACATGTTCGTCGGTTTTTTGTTTCATTTAAGTTTAATTTTCGTTCATATTTCTTCTTTTTAACATTGTTTTTGGCGACCTTAGTAGATATAATTAAATGGTTATAGATACACAGGAGGAACAATGTCTACAGTTGCTAGCCCTTCAAAAGCTAAAGTGAAGCTGACTATTGACGAGATCATATTGATTGTCGTTGCTATTTCAGGCTTCTTTACTGTCTACGCACAAGTAGCAGTTTTGGTTTTTGTGTCTATTTTTGCCCTTATTAAGAGAAGAGAGATGTTCAAGGACAGGATTCCAGAGACTATTTTGCTTGGAGCTTTTAGTGCCTTGGCAATCACAGTTACAGCAGTGTATGGCACATGGCCCATGATATTGCTGAGCGTTGCTTTGGTGTTCGCATGTGTGGATATTATTTATGTCTCCAGGTATTTGACATCTAGATCTTTTAAGATAATCACTCAAGTTGTTTGTTTTGCAAGTATTCCTTGTCTTGGCGTTGCTCATGTGCAGAAGCTTTTGGGCATGTCTTGGGAATACGGCGAGAGATATTGCTCCGTTTTCTTTAATGCAAACTTCTACGGCCTTGTGGCAGCCATGACCATTTTGCTTTGCGTACACCGCATTTGTAGAAAGCCACGTCCACTTACATTCATTATTTATTCCGCATTAATTGCTGTTAACGTAATGGCTATCTACTTAACAGGTAGTAGAATGCCAATTATTGTTATTGCAGCAGGTATTTTTGCATATTTGGTTACTGCACGTAAGTGGAAGACACTGACTGTTTTGTGCTTGCTGGCAGGAATTCTAGTGGCAGTGGATATTGCATGTGGAGAGGCAATTGACATTATCCCTCGTATGGGCGATTTGGAGGAGTCATTCCATGGACGTTTTGCCATTTGGAAAAATGCTTGGGAAAGCATCAAAATGAGGCCTCTATTCGGATATGGTACATATAGCTATGCAAGAGTGTTCAATGACATTGGCGGCTGGTACGCAATCCATGCACATAACTTAATCCTTGAAGTGTTAATGGATTACGGTATCGTAGGTATGGGTATTCTGGTAGCATTTTTTGCTAGAGTTATGCATCAGGGTTCCAAAGCTATTAAGACTAAGAGAGATAGACTTATTCAGGGCATTGTTGTAGCTACATATGTTATTACTTTGCTGTCTGGAATGTTCGATTTGGCAATGTTCTGGCCACAGACTGCAGTTATTTTGTGCTTCGGAATGAGTTCTGGTAGAACATTGATTAAGGATACTGGCAATAGCAATTAAATGTTGACATAGGTGCAAAAGGGTGGTAAACTCTCACTTGCACTTTGAAATGCGGGTGTAGTTCAATGGTAGAACATCAGCCTTCCAAGCTGATTGCGTGGGTTCGATTCCCATCACCCGCTCCACACTTTAAGCTCTTTCTTCGGAAGGAGCTTTTTGTTTTGCTTGAATTTACAATCTAAGTGCAACACCTAGAAAATTAAAATGACTCATACTCCTGATATAATAGTGTTTGCGAAGACAATTTAATATCGGGAGAATAATATGAGTCATTACAAACATCTTACACTAATAGAAAGAGA
>JAFYSJ010000018.1 GCA_017559445.1 Clostridia bacterium
AAATGTTTGCTCATTTGTCTGCTCCTTTCTGGTCAGACAGCCATGAACATTATCAAATAAATAAAAAAGTTTGTAAAACTAAATGCACGATTGTAAGAGTAAAAGTAAGGTAAAAATTGCATTTAATTTTACAATTAACCTTTAGCCCCAGTCACGCAAAGTACTGATTAAGGGACTTTGCCCCTTGTATTATGGTGTTGTAAGAAAAATCATCATTGTTTGTAAGATTTGCTCGAGAATGAGCATAAAGGAGTACAAGGAGGTAAGAAATATGTCTCAGGTAAGAATTAAAGCATTAAATACACAGGAAACAGCTCGTCACACATTGCCCTCTATTGAGGAGTTCGCTGTAGTTCTCTTTTCTCTCATTGTTGGATCTCTTTTGGTTCTCTTGTGCCTTGGAGACGTTGTTGCTGCAATTGGTTTGCTGGTTCTCCTGTGTCTTGGATTGGCTATTTGTGCAGGAGTTGCAGGTCTTGTATATGCATGCGTTGGAATTGTGAAGAAATTGTCTCGTTAGAGGTTAATGTATGTCCATTACTTTGGAACGACCCAAAGTAATCAAAAGTCGCCCGCTACTTCCGAAGCGCGGGAGGCACGGTTTGCAAACTTCGTTTGCATTGGTTAGCGATTAGTGGTTAGTGTTTAACGAAGGAAACATGTTCCTATAATGACCATTGGAACATAGTGACCAGCACTCAACACTCAACACCAAACACTAGATGCGAAGCATCACTAGTTTTTCATTTTCGCATTAGTAAGCTTGTACTTTTCCCAATGACCGAACTTATAATACAAGAATCCCAATGTACTTGCCAAAATCCATCCCAATGGGTAGCTGAAGATTGTCCAGATTACAGAATCTGTCAAGCTAGAAACAATTGCCAAATAAATCTGTCTAAATACTACGAAGGATGACAACATAATTCCCATGGCAACCATGGATGCGCCAGCTCCTCTAAGTGCTCCTGCGTAGATCTGGTTAACACAGCAACAAAGGTAGAATGGCGACAGAACACGGATGATCAAAACTGCGTACTCTACTACATTTGGATCCGGGTTAAATACTGTAGCCAAAGGCTTTGTCCAGATCATAAGAGGCAACAACAAAATAGCTGTACTTACCAAGGACAATCCCAAGGAAATCCTTACACCCTTCTTGGATCTTTCTAGGTTTCCTGCGCCAAGATTTTGGCCTACAAAGGTTGTTGATGCCATACCTATACTCATCATAGGAATCAAGGCAAAAGAGTCCAATTTGCTATATGTTGTCCATCCAGCCATAAGAGCGGAACCAAACGCATTGATATATGCCTGTACGAAAACGTTGGAGAAAGAGGTTACTGCCTGCTGAAGTGCAGAAGGCATACCAACCTTAATAACCTGTCTCAATGTGGGCAAGTTAAATCCAACCTTGGACCAATGCAACTGGTAAGGTCCATTTGCACGCATAAGAGTAATTACTACCAAAATAGCAGAAATAAGCTGGGCAATAACTGTGGCAAGAGCAACGCCCATTACGCCCAAGTCGAATACAATTACAAACAACAAATCCAATGCTGTATTAAGCAATGCTGTGATTACCAAGAAAACAAAAGGTCTAGTGGAATCTCCGATAGCTCTAAGCACACCTGCACCAGCGTTATAAACCATAAGACCAATACATCCTGCAAAGTATGTAACCAAGTACACCTTAGCCTCTGCATGCACTTCAGGATCGAGAATTTTCATAAAGTCAAGCATGGGCTCAACCAATGCAATACCAGTCAAAGATACAATAACACCCATAACGAGAGTCAATGCCATAAGGGTATGAACAACCTTACCAACCTTATCATGGTCACCTGCGCCATAGAACTGAGAAAGCACTACACCTGCACCTGTGGCAAGACCCATAAACAAACCGATGAGCATGTTAATAATAGGGCCTACGTTACCTACTGCTGCATAAGCATTTGTGCCAACGAAATTGCCTACTACGTATGTATCTACTGTGTTATATAGCTGTTGGAAAACATATCCAAGGGCCAAAGGAGCAGCAAACTTAAGCAACAAAATCCAAATGTTGCCCTGTGTCATATCCTTATTCTTTTTGCCACCTAGCTTGAATCTTGACATTGCCAGAAACCTCCTGCCCATTAAAATCCATTCTACTACTTTGGCATGCAATGGCAAGAGTATTTTTCAACATATATTTTTGCCGTTATTTTCTTTTGGTATAATGGATGAAAATACGCACAAAGTAGCGATTTCAGTCGAGGTGTTTATGCACATTTTTCTCACAAGCAGCATGGGTGGAAATAAAGAAGTAAATGGAGTAAAAATCCCATGCCATTACGACAACCGAAATCATTTCGTTGACTTACTTAAATCTGCATGTGGAACATCTCCTAAGGTTATGGCCATTAGCTCCATGCCAGATAGCTACGAGATCAACGACATGTATCGCGATATTTACATTGGCGCTTTTAAGTCCAGTGGTTTTGATATTCCTGAACTTGTATATGTGGATTTGAGAAATGTGGGCCAGCTGGACAGACTTCCAGAATTCGACCTGATTATCCTATGTGGTGGCCATGTCCCTACACAAAACAAGTGGTTTAAGGACATTAATCTTCGTAGCAGAATTGCCAATTGGGATGGCACCATTGTTGGAATTAGTGCAGGCACCATGAACGCAGCAGAAGTCGTATATGCTCAGCCAGAATTAGAGGGAGAAGCTGCAGATCCAACCTTCGAAAGATATCTTACTGGCCTTGGTCTTACTGACATAAACGTACTGCCCCATTTCAGCGAAGTTCGTCGCTTTAGAATCGATGGATACCATGTGGAAAAGGACCTTACTCGCACAGACAGCTGCACTAGACCTATTCTTGCCTTAAATGATGGTTCCTTTGTATATATAACAAAAACAACTGCCCATTCGGACAGTTGCATTTCTCGATACGTATATGGCAACAGCTGGATATTCAAGGATGGTCGTCGCCGCCGTTATTGCTTTAACGGATTTAAGCGCAAGATTTAATTTCTTGTAACTTGTGCCAGGTCCATAATAACCTCGCCAGCGATAATTAAACCTGCAACAGATGGAACCCATGCGTTACTTCCACTAACCCAATGTTTACCATCTACAGATTTGCCACCTTCTTCAACTGCTTTACGTGGCAATTCCTCTGAATACACACATTTGAGGGAATCAATTCCCCTGGTCTTAAGCTCCCTGCGCATAATTCTTGCCAGGGGGTCTACTTTTGTCTTAAAAATGTCTGCTACCCTAAAGGCTGTGGCATCTACCTTGTTGCCTGCACCCATGGAGCTAATTACTGGAATACCTGCTGTCTTTGCCCTCTCCACAATAGAAAGCTTTGCAGACATTGTATCCACCGCATCTACAACGTAAGTGTATACGGAAAAATCGAAGAGATTCTCTGTGTCGGGACCATAGAAAACAGGATGGACTGTTACCTGACAATCTGGATTAATATCTAGAATTCGCGCCTTGGCAACTTCCACCTTGGACTTACCCAATGTGGAGTGAAGGGCCACAATCTGCCTATTTAAATTGCTCTCTTCCACAGAATCACTGTCGCAGAGCACAATATGTCCAATACCACTTCGAGCAAGAGCCTCAACCACGTAACCACCTACGCCACCTACACCAAAAACGGCAACACAACTGGAGCGAAGTCTCTCAACTCCCTCTGCGCCGATCATATTCTGCAATCTAGATAATTCTAAGTTTGTCACTGGTTTCCATACTCCATTTTTGATACTACAAAGTTTGCATCATTTCCAAGCAACTTGTCAATAGCGCTCCCAAAGAGAAAACCCCGCATCCTTTAAGACACGGGGTTCAATATCATTAACTAATTAATTATTTCTTCTTGCGAAGGAGCACTACTGCTGCAATTGCGCCGCCGACAACCACTACGGTTGCTACAACGATCACTACAACAATCTTCGAATCAGGACCCTCAGACTTATCCTCATCTACAGGCTTCTCTGTTGGTGCCTGTGTAGGTGCATCTGTCGGAGCTGGTGTTGCTGTAACTTCTGGAGCAGCTGTAGGTGTAGCCTCTGGAGTTGCTGTTGGTGCCTCTGTAGGTGCTGGAGTAGGTGTTACCTCCTCTGTCACATCTACTGTTACATCCTCAGTTACATCAACTGTTACATCTGGAGTAGGTGTAGGTGTTACTGTTGGCGCTGGAGTTGCTGTTGCGCTTGGCTTAGGTGTAGCTGTTGGCTTTGGTGTTGCTGTTGGCTTTGGTGTTGCTGTTGCTGCTGGCAAGTTAGTTGTTGTGTAAACCTGAACTGTTGCAGGTCCAGAAACAACTGTTACATTGGATGTGTTATATCCATCGAATGTGATATTATTACTTGCAATTGTCAAGTTATCAACCCAAACCTCATCACCCTTCTTAATGCTACCTGTGAACTCAAATGTCAACTGTGTTGCATCCTTAGTAGGCTTAAATGTAAGGAAATAATAATTGTATTTCTCTACATAGTCCAAGGACTTGTCGAGATTCTGCTCTGCCACAACTTCACCAGTGTTTGTTGTGATCTTAACCTTTGTTGCACCTGCTGGTACCTCAATAGCTACAGAAACCATGTCATGAACCTTAATAGACAAGTTCTTCAATGTGAAAGACAACTTGGATACAGCAGAATCTGCTCTTACGTGCAATACTTGACCTGTAACCTTATCCTCTACTGCTGCAGGAGCATCAGGGATTTCGTTCTTAATACCAGCAATAATATTGTCGATGCTATATGTGGACTCTGTTGAACCAAACTCCTTAATACCGAAAAGGTATGCTGTTACCTTAGCAACCTGGCAGTTATACATTACCTGGTTGTTAAATACATTTGCGTTCTTACCAATTGCATAAATTGCAACGTCCTGCTGAGAGTGACCAGATGTTGTGAACTTACACTTAGTCTTATCTGTCTCCCAACCAGAATTAAGTGTCATTCCACCTGTGTCATGGTCAGCTGTTACAACAACAACTGTATCTGGGTTCTCGCAAGCAAACTTAAGAGCAATAGCAACTGCCTCATCTGTTGCATTAGTTTCGCCAACCATCTGTGTCCAATCCTTGTTATGACCAGCATCGTCTGTCATACCATTCTCAAACATAAGGAAGAAACCTGCATTGTTGTTATTGTCAGATGTCTTCTGGAGCCATGTAAGAGAGAATGCCATCATCTGAGAAATTGTAGGTCTAGATGTGGACCAACCATTGTCATATCTTACGTCATCATCAGAACTTGTGGAGTCATCTGCAATATCAATCCAAACCTTCTTGTTTGTCATCTTAACAGCAGAGGACCAGTTGGAAGAAATACCAATGTCCTGTCCACTTGGCTTATAGCTATAGTCTGTGAGACCAGGGCCGATAAACAAATCAGGAGCAAATGTTCTCATCTCCTGAGCAATCTCAGAGCTGTTGCCACGAACTGCGTGTGCACCACCGTATGTAGCAGGAGTTGCATCGTATGCCCAACCTGTTGTAACTACACCGATAATCTTGCCAAGTCTCTCGCGGAGAACCTCTGTAATCTGAGGAATATCCTTGCCATCCTTATCCAAACCCTCGTAGGAATAACGTGTCTTAAAACCGGAGGAAAGAGCTGTACCTGCAGCTGCAGAGTCTGTTGTTGTCCAGCTATTGCCTTCACCTGGCTTTGGATAAGATACTGTCTTATGCTGACCGTAATATGGCATATCGTTCATAATAAGATTGCCAGTATACTTTTCTGTCATTTTAATATCATTCTGGCCCAAACCATCAGAAATGATAAAAATCATATTATTCATGTCAACAAATGTTGTTGTCTTAAGAGCTGCAATAAGCTTATCGTTTACATTTGTAACATTAGAGTACATACCTGTAGCTGCAAGGTTAACCGCAGGCAAGTTCTGTGCACCGCCCAAAGCAGCATTAACCTTCCATGTATAGTACTGTGTATCGTATGTAGGAAGTGTGCCTGTATACTCATTAGTACCAGGAGTACCTGAAGCTCCTGGAGCTGGTGTTGGATCTGTACCTACGCCAGTATTATCACCAGGCACATAATCTGGAGCGCCCTCTGGCTCTTCAATTGTAGTTGTTGTAAGAGTTGCTGACTTCCATGCAACTACACCAACCTCGATATCATTAATGCTTACACCGGCAATCAATGAGTCTGGAGAAACATTGCCGCCATTTACGTCAATAGAAAGCTCATACTCACCAGCAGCAGCGCTAGACTTTGCAACGCATCTAATGAAATACCAGCCATCTGCAGAAACTGCAAGAGCGTTATCTGCGATTCTCTTACCAGAGTAAACTTCCTTACCTGTTTCGTTGCCATCTTCATCAAGGTACACAGCCTTTGTACCACTGCTTCTAGCGTACATATCAGCGTGACCATTAGATACACCAACAGGCTTTACCCAGAAAGAGATAATGTCTCCTTCTCTAACTGCAGACTTAATCTTTACGCTAACTCTGCTTGAGTTCTGTGCTTCGAGATTTGTGCAGCTAATTGTACCTGCGTATGCCACTGACATGCAGGATACGATTACTAAAACCGCAACAAGAACTGCCAAAAGTTTCTTCATAATTCCTCCTAATTTTTGTTATGCCTATCCATTATATTTATCATATCCTAACGTTTAATTAAAATTTTTACAACAAAAAAGAATGCCATCCTAAAATTAGAATGACATCCTTTTATAAATCTAATCAAATATTGTTACGTCTTAAGTTTAAACACTCATTACCTTAACTATTTAATTATTTCTTCTTGCGAAGGAGTATTACTGCTGCAACTGCGCCACCTACAACCGCTACGGTTGCTACAACGATTACTACAACAACCTTAGAATCAGGACCCTCAGACTTATCCTCATCTACAGGCTTCTCTGTTGGTGCCTGTGTAGGTGCATCTGTCGGAGCTACTGTAGGAGTTGGTGTTGCTGTAACCTCTGGTGCTGCTGTAGGAGCATCTGTCGGAGCTGGTGTAGCTGTTGCCTCAGGAGTTACTGTTGGCTCTACTGTAGGCTCAGGAGTTACTGTTGGTTCTGCTGTAGGCTCTGGAGTAGCAGTTACTGCAGGAGCTGGTGTTGCTGTTGGCTTTGGTGTTGCTGTTGGCTTTGGTGTTGCTGTTGGTTTAGGTGTAGCTGTTGCACTTGGCAGGTTAGATGTTGTATAAACCTGAACTGTTGTATTAGCAGAACCCTTTGCATTTGCTACATTGTAGCTATCAAATGTAATATTTGTGCTTGCAATCAACAAGTTATCGATCCAAATCTCATCATTCTTCTTAAGACTACCTGTGAACTCAAAAATCAACTGTGTTGCATCCTTAGTAGGCTTAAATGTTAAATAGTAATATGTGTATCTCTCTACGTAGTTAAGCACACCATCAAAGTTCTGCTGTGCTACAACTTCACCGGAGTTAGTTGTAATCTTAACAGCTGTTGCGCCAGCTGGCACCTGGATAGCAACGGAAATCATGTCATGAGACTTCATGGAAAGACCAGACAATGTAAGTGTTACCTTGGATGTTGCTGCATCTGCTCTTACATGTAATACATTGCCAATAACCTTATCCTCTACTGCCTCTGGAGCTTCGCCAATGTCATTCTTAACACCAGCAATAATATTGTCGATGTTGTATGCAGACTCTGTAGAACCAAACTCCTTAATACCAAAGAGATATGCTGTTACCTTACCAACCTGGCAATTCTCCATTACCTGGCCGTCAAATACGTTAGCATTCTTACCAATTGCATAAATTGCAACATTCTGCTGAGAGTGACCTGTTGTGGACCACTTACACTGAGACTTGTTTGTCTCCCAACCAGACTTAAGTGTTAATCCACCTGTATCATGGTCAGCTGTTACAATAACTACAGTATCTGGGTTCTCACATGCAAACTTAAGAGCAATAGCCACTGCCTCATCTGTTGCGTGAACCTCACCGATCTTCTGAATCAAATCATTGTTATGACCTGCATCATCTGTCATACCATTTTCAAACATGAGGAAGAAGCCTGCATTATTGTTTTTATCAGATGTCTTCTGAAGCCATGTAAGAGAGAATGCCATCATCTGAGAAATTGTAGGTCTAGATGTGGACCAACCATTATCATATCTTACGTCATCGTCAGAGCTTGTAGAGTCATCTGCAATATCAATCCAAACCTTCTTGTTTGTCATCTTAACGGCAGAGGACCAGTTAGAAGAAATACCAATATCCTGTCCACTTGGCTTATAGCTATAGTCTGTAAGACCGGGGCCGATAAACAAATCTGGAGCAAATGTTCTCATCTCCTGAGCAATCTCAGAGCTGTTGCCACGAACTGCGTGTGCACCGCCGAAATCAGCAGGTGTTGCATCATATGCCCATCCTGTTGTAACTACGCCGATAATCTTGCCAAGTCTCTCACGGAGAACCTCTGTAATCTGAGGAACATCCTTGCCGTCCTTATCCAAACCTTCGTAGTAATATCTTGTCTTAATACCAGAAGCAAGAGCAGTACCTGCAGCTGCAGAGTCTGTTGTTGTCCAGCTAAGTCCGCCTTCCTTTACGTAGGACAATGTCTTATGCTGACCATAATATGGCATATCATTCATAATAAGATTGCCAGCATACTTTTCTGCCATTGTAATATCATTCTGACCCAAACCATCGGAGATGATAAAGATCATATTATTCATGTCCACAAATGTTGTTGTCTGAAGAGCTGCAATAAGCTTATCGTTTACATTTGTAACGTTAGTATATTTACCTGTAGCAGCAAGGTTAACTGCGGGCAAATTCTGAGCACCACCCAAAGCAGCATTTACCTTCCAGGTGTAATACTGTGTATCGTATGTAGGAAGTGTACCTGTAAATTCGCTTGTTCCAGGAACATTAGCGGAATCGCCATTACCGGAACCATTATTTTCATCGTGTTTTGCCCAATCATATGTCAATGCTGTGTCTGCAACAGTAATAGACTTTTTAGCTGCATTAATTGTTGGCTTTGCATACCAATCAGCACAATTTGAAACGGCTGCACTAATATCAGTAGCTGTACCATTAATTGCAATGCCTCTTACATAAACTACATCGCCTGTCTTAGATGAAGATGTAAGCTTAATAGCCCACATGGAACTGTCAGCAGAAGCCTCTGCTCTAACTGCATACCAGCCATCACCAAGAGATACTGTTCCATCTCCATTGCCAAACTTTTCACTCAAATATGTGTTAGATCCATCTCTAACCTGAATTGTACAGTTAGCATCATAAGGCTTAATATAAAATGTGATTATATCGCCGGACTTTACGGACTGATTAAACAAAAACTGGAATCTGCCACTATCTGCAGAACAATCCACTGCTTTAATCTCTACACAATCTACAGTTGCTGCAGATGCACAGAGTGGAACAGCTACCATAGCAATTGTAAGCACCAGTGCCATAACAAGAGCTCTAATTGAAAGCTTCTTCATAATTCCTCCTAAATTTATGTTATGTGAAAATTATATTTATCATATCCTAATGCAAAATTAAAACATACACAACAAAATAGTGCCTTTCGGCACTATTTTGCATAATTTATTTCTTCTTTCTATAGGCTCTTGCGACAAATATGGAAAGAGCTGTTCCAAATCCTATAACAATAACAACTATTGGCACTGTCTTTCCCACATTTATATTGCTACTCTGCTCCGCAGGTTTCTCTGTCGGCTTCGGTGTGGCCGTTACTTCTGGGGCTGTGGTAGCAGTAGGTTCTGCTGTAGGCACTTCAGTAGGAGCTGGTATAGCTGTTGCCTCAGGTGTAACTGTTGGCTCTACTGTAGGCTCTGGAGTTGCTGTGGGCTCCGGTGTAGGTGCTACCGTTGGCTCTGGTGTAGCTGTAGGTACAGGAGTAGCTGTCACCGTCGGCTTTGGAGTAGCTGTTGCTGCTGGCTTAGGCGTAGATGTTGGCTTAGGTGTTGGTGTTGCAAGTGGAGGCAAACTATTTGATGGGTATACCATAATAGTATTTTTTCCTGTTGCAGCAACCTTCTTTACATCATATCCGTCAAAAGGCGTCTTGGCGGTGCCAACCTCCATATTATCAAACCAAACCTCATCATTTAATGCAAAAGATCCTGTAAATACAAACACCATCTTAGTTGCACTAGTGGGAGCCTTAAAGGAAACACGATAAAAGCCTCCATCTGCTACATAGTTCATGGCCTTGTTCAAAGTTTGCTCTACCAATACAGTTCCATTTTCATTTGTAATCTTCAAAGTTTTTGCACCGGATGGCACCATAATTGATATTGCAACCATGGTATCTTTAGCAAAACTCACATCATTAAATGTAACTGTCAAACCTGTAGCTGCAGCATCTGTTCGAACGTGGAGAATCTGGCCTGCTGGCTTATCATTTTTAGTCTCCATTTCACCAAGATCATCAACCTTAACTCCCTTAAGGATTTCGTCCACATTGTACTTCTCATCTGGATCACCAAATCCTGTAATACCAAGAACGCGAGTTAAAATCTTAGGAATTTGACAATTGTGCAATGTCTGTTCGTCAAAAAGCTCACCGTACTTACCAATTGCTCTAATAGCAACAAGTTGCTGAGAATGGCTTGTAGTTGTAAAAGTACATCTATTAATGTTTGTCTCCCAGCCTGACTTTAATATCATACCGCCTGTGTCATGGTCTGCTGTAACCAAAACCAGTGTGTCCGGATTTTCACAAGCAAACTTAAGAGCAACAGCCACTGCCTCATCTGTGGCCTGTACTTCAGTAACTACTAAGTTAAAGTCATTGCTATGACCTGCCCAATCTGTTACTGCATTTTCGAACATAAGGAAGAATCCAACATTGTTATTTGCGTCAGATTTTGCCTGAAGCCATTTAAGAGAAAATGCCATTGCCTTTGAAATTGTAAGAGTACTACTGGAAATTTCACTTGTGGAACCTGAAGTGCCTACAGAAATCCACAACTTATCATTTTTAGATGTCAAAGCAGCATCCCATGATGTATAAAGTCTAATGTCCTGTCCTGCTAAATAATCCTTTTTCAAAGATGTAAGGGTTGCATTGTAGGAAGAAATTCCGCTTCCAATCCACAGGTCTGGAGCAAATGTCATCATATCGTGAACGATTTCATCGTTATTTCCACGGATTGCGTGAGAACCTCCAAAGCATGCAGGAGTTGCATCGTAGGCGGATCCTGTGGTGTATACACCTATAATCTTTCCAAGCTTTTGTCTAAGAGCTTCTGTAATCTGAGGAATTGTCTTTTGCTTAACGTCAATTCCCTCATATCCATTTATGGTCTTATAGCCAGAGGAAAGGGCTGTAGCACCTGCTGCAGAATCTGTTGTTGCAAAAGTATCTGTTGTACTGCCTGCTCGAGACAATGTGGAAGACTGGCCATGATATGGCATCTGATTCATGATTAAGCTACCACCAAATTTCTCAGAAACTTTCATTCCATTTTGGCCCATGCCGTCAGAAATAATGAAGATAATATTATTGGGGTCCACAAATGTTGTTGTGCTAAGGGCCGCAATAAGCTCCTCATTAACATTTGTCACATTTGAGTAACGTCCTGTTGCTGCCAAGTTAACTGCAGGCAAATTCTGGGCTCCACCTAAGGCTGCATTAACCTTCCATGTATATGGAGCTGCATTGTTTGTGGGCAATGTACCTTCGTAAATTTCTGGGGCAAAAATACTTACGTCCTCTGCTGGCCATTCATACTCAACGGTATCAGAATCAATATCCAATGTGGTTTCTTCTACAATAATAGCTGGTTTTTTGTCGTTCACTATCATTGCTGCCAATTCACTGTTTGTCTTTTCAACACCATTTACTGTGAAATTACGGAGGCAAACCACATCTCCTGGATTTGTGGGTGTAGTGAGGGTGATGAAGCTCTTTGACTTAGAATAGCTTTCATTCAGTTCTCCCGTAGTAGAATCGTAAAGTTCAACAACAACCTTAATGGCATACCATCCATCACCAAGAGAAACTGTAGATATTCCTTTTCCAAGGGTCTCGTCAGCAAGAGCTTCTCCGCTGGAGTAACCCCTATATCTAAAACGAATATTATCTGCTGGAGACTTTAAATAAAAAGTAATTACATCCCCATTTTTTATAGGCTGATTCAATATAAACTGGAATCTTGCCCAGTCTTCGGATGTTTCGCCGGCAGTAATCTTAACAACATCTACAGATGTAGTGTCCGCCAGGGACATAGTTGGAATAGCCACCAAAAGGGCAGCTAAAATGAGAATTGTTGTAAACGCTCTTACTATCTTTTTCATATTTTGTTCCTCAGCGCTTTTTCTTTTATTATCTCTTTTTTAGGATTCTATGTCTACAAATCATTTCCTTATGCAAATAAAAATGCTGCCCCATTTCTGAGACAGCATAAAAACTAAATCAAATATTACTTTTTCTTCTTAGATACCAAAACTACTACAACTACAATTGCTACAACTGCTACTGCGCTAATACCAATCCAAAGGCCTGTATTGTTGCCTGGCTTAATCTCATCTGTTGCATCCTCTGGAAGAGCTGTCTGACCTGCTACCTTAACTGTAACGCCCTCGGAAGTTGTAACCTTGGAAACGTCATAACCTGTGAAGTCTGTATTATTTGCTGCTACTGTAAGATTATCTACCCAAACCTCATCCTTTGCCTTAATATCGCCAGCAAACTCAATAGTCAATGTATCTGTATCTGCTGTAGGCTTAAATGTAAGGAAATAGAAGTCATAATCTGCAACGTAGTTAAGTGCCTTGTCGAGCTCCTGATCAATAAGAATCTCATTTGCTCCAGTAATCTTAATAGATGTTGCGCCTGCAGGAACCTTAACTGCAATTGTGATCATGTCGTGAACCTTAGCGCCAATACCGGAGAGAACAACCTGCATGGATGTCATATCCTTGTCAGCTCTAATGTGAAGAACATCATCTACCAAAGCGTTCTCAACTGTTGTCTGGTTACCAACGTTAACCTTGATACCCTTAACAATATCTGTAATGGAGTACTCCTTGGACTGATCGCCAAATTCCTCCTCTGTAATACCCATAAGGTATGCTGTAATCTTACCAACCTGTACGTTGTGGATTTCCTGACCGTGGAATACTTCTGTATTCTTACCAATTGCACTTACAGTAACTGTCTGCTGAGAGTGACCTGTTGTTGTCCACTTAGCCTTAGTAATATCTGTATCCCAACCATCGTTAAGTGTAAGTCCACCTGTATCATGGTCAGTTGTTACGATAACGATTGTGTCTGGATTCTCACATGCAAACTTAAGAGCAATAGCAACTGCCTCGTCTGTGGCGTGTGTCTCACCAATCTTCTGTGCAATGTCATTGTTGTGACCTGCATCATCTGTCATACCGTTCTCAAACATGAGGAAGAAACCAACATTGTTTCTGTTGTCAGACTTCTGCTGAAGGAACTTAAGGGAGAATGCCATCATCTGAGAAATTGTAGGTCTAGATGTGGACCAACCGTCTGTGTATCTTACATCTCCGTTTTCGCTTGTGTCATCATCCTCGATGCTAATCCAAAGGCTCTCGTGACCGGAAGCAATAGCTGTGTTCCAATCTGTATGAATCTGCTCTACACCCTTGCAAAGCATCTCTACAACATAGGAATTAAATGTGGAGTTATAGTCATTAACGCCCTGACCAATGAACAAATCTGGTACGAAGCCTCTGATAATGTCTCTAGCAATCTCAGAACTATTGCCTCGAACAGCATGTGCGCCAGCGTAGTCAGCAGGAGTTGCATCGTATGCCCAACCTGTTGTTACAACACCGATAATCTTGCCAAACTTCTCACGAAGAATCTCTGTGATCTGAGGGATGTCGTTGCCATCCTTATCCAAGCCTTCGTAAGAATAGCGTGTCTTAAATCCAGATGCCAACGCTGTACCTGCAGCTGCAGAGTCAGTTGTTACCCAACCATCACCCTCACCAGGCTTAGCATAAGAAAGTGTTGTGTGCTGACCTACGTTGGGCAAGTTATTAAGAATGAGCTCATCACCATACTTCTCAGAAACTGTAATATCGTTATTACCGAAACCGTCTGAGATGATGAAAATCATATTGTTTGCATCTACAAAAGTAGTTGTTGTAAGTGCAGCCATAAGCTCATCGTTAACGTTTGTTACGTTAGAGTACTTACCAGTAGCTGCCAAGTTAACTGCTGGAAGATTAGTTGCACCACCCAATGTTGCGTTAATCTTCCATGTATAAAGAGACTCGTCATATGTAGGAATATCGCCTTCATATGTCTCTGCCATAGCACCCATGGGAACAACAATAAGTGCCACTACCAAAAGTACCAATGGAATCAATCTTTTGAAATTCATCCGTTTTCTCCTTTTTATCTTTGATTTCGATATTTTACCATAACATGTAAAAAGGCACGTGTAGAAAACACATGCCCTAATTTGTATACATTGTACAATTTTTATTAATATTTTTTTGTCATAATCCTTGGACTACTAGAATTATACATAACCATTCTTAATTCCGCGCCAACATACCTACTCTACCCATATGGTATTAGAGTGAGTGTTACATATTTTCGACGCAGTTCACTATTCCTAATTTTTATTTTCTCATATTAGCCAAAAGGTCCATGGCCTCGAGATATCCTGGCAAACCCTTGCCCTTAACTGTTGCAACGCAGCCCTCTCTAATATAAGAAATACGTCTAAAATCCTCGCGTGTGTCTGGATCAGAGATGTGCACCTCAACTGTTGGAATGCCCACTGTCTTAACTGCGTCCAAAAGTGCCACACTTGTGTGTGTATATGCACCTGGGTTAATTACGATACCCTGTGCATCTCCGAAGGCTGCTTGAATTGCATCCACCAATGCGCCCTCGTGATTTGACTGGAAGAACTCTACGTCTACGCCAATTTCCTTAGCGTGTGCCTCAATCATGTCGCACAAATCCTGGTATGTATTTGAACCATATATTGCAGGCTCTCTAATTCCCAGCATGTTAAGGTTAGGTCCATTAATAATCAGTATTTTCAAGGTAGTCCTCCCAAATTATCTCGGCGCAGTCAACGCTTTCGCCGTTATTGTCTGCCTGAATGTCGCAAACTGCCATGTATGCAGCCTTGCGATTTTCCCACATCTGGTCTAAATCTGCATTTGCAGAAAGTGGTCTTCCGCCTCGTGCCAACTTACCTAAATCTCTTTCAAGCAAGTAAACTCTGCTGTTGCAACGGATAACCCTGCGATTCTCTGGTCTAAGTGGTGCTCCGCCGCCTGTGGAAATTATCTGGCCGCTTTCTTTGCAAACTTTCTCCAAAACTAAAGTCTCAACCTGACGGAATTTCTCCTCGCCAAACTGTGCAAAAATCTCTGGAATAGACATGCCCATTTCCTTGACGATTTCTGCGTCCGTATCCACAACATTTCTTCCGGAAATAGTAGCCAAATGCTGAGAAACTGTGCTTTTTCCACTGCCTGGCATACCCACCAGCACGATGTTTGTCTTGCTGGTAACCAGATTTCCATAGATTTCTTCCACGTTATCTGGCATTTCACCTGTCCAAAGCTTACATGCCTCGGCAGCCTGTGCCACCAACATGTAAAGTCCGCCTGCACATGGGATGCCCCTATCCTGTGCCTGCTGAATAAGTCCAGTTCTAATAGGGTTGTACACCACGTCCAAAACTCCCTTTAAGTTGGGGAATTTGCTAAGGTCCATGATCTCGTCCTGAATATTTGGGTACATTCCAACTGGAGTTGTGTTAACGATGATCTCCACATCCTCCATGGTATGTACTACATCGTATGTAACAACGTCTTCTCCACTTCGGCGGGATGCGTGAACAACCTCTCTTGCGCCTGAGTTTCTAGCTGCTGCCTCAATGGTCATGGAAGTTGCGCCTGTTCCAAGGATCAAAACCTTGCGTCCCTCAAAACTTACGCCTGCCTTCTTTGCCAATCCCAAGAATCCCATGTAATCTGTGTTATACCCATGGAGCTTACCATCTTTTCGCACAATTGTATTTACACAACCAATGGCCTCTGCGCTTTCGTGAATCACATCAAGAAATGGCATAACATCTCTTTTGTAAGGAATTGTGACATTAAGTCCCTGCCAATCCCCCTCCAAGATGTATTTTTCCAACTCCTCCGGCTCCAAACTCTTAAGCTCATAGTCGTACTTACCAAAGGCCGGGTGTATTACTGCGGAGTAGCTATGTCCCAGTTTGCGACCAATTAGCCTATACATATTAGTCCTCCCTTAACTGGTCCTCGTACTCACGAGTTATTCTCATGATTTCCTGGAAAATCTGAGCCATGGCCTCGCCCTTGCCTGCATCTATTGTTTCTGCCAAGGACTTTACCTTGTCCAAAACAATCTGCTCTCTTGCAGGGTCAAAAGTTGGCAAACCAAGCTTATCCTTTTCCTCTGCGATTTTGCCTGCCAATGCCATTCTCTGGCAAAGGAGTTCAACAAGTCTATTGTTTATACTGTCAATGGCCTTGCGACACTGTGCCATATCTCCTGCCTCGCCGTCCAACATGGCGTCCAACATAACAATAGCTGTAATTGCCTCTACGCAAGGAACTGCTCTTACTGCGATGCATGGATCGTGTCTTCCGGAAATCGCAATAGTTGTCTCCTCCTTTTGGGAAAGGGAAACTGTCTTTTGCTCCATGGAAATAGAAGCTGTTGGCTTAAAAGCACATCTAAACACAATGGGCATGCCATTTGTAATGCCTGCCTGAATGCCGCTGCTGTAGTTTGTCTCTGTGGCAACCTTGCCGTCCTTGATCACAAATGGGTCATTGTGCTGGCTACCTCTCATGGAAATAGCATCGAAGCCTGCGCCAAACTCAACACCTCTCAATGCGCCCAAAACGTAAAGAGCAGATGTGAGACGATTTTCAATTCCGTTACCCAAGGGTGAGCCCACGCCTGCAGGCATACCAACTACTGCGCACTCAACCATTCCTCCAATGGAATCTCCGTCCTTGGCTGCTGCCTGGATAATTTCGTCCATGGCCTGACCTGCTACCTGGTCCAAAACTGGCATTCCTTCTGCCAAAACAAAGTCTGCCTTTGTCACATTTACAAGGTCAAAAGCCTTATCCTTTGCTGTGCCAACCTGTGCCAAGTGAGCTCCGATTGATACACCCTTTTCCTTAAGGGCACACATGCAAACATAGCCAATTGCACAAAGAGGTGCTGTAAGTCTAGCAGAAAAATGGCCGCCACCTCTCAAATCGCAACCGGGGAATCTCAATCTAGATGTATAGTCTGCATGAGATGGTCTAGGTGTATCTGCAAATCCGTTATAGTCGCCAGAGCGCTGGTTAAGATTGGGGATGTTTACCACCAAGGGAGTGCCATCTGTGACACCGTCCTTAAGACCAGACAAAAACTCTGGAATATCTGCCTCTTTGCGAGGAGTTGTATTGCGCTGACCGCCTCTGCGTCTAGCCATAAAGGCCATGAGGCCATCCATATCCACTGTGATTCCCTGTGGAATACCTGTGGCTGTACATCTTACGTAATCTCCGTGAGACGCGCCTTCCATGGTTATTCTAATGTTAGTTCCAAAGGTAGACTTCACTTTACTTGGCCTCCAATTTTCTCAAAATCCTTAAAAAAGTCTGGGTAAGACTTGGCGCAACACTCTGCGCCCAAAACTGTAACGGGCTCCTGGCAAATCAAAGATGCAACCGCTCCGCTCATGGCAATTCTATGATCTGCAAAGGAATCCACTATGCCACCCTTTAGCTGACCATTGCCCTCTACGTAAACCGTGTCGCCCTCTACTACCATGCTACCACCTAAGGAAGCAAGCAACTGACGAACTGTCTCAACTCTGTCGCTTTCCTTGATTCTAAGGCGTGCCACATTGTGGAAAGTAGATGTACCAACAGCTCCTGCTGCCAAAACTGCCAAAATAGGGAACAAATCCGGAATGCCAGAAACGTCCACCTCAAAGGGTTTAAGCTGTGTCTCTGGAGCAACTACCTCATATCTTCTATCTCCCAAATATGTAACCTTTGCTCCTGCCATGGCGATAATATCTGCAACTGCCTTGTCTCCTTGACGAGATTCTGGATCCAAGCCATTCAAAATCACACGTCCTCCAAGGGCTCCTGCCACCAATGGGAATGCGGCTCCGGACCAATCACCCTCCACCTGATATTCCTTAGGCTCCTTTGTTGCCGCATGGTCCTCGGAAAGCTCATAAACTGTCTCTGTTTCGGACTTCTTGCACTGCCAATTAAGGCCATAATATGCCAAAGTATCCACAGTCATATCCACATATGCTACAGACTCCAATTTTCCGGGGATAACCACCTTGCTTGCGCCGGGCTGACTGGCCATTGCCATAAGAAGGCCTGAAATAAATTGGGAGCTAATGTTGCCAGGAATTGTGTATGTGCCTGCAGACATCTTGCCTGACAATGTCAAGGGCAGCTTATCACCTGTGGCACTAACTCCATGGTCCTTCATTTCGTCGATAATAATAGAAATAGGCCTTTCGGGTAATCTTCCCTGGCCTGTAAATGTGCGAGTAAGTCCGAGAGCAGAGCAAACTGGTAGCAAAAATCTAAGCGTTGAACCACTTTCGCGACAATTTACTTCGCCTTCTGTTTTAGAATCGTCCCATCCTGTATAGCAAAGAGTTTCTCCGTCCCTTGTAAAAACTGCTCCCAAGCTGCCCAATGCCTCAATAGTTGTCTCCACGTCAATGGAATTACCAACATGGGAAACCTTTGCACCATTGCCACAGATTGCAGAGCAAATCAAAGCTCTATGAGCATCTGACTTAGATGCAGGAGCCTGCAAAGAACCGTTTATTTTACTTTTTGCCACAATTGTTACGTTCATTTCCACCACTAAACCAAAATAAAATCTGCCAAACTGTCCATATCCACGAGAACGATGGAGCAAAGCCCCTGATTGTCTGGCACTACAATGCTGATCATCTGACCAGCGCGCTTTTTGTCTGCACGAATGGCTTGCAAAACCTCTTCCTTGGAAACAGGGCAAACTGTAGGAAGTCCAAGACCATCCAAAATGCGAATCAAATTATCTGTATATCCTGCTGGACACATACCCTTTGCCTCTGCGGAACGGGCCATAACCACCATGCCGATGGCAACGCCCTCGCCGTGCTGTACCTGACCTCCTGTGGCCTTTTCGATGGCGTGGCCAACTGTGTGTCCAAAGTTAAGGAGCATGCGCTCACCTGTATCTCTTTCGTCCGCCTCAACTACCTGTGCCTTAATGGAAACGCATGCCTCGATGAGCTGCTCCAAAATCTGGTGAACCATTTCGCTCTGCTCACCAAAGCTAGGTGTCTTTGCTACCTCGGCCAACTCGTCGGAAAGTTCCATAATCTTGGGGTCACGAATGCAACCATACTTAACAACCTCGGCCATGCCACAGGCAACTTCTCTGCCTGGCAATGTGTCCATCGTTGCTGGGTCGATGATAACCATGGAAGGTTGCCAGAATGTGCCGATCTGGTTCTTGTGACCACCCATGTTTACGCCAGTTTTGCCGCCAACTGATGCATCTACTGCAGAAAGCAATGTTGTTGGAATCTGCACGAAACGGATGCCTCTCAAATAGATGGATGCAGCAAAGCCTGCCATATCGCCTGTGATACCACCACCAAGTGCGATGATAATGTCGGAGCGGGTCATTTCAGATCTCTTAAGCTCGGAAAGAATGCTCTCCACTGTCTTCATGGTCTTGGATTCCTCGCCTGGAGCAAAGGAAAGGGAGCGAGTCTCAATATGAGCCTCTCTAAGAGCTCTAATTACCTGAGCTCCGTAAATACTCATAACGTTAGCATCGGACACAACAAAACACTTGGCGCCAGGAAATCTTCTGCCAATTAAGTTGCCCAAGTCTGCCAGCAAACCTGTGCCAACTAAAACGTCATATGGTGTTGATGTATTTACGTGTACGATGTTCATGTGATACCTCTTTTTTTAGTGTTCCGTTCGTTTCACTCACTAACAATCCGCTCGATTCTCTCGCTAGTGGTCCGAGTGCAAGCACTCTAGTAATCGCTCGCGTTGCTCACTAGCGCAGCGGTTCACTAGCGAATGCGGCTCACTAGCCGAAGGCGGTCACTAGCGAATGCAATGAGCGGCCACTAGCAAGCTCTGCTTGCGGTTCACTAGCGCAGCGACCTACTAGCGTAGCGGCTCACTAGCGAATGCAATGAGCGACCACTAGCCGAAGGCGGCCACTAGCAACGCAGTTGCGGCCTACTAGACGAAGGCGGCCACTAGCAAGCTCTGCTTGCGGTTCACTTAATTTCTCCTCGGTCCTGGCTTTGAAATCTCACGCTTTGTGGCTGTGCTCTCTGCCATGAGTGCCTTCAAAGTGTCCTTGTCCTCTTCCAATATCGCTGTTCTATACTTCTGCAGGTCTGCAATAAGTCTATCTACCTCAGGAATCAAATAATCCTTGTTTTCCACAAAGATATCGCTCCACATCTGGCCATTAATAACAGCAACTCTAGTCATGTCCCTAAAGGAACCAGCAGAAAGTCCTCTGTGCTCCCTAGCTGTAGGGCTCATTACGTATGCAGATGAAAGTACGTGAGCCAACTGAGATGTGTAGGCAATAATCCTATCGTGCTCAGCAGGTGACTTAAGGGTAACTGTGCCAAATCCAATTTCTAAGAAAAACTTTTTAATATCGGACAAAAGCAACAGGTCCACGTCGCTTTCTGGTGTCAAAATCATGGATGCTGAATTAAACAAGTTTGCATTGGCTGCTGTGTAACCCCAAACCTCTCTACCTGCCATGGGGTGACCGCCGATAAATGTCCAGCCATACTTTTCACCAAGGGCTCTTCCCTTTTGACAAATGGCGCGCTTAATACCGCTACAGTCAATAACAACAGTCTTGGGGCTAATAGATGGAGCCATTTCCTCGATTACCTTAAGGCAAACCTCAGGGTAAACTGCGATCATCAAAATATCGCAATCCTTCAAGTTTTCGTCAGTCAAAGGGCCATCAACATAGCCAAGGAGCATGTCTCTCTCCAAAGCCTCTGGATTAATGTCCTTTGCATAAACTGTATGCTGAGAATTTTTCTTAATGGCACCGGCCATGGAGCCGCCAATGATACCTAATCCAACAATTCCTATTTGCATGGTTATTCTCCTGTGTACCTATTAGGAAGTATTGCGTTAAGCTGCTTAACGAGCTTGTCGAATGCCTCTGGAGTGAGAGCCTGTGGTCCATCGCAAAGAGCCTTTGCTGGGTTGTTGTGCACCTCGATCTCCAAACCGTCTGCGCCACATGCTGCAGCTGCCAAAGACATTGGATGTACCAAGCTAGAAATACCGCAAGCATGGCTTGGGTCAACTACAACTGGCAAGTGTGTAATCTTGTGAAGCAATGGAATTGCAGACAAATCCAATGTATTTCTAGTTGCTGTCTCAAATGTACGAATACCTCTCTCGCAAAGGATAACCTTTTCGTTACCACCTGCCATGATGTACTCTGCGCTCATAAGGAGCTCCTGAAGTGTATTTGCAAGACCTCTCTTAAGGAGAACTGGCTTGTCCTGACGGCCAACTTCCTTGAGAAGCTCAAAGTTCTGCATGTTTCTTGCACCGATCTGGATGATGTCCATATCCTCGAAAAGCTCAAGCTGGGATGGATCCATAACCTCAGTTACAACTGGAAGTCCTGTCATCTCCTTTGCCAAAGAAAGAAGGCGGATACCCTCGCCCTTCATGCCCTGGAAAGCATAGGGTGATGTTCTTGGCTTAAATGCGCCACCTCTAAGGAGTGTTGCTCCGCTCTGCTTAACAGCCTTTGCTACTTCGCAAATCTGCTCCTCGCTCTCAACGGAACAAGGGCCAGCAATAATATTAAAAGTACCACCACCAATAACAACGGGGTCGCCGTTCTTAGTGGGGATCTCGATAACTGTGTCGTCTGGATGGAACTTGCGGTTAGCCTTCTTGTAGGGCTCCTGAATACGCTTAACATTTTCTACGCAGTCCAAAGCCAACAACAAATCGATGTCGATTGTTGTTGTATCACCTACGAGTCCCAAAATTGTGTTATTTTCACCAACACTTCTATGAATAGCAATACCCTGAGAAGCCAACCATTTCTCTAAATTCTGCTCCTGCTGAGGGTTTGCATTTTGCTTTAAAAGAATAATCATAAATTTCTCCCATTTTAATAAAGGTACAATTTCATGTATTCTAGCCCATTAACCTGGCTTATGCAAACAAAAGTCCAATTTTTACTTTTTATATAGGCATAAACATGATACTCTATTGCTATAAATTATCGGAGGTGCATACTATGCCTGACATGTTGGTTAAACTATACGACTTACCTAGTGAAAATGCTCTTTTGGAGTCTCTTAAAAACGAAGGAATCAGCATCCATAGAGTTCTTGCTCCCGATATGTTAAATGTGCTGGACTTTGTGAGAAACAACTTCTCCGAGCACTGGGTTTCCGAGTGCACAGTGGCTCTGTCCTCCACTCCTACTAAGTGTTTTATCGCTGTAAAGGATCGACAAGTTGTTGGTTTTGCTTGCTACGATGCCACTTCCAAGGGTTTCTTTGGTCCCACAGGTGTTGACTCCAGTTTAAGAGGAAAGGGCATTGGCCGTGCACTGCTTAATATTACTCTCCAACAAATGCGAAACGATGGATACGGATATGCCATAATCGGCTCCACAGAGGTAACTGGTTTCTACGCCAAGTGCGTTGGTGCAACTAGCATTCCAGATTCAGATCCTGGTGTATACGCAGACATGATATAACGACAAAGACCGACGGAAAATTCCATCGGTCTTTTGACTTTTTAAAAAAGTTTAATATTTAGTTCTGCTAAAGATTCCTTACACTCTTCGCAAATAGCATCTTCAGAAATTATATCTTGCTGTTCCTTTGTTAAAGTTATCTCCGCTCCAAAATCATCTTTCTTATGTTCATACAATTGCATAAGCAAATCTACAGCGGCATCATCCATTTCATAGTACTTCTTCCAATACTCTGTTACCTTGTCATCTGTTAATAGAATACCTTCCAGTAATTGCAGCTCTGCTTTTATGTCCTTTGAAGCAAGTCCCTTTATCAAATGTATTCCTTCGCTGTCTATCCAAAGAATACTGGTAACACAAGGTGCTTTTCCCTTTCTTCCTTCCACAAGCAAATACTGTAGTGTTTCTTCTGTTGCTGTTTCTTGCACATGGTCCGGCATCTTTTTCAGTGCTTTCTGAAGCTTTCTTCCCGATAACACCTTTCTCGATTTATCATTTCGAATAGCAACTACACAACACTCTTTTGTAAATGTTATTGTTCCTTTCACACCTTCAGAGTTGTTCAAAGATAAATTCATCCCGTCCCAAGATTGTTCATATGATAACTCTGGGTATTTATTCGTCATTATGGCATGGGAAATAGAAGCAATAAGGCTGTTCTTAAAGATAATCTGGTTGTCAAAAAACATGTTTTCTACCTCATTTCACTAAAAAACAGGAAATCCATAGTCTATACTTTAAAATCCTCTACCACCAACATGGCCGCCGCGGCTACCACTGCTGCTGGAGCTCTGCACCACTGTCTTAACCACATTACGTGACAAGAACACGTCATCACGATCCTTTAACTCAAGCTGTGTAAACTCATCCAAAGGATAATTTGCAGGTGTTAACTTCATCTTGTATCTGAGAGTTACAACTCCTACAAATATTCCGGCTGTTATCAACCCAACTGCTACAGCAATAAAAACATACACCTGAAGATCGCTTGCTTCATCATCTGGATTAGCAAGATTTTCTGCATAGATGTCTTCCAAGGTACCGATAAAGTTACGCACCGCTCCGTCATAATTTCCTGAGCGCATGTTACTTTCCATATCGTCCAAAATGCGGTTAACCTGCTTTTGACTAATGCTACCGTAAGGCTCGCCCCATAAGAATAGATCGTACATACGGTCCGACATGTTAATAACAAGCAAAACCACGTCGTCTTCCAAGTAGCTAAGACCGGCCTCGTAACAATATTTGCGACCCTCTGCCTCTATGTTGTCACCATAAGGTGTATTGGTTGTAGCCACAACAACATAAACTCCCAATTCTTCTGTCGCATTCTGCAGGATCATCTCCAATGCAGCTTTCTGATCTAGAATATCAGCCTTATCCCTTAAGTATTCCACATTTCCTGCCATGGTAATTGTTCCAAAGGAAACGACCATAACAAGCACAGTCAATGCTACAAAAACCTTTTTCATCATAGGCCTGCACCTCCCAAAAGAAGGCCAAGGAGCGGCAACCCAAAGCCTGCCAACAATCCAACTGCCACGCCTACAATACCAGCCACAATAATAAGCTTCTTCCAGTCAATTGGCATCTCGCCATAAGTCTTACCTGTGTAACCATTCATGGCAAAGGTGTATCTGCGCTTAGGAGTGTTATATGTCAAAATCCAAATAGGCATGAGACAGTACTCCCAGTTGCTGTGCTTAATGTACACTTTTCTATCAAGTACAGTGACGTTATTATATCCGTGAACTGTATTTTTCAAAATTTGATCAGCATATCCATAAATGCGACGCTTTACCTCATCCTGAACTGCTTTTTTCTCCAAATTTCTCTTTTTTGTAACAAAACCAGACAAATACTTCATGGAAAACTCTTCGTGGCAAGTGGCTGGGAATGGCAAAATACCCTCAAGCATGGCCTTATCTGCCTCTGAAAGTGCAGCTGTGCTCAAATCCTCAAAATGGATGTCTCCCTTTCGATAAATAGAATATTTTGAGGTTTCGGTGTATCTGGTATCTCCATGTCTCCATGTACGAACCTTAGTTGCTACGCCATCTATAGCACAATCTGTATCTGCATCTGCCACCCAGAATGGATAGTAAATGCCCTGAATCTGCTCTAAGTGAGCAGGGGCTAAAAAGTCCTTGGGCAAAAACCACTTTTTAGACATGGATTCAAGAAATTTTTCCTTGGCCGCCTTGGAATCATACTTGAATGGCACCACTGTGTCTGGTCTAAGAGCGCCAGAAAGCTTGCCCTTGGCCGCAACGGGATTATGACAATATGGGCAAATGTCGGCTGCTGTATTTTCGTCAGCCAAAATCTCGGCACCACAACTTGGGCATGTATACTCCAGCATATGTTCATTAAATTCGTCCTGCTTATGCTGATCTTCTTCTGCCTGCTGATGGGCCTTCATACCCTGCAATTCAGCCTCGGTAAACTTAGACTCACAGAAAGGACAGCCCAATTGGTCTGTGCCTGGCAAGTATTCGAGTCCGCCTGAACAGTTGGGACACTTGTATGTTATTACTGTCTGTGCCATTTTATCTCCTGTAGGTTTTGTTCGTAAAACCCTCTCATCTACTTTACGAAAAAAGGAGCTGAAATATACTTCAAAACCTCCTCAAATTCACCTCTTTTTTATACCACGAAAGGCCGGTTATGTTAAGACATCTCTACCAAAAGGCGTCTTATCCTATATACGCGCGCGTACTCACACGTGTTTATTAAAAATTTTTAACAATTTATAGGGAATTCCTTGGACATTTTTTATGCACCGTGTTAGTATATCTTTGCGTAGGGTCCAAATTTACCTATCGCATAGCATTTTAGGAGGAATTTCATATGAACAAACTTTCACGTATCGTGATTACAGTTCTTGTTCTGGCACTTGTTGCTTCTTCTGTTTTTGCTTTCTCTACATCAGCTTTTGCTGCTGAGACAAAGGATACAGAAGTTGTTACAATGACAGCTACAAACTGTGACGATTCTTACTGCGAAAGCAGATGGCAGTTCAAGATTAACAAGTCTATCAAGAACGGCTATACAGTTTCTTTCCTTATTAAGCCTCAGACAACAGCAGCAGAGACAACTTTGGCTGTTGTAGGTGCAGCTAAGGAAAATGTAGGCGTTGCTTCTGACCCATCTTTCTTCTCCGAGGTTCTCGGTGCAGAGGGTAACACATACGTTACAGACGTAGGTGAGGGCTGGTACAACGTAACTATCGAGGTAGAGGCATACACAGATGCTGGTGAAGTTGCTGAGAAGTACACATCTTCTTACTTCTACATCAAGATTGGTGCTGCTTCCACAGTTGGCGACAAGGTTTCCATCTGCAACCTCACAATCACTAAGGACGATGGCACAGCTACAACATACAACGGTAACGATCTTAAGAAGGTTACTCTCGTTCTCTACGATAGACCTATCTTCGACGTTACAACAGAGACAGTTGCAGTTCCTACAGCAGGTCTTAACTTCGTAGGCAACACAGGTTCTGACAACAACTCTGGCAGCGACGAGCAGCCTAAGTGGGCAGGCGTTGATGCTGGTCAGTTCTGGAATCCAGATGCAACAGCATACACATGGAAGGTTAATGCTACACTTGGCGGCGCTACTAACCTCCCTGCAGTAGTACTTGGTGCTACAGGTGGTAACACAAATATCACAAACGTTAACGATGAGCTTATTGCAGCTCTCACAACAACAACATTTGTTAAGCCAAACAACTTGATTTTCGCTTTCTCCGATGGTTACGGACCTCAGGAAATCAAGCTTGCTGAGTCTTACTATGACAACCTTATCGTAAACGAGCTTCCTTACTACGGTCTTTCTAAGACAAACTCTCTTAACGAGAGCACAGGTAAGGACAACGTAACAACAGACTCCGCTGCTGGTGGTACAGCTCTTGCTACAGGTTTCAAGACAATTTATGGTTATGAGTCTATCGACAAGAACAAGAATCCTATTCCATGTATCTCTGAGGTTCTTCGTGAGAAGTTCGGCAAGATCATCGGTGTAGTTACAATCGGTTGGGCATACGACGCAACACCTGCTGACTTCGGTGGTGCACACGCAGAGCGTGGTGACTCCGGCACAATTGCTAAGCAGATGCTTTCCTTCGCTCCTGACTTGTTCATTGGTGAGGCTCTCACAGACTACCAGTCCACATACAACACCCTCAAGAAGGACGTTCTTGCAGATCAGGATATCGGCTTCTGCACATCTTGGTCCAAGGCTATCGGCGCAACAAACGATAAGCTCTTCATCAACCTTAGCTCTTCCGAGGGTTACGAGGTTTACTACTCCACAACATATGACAAGCTCCAGAAGGTTGATAACCCAACAATCTCCATGGTTACAGCATTCTCCTTGACATGGCTTCAGGCTAAGTCCGAGGCAAACAACAACGTTGGTTTCTTCATGATGTTTGAGAACGGTCAGACAGACGCTGCTGGTCACGACAACAGCCATGACGACATGATCGGTGAAGTTAACGCAACAGACGAAATGGTAGCTATCTGCCTTAAGTTCGCTTGCGAGAACCCAGACACAATCGTTGTATTCAGCTCTGACCACGAGACAGGCGGTCTTACACTTAGAGAAGGTTGGGAGACTGACCTTAAGAAGGCTAAGTTCACAACAACTGGTCACTCTAGACAGGATGTTCCGATTTACTCTGTAGGTTACACAGAGTATGCACAGCTCTTCGGTTATAAGATGTACAACGCTCAGCTTGGTAAGCTTCTCGCTTACGTTATGGGCGTAGATCCTTCCGAGTACGGTGCTCAGGCTGATGAGTATCCTCTTTGGAGCTCTATTCAGGAGTTCATCGATGGTACAGCTGAGAAGGTAGGCGAGGAAACTAATAACGGCACAACAACACCAACAGAACCAGTAGTTGAGGAAACAGCTAAATTCACAGGTACAACTCTTAAGGTTGAGCTCGATCCTACATTGACAACTCAGAAGATCGTTCTTTCCGGTCTTACAGTTGCTAACCACGACATGATGACTCTTGCTTACTCCGTACCAGCTGGTGCTACTAAGCTTGTTATCTACGGTGGTGACGGTGCTACAATGGCTAAGATTCTCGACGTAAACTGTGATGGTGAGACAAACTTCCAGGCTACTCTTGGTCACTACTGGGCAACATTCAAGGCTGTTGAAGACTTCACTCAGCTCGTTATCGAGATTACAGGTACATTCGCTGAGGGCGACTTCGTTCAGATGGATAACCTTGTTATCGCAACAGCTCCAGTTATCACATTCGACGATTACGATTTGACAACAGTTTCTGGCGGCAACGCAGTATTGCTTGACGCTGAAGGCAATGTTATTAAGACAACAGAGGCAGACAAGAGCGAGCCTAAGAAGAACGACTTGATTCTTCCTATCGCTGTTGGCGCTGGTGCAGTAGTTATTATTGCAGTAGTTGTAGTTGTTGTTCTTAAGAAGCCTGCTAAGAAGGACGAGGAATAATTCCTACTAAAACGCATTTTTAGGAAGACTCCCAATTGGGAGTCTTCTTTTTTGTGGTATAATATACGCAATCTTTTTTAGAGGTGCTAAATGAAGTTTTTACTAACAGGGTTTGAACCCTTTAACAAAAATAACATTAACCCTTCCTGGGAAGCCGTGTCTGCTCTGCCGACAAAATTCGACGATAACGACCTTGTAGCAGTTTGCCTACCCGTTGTATACGATAAATGCTGGGAGGCTTTAGAAGAGGCTATTGTTTGTCACAAGCCCGATGTGGTTATATGTTGTGGTCTCGCTAACAAGAGAACTGCTATTTCTCTAGAAAAACAGGCCCTTAACATTATGGATGCCATAATTCCAGACAACGCAGGAGTTTTGTATTCTGGACAAGCTATTTGCGAAAATGGTTCTAATTCCTTAGAAACATCTCTTAACCTAGAGATTTTATTCAACCAACTTAACAAGTCCCGTATTCCTACAGAGATTTCTCTTTCTGCCGGAAAGTACGTATGCAATAACTTGTATTATCACCTATTGTCCAATCAGCAAAAATATGGCTACAAAGGACTTTTTGTGCATGTTCCTGATACTTCCGTCCTTTCAATTAGCGATATGTCTAATGCTATCCTTAAATTAATCTCTGCTATTTTTGCTACGGATTATTGCGAGAAAGACTTCCTTGTTCACGTAGATATTCTTGAAGCTCTCCGCTCCAAGGACTTGCATATTGTATACAGTGGCCCCAAGGGCTTTTTATCCGCACACACTGAGGCCTATGACTATTTCTACATGTCTGCTCCAAACCTAGAATGTGCAAGATACCTTTGCTCCCTTTTGCCCAAGGAGTGGGATTGTGTAAACACACATCACTTGTACGAAATAGATGCCCTTAACGAAATTGCCCCCATGGCATGTAACTACAAGTGTTGTTTGGCAACTTACCAGCATAAGGAACTTTTGCCACTTAACAACAACTGTGACATCCGTCCCCTCACATTGGAGAACTTAGACTATGCTGCCATGAGATATCACTTGTTCCGAAACAAAGACTATTTGGCAGAAAGAATTTCCGAAGGCGAAATGTGGGGCGCTTGGGTAGATGGAAAGCTTTGCGGATTTATTGGCCTTCACGACGAAGGCGCCATGGGTATTTTAGAAGTAGATCCTGATTCCAGACGCTTGCACCTCGGCACAGAGTTAGAGTCATGGCTCATTAACTACAGAGTAAGCAACGGTGCATACGCATATTGCCAAATTGTAGAAGGAAACAACGCATCCATGGGATTACAAGGTCGACTTGGCTTAACCTTCTCCGACTTCCAGGTATGCTGGGTAAGACGCAAGGAAAAGGCTCGCCCTGTTAAATTAAGTTTCTATAGCAAGGTGTACCAGATTGTTAAGGCTATTCCTTGTGGAAAAGTTGCCACATATGCCCAAATTGCCGAAATAGCAGGATCACCTAAGGCCATTAGGGCCGTAGGAAATGCTCTACATAATAATCCTGATCCTAATACAATTCCATGCTGGAGAGTTGTGTCTTCCAAAGGAAAGCTTTCTTCAAACTATGCCTTTGGTGGTGCTCAAGCCCAAGCTTCACTTTTGGAAAAGGACGGTATTTCCATTTCAAAGGACACTATAGATTTGGATAAATTCCAATGGAGGATAACACGATGAGCAAAAATTATTCTTCCCCACTTTTGTACCAGAAGAAAAGGCAGCGAATTATCTCATCAATATCTACAGTTCTCAGCATTCTGCTTGGTTTAGTATTAGCGTACGCCTATTTCTTTTTCTACATGTACTCTAATCACTATGCCACTATAAGATACCATTCCCATACCAATGCGCTATGGTCCTTGATTGCAAGAGTTGCCGAATATGACATTATCCTCATGTGGTATACACTAACGGACTCCTTTTTATTCTCTGGTGGTGTTATTACACTCCTTTGGTTCTTCTTTAGACTTATTCAAGAAGAATCTGGCGATCGACTTGTAGCCTTTTGGAACATATTCCCCTATTTCATTTTGCCAAAATATAAAGGCAGACGATTAGAAGGCTGGTGGAACTATAGAATAATTAAAGAGACATCGGACTTTAACTCATTTCTTCCGGTAATTCTCTCAGCCTTGGGTTTCTTTTTAGTTAGCGGATTATGTTGGCTCAAATATTGTTCCTATTTCTTATAAAAGTTTTATAAAGTATCGAACTTTTTCTGAAACCTGCCGTCTTACTTAACGAGAGAAACGTTTTTAAAACTTCTCATGTTTGTTCCCCTTATATAAAAAGATAACGGGCCTGCCAAGTGGTAGGTCCGTTGTTTTATCTGTGCTTATTTAAGTATTTAATAAGTTCTTCCTTTGTGTTAGACAAATCACCTTCGATGACCAGGTCCAAAAGTTTTTCTAATGTCTTGCCCATTTGTGGTCCAGGCTTAAACCCTAACTCCATCAAATCCGCTCCGTTTACTGCCAGCTGATTCAACTTATATGGTTTCTCATTTGCTAGGATTTCTTCCTTAACAAGGCAAACTCTTTCAAGATTTGGGATTCTGTTGCTTCTTTCCCTGTTCTGGCCCAGATTATCTGCTTTCTTAAGATGCATAAGGTGATCAAAAGCGTCTTCACCTAATCTGCCAAGCATTCTCCTGATACCGGCCTCTGTTATGCCATCCACGTTATCGTCATGATGCTTAATCAAAGTCACCACTTGCTGAATTGTGGATCTATCTAGACGAAGATTTTCTAGAATTCCCTGGGCTACTTCTGCCCCCTTTGCCTGATGTCCCTTGTAATGGGCTATACCCTTTTCGTCCACTGTGCGACAAAGTGGCTTTGCTATGTCGTGCAAAAAAGCTGCCAATCTATCCACTGTGGTTGGTGGCACATTTTTCACAACCGTAGCTGTGTGCTCAAGCAATGTGTAGCAGTGGTATGGATTCTGTTGGTCATAGCCTTCCATTCTGCCTATGCCTGGAACAACTACATCTAAAACTTGCGGATACTCCATGATTATCCTAAATGCTCCGGGTCCCTTCAAAAGCTTAACTAACTCCACTGCGCATCTTTCTCTAGATACCTTATCCAATGTTGGAGCCAACTCTCTAATTGCCTTATCTGTATCCTGGTGAATCTGACCATCCAGTACAGATGCAAATCTAAGGGCTCTCAAAATTCTCAGCGCATCCTCAGAAAAACGTTCCCATGGATTGCCAACGCATCTAATTACTGGCACTTTCAAATCCTGTTCTCCACCGAACAAATCAACAAGTCCCTTCTTAGGAGACCAGCACATGGCGTTAATGGTAAAATCTCGCCTCTTTAAGTCCTCGGCAAGCTCCGCTCCTAAAGACACCTGGTCTGGATGTCTACCATCGCTATATGTGCCATCGTTTCGATACGTAGTAATCTCTACCTGCTGACCCTGTATCCAAACAGAAACTGTACCATGCTTAATACCTGTGTCCACCTGATGGTATCCTGCAAAAGCTTTTTGCGTTTCCTCAGGCATGGCGCTGGTATTAATGTCGTAATCTCCAGGCTCACGTCCCAACAAAATGTCACGGAGACAACCACCCACCAAATTGGCACTATGACCATGGGCTTCCAAAACTTCTATTGCCTCCAATGCAAATTGTGGAATCTTGTTAATCACTTTTTCTCCTAATAATATGGGGAGCATATTTCAGCTCCCCACAAATATCTCAATGTATAATTAAACGTTGATCTCGCCAAGAATATCGCGAAGGATTGCAACCTCTTCCTCTGTAAGAGTGATGCCCTTACCCATCTTCTCATCGTTGGGTGCCCAATCACGGATATCGATCTTAGCCTTGCCGCCATTCCAGCTAACTAAGCGAACCTCGCGAGTCCAGCCCTTAGCGCTCTCAGAAAGCACACCATATTTTTCTTTGATTTCATAAGTAAACTCTGCCATTTTTGTCTCCTAAAGAAATAATATAAATATATATAATAATTATTATTATATAGTAGTCAAGTCCTAAGGAGCTTTTATCCAAATAAGCTATTCATAAGATTATTTATGTTCTTTTTTCTTCTGGTGGTTTCTTCTTGATCAACAAAGATATTAATCACATCACCTTCTTTTGCCTCAGCTGGCAAAAGTTCCCTTGGCATATTAACCATTTTCCCTGACTCAATTTCCACTACAGCGAAACCTTCTTCGAATCTGTCGATTATTACCTGCATGTTTTCTCCTTAATCTGCTGGCTTGCATGTGCCACATGTTGTGTATCCCTGATTGATCAGCTCTGCAATGGAATCTGTAGATTCTGCGTAGTTGCTAGGGTCTATCTTCTCCACGCTACTACAGTCTGAACAATGAATCTTTTTACTGCCTGTGTTCAAAATCCACTTATTTGTGGTCTGACCCACATCCTGAGTATTGTCTACTGTAACGTCACCCTTGGAAGTGGAAATGTGGAAATTAGTTCCGTCTGTACTAATTACAATATTTCCGTCCAGATCAGTTCTCAAAATTGTGGCGCCTGCGTTCTCCCATCTCTCCACAATCTTTTCCTTGGGATGACCATAGTCATTGCCTGTACCAACCTGAATGATCGCATACTTTGCGCCTGTTGCCTTTACAAAGGATGAACCGGAGGAAGTTGTACTTCCATGATGTCCTACTTTTATGAAATCGCAACTTACATCTGCTGTAATTTCCTTTTCGGAAGTTGTCTCCGCATCTCCCATGAACAAGAATCTATGCTGACCATATGTGAGCTTTACAACTGCGGAGTAATCGTTAAGACTTTCGTAATCTGTGGAATTTGGTGCCAATATGTCGATTAGCAAATTTGTTTCCTTAAGAATGTTAACTCCTGCCTTTGCCACAACAACAGGGCATCCCTCTTCCTGAATAGCCTTTACCATATTCTCAAAGGCCTTGGTAGAGTTAGTCGCATTTGGCATGTAAACCTTTTTTATAACAAGACTTTCAATTACATGTTGCATTCCACCCATATGGTCTGTGTGAGGATGTGTAATTACCAAAATATCTATGGAGCTGTAACCCAATTTATTAATATAACCAACAACTGTAGGACCATATTCTTTTTCGCCTGCATCTATTAACATACAGCGGCTATCTGGCAATTCAATGAAGATGGAATCTCCCTGCCCTACGTCTATGTAATGAACCTTTATTCCAGATGTGATTGGATTAGGAACTGGCGTTGTGGTAGGCTCAGGATTTGCATCGAACCATCCTTCTGTATACAAAAAAATTCCAACAGCAACTACGCATATTAATAACAAAACTAAGAATATCTTTTTTTGATTCTTCATTTTGTCCTCCATGTGTCTTTTTATACCATTGTACCCTTTTACCCAATGTCGGTAAACATCGTTTATTGTCTAAAATTGCATTTCTTCTTAACCTTAGTTATTATGGTACATATACCAAATTGGAGGACACACATGTACAAAAAATACGCTGATTTACTTACTCGCGTTGGTGCCAACGTTCACCCCGGTGACCAAGTTGCCATTAACGCCGATGTTAACAACGCTTTCTTCGCTAGACTCGTTCAGGAATCTGCATATCAGGCAGGCGCCACTAGAGTTACTATTCTCTGGAGAGATGAGCTGGCTTCTAAGACTAAATATACATACGAAACAGCAGAGACTCTTGCCGACATCCCAGCATGGGTAGCCGAGTCTCGCAACACAATTGCAGACAACCATATGGCATATATCTGCATCCTTTCCGATGACCCAGATATTTACGCAGATGTAGATCCTGCTAAGCTCATTGCTTCCTCTAGAGCAAACCGCAATGCATGCAAGAGATTCTACGATGCTTCCATGATTAACGACATCCGTTGGTGCCTTGCAGCTATGCCAACACCTGCATGGGCTAAGAGAGTATGTCCTGGCATGAACGAAGCAGCAGCTATGGAGGCTCTTTGGAATAAGATTGCTACAGCAATGCGTCTCGATTCTGAAGATCCTGTGCAGGCTTGGAAGGACCATTTGGAAGAAATGGCATCTAACGCATCTAAACTTAACTCCATGGATTTAGTTGAACTCCATTTCACAAACTCCATTGGCACAGATCTCGTAATTGGTCTCCCCGAAAACTATCACTTCGTTTCTGCAGGTGAAGAGGCAACTGACGGATACTCCTTTATTGCAAATATGCCTACAGAGGAAGTTTTCTCCGCTCCTCACTGTTTCAAGGTAGACGGTAAGGTTGTTGCTTCCATGCCACTTATCCACAACGGTTCCTTGATTGACAACTTTGGCATGACATTTAAGGATGGTAAGGTTGTGGACTACTATGCTGAAACTGGTTACGACAATCTTAAGGGTATTATCGACACAGACGAAGGTGCTGCTAGACTTGGTGAGGTTGCTCTCGTTCCATACAACAGCCCAATCTCCAATATGAATACATTGTTCTACAACACTCTCTTTGATGAAAACGCAAGCTGTCACCTGGCTCTTGGCAGAGCCTATGCTTCCTGTGTAAAGGGTGGAGAAACTATGAACGAGGACGAAAAGAAGGCTGCTGGCATTAACAGCTCCGCAGAACACGTTGACTTCATGATCGGCACAAAGGACCTTAGCATCGTTGGTAAGGACAAGTCCGGCAAGGAAATCCAGATCTTTGTTGACGGAAATTTCGCAATCTAATTTTACTAATACAACAAACGCTCGTCTCCAAACGGAAACGAGCGTTTTTGTTTTTATAAAAGACTTTCCATCACTAGCAACGCAGTTGCGGCCACTAGCCGCAGGCGGCTCACTAGCGAATGCAATGAGCGGCCACTAGCAAGCTCTGCTTGCGGCTCACTAACGTAGCGTCTTCCTAAGGCAAAATATGTCCTGCATCTAAGTAAAGCTTGTACCAATCTTGTCTAGACAACTGCACCTCGGATGCCTTTACTGCAGAAGCAATTCTATCAAGCTTAGTTGTTCCGAGTACTACCTGCATGTTAGCTGGGTGTCTCATAATCCATGCTGCACCCAAACCAGTTACATCCAAGTCGTACTTAGGAGCCAACTCCTCCATTGTCTCGTTAAGCTTTGCATACTGGCTGCTGCCAATATAACAACCACCCCAATTGGGCATCTGGAATGGAGACCATGCCTGAATTGTCACATTATTCATTCTGCAATAATCCAAAACTGCTCCATCTCTATCTGCAGAACCCTCTGTATCCATATCCACCTCAAGACCTGCTGCTACCATATTAGACACAGGAATACTGAATTGGAGCTGATTTGCATGCAAAGTCTGTTTAACGCTTGTATTAAGAAGCTGCATCTGGCTAGGTCTGTGGTTAGAAACACCGAAATACTTAACCTTTCCACTAGACTCCAAAATATCAAAAGCTTCAGCAACCTCATCTGGCTCTACCAATGCATCTGGTCTGTGAAGCAAAAGTGCATCCAAATAATCTGTCTGAAGTCTAGACAAAATGTTATCTACAGACTCCAAAATATACTCCTTGGATTGGTCATACATGCCTAAGCGAATACCACACTTGGACTGGATGAACATATCCTCTCTATGCAAGGACTTATCGTTTGCCAAAAGCTGACCGAAGTGCTCCTCGCATCTTCCACCATCGTAAATATCTGCATGGTCAAAGAAGTTTGCACCTAAATCCATTGCTCCATGAACAAACTTGCCAAGCTCCTGCTGGTCCATATTTCCAATACGCATGCAACCTACAACAACTGCAGGCACCTTAATTCCTGTTTTACCAAACAATACCTGTTTCATGTTTCCCTCCAAAAAAGTCCCGCACTAAAGCAGGACTTAATAGTTTAGATTAAATTCTCTGGGTTCAAGCAATCCAACTCTGGGATTACAAATCTACCATCCTTGCGGATAAGTACATCGTCAAACCAAATCTCACCGCCACCGTACTCAGGTGTCATAATGAGAACAAGGTCCCAGTGCAAAGCAGACTTATTGCCATTATCGCAATCGTCATAGCTGTTGCCTGGTGTAAAGTGGATGGAACCTGCAATCTTTTCGTCAAAGAGAGTGTCAAGCATAGGCTTGTTAATGTATGGGTTTACACCAATTGCAAACTCACCAACATATCTTGCTCCATCATCCACATCAAAAATCTTGTTAATTGTCTCTGTATCGTTTGCTGTAGCCTCAACAATCTTACCATCCTTGAATACAAGGCGAACGTCCTCAAACTTCTTGCCCTGGTTCATGGAAGGTGTGTTGTAATGGATAACACCATTTACAGAATTCTTAACAGGGGCAGAATAAATCTCTCCATCTGGAATGTTAAGATTACCTGCGCATTTAATAGCAGGCATTCCCTTAATGGAGAATGTGATATCTGTATCCTGAGCAACAAGTCTTACCTTGTCTGTTCTCTCCATGAGATCCTTAAGTGCATCCATTGCTCTGTCCATCTTGGAATAATCCAAGCAGCAAACATTAAAATAGAAGTCCTCAAAAGCCTCTGTGGACTGACCAGCAGACTGTGCCATGCCAGGATTTGGCCAACGCATAACGCACCACTTTGTGTGGTTAAGACGAATGTCCATGTGAACAGGCTTAGAATAGCCAAGCTGATAAGCCTTTCTCTGCTCTGCTGGAACATCTACTTCCTCAAAGAGATTGTCTCCGCCGCGGATTCCAATATATGCATCCATGTCAGCCATACGATATGCATCGTACTTTGCCATAAGCTCTGCCTGCTTGTCTGTCATGCCCATCATAAGAGCACGCTTAACGCCAGGATCAACAGTCACAACAAAAGGATGACCGCCTACTGCATATGTCTCTTCTGCAATTGCTTTACCAATCTCAGGATTTATACCTGTCATCTCAACCAAAAGCTTTTCTCCTGGCTGAATCTTGCATGAATAATTGACCAAATTATGGGCCAATGTCTGAATTCTACTATCTCTCATGTTTACCTCTTACAAAGTCCTAAGCTTTTCAATAATGTTATCGATAACCTTTGCCAAAGCGCCTTCCTCAAATGGGCTTGCCAAACCTGCCTTCTTAACAAGTGTGTTAAATGCAAACATACCACCACGTGCTGCATGGTCCATGTATCTCTTGAGTGCATCGTCATAATCCTGAAGAGAATCAGACAAGAACTCCAAAGCTACAACCTGTGCCAAGCAGTAATCAATGTAATAGAAGGGGCTCTCGTAGATGTGCATCTGATACTGCCATCTTGTACCCTGCTCCAAATAAGGAATTCCCTCGTAGGAAATGTAAGGTCTATACTTTGCCTCCAACTCAAGCCATACCTGCTTTCTCTCTGCAGGTGTCATCTCTGGCTTTTCATAAACTCTGTGCTGGAACTCGTCAACGATTACACCATAAGGAATAAATGTAAGTGCATCTGTCAAATGCTTGCGGCAATATGCCTGTGCATCCTTAAAGAACAAGTTCATCCAAGGCCAGCTAAAGAACTCCATACTCATGGAATGAGTTTCTGCTGTCTCCATGGAACCAACGTCTGTCTCCATATCTCCCTCGTGGAGAGCCTTGTACATTGCCCATGCATGACCAAACTCGTGAGTCATAACGTCAATATCTCCAGAGGAACCGTTGAAGTTAGCCAAAATGAAGGGCTGCTTATACTTTGCGAAAGCTGTGCAGTATCCGCCACCCCACTTGCCGATTCTAGGCTCTACGTCAAAGGCCTCTGCCTCCTGCATAGCTTCCATGAATGCGCCAATTTCAGGATTCATTTCGTTATACATCTTCTTTGCTGCTTCGAAAATCTCTTCTTTTGTTCCAAATGGACGAGGGTTGCCCTCAGCAGAAACGATGTCGTTATCGTAGATCATGATCTGGTCAATACCAAGCTCATCTGCGATTTTTGCCTTAATTTCCTTAACTGCAGGAACGATGGACTCCAAAACGTTTGCGCGGAACTTCTCAACCATTTCCTTGTTGTAGTCGATTCTGCCCATGCGATAGTAACCAAGCTCGATGTAGTTTTCGTAGCCCAACTTCTTAGCCATGCGGTCACGAACCTTAACAAGATCATCATAATACTTGTCCAACTGATCTGCTACGGACTCCATTCCCTTGCCAATTGCCTCAGCTGCTGCACGACGAACGTTACGATCCTCATCCTCCAAGAAACCACGTACATAAGACATTGGTTTCTTCTCACCATTCCAGTCAAGCATAAGACCGCTCATAAGCTGGGAGTATCCTGTAGTCAAAGCATTCTCTTCCTGCTGATCCTCAATAATAGCCTCGCTGTGAGACTTCTTAGCAAACTCATAGTTCAAAAAAACTGGTTCTGGCAATGCCTTTTCCAACTCTGCTCTAAATGGGCTTGTGAGCATGTAGTCTGCCATCTTAACCATAAGGTTAGATACCAATGGACCTACTTCGTCATAATAATCCTGCTCAGCCTTATAGAACTCGTTGCTCATATCCAATGTAAATCTACACTGAGCCAAAGCGGAATTTGTAAAATACTCGCATGCGCCGCCTTCCATAAACTCCTTACGAGCCTTAAGCACATCCTCTGCACATGTTGCAACCTTAACTGCTTCATCAAACTTGTTATACGCAGCTGTAAAGTCCTCAATGGTCGCTCTCTGATAAGGCAAATCCTTAACTTTTGTCATATTGTCCTCCTAAATATTATATATATCTTGAAAATCTTTCTTTGAAAGTCTGTGATATGTGGCACCCAATCCGTCTAGGCAAATGCAATACCTATAGTCATCAGGCTGGCCGTCTCCAAACCAAATTACAAAATCCATGCCGCTTTCATCTGTAGCCTTGCACATAACCTGGTCTGAATATTTATTGAACACATCTTTAATTTGATCCATTGTAACCAAGGGTTTCTTAATTAACTCAATTAAATCCCTTAAGTGTGGCTTTTCTGGAACATTTTCGGCCACGTACTTAACTCCCTCCGCAGGAACTGTAACGCGAACCTGATTTTCCTTAAATCTAAAGGTTAGCTCGCCTAACATAGGGCTCGCAAAAACCTTAAGCTCCTCCAGTGCAACTTTCATATCGCTATCGCCAATCAAATGACATAAACTGCGCTTCTGATAATTCAAGCTAATGGCCGATTCGGAATAACCCAACTTAAGATGGGCCTCCTTGATGTTATCCAATATGTTGTTATAAAGTTCCTGAGAAACCATTAAAGCTCCTCATGGTGTGCATTCTTAAATCCAACACCAAAAACTTCTGTTGCACTAGTAACAATCATGAAAGCCTGTGGATCAACTTCCTTAACAACGTCCTTAATCTTGGGGAAGTTTTGCTTCTTAGAAACAGTCATGAGTACACGCTTATCCTCTCTAGTATAAGCACCCTCTCCCTCAAGGAAAGTTACGCCAACACTAATTTCCTTAAGCAGTCTGTCTGCCACTTCCTCATGATGATTACTTACAATATAAACAAGTTTTGCCTCGTCTGTACCATAAAGTACAAGATCAAATACCATACTATTAACAAACAAAGCAACTATTGCATACAAACCAATTTCAATATTCTTAAGGGCAATTACAGAAGCTGTAATAATCGTGAAGTCAATAATCAACAAAATAGTACCTGTTCTAACATGTCTATACTTAAGGTGAACAAGCTTGATAATTACATCAACACCACCTGTTGTACCGCCGCATCTGAAGACAATGCCCATACCAACAGCAAGACAAACGCCACCTGCAAGAGCAGCCAACATTCTGTCCTGTGTAAGTGCCATCTCATGGTTCCACTCTCTAAATACGTCCATCAGTATGGAAATCAAAATTGTAGAATAACAAGTAGAGAACAAAAATTCCTTACCAAACTTCTTAAGACCCACAACTAAAATTGGAACATTAAGTATAAATACAATGATACCAGGTCCCAAGGGGATGAAGTTATCTAAGATAATACCAATACCTGTAAGTCCACCTGGAGCTAAGTCCAAGGGATCTAGGAAATAAGCTACACCTAAAGCATATATAACTGAACCAACTGTCAGCATTAGAAATATCCACAAAAAACGCATCACTTTATGATCTTTACGCATTGTCTTTGCTCCTCGAAAATTTCTGGATTCCCCATACGGAGGTCATTATAACTAAGGCCGCAACTATTGTCACCCATGAATAGGGGTCGTGCAAAATGAATATTCCTGCCATAACAGAAACAATAGTTGTTATGTTAGAGAAAGCTGTGGACTGTACCACTGGCAAATATGTGTTAGCGTAATTAACACCAAAGAATGCCACCACGCTAGATGCAATGCCCAAGTACAAAATATCCACTACATAACTTGTATGCTTAAATGGTTCCACAAAAGCCTGCAGGTTAGTACTATTTTCAACAGTAGCCAACACCAAAAAAGAAACTGCCGCTACCGCAAACATTCCAAAGGTTCTCTCAAAGGCTGTAAAGTCCTCGCGACTACCTCTGCTAATCAAGTTAAAGGTTCCCGCTGCAATGGATGAAACCACTAAAAGCACAACACCCAAAACGGTAGTTGTTCCACCAGATGTCTCAGACACAGATAAAATAGAAACTGCCACAACGGAAATGCCACACAACAGGTACTGTATCCAAGAAGGTCTTTCCTTCAGGAAAATGGTTGCCTCCAAGGTGCCAATAACTGGAACCAACGCAATCATAATCGCACTAAAAGTAGAGGTGGACATCAAAAGTCCATAGTTACCAGTAATGAAATAAATAACTGGCTGGCAAAGGCCCAACAAAATCAGCTTATACCAAGGTCTACCTTTAAACTTAAGCTTTTGCCTAGTCACCAAAGAAATTAACCACATTACAATGGTGGCAAGCAAAAATCTGTGTGTCAAAAAAACCATATTTGAGACGCCCAAGGTGCCAATAGCGTCTGTTGTAAACACAAAACTAAAGCCGAAAATCACATTGGATAGCACACCAATGAATATGGCTAACTTACGCTTGTCCATTAATAAAGTTTCTGCATCTTTCCCCATACCCACATTACAAAACTCTTAGGCATAATGCGAGCAGTAATATGCAACAATTTAGCATAAAGGCCTGGTACGCAAACGTCTCTCTTGCCCTTTGCCATACACTTCATAGCCTTTTCAACTACAAATTCTGTAGTATATACCTTATCAAATTTAGTGAAATTCTTTTTATCATTTGCTCTATCAAAGAAAGCTGTCATTACCCAATATGGACAGAATGCAATAGAACGAATGCCTCTTGCCTTAAGTTCCACATTAAGAGATCTGCTCCAGCTTAGAACAAAAGCCTTAGATGCAGCATAAATAGATGCATGTGGAAGTGGCATAAAGCTAGACATGGAGTCAATATTCAAAATAACTCCGCTACGATTCATATAAGGAAGTACTGTCTGGGCCATAGCAACATAAGCGCGGCAGTTAAGGTCGATCATGCCAGTGTTATCTGCCATGGAAATCTCCTCAAATGCACCAAACTTACCATAACCGCTACCATTTACAAGGATCTGAACCCAAGGCTGTTCCTCTGCCAGAGCCTGTGCGATTACATCGATGCTGGCCATATCAGTGAGATCTAAAGAAAAAGTTCTAATAGGAGTTGTAGTCCAGGAACTAAGCTGATCCAATCTCTCCTGATTACGAGCAATAGCCCAAATCTGATCTAACTTATACTCCTTATCTATACGCAAAAGGAACTCTCTGCCCATGCCGGAAGAAGCTCCTGTAATAATAGCAATCTTCATTAATATGTACCTCCTGTACATTATAAATCACCTTATATTGTAGCACAAAAAGGCCAAAAATTAAGCAAAAAATAAAGGAAATGGATATAAAATTGATATGTACCCTCTTTACTGGACAAACCAGTAAGGAGGGTATTTTTATGCGTTACTCATATGAGTACAAATTGAAATGTGTCGAAATGTATCAACAAGGAGAATGGCCAAAGACTCCAGAAGGAATAAAAAACAAAGAAT
>JAFYSJ010000019.1 GCA_017559445.1 Clostridia bacterium
AATCTAAAATCGTCCAAGGACGAAAGGAGAAGAACATGAATAAACTAAGGAGCAAAAAAGCATTTACCATTGTAGAAATGGTTATTGTAATTGCTGTTATTGCAATTTTGGCAGCAGTTTTGATTCCTACTGTATCTGGTGTTATTCAGAAGGCTAATGTAAGTGCGGATCAGCAGTTTGCAGCATCTTTGAACATCCAGTTGGCACTGTGGGAAGTAGACAATGGTGCTATTAAGAATGAGAATGACCTTAGAAATGCAATTAATAAGTACTATGGTGAGTATGACGAAGATGGTAATCTCAAAACAGATTACTACGCATCCTTTGCACCTAAGAGTGCTAAGTACGGCTACCACTTTTGGTATGACGTAGAGAACAAGATTGTAGTACTTAACAAGTATGAGGATTTGGATGCAACAGCAGAGGTAAGCCTTGGATTTGTTCTCTTTGGTGTTGCTTATGCTGATGAAGAGCCAGCAGTAGAGCCAGCAGATCCTGCTCCAGTGGTTATTACATTCTCTCCAGAGTCTCCTAGAAGCTTGGATATTGTTGGCAAGAATTACTTCTTGTTGGACCAGGTAGGTAGCGATGTTGTAGACCAGGTTAATGTTATCGCAAACATTAACGGCAATGCTGAGTATGGCCAGGCAGTTGCTTTGCTTGAGGCAGCTCAGAAGGACAGCAATCTTGCAACAAACCTTGTAAGCAGATTTAAGACAACAGCAATTGGTAACAATTTTGGTGTTTTCTTCTATTCTGATTGGGGCACAAAGGCAACTCAGGTATACGTTGCATATGGTGTAACAGAACTTGGTAGCTCCAAGGTAGCTGAAGGAAAGTATGAAGTTGCTGAAATTTACCTTCCCGACACTATTACATTGATTGGTACAGGCAGTCTTATTGGATTTAAGACTATAAAAGATGACCCAAGCACATGGGAAGGATCTACTACAATTTATGTAAATGCAACAGTAGAAGAGATTACAGGAACTAACACAATCGTGGCTAGAGACTCTTTTGATTGCGTTCTTGAGATTCCAACAGGTGAGCGCTTTGCTTTTGTAGGTGGTGTATTCACAAATCTCGCTACAAATGTGTCATATGAGACAGAGTATTCTGTAGAGCTTGAAAAGTTCTCTGTAAGTGGAGAAGGAAATAATGCAGACTTCCATTTGCAGGAAGATAGAACACAGGTTCATACTATTCACGTTTCTAACGAAACAACTTCCTTTAAGCTGACAGCATATAAGTTCATTGATGAGAATGGTAATGAGACTACTCGTCCTGTTTCTTGGAAGATAAATGGAGAAGAAATTGGAAATACAGCAGAGTTGGTTCTTGAGGGAGACAACTTGAGTGATGGTACAGTTATTACTGTTACTGCACAGAACATTGTATACACAATTAAGGTTGAAATGGTAGCAATTTACACTTTCACACCAGAATTCTTGGGAGGAACTGCGGGTAAGCCAAGCACTGAAGATGGCGTTGTTGTAACTCCAGTAAGTGTAAAGTATGAATCTTCTTCTAGTTGGACAATTACATCAGAAATTACACCAACAAAGACTTGTGCAAATATTGTAGTAGATAATGGTGTTACACTTGATTTGTCTGGCGATGGTGCAAATAATCTCTTGAAGAATGGAACTACACTTACGATTAAGGAAAACGTAAATGGTCAGTTTACAGTTGATGTAACAGTAACAACAAAGGGTAAAGATGCAGACGGAAATAACATGAAGTGGATATTTAGAGTATCCTTTGATGAGGCAAGTTCAATCTTTACTTTAGCAGGCAATGCTAATACTCAGGAAAAGTATGGTAGTGAGTTCACTATTGGTACAAAAAACACAATTACATTAGGTACATTGTTTGCTTTGAAAGATGGAAAGACAGTTGATTCCAATAAGATTGAAGTAAGATTCCTTAACAATGGCGAAGGAAACGATCAGTGGTCATTAGATACAACAAAGGACAATTGGGAAGATTGGGAACTTAAAATCCCTGCTTCTGCAAATGGTGAAAATTACACTATTACAATTAGTAACGGTGGTAAGGAATGCCCACTTGAGGTAACTATTGTTCTTGATGCTTATAACGTAGCTAACGTTGCACAGTGGAAGTCTGCAGGTTCTAGCATTGTATTGTTAAAGGATATTGTTCTTGGAACAGAGTTTAATGATACATCTAAGACTGTAACTTATATGAATGGTAATTATCATGTAATTGATGCAACAAGTTACACATTTAAGGCTCCGTTGACTTCAGAGAATAAACCTGCTCATACACTAGTTATGTTTATAGGTATGAGCAGTGGTACGATTGAGCAAGTTGTAATTAATGGACCAGTTTATCCAGAGAGTATTCTTTCTTCAGACAGTGCAAGCAAGCCGTATTTTGCACCAGGTTTGCGTGTTTCGGGTAAGGTTACAATTAATAATTGTTATGTTTCCGGATTCTTTTCTCCTGTTCGTGTAGATAGTGGTACGATTACAATTAAGGATTCCGTTTTAGAGGGTGGCATCAATTCTAATGTTCATGTGTATAATGGTACACAGGTTATATTGGAAAATACACTAACTATTCAGAGAAGTGGTGGTTATACAGAAACATTTACAGGTAAGGGCAATAAAGTTATTGGAGCTGGTGTTTTCTGTGACACAGCTGCAGATGGAACAAGTATTGTATTAAAGGGTAAAACAGAACAGTATAATTGGTTGAGTGAGAATGATAAATATAGTAGTAAGACAGTTTCAACTGTTATTGATTATCTTTTTAAAACCAATAAAGACTGTGATGGTAATGTAACCTTTGAGTATGATGAGTTTATTCATGTTATTAACAATGTTAATTATGTAAATATGGGCGTAGCTCAGGAAAAGAGAGGAAAAACAGTAACCGTAGATGCATCACAAATTACAAGTACATATGTGAATGCATATGATAAAGTAGTTGAACAAGATGGAACAGCTATTGCTGGCAGTTATTTGACATCTGGTGCTGCTATTTGGTCATGCAAAGGATCCACTGCATGCTCTCATGCATTGAATCCTGCAGATTTAACTAATGATGGTATTTATAATTACCTTGATTTTCTTAAAAGTAGATCGTAGTTATTAAGAGTTTACATATACGCACCCATGCTTACATGGGTGCGTATAAATGTTATTGTTTATTATGAATGAAATGATTCGATATGTTGCTAATCATGGATTAGAAGATGTGTTGTATATTTGGATTAACAACATTGGGTTGATAGTAGCTATAATATATAGTCTGTGGCATGGTAAGAAAATGGGAGTTCCATTATGGAAGATGGCTATTATAGTAGCTGGAGTATATGGTGGGATAGGCCTTGTTGGAGATGGAATTTGGGTAGTCGTTCAACATGTTCGAGATGTAGGACTATTTGGCATTGAGACTGCAACAAATAGTATTGTTAGGCTGTTTGTGTTCTTTCCATTAATAGCAGTTGTTCTTGCTTTAATATTACGACTGAAGTGGAATTTAGTTTGTGATTCTATTGTAATGTACCCATTAATTAGAAGTTGTATAGGACAACTAGCATGTGTTTTCCCTGGGTGTTGTAGGGGACTTCAATGGCAGGGTGGTATCTATAACATAAAAACTGGATTTTATCATTTTCCAACTGCTATTTTTGAAACTGTCTTGACAACTATTATTCTCATATATCTTGTATATAGAACAAAGAAAAAAAACTATATTTCAGATGGTTCTATATATCCTCTTATGATGATTTTATATGGTGGAATGCGATTCTACTGCGAATTTCTTAGAGAAAATGAAAAAATCATCTTAGGATGTTCAACTCTAGCAATTCACGCTTTGTTTATGTGCATTGTTGGTGTTGTTTGGTTTATGATTAACCTTAAAAGGAAGGAGATTGATAATGAAGAATCAATACAAACCTACGAAGTTGAAGACAACCAAGGCTCCGAAGCCTAAAAAGGAGAAGCAGACTAAGGTTGAAAAAATAACTAATATTGGAACTGCTAAGGCAATTAAGCTTAATAAGCCAAAGAAGGTAAAGGAACCAAAGCCAGTTAAGCAACCTAAGGTGGATAAATCTACAGCTTTTGTCCCAACAAAAATGGAGAAGGCTCAGAAGCTCGAGAAGGCCGGCAGGTTGCAACAGCCTAAGAATGTAAAGCTTCTTGCTGCAATTTTAGGATCTGTTGTAGTTGTTTTGGCAGCAGTATTGCTTTTAATCTTCTTAAGAAATGCAGAAGAAGTAGTAGAGCCTAAAGAGTTGTCAATTTTAAATATGCCTAATAAGACCACTTATTATGTAGGTGAGAGCTCTGATTTTTTTAACCTGAAACTTGTTATGACAATGACAAATGGTGGAGAGATTACTGTAAATGGTAGTGAATGTGAAATTACAGGTTTTGATAGTTCCGTACCAGTAGATGTTCAAATTATTACTGTAAAATACAAGAATTTGTCAACAACATTTAATGTTTCGATTAAAGAAATTCCTGCTAATCCAACAGGCAAGTATAATAATCTCACGTTTAAGACATTGCCCAAAACAGAATATAAAAAGGGTGAATGGCTTGATGCTAGAGGTGGAGTTCTTATTGTTCATTATGACGATGGTACAACTAGAGAAATGGAGTTAAAGGATGACTATGTTTACGGATTTAGATCTGATAAGCTGGGGCCATTAGAATTAGAGGTAATATACATTGAAAATGGTGTTCTTTGCACCACCACCTACACAATTACAGTAACGGAGTAATACTATGAGAACATTTGACCAGACACATATTACATTTCTTATAGTTACTATTGCATTCTATGGTATAACCATGTTTGCCATTAGCAAGATGCCAAGATGGGCACAGAATATCATGTTTGGTATTGGTGCCTTGATTTGCTTTGGTGGATTGTTCTTTAGATATGCAATGGATTTCAAGTTCACCTTGGACTTTGATTTCAAGACATTTGCTATCCAGATGATGCAGGTATGTAACTTTAATGCAATCTTGGTATTACTCATGCTTGTGCCTAAGTTTGAATTAGCTAGACAGTATTCTATCTTTTTCTCACTAGCTGCAGCATGTACATATATGCTTAGCTTGCCATCTAATTTTGCATCTCACAATTGGTACGATGTAACTATTCTTAACTCTTGGCTTAACCATACATTTGCTATTGGTCTTCCTTTATGGATGTTTGCAGCAGGTAGACTTAAGCCAGACAAGAAGTATATTTGGTCTGTTACATTATGTGTAATAGCATACTTTACAGTAGCATATGGTTGTATAGAGTGGCTTCATTCCACAGGAGCCTTGGCACAGAATGTATCTTTCTCTTTCATTCACGATCCAGGAAAGATACCCTTCTTAGTATGGTTCTATAAGCTTATTCCCATGCCATATTTCTATCTGTTCCCATTGATTCCAATTATGTTTGGATACTTCTGGGTATTGGCTTGGTTTTGCCGTAATAGAAAGGCACAACCATTTGCAAAAAAACGATAAATTCAGCCTAAATAACCTATGGTTGATGTTGTAAAAAAATACTGGATACTATATAATGTACATTGATAAAATTTATCAATGTACATTATTCGCTCGTAAGAGTATTAATAATTTGGAGGGTTATAATGAAGAACTCATTTAACAGAAAGTTTAATGTAGTACTTGCAGTTATCTTGGCTTTTGCCATGGTGCTCGGTATGCTTCCAATTTCCACTCTTGCTTATAACAAGACAGAGGGAGACAAGCTTGTTGAGATGTTCTACGATGAAATCGTAGACGAGTACTACGATGATCTCTATTCATTTGTTCATGATCAGGCAGTTAAGTATGGTTTGTTTGATCAGGCTATTGCAGAGATTGATTCTTTGATTGCGCAGTTTGAGGATGTTAAGGCTCAGATTCCTGCAGACGTTCCAGAGGAGATTCCCGAGGAGCTTCCTGAGGATTGGCCCGAGGAGATTCCAGAGAATTGGCTTGAGCAGATTCCACAGGACTTGCTTGACAAGATTCCTGCAGATTTGCTTGAGGAGCTTATCAACAAGTATGGTAGCGGCACAACACAGCCAGCAAGCACATATTCTCTCAGTTCTACAAGCACAGACAACGAGTATACACAGTATGTAGCATACGTTAACCAGCTTAGATACGAGGTTGACCTTGCTATCGATACACTTAACGAGCTCAAGGATATCCTTGAGGGAGATGGCTTCGATACATATGAGGACATGATGGAGACTCTTGGCTACGTACAGGAGATGCTTCCTGAGCGTATTTCCGAGATCGAGCTTTTGTGGGTTCTCGTAGCAGCAGAGGCTGACACAGAGGAGATTGATGTAGAGAAGGTTCTTAAGGCATTTGAGATTCTTGAGAATATTGAGGATGAGCTTAAGAATACTGTTATTCCTGCCGCAGACAAGGCACTCAAGACAGTAGCAGCTACAGTATATGATCCTGCATGTAAGGTTCTTGAGATCTTCCTTGACAAGAATGTTGATTCCGCTGAGCAACTTGTAGATGCTTTTGAGGAAGTTAGCAAGATGAGTAAGGAGGAGATTGAGGCTCGTCTTAAGGAGATTGCATATGATGCAACTCACCACGAGTACGTAATCGATTCTGAGTCCTACTATGTAGCTATCGGTAATATCTATTCTCGTAACGGTTACGTTAAGATGTTGGCTACAGAGCTTGATGTGGATTACAAGGATCTTTCTAAGAACAACATGACAGCTAAGAAGATGGTTGAGGACTTCGCATCTTACAAGGCTGAGATTGCTAAGGCAGACCTTATTACAATCAACTTCGCTGAGGTTGAAAGTCTTCTTGATATTATCGATAATGCTATTGCATACGGCGCAGACTATGACATCGATTGGACACAGTATTTTGGTGCAGATGCAACTAAGGTAGAGAAGGAAGTTGACAATCTCGTTGCTAAGCTTTACCCCACATTTGCAGATCAGGGTGTTGATCAGAAGTATGTTGATACAGTAGTTGGTGCTATTGAGTACTATGTTTACACATGTGTTGCACATGCATTTGATCTTGATAACCTTGTAGCTGAGATTAAGGCAGTTAACCCAGATGCAGTTGTAGTTGTGGTTGGCCCATATAACCCTCTTAACAATACAACATTTGACTACAACGGCACCACAATTGAGGTTGGTACAATCTTTGATTATTTGTACGCAGTATTCGGTGCATTTGACTTCGTATATGCAGTAGTTACAGAGGATATTACATTTGTTAATGTTCCTGATGTACAGGTAGAGCTTGACTCCACAGTATTGACAAATGATGTATTGGCAAATATTAGCTCCATTACATTGATGCCATCTGATGAGGGCCATGAGTATATTGCAGATAAGATTTACGATGCTCTTATTATCACCGTAGAGGATGAGGAGACAGAGGATCCAGTAGTTACACCTACTCCAACACCAGTTCCAACAGCAACACCAACAGTTGTTCCAACTGCAACTCCAACACCAGTTCCAACAGCTACACCTACAGCTGTTCCAACTGCAACTCCTACAGCAACACCAGAGCCTGGTGATCCAAGTGAGCCAGACGAGACAGGTGTTACAGATGTTGTTGTTATTGCAACATCAATGTTGATTGCATCCGCAGCAGTTGTTCTCTTCGTAGAGCGTAAGCGTATCTTCTTTAAGTAAGATAGAATACAACATATAAACTATTAACCCACCCGATTAACGGGTGGGTTTTATTATGCTATAAGGTGCTTTTCTTTGCCCTAAGTTTGCCTTTGTTATGGGAAGGGTGTATAATTTACTGTGATTTATTTTGTGCAAAGGATTGCTCATGAACATTAGTGTATTAGGAGCCGGCACATGGGGATTAGCCCTTGCTAGAATGCTGGCATTAGATGGATATAACGTAACTGTTTGGTCTGCCTTTAAGAGTGAGGTGGATGATTTGTCTATCAATCGTTGTCATAAGAATCTTCCAGGCATGGTTATTCCAGATAGTATCGTATTTACAGAGGATATGGCTAAGGCTTGCCGCGACATGGGTGTTATTGTTTTTGCAGTACCATCTCCATTTGTTAGATCCACAGCAGCTAAGGCTATGGCATATATCCCAGATGGACAGATTATTGTAGATGTAGCCAAGGGTATTGAGCCTGACACATTGCTCACCATGACAGAGGTTATTAAGGACGAGCTTAACAAGGATGGTAATCACCAGAATATTAAGCTTGTTGCTTTGTCTGGACCAACTCATGCAGAGGAGGTAGCTAGAGATATTCCTACAGCCATTGTTTCTGCTTGTTTGGATATGGATGTTGCCAAGGTTGTGCAGGAGGTTTTCTCTAACACATGTATGCGTACTTACACAAATACAGATGTGTTGGGAGTTGAACTTTGCGGTGCCCTTAAGAATATCGTAGCATTGGCATCTGGTGTTGTAGATGGTATGGGCTTTGGAGATAATACTAGAGCAGCCCTTATTACTAGAGGTATTGGAGAGATTCGTAGCCTCGGCATGTCAATGGGTGCTAATATTCAGACATTTTCTGGCTTGGCCGGTATTGGCGATATGATAGTTACTGCCACAAGTAATAATAGCCGTAACTTTAGAGCAGGACAGCTCATTGGCAAGGGTGTTCCAGTGCCAGAGGCTGTTACCCAAATAGGAATGGTTGTAGAAGGCATTCATGCCCTTAATGCGGCAGTTAAGTTGGCTGCCAAGTATCACGTGGATATGCCGATTATTATGGCTGTAGATGCAGTAGTTAACCATGGCGCAGATCCTAGACAGGAATTGGCTAGACTTATGGTTAGACCTAAGAGATCTGAGATTGAGACAACAGAAGTTGAGACTAGATTTGAGAGTTCGCTATATACAAATAGGAGAAATAAGATGAAGAGAGTTATTACATACGGTACATTCGATATGCTTCACTATGGCCATATTAACTTGCTCAAGAGAGCTAAGGCAATGGGCGATTACTTGATAGTTGCTTTGTCCACAGATGAGTTTAACTGGAACGAGAAGCAGAAGAAGTGCTATTTCACATACGAGCAGCGCAAGGCTCTCTTGGAGTCCATTCGCTACGTTGACCTTGTTATTCCAGAGGAGAATTGGGATCAGAAGCGCACAGACATCCATGACTATAACATTGACACATTTGTTATTGGCGATGACTGGAAGGGCAAGTTCGACTTCCTTGAGGAAGAGGGCGCAGAGGTTGTATACCTTAGCAGAACACCAGAGATTAGCACAACACAGATTAAGAGTGATCTTAAAAAGTGAACCACGAGCAAAGCTCGTTAGTGGCCGCTTCGCTAGTAGTCGCGCTATCGCACTAGTGAACCACGAGCAAAGCTCGTTAGTGAGCCGCCTTCGGCTAGTGAATGGAATACATACACTAAAATTATATTTGTGTATAAAACCTAAATGAAAACCAAACAATATCGGTGGAGTAATTTGCTCCATCGATTTTTTTGTGCGGAGAAAAATATGTCCATAACAAGTACCAACATATCAGAAGCCTTTGCGGATTGTGAGGATTTTGTATGCAGGAAGATTTTCGTGGGAGGTAATCCCAATTACCCTGTGCATCTGTGTTATCTTGAGGGACTTGTGAGTTCCGACCAGGTGGGAGAGGGCATAATCCGTGCATTAGATACATTTGAACTTACTAATTTTGACCAAGAGAAGAGACTTTTGGACCTGCTTTTACATGGCGGAGCATATATTCCTGCTGCAACTCGCGTAACTACGCTCAAGGAGTTAATAGACCAAATCGCAGACGAAAGGTGCGCCATAGTCTTTGATTCAATACAAGAAGCAATTACATTCGATGTCAAAAGCGACGTCAGGAGGGCCATTGGCGAACCTAAAATAGAGAAAACTGTTAAGGGTTCCAAGGATTCCTTTGTGGAAAGCATAAGGGTAAATACCATGCTATTAAGAAGGAAACTTCACACATCTGACCTTAAGATTATTCGCCACACGGTAGGAGCTCGCAGTAGGACAACTGTTGATGTGGTGTATATTTCAGGATTAACAAATAGGGAACTGGTGCGATCAGTAAGACACAGAATCGAGAACATAGACATAGATGGCATGCTCAATACGGCTAACTTGGAAGAATATATTGTGGATAACCCTAAAACTCCTTTTCCTCAGATGATTACTACCGAAAGGTCGGATAAATTTGCCCTAAATTTGCTGGAGGGTAGAGTTGGAATTTTAGTGGACGGAATACCATTAGGATTTTTAGTGCCAGGAGAAATAGGGCAATTTTTTAAAGTGCCAGAGGATAACACAAATCACTTTTTAGTCGCATCTTGTCTAACCATAATCAGGTACATTGCCATGGCAATTTCTTTGTTTTTGCCTGCTTTATACGTTGCGATTTCCATGTACCAGCAGCAGATGATCCCAACACAGCTCATGATAACCATAATCGACAGCAAGGCAAACGTGCCAATAACCACAGTTCTGGAGGTGCTAGGTATGATGATCGCCTTCGAACTTTTGCAGGAGTCGGGGCTAAGACTTCCAACCCCTGTTGGTGAAACAATTGGAATAATTGGTGCGCTGATTGTGGGAGAATCGGCTGTTTCCGCCAATGTTATGTCTCCAATTGTTGTAATTGTGGTGGCTTTGGCAGGAATAGCAGGGTACACCATGCCTAACCAGGATTTTGCATATGCCATAAGGATTGCTAGGTTTTTGCTTGTTGTTTGTGCCCTTATGGGAGGAATGTTTGGAATTGGAGTCGGAACATGCGTGCTTTTGTACCACCTTTGTTCCTTGGAAAGCTTTGGTGTTCCGTACATGACACCGTTTTGCAACGGCACGCGAGATCAGATTACTAGCGCCATATTCAGAAAACCACTTACTTCTAGCAAATGGAGGCAGGATTTCTTAAGGCCACGGGATAGGAGAAACCAGAAATAATGGAATACAAAGATAGTAAGATGTCGGTTTTTGTCTATAGGGTGCTTTGCATGGCCTGTATTGTGGTTGCAGTCCTTGTTTTTGGTGGAATATATAACGACTACCACGAAATTGAGAAAATAGATCTTTTGCAGGTTGTTGGCATAGACCATGAAGGGGACATGGTGAAACTTGCTGCTTTAGGTAGCCAAAAGTCTGGAGAAAAGCCTATTTTGTATAGGGGCGAGGGTAGGGCAATGAATCAGGCCGCTGCAAACATGCAGACTGAGGCAGGTGCCGAGTATCTCCACTTTGGTCACGTGAAGTACATTGTTATTTCTAAGGAGGCGGCTGAAAGTAAGATTTCGGATGTGCTGGATTACTGCATTCGTATGCCAGATATTGGTCTTAATGCAGCCTTATATTATGTAGAAGAAACGGCCCTGGAGAATATGAGTTCCTTGGATGAGGGCCAAAACCTGTCGAAAATATTGGAAGCCATGGCAATGAAAGGCCGAGAAACATCCATTATGTATAGTTATACCCTAATGGATGTGGTTGCGTGCATCAAAAGAAACGGTTTTGCTTTGGCAAGTTGTTTTAAGGTGGAAGAGGGGCAGGTTGTGCCAAATGGTACTGCAGTTTTGCCAGAAGAAGGTAAGCCTTTTCTCTTGAATATGGAGCAGACATATGTGCTTGCATTACTGGATGGGCGCCTCAAAAACTTTTCCTTAGTCCTAGAAGGTGAGGAAAACAAAGGCGTTGGAATAGACATTTCTGAAACCAATGTGAAGTACGACATAGATGGCAAGGAGCTTGTAATAGAAGTGACGCTGCAATGTGGATTGGACGAGCTTTACACAGAGCAAGAGATGTTGGACCGTCAGGGAATAGTTGAAATAGAGCAGGCTATTCAGACTAAGATTAAGAAGCAAATAGATGGAGTAATTGACTTGTCGAAAAATGTAGAAATCGACATTTGCCAGTTAGGCCAGCAAGCGTATTTGTTGTCTGGGAATAAGGAATGTATGGATTTCCAAAATTTTGAAACAACAGTTAAAGTGGTTGCAACCATTAATAGGACATATGCCATAGGGGAGGGTGCAGACGATGAATGACAGGATGACTAGCCGTCAGCAATTACTCCTAATGACAACATGTTTGTTTTCGCCAATGGTTAGATTGTTGCCAAGGCTTAACACAGCAAAGGCGGGTCAGGGAGCATGGATTTCTATTTTAATTGCTGCAGTTCCAACCCTTCTGATGGTGATTTTTGCCCATTTTTTTATCCAAGGCAAGGATGGAAAGGGAACTTTAGGCGATATGTTTACCAGGGCCTATGGTAAGGTGGCTGGTAATGTAATTAATATGCTTTTGACCATATGGATTGCTGTGTATAGCGGAGTTGTGCTAAGAACTAGCTCTGAGAGGATGATCAGCACCATATATAAGCAGGCAGAGCCCATGTTTTTCTCACTTGTGTTAATCCTGCTTATCTTAATGGTTGCTACAGGCAAATCTAAAACACTGGGCCATATGGGGCAGGTTACATGGTGCATCTTAATCCCAGTATTAGTTCTTGTTACAGTGTTTGCTTTGACCAATGTGAAGATGAAGAATTTATTACCTGTGACAATTTCCGACAGTGTAAGCTATGTAAAGGGAGCAGTGCCTGTAATTAGTGTAATGTCACCATGGCTGTATTTCCTGTATATTCCAGTGACTGGGAATAGACAAGCATCTTTGGGGAGCAAAATTGCCCGTTTTAGCATGGCATTAGGCATTGCCCTAGCCGTAACTATAACGACAGTGGGAGTCCTTGGAGTAGAACTTACGGAGGTGCTACACGATCCTTTTTTCAGCATGATTCGCACGCTGAATGTTTTTGGAATACTTGAGAGGATGGAGTCTTTAGTTATTGCATTGTGGGTGTTGACGGACGTGATTTATTTAGGCGGTTTGCTATTAGTGTGTGTGGAGAATACAAGGAAGATAGTAGGGGCCAGGTCGGTGAGATGGACGGCTGTGTTGTTAGGTGGCGTGGTTGTGGCATCCTCAGTGCTGGTGGCAGATTCTGCGTCACAGCTGTCATATGCGTCTGAGGTGTTTGTGCCTACGGTTACGCTGTGGATATCTTTTGCTCTGATTCCTATTTCTGCGATAGTTTCCAAGATGCGAATATAGTGTTTAGTGTTTGGTGTTTGGTGTTTAGTGTTTAGTGTTGAGTGTTTAGTGGTTGTCTCTGAGTTCCATTGGTCATTTGTGTAGGAATTCATTTTAAACGTTAAACACTAAAAACTACAAAGAGAGTTGTTTTAGAATAAGCTGGAGACTCAATCGCAAAAGTGGTACGCATTAGATTTACAAATAAAAATTTGGTTGTTATAATATAGAAAAAGAGAACTACCGGTAAACGGTTGACTCTCAATAAGACTAACTAAAGCAGCAGCTTATTTCGATTGGGGCGGCTGCTTTTTGTATTCTAAGATGAATATGATTAACATTAAGATTACGCTAAATAGAGATGTAATCAATATACCGATTTGGATTAAATCTGAATATGTAACCATAGCACCACCTCCTTTCAAGGAGGGACAAACTGTCCTCCGTATCAGGAGAGCCAACCGCCTACCATTTATAGTAGTTCTCATAGATCGTATGCTAGCATATTTTGCAATTGAAAATTTCTTGTCGAATGCAGCAAAGCCTTGAAATACAAGGCTTAGAAGATTTTTTTGATAAATTTTCAACCCTCAAATTTGGCACGATTCTTGTCGTAATTTGGCCAATAAAAAGCACTTAACCAATGGATTTTCCATCAATTAAGTGCTTAAGATTTTTATTAATTCACGGCGTAGCACATTCCACGCCGAAGGCACCACACGTGCTTGCGCATATCACGTTTGCACAGCAAACATTTCACCGCAGTGAAAATGCTTCTGATTTCCTCCGTTTTCACACATATAACAGTGTTGCTCAACGCCAGTACAATGTCCTGTGTAAATCTCAATTCCAGAGTCCAAAAGCTTGTTTGCTAGGGACTTTAACTCATCACCCAGCTCCCAGTGGGAGAGATGCATGCCACCGACAAATACGTCAGGCTTAAACTCATCTAATATCTTAGTAATTCCTCTGTGGGAGCATCCGCTAATTAAAATTTTCTTGCCATTTTCTTCAAGTAGCAAATATTGCTCGTGGCAAAATTTGTCTTGAATGAATTTCTCGCCTACCTTTTCGTATAATCCAGTTGAACCTTCGCTGGATGCACATGGGGCAGGGTAGATAGTAGCACCATCCCATAACTTAGTTGGCTCATTTACTACTTTAAGTCTTGGGTTTTGAGCTAACTCCTGATCCAATCCAATATACTTGTAGGTCTTGTTATAGTAGTCACCGAATGCGGTTGGGCTAACATATATTGGAGCCTTAGAATTTGACCCCAGGAAGGTTTTGAGTCCACCACCGTGGTCGTAATGACCATGGGAAACAATAGCCACATTTGCAGAAGATACGTCCACGCCAAGGGATTTAGCATTTTCTAAGAAAAGGTCGTTTTGACCCATGTCAAAAAGGATTTTTCCTCCGGAATGCTCAATAAAGAGGCTCAAACCATGTTGAGCCTGCAGTGAATCAATATTACAAGTGTTTTCGATTAAAACGGTAATGCGCATCGGTTATTCCTTAATGGAACCATCTGCGTTAAAGAGAGGAAGCTTCTCCAAGTAAACAAGGTCTGCGCGGTCCTGAGCATCGCCCTCAGCCAAAATAGCAGCGTTGCCGCATACGATACCACCAGCAGCAGTAACAAGCTTCTCAAGAGCCTTAAGGGACTCGCCAGTAGAGATAACGTCGTCAACCAAGAGGATACGCTTGCCAGCCATCATAGCAGCATCTGCGCCATCCAAGTAAAGCTTCTGCTTGAAATCTGTAGTGATGGAAGTTACATCTACCTCAAAAATGTTGCTCATGTAAAGCTTAGGTGCCTTGCGTGCAACAAAGTACTTAGCATCCTTGTTAATACGTGCCATTTCGTGGGCAAGTGGAATACCCTTGGCCTCAGCTGTAATGAGGTAGTCGTACTCGGGGACTCTCTTAAGAAGTTCCTCAGCGCAAGCAGTTGTGAGCTCTGCATCTCCGAAAATAACAAAAGCAGCAATGTAGAGATCGTCTGTAACTCTGCAAAGGGGAAGGTGTCTGTCTAAACCAGCAATGTTCATCTTATGTGTCATGGAAAAGTCCTCCTATACGTTATGAAAACATTATAAAACTGCACCGCTGAAAGGTCAAACGGTGCAGTGAATATTAGTCTTTAATTATAAATACAGGGAAGGGTGGATCGTTTTTACGATTAGTGAAGTTGAGAACCATGACTGTGTACTTTGTGTCGTCGATGGTGGTCAAGTAATCTAGGATTGCGTCCCTTTCTTCGTAGCCATTATTTCTTCCGTAGTAAACGGTGAGGCTCATGATTCCGCCGGATTTGAGAAGAGTAAGTCCTTGTTCGATGGCTTCGATGCTTGTTTCCTTGTGGGTGAAAACGTTGTGATCTCCACCGGGAAGCCAACCAAAGTTAAAAACAATGCAATCTACAGAACCAGGCTCTGCATACTTTGACATGTTGCTATGGCTGTCCAGGTGAAGCTCCGCCACATGGTCCCAGCCCTCTGTAACAAGGAGCTCCTTAGTCTGGGTAATTGCTGCCTCCTGAATGTCCATGGCAATAACCTTGCCAGAATCTCCAACAAGTTTGCAGAGCATGAGAGTATCTTTGCCCTTGCCAGCAGTGGCGTCGATTACCAACTGGCCTGGTTTAACGTGCTCGCCTATGAATTTGTGAGATAAGGTCAATGCGTTCATATTACTGGAAAGCAGGAACAAGCTGAATAATCAAGCAGAAAAGGATAGGCAAAAATACTGCTGGAGTCATATTTGTAAGCTTAAGCTTAGTAACACCAAGAACGTTAAGTCCAAGACCGATGATCAACACATTGCCAACCAAAGACATGGAATAGATCATAAGATCAGATAAATATGGTGCAATAAGTGTGGAAAGGATAACCAAAAGTCCCTGATATCCCAACACAAAGAATCCAGAAAGTACAACACCTACGCCAAGGGAAGATGCCAAGGCAATAGCTGCAATAAAGTCAATTACAGATTTAATATAGAGAAGCTGGTGGTCGCCATAAAGGCCTGAGTTAATGCAACCCATAAGTGTCATTGCGCCTACGCAGAAAAGAAGGGATGCAGAGACAAAACCATTTGCAACACTGTGTCCATCCTCATGCTTGGGGAGAAGCTTGCTAACTGCCTGACCAAGCTTGTCCAACTTAGCGTCAAGATCAAGAGCAGTACCAATAACAGTTCCAAGTACCATGGAGAGAACAAGGAGAATAGCGCCCTGACCTCTGTCATTAACAAGACAAGAGGAGAGGTTGTTACCAGAACTAATAGATCCAGATATTCCAATGTAGAGAACACAAAGAGCAACGCACTTGATTGCTGCGTCAGAGATTTTTTTAGAAATGTGGTTGCGGAAGATAAGGCCCAAAGAGCCACCAACAAAAGCTGCTATTGCATTTACGATAACGCCAACCATAAAAACCTCGAAATTTCATAAAAAAACAGCAGCCGAGCTTTGCTCGACTGCTGTTGGTGCGATCGGCGGGACTTGAACCCGCACGGTCTCCCATGCGCCCCTTAAACGCACGTGTCTGCCAATTCCACCACAATCGCATGTGTGTCAGAGGACGTAATGTCCGAACGCTCGTTTATTATAGCAAAGGAAAAGATAATGTCAACACCAATTTTCAAATTTTTTTAATTATTTTTAGAAAGGCTTTTTGCAGTTGGAGTTCTCTTTATATATAACATTTGTTAATAGCGAATTTACATATTATATGTTAGAATATAAAAGCACTTTTGTGCCTATTATTTGAAAGGGGTGCTAATCTTAGCACACAAATTAAATGGCTGGTATTTTTGGTCTTTTTGATTTTACAAAAGAGGGTAAGGGCGTTAAGGCTAACGAACCTAGAGGCCCATGGTATATTCGTATTTTCCAGAACTTTGGACGTAGCTACAGCAAGATCCTTCTTTCTAACTTGATTTATATGTTGGTTGCAGGTGTTGTACTTGCTTTTATGCTTTGCTTCATTTTGCCTAGCATGGTTTCCACAGCAGCAGATGTAGATATTAATGAAGTATTTACATATTACACTAGCATCGAGATGACTGACGCAGGTTGGTACGATGAAGTAACTAAGAATATGACAGCAGAGGAGATTGCCAAGCTGGATAAGACTGTTACGGTTACTATGGCCTTTAGATATTTGGCAGTTTTGGTCGTTATGTTGCCTATTTTGACATTTGGTTGTGCATATTCGGGTTTGTGCTATAACACACGTAATGCAGCGCGAGATACGCATATCTTTGTATGGAGCGACTTCTGGGATGCATTTAAGCGCAATTGGAAACAGACTTTGGCCATGACATTCATTAACTTGTTTGCATGTATCGTTTTCTCAATCTGTTTCTGGTTCTACTTCTCATACGATGGACTTCCATCCATGTTGTCCAGCATGGGAGCAGTTGTACTTTCCATCGTATTTGTGATCTTCCTTATGATGAACATGTACATCTACCCACAGATTGTAACATTCGATTTTAAGCTTAAGACAATTATCCGCAACTCCTTCTCATTGTCCATGTTGAGATTTTTCCCCAACTTGTTCACATTGGCAGCGATTTTCCTCTTGGCATATGGTATTTGCTGGATCAACGACGTATTCGTTATTATGTTCATTGTGCTCATGGGACCTGGCTTCTGTAGCTACCTTATGAACTTCACAGCATGGAGCGCCATGGAAAAGTATGTTGTAGTACAGGATGAAAAGTCTTTGAATCAGGGAGCTCTTTTCGAAGACTAATTCAATCAAACAGATATTTTGTGACAGTCACATTTGTGTGGCTGTCATATTTTTTTGCCCAAGGCCATAGTATTTCACAGGTAGAAATAGTGGAGTTAGACAATGGCTAAATCGGCGACGGAAAACATATACAGCAAATTGGCAGAACGCACAGGTGGCGACATATATATCGGCGTAGTAGGGCCGGTGAGGACTGGAAAATCCACCTTTATTAAGCGCTTTATGGAGCTTGTAGTAATCCCCAACATAAGGGACCCATGGGTGGTCCAGAGAACACAGGACGAATTGCCACAAAGTGCTGCAGGCAGGACAGTTATGACTGCGGAACCTAAGTTCATCCCAAATGAGGCAGTGGAGATCACTGTTGGCGACAACATGGACCTTAGGGTTAGGATGGTAGATTGTGTGGGATACATGGTTAGGGGAGCTTTGGGCACAATGGAGGAGGATCATCCTCGTATGGTTTCCACACCTTGGTCTGACGAAAAGATTCCTTTTGAACTAGCAGCAGAACTTGGCACTCACAAGGTTATTGAGGACCATTCCACAATTGGTTTGGTCATTACAACAGATGGAACAGTTACGGAATTCACTAGGGAAGCTTATCAGGAAGCAGAGGAAAGAGCTATTACCGAGATGCAATCCACAGGAAAACCTTTCATCGTTATTCTTAACACCGAAAATCCAGGTAGTCTTGAGGCATCTAGATGCAAAAAGAATATGGAAGCAAGATACGGAGTCACAGTGGTGCCATGCAATTGTGCCGCCATGGAGGCAGGGGATGTGGATTCTATGATGGAACAACTTCTTTACCAGTTCCCAATCAGCGAAGTTAAGGTGAATTTCCCGCTTTGGATTAATAGACTGGGCAAAGACCATGAGTTAAAGGGCAACATATATGAAAGCATTGTGGAAGGATTTGGCAAAGCAGAAAAATTCGCTGACGTTACTCAGGCTACAGAGTTTATTAGAAGCTATGAGGGCATTGAGAAGGTTACCATAGACAAAGTTGAGCCAGGAGATGGCACTGTTACAATAACAATTCAGCCCTATGCAAATGCCCTGTACGATTGTATTAGGGAGATCACAGGCTTTGAAATACGTGACGACAGCCAACTTTTCGACGTGTTACAGGAAATGTCCTTTGTGAAGCAGGAGTACGACAGACTAGAGGGCGCACTTTATCAAGCCAGAACGGAAGGTTATGGCATAGTGGAACCCTTGGCAAGTGAAATGAGGTTAGAAGAGCCTAGACTCATTAAGCAAAATGGCAAGTTTGGTGTGAATATACGCGCAACTGCTCCTTCTATACATATGATTAGATGTGATGTAGAGGCAGAAATTGCTCCTTTGGTAGGCACAGAAAAGCAGTCTGAGGAATTGGTTACAACGCTTCTCGACAAGTACGAAAAAGATTCTGAAGCCCTGTGGCAGTCCAACATATTTGGAAAGTCTTTGTTTGAACTTGTTCAGGAAAGTTTTGCTGGTAAAATGGTGCATTTGCCACCTAATTCCAGGGAAAAACTTCAGGAAACATTGGAAACCATAATCAACGAAGGTAGCGCTGGATTAATTTGTATTATTCTCTAAATAGCGAGAACGGTATTTGCCACATCCCTTGTGGTTGTAACCGTCCATGTTACGTAGGCCAAAAAGTCTGCATTCTCCGTGGGCGTTTTCACCAGTAGGAGAGAAGTAGGAACAGGAATCGCATCGGCAGTATTTGAGCTGTTTGTCACCATATGGGGAGCGCACATACCTGCGACAACCAAAATCGTATGAAACAGGGCCGTGATATTTGCAAAGTAAGTCAGTAGTTACAGGAATAGTCCTGCTATGTAAACAATTTATACAAGTGAATTCATTCATAAAAGCCTCCTAGGGTTAATATACAGGAGGCTTTTTGCACATGTTGGCGAAATATTTGTGGATTGAAAAATTGTAGGGAAATGTACGTAATGCGCTAAAGCGCGTGAAATATGGTACGTACTAGATTTACAAAGAATTATTTGATTGTTATAATAATAAACGAGAGCAACCGATATTTGGTTAATTCTCATAAGGTTAATGTTTTAATGCCACTTCTCTTATGAGAGGCGGCTATTTTTTTTGTCTTTTTTGTAGATTCTAAAATTAATGAAATAATCCCGATTATAACTAAACAAAAAGCAAAAAGCTCTGTGTATGTGACCATACAAGTTATGAACATAGAATTTGGCTCGATTCTAGTCGGAATTTGTCCACTGTAAAAAGAAACACAACGAATAATTTTCGCCAATATATTGTTATATTTGAATTATCACGCTCGAAGAGAATTTAATGTGCCCGCACATTCCACGTTTGCTTTGCAAAATAACCACTTTTCCTCTATAATCAAAAAATCCGGAGGTAACAAAAATGCTCAAAAAGAAATTGTTCAAGATTCCAGTCTTTGTATATATTTTGGTCGCTGTTCTTTTAATTGCAGGTACTGTAGTTGGCATCATTTTGGCTAACCAGTCCAATTTTATTAAGAGAAATAATACAATCACTCTTTTGTATGATAGAGCTCGAAACGAGACTATTATGATGTATAACAATGAGGTTAGATGGGACGACGAAAGCTATGTTGCTGCATGGCTTAAGATTTACGATGTTTCTCTTACAGGCGATGGTATTATTGCATATAACGAGAAAAATGGCGGCCTTTACTACTTCAATATTAAGGGCGTTGAGGCAATTTCTGATGATGTTGCTAACTTTGTTATGTGTGACGATGGTCAGACATTTGCTTGGTGCTCCAACGAGGGCAAGATTCAGCTTTTCAACGGAGTATCTGTAAGAGATGTTTCAGCTAATGGTAGCCCTGTTAATTTTGCGATTTCTCCTAACGGTAAGTTGCTCCTTTACATGGAGACAGTAAATAATAAGGATTATCTTAAGGTTTACGACACAAAGGCTCGTAAGTCCTTTACTGTTGCTGCCAATATGTTCCCACTTTCCATTAATAATGATGGTTCCATTATTTATTGCATGGACGCAGACCAGAGACTTTGGTGTATCAATAGAGATGGTGAGAATAAGAACAGCTATGTTACATTGGGCGAGAAAGTTATTCAGCTTAACATGAATCATACAGAAATCATGTTCTACGATGCAGATGGTAAGGCATATGTTGCAGACAGAGGTGGAGAGGCATATCAGGTTGGTAATGACAAAACACAGCTTTTGTTGCCAGATTCCGCTCCAGTTTCTTATCACGTAACAACAAACTTGGGCTACTATGTATTTGTAAATGGTGTTAAGACATTCAAGAATTGCTTGCTTATCGATGGTGAAACAACAATTAAGTACATGAAGTCATATGATAAGATTACAACTATTGCAACAGGTGTTACTGGCGCTTCTCTTAGTGATGATGGCGACGTTCTTTACTACATTTTGGACAACAACCTTTACAGAGCATCTGGTAGCTTTAAGTCTTCAATGCTTATTGATCAGGCAGTACAGACAGTAGCCGTTACTCCAGATGGAAAAAAGGCTTTTTATATCACAGCAGCAAACGTTCTTAAGTGCCACACAAACGGCGCAATCCTTTCTCTCGTTGAAAATTGCGGAAACGTAATGGTAACTCCAGAAAATGGCGCTTTGTTTATGTGCGATTACGATACTAAGCATTGTAAAGGTACACTTTATTTCTCACAGGATGGCGTATCTTTCTACAAGCTTTCAGATAAGGCATATGACTGCTGGGTAACACAGAGTGGTGCATATTATACAGAGGGTCGTCCAACTGACGAAGAGGGTAAGGTAACAGACTTTGACGTAACAATTTATGGCTCCAATGGTGATAAGAACTTCCAGGTTATTTACCAGGATGTTTGGGATATTTATAACTACAACTATTCTTACTAATGGAATATCAGGTTATTAGATCATCTAGGAGAACCATTAGCATGGAGATCGGACCAGGAGGTAAGATTTTGGTCCGTGCTCCTAAGAAAATGAGCGATAAAGCCATAGATGACTTTGTAAATAAGCATTCTAAGTGGGCAGAAAAGCATATTCAGGCTGTTTTGAAACGCGAGAAAAAGCATCCGCCACTTAGTCCCAAGGACAAAAAGATGCAGTATGCATTGGCTCTTGAGGTGCTTACAAATAGGGTAAATTACTATGCTCCTTTGATGGGTGTAACACCTACTTCCATTAAGATAACAGGCGCAGAAAAACGTTTTGGTAGCTGTAGTGGCAAGAATGGCATATGTTTTTCATATAGGCTCATGGAATATTCTCCTAAAGCCATAGACTACGTGGTAGTTCACGAACTTGCACATATTAAGCACAAGAACCACGGCCTTTTGTTTTACAAGGAAATAGAGAAGATTATCCCAGACTACAAGGCGTGGGCAAAGGAACTTAAGAAATAAAAATGGATAATGTAAAGATTCAAAAACTTCAAAGCATAATTGACAATTCCAAGCGAATTGTCTTTTTTGGTGGTGCAGGAGTTTCTACAGAAAGCGGGATTCCTGATTTTAGAAGCGTAGATGGCCTTTACAACTTAAAGTACAAGTACCCACCTGAGCAGATTTTGAGCAGGCAGTTCTTTTGGGCAAACCCAGAGGAGTTTTATAGATTCTATAGGGATAAGCTCATTATTCCAGGAATCAAACCAAATATTGCACATATTAAGCTGGCAGAACTTGAAAAGGCAGGCAAATTAAGTGCAATTGTTACTCAAAACATCGACGATCTCCACTATTTGGCAGGCAGTGAAACTGTTTACGAACTTCACGGAACTACGAGAAAATACACATGTACAAAGTGTAAGAGAAAGTATGGTGTGGAGTGCTTAGAGGAGTCTAAAAATGTGCCAGTGTGTCACTGCGGAGGCATTATTAAGCCAGATGTTGTGCTGTATGGTGAGGGATTGGACCAGGATGTTATTGAGGGTGCAATCGACGCCATTTATAACGCTGACACTTTGATAATCGCAGGAACTTCTTTGACAGTTTATCCTGCGGCAGGTCTTGTGGACTACTTTAGGGGAGATAACCTTGTTCTGATCAACAGGGATTCAACTCCCATGGATAAGAAGGCAGATCTTGTTATCCACGATAAAATCGGCCAAGTTTTAGAGCAAATAACCGTAGAGGTATAGATAAAATGTCATTAGTTGCCATTGAAAGCTGCAGAAGTTACTCTTTTGAAGAGACTCAGCTTGTGATGAAAAAAGTAATAGAGGATATTGGTGGACTTGACTTTGTTGAGCCAGGCATGACAGTTGGCGTAAAGCTTAACTTAGTTGCAGCAGCAAAGCCAGATAAGGCCACCACAACACACCCACAGCTTGTGGCACACCTTGTGACCATGCTTAAAGAAAAGGGTGCTAGAGTTATTTTGGGCGACAGTCCAGGCGGTTTGTACAACGATGCAACCATGACACACATTTATAATCAGTGTGGAATTACTGCGCTTGAAGAATTAGGTGCAGAACTTAACAGAGACTACAGCGTTGAGGATGTGACTTTCCCTGAGGCAACGGTTCTTAAAAGTTTCCAGTACACAGCATGGCTTAGTAAATGCGATGTAGTAATCAACTTCTGCAAGCTTAAGTCCCATGGAATGATGGGTATGTCATGTGCGGCAAAGAATATGTTTGGTACTATTCCAGGCATTACAAAGCCGCAGTACCATTACAGATTCCCAGATATTAACCAGTTCTCAGATATGCTTCTTGATTTGGATGCATACTCTAAGCCTATTATATCTATTGTAGATGCAGTTGTTGGCATGGAAGGAAATGGCCCAACAGCAGGTAAACCTAAGGCCATAGGGGCGATTTTGGCCTCTAAGGATATGCACGCCATGGATCTTGTGTGCGCAAATATAATTGGCTTGGATAGAGAAGGGGTTCCAACTCTTCAGGCAGCATATAGGAGGGGTTTGATCCCAGATTCTGTAGAAAGTATTGAGACAACGAACCCTGTAGAAAACTTTGTTGTGCCTGATTTTGATACCCTCAAAACACATAGTAGCCTACTTTTCTCAGACACATTTGGTGGTGGATCCTTTGGCAAGGCCTTTGAGAAAATTGCAGGAAAGTTATTGAGAGCTCAGCCTAAGGTAAACAAGGTAGAGTGCGTTGGCTGTAAAAAGTGCAAGGAGATTTGTCCTGCCTCCGCTATTACAATGGTGGACAAGTTACCAGTAATTGATAGAGAAAAGTGTATTAAGTGTTTCTGTTGCCAGGAATTTTGCCCCAAGGGTGCCATGAAGGTTTCAAAATCTTGGCTTATGAAACTTATTAAATAAGGAGTACATATGGATTTATTGAAAATTATCGAAGGTATTAGAACTCCAGTAGGAGATGCCTTCTTCACATTTTTGGCAAATGCCATTAATGAGTATGTTCTGATAGTAATTGCACTTGTAATTTTGTGGTGCGTTAACAAGACCAAGGGTTACTATGTCATGATGCTCACATTCTTGGGCATGCTCTGTAACCAGTTCATGAAGATTGCATTCCGTATTCCTAGACCATGGGTGTTGGATCCTGAGTTTAATCCAGTTGCAGCAGCAAAGCCAAGTGCCACAGGATATTCTTTCCCAAGTGGTCACACTCAGAGCATGTCATCCCTTTTGGGTGGCGTGACCATGGCCTTTAAGAAAAAGTGGCTTAGGGTATTCTGCATTGGATTCATTATTTTGACAGCATATTCCAGAATGTACCTTGGCGTACATACATTACTTGACGTTTCTGTAGCAATTGGAATTTCTGCCCTTATGGTAGTTGCTCTCTGGCCAGCATTTAAGAGTGGCGAAGTTAACGAAAAGGGTATGTACTGGATTCTTGGTATTTCTGTTGCAGGCGCCATTGCATTTGCAACATTTGTAACTGTATATCCATTCCCAGCTGATGTAGATGTAGAGAACCTTGCTGAGGCAACTAAAAACGCTTGGATGTTCTTGGGCATGAGCTTTGCAGTGTTGCTCACATATTTTGTGGATACAAAGTACACAAAGTTCCCAATCCACGGCGTATGGTGGGCACAGCTTCTCAAGTGCGCAATTGGAACAGGTTTGGTTCTTGGCGTAAAGGGATTGCTTAAGGCTCCACTTAACTTGTTGTTTAACGGCCATCCTGCAGCAGATGCGGTGAGATACTTCTTTGTAATCCTTATGGCTGGCGTAATTTGGCCATTGTCCTTTAAGTTCTGGGCTAAGGTAGGAAAGAAGAAAGTTAGTGTTTAGTGTTTGGTGTTTAGTGTTGAGTGAATGTCTCAGAGATGCTATGCATCTAGTGTTTGGTGTTTAGTGAATGAAATTTGTTCCACCAAATACTAAACACGATTTAGCGAATATTGTCAAAATTTGTCCAACAAAAAAGCACTTAACCAATGGATTTTCCATCAATTAAGTGCTTTGTTTTATATTATTTAGCGTAGCGTCTACTAGCGCAAAATCACTAAAATCGACCTCAGGAACATTTTTCCTGCGTTAAACACCCAACACTAACCACTAAACACTACATTTTGACAGTGTCAAAATGTCAAAAGTGCGTTTGCAAGTCCAAAGTAAATCATCAAAGCCAATCCATCAACAATAGTTGTAATCATAGGACCAGCCATGAGAGCAGGGTCGAGCTTGAACTTCTTAGCAAGCATTGGGAGAGTACATCCAATAAGCTTTGCAACAATAACAGCAAAGAACATAGCCAAGCAAACAACAACGTAAATCATGTACTGCTGAGGCTCTGCGTAGGAACCAGAGATTCTGCCAATGATCCACATTCTAGCAAAGTTTGCAAGAGCCAATGCAGAACCACACATAAGGGCAACGCGAAGCTCTTTCCACAGAACCTTAAGGTAATCCTTAATAGTGATTTCACCAAGTGCAAGACCACGAATAATAAGAGTGCTTACCTGGTTACCAGAGTTTCCACCTGTATCCATGAGCATGGGAATGGCTGCTGTAAGACCAGAGATCAAAGCCAATTTGTTTTCGAAGCCTTCAATAATAAGGCCAGTAAAAGTGGCAGAGACCATGAGGATCATGAGCCATACGATACGATTCTTAGCCAGAGTAACAACTGGGGTCTTAAGATATGCATCCTCGTTGGGAACCAACAAAGCCATCTTTTCGAAGTCCTCTGTGTTTTCTTCTTCGATGATGTCAACGATATCGTCGATAGTTACGATACCAACAAGTCTGTTTTCGCTATCTACAACAGGGATAGACAAAAGGTCGTACTTACGAGCAATGTCGGCTACGTACTCCTGGTCGTCGCTTGTTTTAACGCAAACAATGGCATCACCGTCTTCCATGATGTCAGAAATAAGCTGGTCAGGGGAGGCAAACACGATGGATCTAAGACCTACTGTACCAACAAGTCTTCTGCGGCTGTCCAAGCAGTAACAAGTATAAACAGTTTCCTTATCTACACCAGTTTTGCGGATATGAGCCAATGCCTCCTCGGCAGTGAAGCTTGCCTTAATCTCTACAAGCTCACATGTCATGATGCTACCGGCGGAGTTCTCTTCGTACTTCAAGAATTTGTTAATTGTTTGACGAGTCTCAGCGTCAGTTACGGCCAAAACTCTGTGTACGATGTTGGCAGGAACCTCTTCCAAGAAGTCAACAGTATCGTCGATGTACAGGTCATCCACCAGAGCAGTAAGCTCCTTGTCTGTAATGGACTGCACGATGTGCTGCTGCTGTTCTGGTTCAAGGTATGAGAAAACCTCTGCGGCCAAATCCTTGGGCAGAATACGGAAAACTAGCAATGTCTGGTCCTTGTTAAGTTTGGCAATGAAGTCTGCAATATCTACCTCGTTGAACTCGGACAATTCGGAGCGCAAAGAGTTGAAGCTATTGCTATTTAGAAGTTCAAGAAGTTTTTCAAAAATTTCTGGAGTCATAAAAATCCTTTCCATCAAATGCATGAAAAGGGACAAAACATCTTAGAAAATAGGAAAGAGATGTCCCTTTAATTTGTATGTATTGATTATGTAGTAGTCAGATAATCGACTATAATCGCCAACGTCCAAAGTGACACCTCCTAAATGTATTTTGTTTAATGTAACATATATGCCTTAGTAAGAAAAGTATATTTGCGTTATAGAATAAAATTCTATAAATTTTGTTTCAAAAGCGCCTCGCCAGAGCTAATGTGTAGCACTTGTCCAGCAGTATTTTCAACGATTAGATGGGCATTTTCGTCGATCCCCAAAACCTTGGCAGAGAAGTGGTCATCTCCGTCTGCGATTTTGTAAATCTCAACTGTTTTGCCAGTTAAAATGGATCTTTCGTTATATGTTTCGAGCCAATTTGAATCTGAATTTTGGATTATTTCCAATACTTTATGAAAAATATCTTCGGCCAAAACTTTTCGCTGATCCCAAGAAAGGCTTTCACTGTAAATAGAACCTGCTTTATGGGCAATTTCCTCTGGCCAAGTAGAAGTGTTCAGGTTAACTCCAATTCCAACCACTACAGAATGCTCTGTGCCTACGAAAACACCTTCGCATAGGATGCCGGACACCTTAAGGCCATCCAAGTAAACGTCATTTACCCATTTAATGCCAGTTGTAAGTCCGAATTTACTATCCAAAACATTGGAAACAGCAACAGCAACCTGGGCGGTCAGCAAATTGATGTCGTATTTCACATCTTCTTGACGGAGCAAAAAGGACATATAAAGCCCTGTGCATGTGGGGGAATAAAAGCTCCTGCCCATGCGCCCGCGCCCCTTGGTCTGGCTGTCGGCAACATACATTGTGCCAGAAGGGCAACCAGAAATAGCGGCCTCCTTGAGAAGGTCGTTGGTAGATGTAACCGTATCAAAATGGTGTAAATCTAGTTTAATCATAAGGGTATTATACACAAAACTAAGGCATATGCGAAAGGGTAAAAGTTGTGGTAAACTTGATTACATAATATGTGAAGAGGGGTGAAAACATGGCAAATATTCTAATAACTGGTGCTGCTGGTGGCTTGGGTTTAGCTGCATGCAAGGAGTTTTTGAACCAAGGACACAAGGTTTTTGCTTTGGATATTAAAGAGCCAGAGTTTTCACATCAAAATTTGCAATATTTTCCAGTGGATGTAAGGTTCCCTGAGGATGTGGAGAGAGTTAAGTCAGAGGTTTCTAAGGTTACTTCTCACGTTGATGTACTCCTTAACATGGCTGGTATTTATATTATGGACGCATACTCTGAACTCTCCGAGGAGGACATGAATAGCATGTTGTCCGTTAACCTGCTTGGAGCGTGGCGAATTAACAAGGCATTTTTACCATTGTTGGACCAAAGTAGCCGCATTATTGTTGTCACATCTGAGTTGGACGGCCAGAGCGCATTGCCTTTCAATGGTTTGTATACCATGACTAAGACAGCTCTTGGATCTTACACAGATTCGCTGAGAGCAGAGTTGGCACTTTTGGGTATTAAGGTAATCAAGGTTAAGCCTGGAGCCTTTGCAACATCCATGGTATCTGCTTCTTTTAAATCCATGGAGCGCGTTCGTCAAAAGACAGTTTTGTTTAAGAAATTCGCCCATAGATTTCAGTCAACCATGGAGAAAATGGGAGGAAAGCCAGGCAAACCAGAGGTTTTGGCACGCAAACTTCTTAAAATATCCATGGCAAAAAGGCCTAAAGCCTGTTATTCTATTAGAGTTGGTGTGTTGCTTAAGATATACGACATTTTGCCAAAGTCTGTGGCAGTTTGGTTTTTGAAAATAATCTTGCAACGCTAATTTTAATTAAGTAAGAAAGGAGGTTTGAGATTGGGTTTATTCAAAAAGAAGAGACCTAAGGCTGCAGTTTTTGTTGATTACGAGCATTGGTATATTTCCATGCGCACAAAGTATGACCAGCAACCTAACATCAAGAGTTGGGTAGACGACTTGCACAAGAGAGTAGACATAGAGGAAATAGTATTCTTTGGCGATTTTACTAAGTACAACATGGAGTCAGAGATACAGAGAATAAGGTTGTTTACAAGTAAGATTGTTGAGACTAAGAACGCATCTGGCCATTACAAAAAAGATTTTACAGATTTCATAATGCTGGATTACATTTACCAGAAGGCATTTACATCATCTTCATTTGACACAGTTATTCTTTTCACTGGAGATGGACACTTTACTTCCGTTTGTGCCTTCATGAGAAATTGCTGCAAAAAGCAGGTTGGCATTTACGCTGTTAGAGATTGTTTTAGCAAACAGCTTAGGGATGTAGCAGATTGGTATATGGAAATTCCCTCGGAGGAAGATTTAATCAGGCCATATTACCACATGATTTTGGAAGCCATTATGTCATTTGAGACTAGCGAGGGCAAAAAGCTTTATCCCACATACATGAGAGTAGTCAACCAGGTTATTGAGCAATACGGTGTGACAGAAGAAACTGTGCGCGACGCCATGGACAAGCTTATGGCACAGGGATACATTCGCAAAGAAGAGAAGTCTGTTGGCTTCCGCAAGCACATTACAGCATTGATCACAGATTGGAAGGCACTTGTTGAGGCGGATATTTGGGATGCCGCTAGCCGCGCCACATTTAAGCAAAAGAATACTAAAAAGTAGCTTTAGGAGACTCGTGGAAACGCGAGTCTTTTTTAATTGACAATTGAGTGTACTATCTGCTATAGTACACCTATAGAATAACACAGGAGGTGGATGATTTGTTTAATTTAGATAAGTTGTCTAGACAACCTATTTATGAGCAGATGATCGATCAAGTGGAGAAGATGATTCTCCAGGACGTCCTTAAGCCCGGCGACCCATTGCCGTCTGTTAGACAGTTGTCCATGGAGTTGTCGGTTAACCCTAACACTTTGCAAAAGGCCTACGCTGAGCTGGATCGAAGAGGTATCTGTTTTAGCTCACCAGGTAATGGCAGATTTGTTAGCGAGGATGCAGTGAAGGCCATAAAGCACAGTCGCAAGCAGGATTTGCATGAGTTAGAAGTATTGCTTGGCCAGTTGGCATTGGCAGGCATTGATAAGGAAACTTTAATGGATGTGGTTGCTAGAGCATATAACAACCAAAAGGTAGGAAAGGAAGGTGCATCAAATGATTAAATGTACAGATGTGATCAAGACATTTGATGGTTTCAACGCTCTTTACCACCTTAACTGCACTATTCCAGATGGTTCAGTATACGGCATGGTAGGTTCTAACGGAGCAGGTAAATCAACACTTCTTAGACTTTTGACAGGTATTTATAAGGCGGATACAGGCTCCATTGAGTACGATGGACAGCCTATTTATGAGAACACAGTTCTTAAGGACAACATTGTATTTATTCCAGATGAATTATTCTTTTTGCCACAGTCAAACATGGAGCGTATGGCTAAGCTTTATGAGTCAAATTACTCTCGTTTTGACATGAAGAAGTTCATGGATTATGCAAAGGCATTTGGTCTTAATATTAAGGCAAATATTAATACTTTCTCCAAGGGTATGAAGCGACAAGCTGCAACTATTTTGGCACTTGCTTGCAATACTAAGTATGTTTTCTTGGACGAGACTTTTGATGGCTTAGATCCAGTTATCCGCAACTTGGTCAAAAAGCTTATTTATGCAGAGGTTGAGGAGAGAGGCGCTACAGTTATTATCACAAGCCACTCCTTGAGAGAACTTGAGGATACATGTGACCAGCTTGCTCTTTTGCACAAGGGTGGAATTGTGTTCGAAAGCGATATTCAGAACCTTAAGACATCTCTCTTTAAGGTACAGGTTGCATTTAAGGAGCAGTACGATAAGTCCAAGTTCGAAAATGTTAACATGCTCAATTACTCCCAGAGAGGTAGCGTTGCAAATATTATCGTAAAGGGCGATAGAGAGGAGACAACGGCGCTCTTTGAGGCCATGAGTCCTGTGCTTTATGAGATTTTGCCACTTTCTTTGGAGGAAGTTTTCGTTTACGAAATGGAAGCTTTGGGCTATTCCTTCGATGAAGTTTTAGCATAAGGGGGCTACTATGAAAAACAAGTATTTTAGCTTCAAATTGTTTATGGAAACCATGAGGCAGTTTAGATTGCCAGCATGGATTATGACAGGTATCCTTTGCGTTATTACAGCAACTACAGACTTTATTGTTACAATAAATGGTGCATATGCTGATAATTCATTGCCAGCTATTACAGAGTTTGTGCCTGGACTTTGGGTATATATGTATGTTGCTCCTGTGGTTTTGACATTTTTGGCCTTTGATTTTCTAAATAGCAGAAGTCATAGCGACTTTTACCACAGTTTGCCTAACACAAGACAGTCTATTTTCTTGTCCAGAATGGCTGCGGTAATGGCAATGACAGTTGGTGGAATCCTTTGTTCATGTGTTGTGTCCTTGTTTGGTAGACTTGTTTGGTCGCTTCCAATTAACATGGGATCCTATGGTTACATTATCCTCTTTAGCATAGCAGCGTCTACTGTTATGGCAGGTGGTGTGTCTTTGGCAAAGGCAATTACTGGTACAAAATTGTCAAATATAGTTGCTGTTTTACTGATTTTGTATTTCCCTAGACTTGTACTTTTTATACTTGCCAGCTTTATTGAAAGTGTGGCACCAGTTTTGGTCACATCTTCCATGGGATTTTGGTTCAGCTTTAGATATAACCTTGCCTTTGCTCCAATTGGTTTTATTGAAATGGGAGACAAGATTATGTCCTATGGGCCTAGCATTATTTATTCTTTGGCTCTGGGTTTGGCATATGCAGCATTTGGACTTTGGGCATTTGTTTGCAGACGTAGTGAGACTGCAGATAAGGCCGCTCCAAACAAAAAGCTTCATAGAGCATACGCATTAGCCTTGGCAACACCTTTGTCACTTGTGATTACTAATACAATCGTTGATTGGAACAACTGGTATTTTGGCGTTTTTTCAATGATCATTTCATTGGCAGTTCTTAATTTCATTATCTACATGGTATATGAAATGGTGACTATCAAGAACTTTAAGAGAGCCTTTAGTGCTTTGCCAGCACTGCTTATTTTGGGAGTAGTTTGCATTGGACTTTCCATTGGTGCAAAGAGTATTGCTCGAGCAGCCATGAACAATGTGCCAGAAAGGGAAGATATCAAAGGCGTGTATATCTCCACAGATACTACTTTCTTAGGAAATTTGTATTCCATAACTCCTACATATAATGAGATTTTGCAGGATAAGGCTTTTATTACTAACGACGAGTTCCTGGACTTAACACATAAGATATTAAAGAGAGATATTAAGTCTATTAAGGATGGTGCATATACAGGATATCCTCAGATTGTGGTCAAATTTGTTTTGAAAAATGGCAAAACAGTAACAAGACAAATTGATGTTACTGCTGAAATTGATCAGTATAAGACTGCACTTTTGGAAGATGTGGAGTACAAAAAAGCTTCTGCTGCATATCCAACTAATAAACAGATTAAGGGTGCTTCTTTAAATGGTATGGATTCAGACATGTTAATGGATAAGTTGATACCCACATTCCTCGGTGAACTTGGAGACAGGACAGATGAGGAAAGAATCGATTATTTCAATAGCTTTTATAATTCTGAGCCACTTGGATATTTGGGAGTATATGGCTATCTTGATTTAGAGGCATTTGATAATCACTACCATTTGAACATGTATGTTCCCGAGACTACACAGAAGATGATCGACATAATGTACGAAAGTGATATTAATGTTGTTAAGGAACTTTTGCAGGGATTTGTGGACGGTAATCTGCCTGATAACTACAGTATGAATGTTGGTTGGTACGAAATTAGTAACAACAAAATCAAAGCCTTAGAGAACATGTACTACAATAACTACATAGAATACTATGACGATTCTTATCTTTATGAGGAGTCTAAGACTTATGCTCCTGAGAAAATAGAAGAGATTGGATATGTTTCTAACCTTCTTTTGAACGACTTAACCAAGGCTGAGTTGGCAGATGGAACTGTAATTGTAAGCATTTCCATTTGGGGATCTAACCATATAACAGGAAAATATGAGTCAAGAGAGATATTTATTCAGTGCACAGAGGAACTTGCAAAGCTTTGCGAAGATTTGCAAAAACTTTGGAGCGATAGATATGGATACTAAGTCAACTTTCTGTACAATCTAAGTAAATAATGGTAACATTACAGGCGGAATCCAAGGGTTCCGCTTTTGTATTTGGAGGAAATATGAACTACGTTATTAAGGGCTACGAGCCACAGAAGTTATTCCAGTATTTTGAGGACATTACAGCTATTCCTAGAGGATCTTCTAACGAGGAAGCTGTTGCACAATATGTTATTGATTTCGCTAAGGCAAGAGGTTTAGAGGTTCACACAGACAGCTATCACAACGTTATCATCAAGAAGGCTGCTACAGCTGGTATGGAGGATTCTGCTCCAGTTATGCTCCAGGGTCACTTGGATATGGTAAATGAGACAGCTCCAGGATATGATCACGATTGGGACACAACTGGTCCAATTATCCAGATTTCTGACGATGGTATCATTTCCGCAGATGGTACAACTCTGGGCGCAGACAATGGCGCTGCGGTGGCAATCATGCTTGCAGTTTTGGACGATGAGACAGCTAGGCACCCTGCTTTGGAGTGCGTATTCACAGTTCAGGAGGAGACAGGCCTTACAGGTGCTAAGACAGTAGATTGCTCACTTTTGAATGCTCGTCGTATGATTAACCTTGACTCTGAAGAAGAGGGAGTGCTCACAGTGTCCTGTGCAGGTGGCGTTAGAGCAGATATTGTTGCTAAAGAGCCAGTAGATGGCGGTGAGGTATCTGGAGTATTGGTAGAGGTTAGCGTAACAGGCCTTAAGGGTGGCCATTCTGGTGCAGATATTCACCTTGAGAGAGGCAATGCTAACAAAATCATGGGTAGAACTCTTAATGCAATTGCTAAGGTTTTGCCAGGTCTTAACGTTGTTTCTATTAATGGTGGTTCTAAGGATAACGCAATTACTAGAGAGTGTTTTGCTAAGGTTTTGGTTCCTTGCAACAATTGTGCTAACAAGTTGCTTAACACAGTAGCTGATGTTCAGGGAGAGGTATCTAAGGAGTTGGCAGACACAGATGCTGGCGTTCTAGTTGCAGCAAATATTGTTGGCGAACATACAGCAAATGTTATTGCTAAGAATGTGGCTACAGCATTTATTAAGTTCATGTATATGGTTCCCAATGGTCCTTCCATGCGTAACCCAATGCTCAACGATTTTGTTATTACATCTTCTAACTTGGGTGTAGTTAATGCAGATGCTACAAGTGTTAAGTGCACATGTTCCTTACGCAGTTCTGTACTTTCTCAGCTTGAGAATTCTAAGACGATTTTGTCGGATTTTGCAGGTCTTTTGGGAATGAGTGTAAACTACAGAGAACAGTATCCAGGATGGGCATATAACGCAAATTCTGAGCTCAGAGAAATCATTTGCGCCACATACAAGGATATGTTTGGTAAGGAAATGAAGGCAGAGGCAATTCACGCAGGACTTGAGTGCGGACTCTTCTGTGAAAAGCTTCCAGGTCTTGATCCAGTAGCTATGGGACCTTGGCTTACAAATGTTCACACACCAGATGAAACATTGGATGCAAACTCCTTTGCTAGAACATACAAGCTTATTTTGGAGGTTCTTGCTAGACTATGATTCACTTGTACATCATGCGCCACACAGAAACTGAGTGGAACGTTGCCAAGAGAATGCAGGGTAGAGGTGATTCTCCAATTACCGAAAGAGGTTACCAGTTGGCTCAGGAGCTTCATGATAAGATGGCAGACCTTGAATTTGACAAGGTGTATGCAAGTCCTATGTTTAGAGCTCAAGAGACAGCACGTATTGCCTTTGGTGATAGATACGATATAACTGTTGATGACAGATTGGCTGAGATGGACTTTGGCGATTTAGACGGTGCACATATGCCAACAGTTAAAGAAACAATGCCAGAATTGGCAGATGCTCTTTGGGTACACCCCGAAAATTATGTTCCTCTTGGAAATGGTGAAACATATGAGCAACTTATGGCTAGAACAAAGGATTTCCTTGATTATATTGCTAATCAGTATAGCGAATTTGAGGGGGAGGACGAGCCAGATGTAAATGTGGCAGTTGTATCCCACTCAGTATTGTTACATAGCTTCTGGACAGTTATTGAAGAGCTTCCAGTTAAGCTCTTTAGAGGAAGAAGTCCTGTAAAGCAGTGTTCTATTACTCATGCAGTATACTTCGGTGGTAGATGGCATTTAGTTTGTTATGGTAAGTAAAAAAGGAGCGAAAGCTCCTTTTTTAGTGTTTGGTGTTTATCCATTACTTTGGAACGACCCAAAGTAATCAAAAGTCGCCCGCTACTTCCGAAGCGCGGGAGGCACGGTTCGCAAACTTCGTTTGCAGTGTTTAGTGACTGTCACTTTGTTCCAATGGTCATTTCACTAGAACGCAACGCGTTCGTTTCGCTAGCAACGCAGTTGCGGCCACTAGCACCAACGGTGCGGTTACTGGTTAAAAAAAGCTTTCAATAAACTCTCTAAAGATTTCAGCGGATTCACCACGGGAGATAGTAGGATTGTTGGATGTTACCCACTCGTCATCAGCAACGTATGTATCGTTGGACATGTATGTTGCAAGTGCTGTGAGCAACTTGGCCATATCTTCACGAGTTACATTTGATTCTGGATTTGTAGCCATGTTGCTATCTGCAGAGATAAGACCCTTCTCAATGGCCCAATCAATAATTGGTGCATAGTATGCATCCTTATCTACTTGAGGTGCAGGTGTAACTACTACAACATCCTCTGTAACATCAGTAGTAACATCATCTGTAACATCTGTTGTTGACTCAGGTGTGGTTGTAGGGATATCTACAGGCAAATACTTGATGTTAAGATCCAAGTTGTAAGCCTCAGTAGTAAGTCTGCAAACTGCAGCTAATGCCTCTCTATTAGTCAATGCTCTTTCTACATAAAAGAAACCATCGCCGTCCATATCGAACAAACCTCTTGCAGTACAATACTGGATAGCATCGCAGTACTTAGAATTCATAATATCTCCAAAGCTAACATTTACGTAGTAAGCAGAGAAGAAACCTTCGTTATACATTACGTGATAATAGAGGTTATCGTCGGATCTGTTAAAGTTAGAAAGTGTAACAGGGAAGATGTCATCGCCAATTGTACATACAACGATAATTCTATCTCTGTCGTATTCTCCCAAATCATACATTGGGAATGCAGCCATATCGCCCTTTACGATGATGTTAATACCATTTTCAAATACGTATATCATGATGGATGTCATTTGACTTACAGCAGAGTTGGAGGAATATCCAACTACACCAAGTCCACCAAGTCCGTTTGCGTAGGCAACAGAACTAATATCTGCAGCAAGTTCGGCATTAACTTCTGTAGCTGACAAGATAAAGTTCATTGAAGCAGCAGACAAGCCGTATTCCAAATATGTATTAATGGAGGCAGACATGAGATCACCAGTAGCCTGCTGGTCATAGCCAAAGCCCATAATATTGAAGTAATCAATATTATCCTTAAGAGCACCTACAGAAGTAAGATCTAAGCTGTTACCCTCGTGGGAAAGTGTAAGGGATACAGTGTATTCTTTATCTGAAGCAGACTTTTTGGATTCGAAAATGTTGTTAAGAGCCTTACAAAGGCTAGCAAAGTTAACAGATGTGGGGCCTGCAACATAAAGATCGATGCCGTCCAATTCAGCATTATCTACTAATTTAAAAATTTCTTGAGAAAACTTGTTAATTCTAGATACGTAGGCAGAGGATTCAACATATGATTCCCATCCAACTACGCCAAGTACGCAAATGTTAACCTTAAGATTAGGGTGATCTTTCTTAAAATCCTTGGCCTTTGCCATGGCTTGCTGAACATTTAATCCAGGAATGGCAGAGGAAATGGATCCATCGGAAGAGACCTTGAGAATCATAAGGTTAACATCAGTAATACCCTTGAAAGTGGCAGAACTATCCTCAAAGTTATCAATGTATGCAATATAACGATTGCCACTGTCTGCCATAGTATTCTTGTTAAAAAGATTTGCGCCAAGAATACATAGACCAATAACTAGGATGGCCGATGCGATAAATATTAATGCTTTGCGGTAAGTTCTGTTCATCTAAACACCTTATCTAATAGAATTATACAAATCGATGTACTTCTGTGCAGATACAGTCCAGCTGTAGTCCATCTCCATAGCTCTCTGCTGAAGCTTAGGCCATGTGCCGTACTGATCATAGTAGAAGCTAACTGCTCTCCAGAGTGTGTTGAGCATGTCATGTGCGTTAAAGTTACGGAAGGAGAATCCGTTACCTGTGTCAGAAATAGGATCATAGGACTTAACTGTGTCATTAAGGCCACCTGTCTCACGAACCAATGGAATAGTACCATAGCGAAGAGCAAAGAGCTGAGATAATCCGCAGGGCTCGAAGAGAGAAGGCATCATAAGAATGTCGGAACCAGCATAAATCTGACGAGAAAGAGCATCATTGTACATGAGGTTAGCAGAGAATCTGCCTGGCCAACGCTCCTGTGCCTTGCGCATAAGGTCCTCGTACTGCTGATCACCTGTGCCAAGAACTACGAAGCAAAGGTTTGTGCTCATGATATCTTCCATAACGTTCTCGATAAGGTCAAGACCCTTCTGAGAAGTAAGTCTAGAGATAATGGAAACCACTGGTCTAGGTCTATTGGCTGGATCTGTGTAAGCCTCGTTGAAACGCTTGAGAGCTGCCTTATATCTAGCTGCAGAACCCTTACCGGAACCCTTGCCACAACCCTTAGCAATTGTGAGAGCATCCTGATACATCTCTTCGGAAACACCGATATCCAAACCAAGCTGCTTAGCAAGCTCACACTTGTTAAGGAACTTGTACATCATGGACTGAGAATCGTAGTTGAACCAAATCTTAGTATCGTTCTCAGGGTTATATGCGTCATTATCGATACCATTTACGATACCAACAAGGTCCCAAGCTCTGCGACGAATAAGTCCATCAAGATTCTCACCGAAGAACTCTGTCTTAATCTCCTCGGCATATGTGGGGGATACAGTTGTGATCTTGTCTGCAAAGTTAAGACCACCCTTAAGGAAGTTGATGCAGTTGTTGAACTCTACACCACCATCACGGAACCACTCCCAGCCAAGACCGAGAAGGTTATGGATGTTCTCCTTGGGGAAAATACCCTGGAACTTAAGATTATGAATAGTAAGAACAGAAGATGCACCATTGCACCAAATGTTGTTGCTTGCTGTTGTACGCATGAACATAGCTGTCATAGCTGTCTGCCAGTCATTCAAGTGAATAATCTCTGGAGCGAACTGAACAACGGGAAGGAAGTCCAAGATAGCCTTGGAGAAGAATGCAAATCTCTCACCGTCATCAAAGTAACCATAGAGACCTGGACGCTTGAAATACTGCTCGTTATCGAGGAAGTAGTATGTAACGCCATCCTGGTAAATAGAGAAGATACCGCAGTACTGATGTCTCCAGCCTACATCACTATATGTAAAACCTACAAATTCCATAGCTTCCTGATACTTAGCAGGAATGTCTGAATAACGAGGAAGTACAACTCTAACGTCGTGTCCAGCCAAAGCGAGAGCCTTAGGCAAAGAGCCAGCTACGTCAGCAAGGCCGCCAGTTTTGATAAAAGGATATACTTCTGATGCCGCAAAGAGAATCTTCATAAAATCTGCCTCCTAAATGTGTGTGTGACTAAAGCACAAAAGGACCTTGGTCATATGATAAGTCCATGCTATAATACGTGTAACATTATACATTACATTGGCCTACTTATAAAGGGTATTTATAGAGTATTTTTAATAAGTATGGCGAAATAGGAGTTTTTATGGCAGTACACGAGTATAAGACTAAGGGAACATGTGCATCTAGAATTGTTGTTGACGTTGATAACGGCATCGTAAACGAGGTTCGTTTTATCGGTGGTTGCATGGGCAACACTCAGGGTGTAGCTAAGCTTGCACAGGGTATGGCAGTTGAGCAGGTAATTGATAGACTTTCTGGCATTCAGTGCGGTGCTAAGGGTACATCTTGTCCAGATCAGTTGGCACAGGCTCTTAAGTCCATTGCACAGGCTTAAACCCATTGATTTTCAAGGGTTTGTTGAATAAACCCTATGTTGAAATGGGATAATAGTTGTTGTAAAATATTTAGATTAACAGAGATATTTTTTATTTTGAAAGGAGTACTATTATGTTGTTTGACATTTTTGAAGCTAGAAGATTAGAGCGTGAGAGACAGGCTAGAAGAGAGGCTATTGGTAACGTAGCAGCTGGTGTTGCAATTGGCGCTGTTGTTGGTGCTGCTCTTGGTATTTTGTTTGCTCCTCAGTCTGGTGCTGAGACAAGAGCTGACATTGCAGAGGCTAGCAAGGAGGTTCTTGAGTCTGCTAAGGAGACAGTTAAGAACGCTGCAGAGGTAGCTAAGGATAAGCTTAGAGATGTTTGTCAGTACACATGTGACATTGGCAACCTTGACGATATCTTCGAGGGTATTGATGAGGACGATCTTATTACAGATTCCTGTGAGGAAGAGGCTTAATTCGTTAGTTTTCTAACTAGGAGTTATTTATTATGAATAATCTTGTATTATCTTCCAACGTTATTACTATTGACGTTGATTTACTCATGAAATACGTTTGCACAACAGTGTATATCCTTGTTGGTATTGCTCTTATTGTGCTTCTGATTAAGGCTATTAAGGTTGTTGGTAACGTTAACAAGCTCCTTAAGGACAATCAGGAGAATATCACAGGTACTATCAATAACTTGCCAGCAATTACTGACAATGTTAAGGATATTACAGACACAGTTAAGGAGGTTGGCGATTCCGTTAAGGGTGTTGCTAATTCTGCTTGCTCTGCTGTAACTAGTGTTGCAGACACAGTTGGTAATTTCTCTGTAACAGTTAACAAGGCAGCTAACAAGACAAGCCTTGTTTCTTCCGTTATTTCTTTCTTGACTATGGCTAAGCCTTACATTGTTAGAGCAGTTAAGCGTTCTCGCCGTCAGTCTCGCAAGGCAGCAGAGGAATAAGATTCATTAGGAGGCATTTTTTATCATGAATGAGAATACATCTCTAAGTGTAGTATCAGTTACCGTTAGAGGTTCAGAGAATATCGGTCTTAAGGATATTTGTTATATCGATGGCAAGTGTCCTGAGCAGTTCGGCAATACAAACTCTGTTATTTATGCAGATAAGTATGGCCCAGGTTTTATCTTTGCATTTTTTGAAATGAGTGTTGCTGGTAGCTACGCTCCTGAGCTTCGCAGTCTTATTGGTATGAGAATGCGCATGCTTCACCGTAGCACAGACTTCGCACATAGCACAGGTGAGGGTATTCTTAACGATATTAACGCCACTATTAACCGTGAGATAGATAAGTACTGCGAGTATGAGAAGTTGCAGCCAGGTTCTATCTCCATTTTCTCCAAGTGCATTATGGTAATTACTGGTGCTAAGGTATTTATAGATCGCACAGGAGATGCGGGTACATATTATTTCTGCACATCAGAGCGTCGTATCTTGGCTAAGAATCGTGAGAGCTTTGATCTTCATAGAGGAGATTGCTTCATGATTTGCTCTTCTGCTGTTAAGAAGTCCATGACTCCTGCTGATTTGCAGAAGTGCTTGGATTCTAACAAGTCTGCAGAGAACAACGTAAGTATCGTTCTTGGCGAGGCTTCTGCTAGAGACAAGATTCACGATCTTACAGCTATTACAATTAAGATTCTCAATGCTAACGTACCTAACAACTCCAACACTGGTTTCTATCAGGCAGTTGGTGCACACTCTGCTTCTCAGAAGGGTGCTGTATCTAGAGTTATCGAAGACACTATGCCTCAGGAGCTTGTAGTTGAGCCAACAATGACAGTAGAGCCTGTTGTTGAGGATTTGGTTGATGAAGTAGTTGAGCCAGAGGTAGCAGAGGAGGCAGTTGCTGTTGAGGTTCCTGCTACTGAAGAGGTTCAGGAAGAGGTTGCAGATGAGACTATTTCTCTTGATCAGATTAATGAGAATGTAGCTAAGCCTAATTCATTTGGAGATCGCAACACATTCGTATTTGACTTTAAGGAAGTTGATAAGGAGACAGCACCTGTTCCTACAGTTTCATTGGAGGATTCAACACCTAAGATGACAGCTGTTGTTCCAGAGGTAGAGGAGCCTGATTCATACTACGACGATAGCATGCAGACTCAGCTTACTGATTTGGAGGATGTTAACGAGGATGTTGTATCTGAGGATGCCTTGTTTGAAGATGAGGATGAGGCTAAGGAGCAGCGTTCCGAGAAGATTATCACTATTATCCTTGGTGTTTTGGCAGGTATTGCAGTTCTTGCTTGCGTTTTGATTATCGGATCTAGAATGGGATTCATTGGTGGAGATAAGGCAACACCTGCTCCAACTCCTACAACTCCTGTATACACAGATGTTCCTACAGCAGAGCCAACATCAACACCTACACCTACACCAGAGCCAACTGCTACTCCAGAGCCTACTCCAGAGCCAACAGCTACTCCTACACCAACTCCAACACCTACTCCATCTCCAGAGGAGCTTGGATATCGTTGGTACACAGTTAAGGAAGGCGATACATTCTGGGGCATTGCATACAGAGAGCTTGGTAATGGCGACAGATGGCCAGAGGTTGCAGAGCTTAACGGCATGCAGAACCAGGCATTGACACCTGGTACACAGCTTAAGGTACCATTGAATTAACGAGGATTAAATTTGAACACAAATATAGGCACTCTTTTTGATTTGTGTGGAGTGATTAAGCCTGTTTTAACAGACAACACAATCCCATCTGAGGATGGTAAAATTTATGAAATCATTAGAATAATAGAGGGTAAACCTCTATTTTTCTATGACCATATTAAGCGTATGGAAGCGTCATCTAAGTCCACAGGACTTTGGGTTGACATTGATTTAGAGTCTCTTGGCAATAGAATTGTTTCTCTTTGTGAGGCTAACAACTATTCTATTTGTAATGTTAAAGTAGTTGGTCCCATGGACGACAAGGGTGGACTTATGGTTTATGTAAGCGCATTTAGCTACCCTAAGGAAGAGGTATATCAGCAGGGAATTGATACAGCATTCCTTGAGATTGAGAGACCTAATCCCAATGCAAAGCTTATGAGAGATGACTATAAGGCAACAGTTGCTAAGGCTATTGAGGATAACAACTGCTATGAGGTGTTGCTTGTTTCTGCAGATGGCACAGTTACAGAGGGTAGCAGATCTAATACATTCTTTGTTAAGGGTGACAAGGTTTACACAACTCCAGGCGAGCTTGTACTTAAGGGTATCACTAGACAGTACATCATGGAGGCATGTGTTAGGGCAGGCGCATCCTTGGAGGAACGCTGCGTAACAGCTGAGGAGTGCTTAGGTATGGATGGATTGTTCATTTCTGGCACATCTATTGGCGTTTTGCCTGTTAGAACTGTTGGTTCTAAGACATTTAGTTCACCTGAACTTCCTATGATTTTGAACATTCGTAAACATTATGAAGCAATCGTAAAGGAAAATCTTTTGTAATGTCAGGACAGTTTTTGCCAACTGAATTTATAGAAAAGTATAACCGTCTCATGGGTCATGAGGCGGAATCTTTCTTTACGTCACTAAAAGAGGATAGAACATATGGTGTTCGTAAAAATGACCTCAAAATTGACGAAAAAGAGTTTTTAACTCGTTGGGAGCAGGAGTTTGGAGTAACCCCAGAGCCTATTCCTTGGGTTCCAGGTGGATATTACTATGATGGTAATACAGTTTCTCCAGGACGTAGTCCCATGTATATGGAGGGCCTTTATTACATTCAGGATCCATCTGCCATGTTGCCAGGAGCTGTTGCAGCACCTAAGCCAGGCATGAGAGTTCTTGACCTTTGCAGTGCACCAGGTGGAAAAGCAATTCAAATGGCAGCATATATGCAGGGACAGGGAACACTTTATTGTAACGATATTAGTGCCACACGTATTAAGGCTTTAATCCGTAATTTGGAGCAGTTTGGTGTTCGAAATGCCATTGTTTTGAACGAGGATCCAACTAAGCTTGTGGATAGATTTAGAGATTATTTCGATGTAATCGTGGCAGATGTACCATGTTCTGGAGAGGGAATGTTCCGTAAGGATAAGAATTCCATTGCTGAGTGGGATGGACACGGCGCAGATAGACTTGCACCTATTCAGTACAGCATTTTGTGTAGTGCAGCTCAGATGATTCGCGGTGGTGGAACTATTATTTATTCCACATGTACATATGCCCCAGAGGAAGATGAGCTCATTATCGAGAAATTCCTTAGAGAATATCCAGATTTTTATTTAGAAAAGATACCTTGCGGCCACGGACAGGCACCTGGACGTACAGACTGGACAGAGTTTGGTACAGATATGTCAGGCTCTGTTAGAATGTGGCCCCATTTACTTAAGGGCGAGGGTCACTATACAGCTAAGCTTGTTCGCAAGGGTGATGATTATAGAGAGCCCGTAAAGGCAAACATCAAGGTGGATAAGGATGTTTTGCAGGCATTTACTAAGTTTGCCAAGGAAACATTGTCCATATCCTTTGACAATCACTGCTTGTATACAGTTGGAAATGGCCTTTATGCCATGACAGAAAAGCCTGCTAACTTGGATAGACTTAAGGTTTGCAAGTTTGGTTGGTACCTTGGATGTCTTGATCACGGTAAGTTTGTGCCATCTCAGTCACTGGCATGCGCACTTAAGGTAGAGGAGTTAGCTCCCAATAGAGTTATTTCTCTTACCTCTGACTCACCAGATGCTCACAGCTATTTGAAGTGTGAGACACCGTCTTTTGATACAGATGTTAAGGGATATTTGGCAGTAGCCATAGATGGAATACCTGTTGGATGGGTTAAATCTTCAGGTTCTGTTATTAAAAACATGTACCCCAGTGGATGGCGCATGTGTTAAATTGGAGTTTTGATGGAAAATAATAAGAAAAATTTTGGAGTTAGATTTAAGGAAGCAATTGGCTTCATGACAGAGACAGGCACAGTAGGCAAAATGTCACTGGTTATCTTTGTTTTGCTTATTACATCTAATATTTATTACTATTTTTCAGTAGGCAAAATGTTCCTTACATTGCTTAACACAAGTATTGAGAAGATTTATGCTGCTATCGCTAACGGTACTGGTTTAAATGGAATTATTTCCAATGCGGATTCTGTTAATTTAACAATTTCAGGTTACATGAGTTTGTTCTTTAGCATCTTCCTTACAGGAATTTATGTTGTTCTTTTCCTGTATTGTACACGTAAGCCAGACGGTTCATTGCCTAAGGGAAGTGCTTCATATTACTTATATGTTGCATTTAGTATCTTAGTAACCTCTATTCTTTATATGATGCTTAACATGTTAATTAGTGTCTTTGCATTGCCATTTATTGTTGCCTTCTGGCCAATTATTATTTTCTCTTTTTGTAATAGGGCAGAGTTTGGAGGAACAGCAGGTGTTGCACTTATTCGTTCTTTTAGCATGATGGGAAGAAGTATTTTGAAAGCTATTTTGTATGGAATCTTAATTTCATTCATTATTTTCGCCCCAGCTGTTATTTTAACAAGTATTTCTGTTTTGCTTTTGCCTCATTTGACAGTAAAGATTGGTATTATTTTATGCCTTTTGTCAGAAGCCATTTACCTTATAACAATGGCAAGAATGTACGTTGTTATGTATACAGAGAATGTTGCTATGCCTAAGCCTATGGAGGAAGAACAGCAGTGATTGATGGTAAGGTAATTATTTTAGGAATTGAATCTTCTTGCGATGAAACTGCAGCAGCTATTACAGCAAATGGCAGAGAACTTTTGTCCAACGTTGTTTCTACACAGATTGCAGACCACGCTCCATTTGGGGGTGTAGTTCCAGAAATTGCAGCTCGTAAGCATGTTGAAATGGCTATTCCTGTGGTGGATCAGGCATTGGCAGAGGCAGGTGTAACACCAGATCAGATTGATGGTATTGCAGTTACATACGGACCTGGTTTGGCAGGTGCGCTTTTGTCTGGTATTGCTACAGCTAAGGGTTTGGCATATGGATGGAATAAGCCTTTGATTCCAGTTCATCACATCTCTGGACATATTTCAGCTAACTACTTAGACCATATTGACTTGGAGCCTCCATTTATTTGCCTTGTTGCATCTGGTGGACATAGTAACATTGTTGCGGTAGATGGTTATGGAAAGTATCGACTTCTTGCTCACACTAGAGACGATGCAGCAGGCGAGGCATTTGACAAGGTTGCTAAGGTTATGGGACTTCCTTATCCAGGTGGTATTAGGATTGACCAGTTGGCCCAGTCAGGTAATGCAGATGCATTTGCTTTCCCCACAACTAGATTTGAAAAGGGTTGTCTTGATTTTTCATTTAGTGGAATTAAGACAGCAGTAATGAACACAGTAAATAACATTAAGGATAGAGGGGAAGAGATTCCTTTGGAGGATGTGGCTGCATCTTTCCAAGCAGCAGTTACTAAGGTTTTGGTTAAGCATACCTTTGAGGCAGCAGTTCGCGAAGGTTACAAAACAGTTTGTGTTGCAGGTGGAGTTGGTGCCAACTCAGAGCTTAGACGTAGAATGGTTACTGCAGGTGCTAAGCATGGTATGAGAGTTTGCCTTCCATCTAAGCCACTTTGCGGCGATAACGGAGCTATGATTAGTTGCGCTGGTTACTACGAATACATGGCAGGTCACATTGGAGACATGACTTTGGACGCAGTAACAAGAGATAATTCCATTTATCAAAATTAAGAGGATATTATGATCGCAAATCACATTAAAACTAAGATGCAGGCAGGTTCCTGGATCAGAGATATGTTCGAAAAAGGCACAGAACTTAAGAAAATATATGGAGATGGTAAGGTTTTTGACCTGACACTTGGTAATCCTGATGTGCCTTCTCCTAAGGAAGTAAATGAGTCAATTGCAAAGCGTGCTTCCATGGGCGATAACATCCACGGATATATGTCAAATGCAGGATATCCAGAGATTAGAGCACTTATTGCAGACAGAGAGTCCAAGAGAAATGGCGTAAATCTTACAGCAAATAACGTAACAATGTGCGTTGGAGCAGCAGGCGGCCTTAATTGTGTGTTCAAGGCATTACTTAATCCAGGAGAAGAGGTTCTTGTACAGGCTCCATATTTTGTACAGTATGGTGGATATGTAGATAACCATGGCGGAAAGCTTATTGTAGTACCTGCTAAGGTGCCAGATTTTGATTTGGATCCTAATCTTATTGGCACATATATTACTGAAAAGACAAAGGCAATTATTATTAATTCTCCAAACAACCCAACAGGTGTTGTGTATAGTAGAGAAACTTTGGAAAAGCTTGAAAAGGTTTTAACAGAGAAAGAAAAGGAGTTTGGCACAGACATTTATGTTGTGTCCGACGAGCCTTACAGAGAAATCGTATACGATGGAGTAGAGGTTCCTCCTGTAATGGATATTTTCCATAACGCTATTATCGTATATTCATACAGCAAGAGCTTGTCTTTGGCAGGAGAGCGTATTGGATATGTGGCTATTAGTCCTAATTGTGCAGATGTAGAGGCTCTTTGTGCAGCAGTTCCATTTGCCACAAGAGAGCTTGGTTACACAAATGCACCAGCTCTTTTCCAGTATGTGCTTAAGGATTGTGTGGATTGTCAGACAGATGTGGATGCATACAAGGTTCGAAGGGATATTCTTATGAAAGGACTTAGAGAGCTTGGATATGAGTTCCCAGAACCACAGGGTGCATTTTACATTTTCATGAAGACTCCAACAGAGGATGAGAATGAGTTCATCAACAACTACTGCTTGCCAAGAAATGTTTTGGCAGTACCAGGCAGAGGCTTTGGTTGTCCCGGTTACATGCGTGTTGCATACTGTGTGGCTGAGGAAACGATTAAAGGAGCAATTAAGGCGCTGCGCTAGTTACCGCTCATTGCATTCACTAGTAGTCCGCACCGTTGGTGCTAGTAGGCCACGAGCATAGCTCGTTAGTGAACCGCACCGTTGGTGCTAGTGAGCCGCTGCGCTAGTTACCGCTCATTGCATTCGCTAGTAGTCCGCACCGTTGGTGCTAGTAGGCCGCAACTGCGTTGCTAGTGAACCGGACCTTTGGTCCTAGTGAACCGCTGCGCTAGTATACGCAACTGCGTTGCTAGTGAACCACGAGCAAGGCTCGTTAGTAATCGCAACTGCGTTGCTAGTGAACCACGAGCAAGGCTCGTTAGTGAACCGCCTTCGGCTAGTGAACCGCTGCGCTAGTATACGCAACTGTGTTGCTAGTGAGCCACGAGCATAGCTCGTTAGTGAACCGCTGTGCTAGTATAAGGAATAAGAAATATATTATAAATAAAAAAGTTTTACGGGTGTCAAGAAAAAAGCTTGACACCTTTTATTTTTGTGCTAATATAGTCAAGGCGCAATTGGAGGTAACCATGACAGATTTCACTAGAATTCCATTTTTGTTGGACTTTTACGGAGGACTTCTCAGTGAGAGAAGCTATTCTGCCATGGATATGCACTTCAATGAAGATAGATCATTAGCTGAGATTGGAGAGCAGTTAGGCATTTCCAGACAGGCAGTTAGTGATTTGATTTCTAGGACTAAGGATAAGTTAGAGTCTTATGAGTCAGCACTTGGTTTGGCAGAGAGATTTTTGAGCCAGAGAGACCAGCTGACAGAGATTCGTTCTCAGGTAACAGGTATTGACCTTGATACTTTGGCACAGGAGGACAAGGAGACTCTTGCTAAGATTGACGACGCATTAACGCGAATGATTGGAGATTTGTAATGGCAGTATTTTCAGGTTTTTCTGACAAGATTCAAGCTATAGTAGGCAAGCTTCGTGGTCAGGGTCGCGTTACAGAGGCTGATGTTAAGCAGGTTGCTACCGAGCTTAAGAGAGCACTCATTTATGCAGACGTTAACTTGGCAGTTGCTAAGGACTTTGTTGCTAAGGTTTCTGAGAAGGCTTTGGGAGAGGATGTTCTTAAATCTTTGACACCTGGTCAGCAGGTTATCAAGATTGTTTACGAGGAACTTACAGAGCTTCTTGGTTCCAAGCAGACTAGACCTCATCTTTCACCTAACCCACCAACAGTATTCCTTATGGCAGGTTTGCAGGGTGCAGGTAAGACAACAGCCACAGCTAAGCTTGCTAATTACATGCGCAAGCAGGGCCACAACCCATTGATGGTTGCATGTGACGTTTATCGTCCAGCAGCTATTCAGCAGTTGCAGGTTCTCGGTAAGCAGTTGGATGCTAAGGTCTTCACAATCGAAGGTGAGAAGAATCCAGTTAAGATTGCTACTGAAGCTATTAAGTATGCCACATCCTATTTGCACGACATTGTAATCATCGATACTGCAGGACGTTTGCAGATTGATGAGGACATGATGCAGGAGATGGAGGACATTAAGGCAGCTGTTAAGCCAGACCAGATTTTCTTGGTTATTGACTCCATGATTGGTCAGGCAGCTGTTAAGGTTGCTAAGACTTTTGATGAGAGAGTATCCATCGATGGTGTTATCCTTTCTAAGTTGGACGGTGACACAAGAGGCGGTGCAGCCCTTTCTGTTAAGGCAGTTACAGGTAAGCCAATTTACTTCGCATCAGTTGGTGAGAAGTTAAGTGATTTGGAGCCTTTCTATCCAGATCGTATGGCAGATCGTATCTTGGGAATGGGCGATGTTAAGTCCCTTATCGACAAGGCTCAGGAGGCTTTCGATGAGGAACAGTCCAAGGAACTTGCACAGCGTATGCTTTCTAACAAGTTCACATTGGATGATTTCTTACAACAGATGCAGCAGCTCAAGAAGATGGGTTCCATGGAGGAGTTGGTTTCCATGATTCCTGGCATGAATGCTAAGGCTTTGCAGGGAGCAACACTTGATGAGTCCAAGATGGTTCACATGGAGGCTATTATCCAGTCCATGACAGCCAAGGAGCGCAGGAATCCTGACCTGCTAAATGCTTCCAGACGTAAGCGTATTGCTGCTGGTTCTGGAACAACTGTTCAGGAAGTTAACAGGCTCGTCAACGACTTCGAGAATATGAAGAAGATGATGAAGCAGATGACTAACATGACCAAGGGCAAGGGCAAAAAGTTCCGAGGCATGTTTTAATCGATATTAGTGCCAAAGGCATTAGATATATAAATTTATTTGGAGGTTTACCCATGGTAAAGATCAGACTTAAGAGAATGGGCGCAAAGAAGGCTCCCTTTTACAGAATCGTAGTTGCTGATGCAAGAGCTCCTAGAGATGGTAGAGTTATCGAGCAGATCGGAACATATGATCCAATGACAAATCCTCACACTGTAACAGTTGATGTGGAGAAGGCAAATCAGTGGCTCAAGAACGGCGCACAGCCCACAGAGACAGTTAAGAAGCTCCTCAAGGACAACGGTGTAGGCTAATGAAGGAACTGCTTTCAACTATTGTTACTCCCCTTGTATCCAAGCCTCAGGATATTACAATCACTGAGACGGTAGAAGGAGATACAGTTACTTTAACATTGCACGTAGCCGAAGAGGATATGGGCAGAGTTATTGGTAAGCAGGGCAGAATCGCAAAGGCTATCAGGACTCTTATGAAGTCCGTTGCTGTCAGAAATGACACAAAGGTAGTAGTAGAGATTGTATAATAATGAGAGTAGAAATCGGTAACATCGTTAACACACACGGAATCCGCGGCGAGGTCAAGGTAGTTCCTCAGACCTTTGATACTGCAAGATTTTCCAAGCTCAAGAAGGTTTATATTGAGAGAGGCGAACAGAGTCGCCAGATGGTCATTGAGGCTGTCAGAAGACATGGTAACCTCGTATTCATTAAGTTCAAGGGCGTTGAGAATCCAGAGGATGCAGCACTTCTTAAGGGCTGGGATATTATGATTGACAAGGATCAGGTTTTGCCTCTTCCTAAGGACACATATTATATCTTTGACCTTATTGGTTGCGTTTGCTTGGATACAGAAGGAAACATGCTTGGCAAGTTAGTGGACGTGTTGGAAACAGGCGCAGCAGACGTTTATGTCATCAAGAACGACAAGGGTGTAGAGAAATTAGTTCCTGCAGTGCATGAGTTCGTCAAGGACGTTAACATCAGCACTAAGACTATTATTATCAACCCACCAGTGGAGGCATAATGAAGTTTACAGTTCTAACTATCTTTCCGGAGATGATTAAGGAGTATTGCTCCCATAGCATCATCGGCAGAGGAGTAGAAAAGGGATTGATCTCTGTAGATGCCGTAAATATCAGGGATTTTACAGAGGACAAGCATCTTAAGGTAGACGATACACCATATGGCGGTGGGGACGGCATGGTTATGTCATGTCAGCCCATATTTGACGCCATAGAGAGTGTTAAAGCTTCGAGTCAGCATAGACCTAAGGTTTTATACATGAGTCCACAGGGCACAGTATTAAGCCAGCCTAAGCTGAGACAGTTGGCTGAAGAGCAGGAGTTGATTTTGCTTTGCGGTCATTATGAGGGCATTGACGAGCGAGTTATTGAATCCTTGGTTGACGAGGAGATTTCACTTGGAGATTATGTCTTAACAGGCGGCGAGTTAGCAGCAATGGTTGTTATAGATGGTGTTTCAAGGCTTTTGCCTGGAGTACTCCACAATGACAATTCAAGCGTAGAGGAAAGTCATGAGACTGGACTCTTAGAGTATCCACTCTATACAAAGCCTGAAAATTTCCGAGGAATGGTTGTTCCAGAAGTTTTGTTATCTGGCCATCATGCAAAGATTGAAGCATGGCGACAGGAACAGATGGTGGAACGTACCAAGCTCAAGAGACCTGACATGTACGAAAAGGCAGTGGAGGATAACAATCCAATCATTGCTCAAGTAAATGACAGGATTAAAAAAGAATTGGCTCGAGAGAGACGTAGGGCCAAGAAGTTATCACAGTCAAATACAACTTCTACTTGAAGTTTTCAGTTGTTTGACTATAATAGTAATGTTTAATTAGTTTTTTTATCACCATTAAGGAGGTGCTACGATATGGCAAAGTGTTCAGTTTGCGGTAAGGCAACAGTTTTCGGTCACAACAGATCTCACGCTCTTAACGCTACAATCCGCACATGGAAGCCCAACATTAAGAAGGTTAAGGTTGTTGATGAGAACGGAACTAACAAGAGAGTTTACGTTTGCACATCATGCCTTCGCGAGGGCAAGGTTACTAGAGCTTAATTTCTGCTCGGTATAGTTAATTTTTTGACAAGTGCCGGCTACGTCCGTGGCCGGTTTTGTTATGCCTAAGCCCCCCGACAGGGTAGATATCCTGTAGGAGGGCACATATTTCTTTGTCTATTTGATCTTCATGACCTTGCAGACAACGTTTGAGATGGGCTTAGGCAATTTGATAATTACAACTTTCATTGGTAGGAACCTATTTCTTTCTGCTGGTTTATATTATTCTGCATATTTTCTAGTGTGAAAGATAAATTTTTCTTGCCAAGATTATTGACTCGTGGTAGAATGCTTCGAGTTGACGGTTGTACAATTACTTTCGTTTTCATATAGGATTTTTTACCAGGAGGTGAAGAGCATGGCAAACAACAAGCAGTCCAAGAAGAGAATTCTTATTAACGATAAGAAGAACGCACAGAACACTATTCTTAGATCTGAGCTTAGAACAGAGATCAAGAAGACAAAGGCAGCTATCGCAAACGGTGCAGAGAACGCTGCAGCACTTCAGTCTAATTGTGCTAAGACATTGGATCAGGCAGCTGCTAAGGGTCTTATCAGCAAGAAGACAGCTTCCAGAAAGAAGTCTAGAATCGCTAGAGCAGCTAACAAGGCAGCAAAGGCTGAGTAATTTTATTTAGTTTATATTAAGGCGGTGGTTCAATAGAATCTCCGCCTTTTTATTTTGTCTGTTTGCTTGCAGTAGTGTGGGTATAACAGTAAAATAAGACAAAATATGTAAAGAGGTGTTTTATGAGCACTGTATATTTAAGTGATGAGATATTAAATAGCGTAAACAAGCCTGCCAGATATACTGGTGGTGAGATTGGCGCTGTGTATAAGAAGCCTGGCACATATGATGTGCGTTTTGCATTCTGCTTCCCAGACAACTACGACGTAGGTATGTCTTGTCTTGGCCTTAGAATTTTGTACCATCTTATGAATGAGCAGAGAGATTACTGCTACTGTGAGAGATGTTTTGCTCCATGGCCAGATATGGAAGAGAAGATGAGAGCTAACAACATTCCTCTTTTCTCTATTGAGACTAGAACTCCTATTAATGAGTTTGATTTAGTTGGATTTACATTGCAGTTTGAGATGAGCTTTACAAATATTCTCAACATGCTGGATATGTCCAATATCCCCATGTTCACTAAGGACCGTAAGTACGGAGATCCATTCGTCTGCGCAGGTGGTCCATGTGCCATGAACCCTGAACCATTGGCTGATTTCGTCGACTTTTTCTTGATTGGCGAAGGCGAAGAGATGAACCTTGAGATGCTGGATGTTTATAGAGAGTGGAAGCATTCTGGTAGCACAGACCGTCAGGAGTTCCTTAGAATGGTTTCTAAGATTCCAGGCGTTTATGTACCTAGCCTTTATGACGTTACATATAACGATGACGGCACAGTTAATGCAATTACTCCTGTGGATGACACAGTACCAGCTAAGGTGCGCAAGCGTATTATTAATGACTTGGACAATGTATATTTCCCCAAGGATATCATCGTGCCACTTACAGAGGTTATTCATGACCGTATTATGCTTGAACTTTTCCGCGGATGTATTCGTGGATGCAGATTCTGTCAGGCAGGATTTATTTATAGACCATTTAGAGAAAAGCATGCAGACACACTTGTGGACAATGCTTTGACTTTGGAGTGCAACTCTGGATATGAGGAGATTTCTCTTACATCTCTCAGCACATCTGATTACAGAGAGCTTGAGCCTCTTACACGTCAGTTAGTTGATCTTTTGGCTCCTAAAAAGGTTAGTTTGTCAGTTCCTTCCTTGAGAGTAGACGAATTCCCAGACGATTTACTTGATAGAATCGAGTCTGTACGTAAGTCTGGTCTTACAATTGCCCCAGAGGCAGGTACTCAGAGAATGCGTGACGTTATTAATAAGGGCGTTACAATGGAGGACTTTGACAAGACAATTAACATCGCAATCGACAAGGGTAGAGACAGAGTTAAGCTTTACTTTATGATTGGTTTGCCCACAGAGACCATGGAGGACGTGGAAGGTATTGCACAGATGGCTGAGCACGTTGTTGATCTCTTTAAGGCTAAGAATAGGGCTAAGAGATTGACAGTTTCCCTTGGTATTTCTTCCTTTGTGCCTAAGCCATTTACACCATTCCAGTGGGAGGCACAGGATTCTGCAGTATCCCTTAAAGAAAAGCAGGATTACCTTAAGAAGAGATTGCCTAGGGGCAAGATTACACTTAGCTGGAATGATACACCTACATCTGTTTTGGAGGCAGTATTTGCTAGAGGCGATAGACGTACAGGCGATATCCTTTATAGAGCATGGCAGAAGGGATGCAAGTTTGACTCCTGGCATGAGTGGCTCAATCTCGAAGCATGGTTCCAGGCTATTGAAGAAAGTGGCTTAGATCCAAAATTCTACACTGAGAGAGCACGTAGCACAGATGAAGTTTTGCCCTGGAGCGTTATTGATGTTGGCGTAACAGAAGCATTCCTTGCTAGGGAGAGAGATCGCGCATACAAGGGTCTTATTACTAAGAACTGTAAGCAGGCATGTAATATGTGCGGCGCCAAGTGTTTTGATGGAGGTATCTGCAATGAGCACTGATAAAAAGCAGGTGATCAACACTATTCAGGATAATGGTGGTCTTGGTTGCGTTATTAGATATAGATTTGTAAAGGGAGAGACTGTTAGATACATTTCTCACTTGGATATGCTCCATACATTTGAGAGAGCTGTTCGTCGTGCACATATCCCGATTTCTTACAGCAGAGGATACAACCCTCATCCTAGCTTGATCTTTGGTATGGCTCTTTCTCTTGGCGTAAGCTCCGAGTGCGAGGCAATGGACATGGGCCTTGCAGAAAAGTGCGAGATTGATGTTACTTTGGACAAAGCAAATAAGGCTTTGCCCATGGATTTGCAGCTTTTGGATGGTCAGTTTACACCTCCTAAGAACAGCATCATGGCTGCTGTATATGCAGGCACATATGCACTTTTGGTGGAGACAGAGGGCGGCACAGCTAAGATTGCTGAGGCTATTAATAAGATGATGGCTTCCGAAGAAGTTATTGCTATTAAGAAGTCTAAGGATTCTTCTAAGGAAGTTAACATTAAGCATATGATTAAGGGTTTGGAGGCATGGGATTACACAGGCCATGACTGCGACACTCGCATTTTCAAAAAGCCTGAGCATCCAGCAGTTGCAGCAATTGCTGATGCATGGGCAATGACACTTGATAGGGAGGCAGGAAAACTTACAGTTATTAAGTTGGATTGCACAATGGGATGTAAGGATAACTTGCGTCCAGACATGTTTATGAATGCTTTGTCTACTGTTTGTGGTCAGGATGTAAGATGCATCAAGATTCACAAGAGTGAAATGCATTACAACTAGTATGAATACAGGCACACTTTATATTAATTTACAGTCAGAGGACAGTATTTGCCTTCAGGTTGTGGACAAGCATTTGACTGGCATCCTTAAGGGAGAGAATAGTTCTGACCTTTATATAGGTCGAATTGTGTCTATAAATGGAAGCCTCAATGCTGCTTTCCTTGATATTGGTGAAGAAAAGAATGGCTTTTTGCCACTTTCCAAGGGACATGGTCTTAAATGTGGCCAGTGTCTTTTGGTTTCTAAGACTAAGGAGCCTAGAGGAGATAAGGGCGCTCAAGTAACAGATAAGGTTACTTTAGGTGGTAATTTGCTTTGCCTTCTTCCTATGGAAAAGGGATGTATGGTGTCTAGCAAGATCACAGATCCTGAGCAAATAGCTCAACTTAAGGAGCATGGCAATCAGATTATCTCTGAACTTGGTGGTGATTTTGGCATCATCATGAGGACAATGTCAGTTGAAAGCTCATACGAAGTGCTTTTGACAGAGGCTAAGAAACTTTTGGACACATGGCAGGAAGCTAAGGCTAAGATAGACAAGTCTGCTGTGCCAGGCTCAGTTGATAATCAGACAAGCTTCTGCGACAAAATCCTTAAGACAATGGTTACTCCTGAGATTCAGGAGATTATTGTGGACGATCACGACGCATATTGCTATTTGTCCGACTGCATTAATAAATATTTTCAGGGCAAGATTTCTGTAAAGAAATATGACCAAGAATATAAAATGCTTGAATATTACAACCTTAATGCCTTAATGCGACATAGCTTAGGACACAAGGTTTTGCTCCCAAGTGGAGGTAGCATTGTAATTGATAAAACTGAGGCCATGACTGTTATTGACGTTAACTCAGGTAAGGGAAGCTTGTCTCCACAGATGGTTATCAAGACTAATTTGGAAGCTTGCAAGGAGATTGCAGCTCAGCTTAGACTTAGGAATCTGGGTGGCATAATAGTTGTGGATTTTATCAACATGGATAGGTCTTTGGAGGATCAAGTATTAACTGCCTTAAAGGAAGAAACAGCTGTGGATAGAGCAGTAACTGGTATTTTTGGTTTTTCAAAACTTGGACTTGTGGAGATTGCTCGCAGCAGAGTTTTGCGTTAAGTAAGGAGGATATATGAACAAAAAACATATGGGACTTATGGTTCTCATCTGCGGTCTTGTTGCATTTGCAATTGCATCTTTTGCAGTATGGCTTTACGCAAACTATGAGTTTGGACAGCAGGATTATTACTACGAAGGTAGTGAAGCCTTTATAGCCGGTGATGCAAATTTAGATGCTTCTAACCTTAAATCCATCGAGATCGATTGGCTTAATGGAGATGTTGAAATTGTTGCTTACGATGGTACAGAAATTCAGATTTTTGAATCAAATTCTCCATCCAAAAATGAGGATAAGCTTCACTATCACTTGAATAAGAGCGGATATTTGCAGGTTAAGTATTTCTCTTCTAGACAGAATGCAGGTATCTACCACAAGGTTGAGAACAAAAAGCTTACTATTAAGGTTCCACAGTCCATTAATTTGAAGGATTTGCAGATTACAGTTACTACAGGTAATGCTTCTTTTGAGAATATTTCCATTGAGGATAAGCTTTATATTACAGTTATTACTGGTAATGTAGACCTTAATAATTGCAAAGTAAATAGACTTTTCTGTGATGTAACTACAGGTAATATTTCTGACAACAACAGCTCAGTTCAGCAGCTTGAGGTGGGTGTTGTAACAGGCGATATGTCTTTGGCTGGCAACTACGTTAATGTAGATGGCGGAGTTACTACAGGTAATATTACATTGGCTTCTGTGGATGCAACTAAGGTTAAGCTTACTGTTACTACAGGTAATATGTTTGTTGACCTTAATGAGGACGACAACTTTACTGTTAGATACTTAGTGGAAACTGGTAAGATTGATTTTGGAACATTTGCAGTTCAGACATTGGGCGCATCTCACGTTCAGTATGGAGATGGAACAATGGAGATGATTTTGACTGTAAGGACAGGAAATATCCAATTTAAGTAGGAGATAGAGATGGCATATACTGAGATTATTAAGATCAAGGATTACCAGCTTGGTGCAGATGGAACTCTTAGGGATTCCATGATGATGAAGTTTATGCAGCATGCAGCTAGATGCGACATGACAGGTCATGGATGTCCATACGAGTATCTTGTTAGCAAAAACATGTGCTTTGTTTTAGTTCGTGTTGCATTGGAGAATTATGATAGAGCTGTTTATGATGACGAAATCAGACTTGAAACATGGCCAGAGGGTCTAAATGGCATTATGTTTGTTCGTAGATTTAATGCTTGGAGAGGTGATCAGCTGATTATGTCTGCTGTTACTCTTTGGGTTCTCATGGACCTTACTGCTCGTAAGCTCCTTAGACCTAATGCTTGTGGTGTTGAATTCCCAGCTCCAGAGGGAATGACGAATGCTCTGTCTATCCCTAAGAGAGTTTCTACCCCAGAATTTAACAACTTAGTTGGTACATATGATGTTAGATATTCCGACATTGATACTAATGGACATTTGAACAATACAATTTATTTAGATATTATTTCTAATTGCTTGCCAGATCCGTTTAATCAGCATATTAAGTTCTTTAAGATTGATTATTCTGGTGAAGCCAAGATTGGTGAAAAGTTGGAAATTTATTTTGTGGAGGATGAGGATAAGGTTTGCTATATGCGTAGCATTCGCTCCTCAGACGGACAGCTGTGCTTTACAGCAAAATTAGAGCTTGAATAATTTAAATCCCCGAGTTAGTCGGGGATTTTGTTTATTCAGCAATATTGTATTGAAGTCTAAGTTTATCTGCTGCAATTGCAATAAACTCGGCGTTTGTAGGTTTGCCACGGTCAGTGCTTAATGTATAACCAAAGAGTTTGTCATCTGATTTAACAAATCCCTTGTTCCAAGTACTTTCAATTGCATGGCGGATAGCTCTCTCTACACGACTAGGGGTTGTACTATACTGGTTAGCAATGGCAGGGTAGAGCTGTTTAGTAATGGAGTTGATTATGTCGTAATCCTTAATGGACAACAGAATTGCTTCACGAATAAATTGGTAACCTTTGATATGTGCAGGGATGCCAATTTCACGCATGAGCTTAGTTACTGCAATTTCTAATTCTTTGGATGTAACAGGATGTTCAGCAGAAACTTTAGATCCTGCTGGAATTTCTGCTATGAGTGACTGTCTAATTCTAGATAATACAATACCTGTATCAACAGGCTTTAACATGTAATAGAAAGCACCCATGGACATAATCTTAGTTGTGATGATGTCGCTATTAATTGAGGAGAGAATAATTACTCTCAAATCGTTTCGGCCAAATGTGTTTAGTGTTTCCATTACACCCATTCCATCTACAATTGGCAATGCCACATCCATAAGTAAAACATCAGGCAAAAGTTCTTTGATTGATCGAAGAACTTGGTCACCATCTGTACAAATTTTCACAACTTCTAAATCCTGCTGTGCGTTAATGGCGCAAGCTAAATCCTGTGCAAATTGTGGATTTGTGTCTGCAATTAATACTTTGCTTTTTCTCATATGAAACCTCCAATAAAATTTCTTGCCAGCCATTGATATAATTATACTAAAGATGAGTAGGCAGTTACCTGTTCGAGCCCTAACCACCTTTTATGGCAGGTTTAAATACATTGCGTTTGAAATCGTCAAGATGTATCATTATGCCTATGACATGGAAGAGGAGTTTATTACATGAAGCGAGTTATTGTTTTTTTTGCTGACGGATTTGAGGAAATTGAGGCGATTTCTGTCGTAGATGTACTTCGAAGAGCAAATGTGCACGTAGATATGTGTTCTATTACTGGAAACCAAGTAGTTGTAGGTTCACATAAAATTCCATTGATTAGTGATATGTCGATTAATGACGCAAATGTGTCGGATTATGACGCATGTGTATTGCCAGGAGGTATGCCAGGGGCAGAGACTCTTAGCAACAGCCAGCAGGTAAAGGAATTCTTTGTTAAAATGAATGAGCAGGGTAAACTGTGCTGTGCAATCTGTGCTGCACCTATGGCACTTTACAAGTTTGGACTGCTTACAGGTAAGGTATGTGTATCTTATCCAGGTTTTCTGGATTATGATGATGTTGTCCATGGAACAGGAAAGACTGCTGTTGATTGCAATATAATAACGGCAACTGGTCCAGCTGCCGCTACTGATTTTGCTTTTGAAATTTTGAAAGCATTAGGTTATGTTGATGAAGCTAATAAGATTAGCAAGGGAATGCTGTTCTAATTAGTTATTGGCGTTACAAAGGAATATAGAATCAATAGAAGTACCAGTATCTACTGCAGATGCTGGTATTTTAATTGTAGAATTAGCAACGATTGTATCGGAGTTAAACTGATTAGCAGACTTGAGCTCATATACTAATTCCCATACGTTGTCGCCAGGATTGCAAAGGGACTCAGCTAACTCATAAACAGAGATCTGATCAGTAATAACATATGAAACATACTCTTCAGAAGAACCCATGTCTCCAGTAATTGCATCAAAATTAACAAGAACAACAGAGAGAATAAGCACAGCAAGAGCAGTGAATAAAACGATAGAGAAACTATTGAAATTAGAATTATTATCTCTCATAAACCCTCCAAAATAGAACACTTGTTCGGTATGCCCACAGTATAAACGAACAGATGTTCGATGTCAATACATTTTAAAACAAATGTTTGCTTTTGTTTGTTTGTGTGCTATACTTTCAATATAAATTTTTGGAGGTCGTTATGGCTACTTGTAAGAGACAGAACAACGAGGAGAAGATTCTTTCATTTATTAAGGAGCAGATATTAGCTAATGGCTATCCACCATCTGTTAGAGAGATTTGCAGTGCTGTAGGACTTAAGTCCACATCATCTGTTCATTCATATCTTAAGGAGCTTGAGAAGCAGGGACGTATTAAGTTAGGTTCTGATAAGAAGCGCGCCATGAGCGTTGTTACTAATGAGGCAGAGCCTGTTGCTAGCCCTAATTATTATGCTAATGAATCATCTACAACTAGTCTTCCATTAGTAGGACGTATTTCTGCAGGTACTCCTATTTTGGCTGAGGAGAGTATTGATCAGTACTTTACTGTATCTAGCACTATGCTTCATGGCGAAGAATGCTTCTTGCTCAGAGTGACAGGAGATAGTATGATTGAGGCTGGTATCTTGGATGGTGATATGTTAATCGTTCGCAGACAGGATAATGCTAACAATGGAGATGTGGTTGTTGCACTTATCGATGGAGAGGAAGCTACTGTTAAGACATTCTATAAGGAGGATGGTCATTTTAGACTTCAACCTAGGAATAGCTCTATGGATCCCATTATCGTAGGTAGAGATAATCTTACAATTCTCGGAAAGGTTACAGGTCTTATTAGGACCGATATTTAAAATGCCCATATATTTGGATAATGCTGCTACCACTAAGATTTCACAGGTGGCATTAGATGAGTACAATAGAATTTCCCTTGAGGAATATGCTAACCCCTCATCAATACATACAATTGGTTTAGATGCTAAGGCTTTGTTGGAGGAATGTCGTACAGACATTGCCTCCATTTTGGGTGTAAGAGCAACTAATATTTACTTTACTCCAGGTGGAACATATAGCGATAATATTGCTATTTTTACAGCATGTAACAAAGTTAAGGATCCTCATTCCGCTAGAATTATCACAACTACAGTTGAGCACCATGCTTGTTTGTATTGTTTTAAAGAACTTGAGAAGCGTGGATTTGAGGTTGTATACCTTCCAGTAACTGTCGATGGTATTGACCTTGCCAAGTTGGAGGAACTTCTTACACCTAATACTATTCTTGTAAATATGATGCATGTTAACAACGAGACAGGACATGTTTTCCCTATTTTTGAGGCTGCTGATTTGGTTCACGATAAGTGTCCAGACGCTCTTTTTCACGTAGATGGTGTACAGGGATTCTGTAAGGAAGATTTTACTTTGATAGGTTCCCATATTGATTCTTATGCAGCAAGTTCTCATAAGTTCCATGGCCCTAAGGGATGTGGATTCCTGTATATGTCAAATAGATACAAGATTACACCTTTCACATTTGGTGGAGGTCAGGAGCGTAATCTTCTTAGCGGTACAGAGGATCTGGCAGGTATTGGCGCTATGACAGCAGCAGCTAAGGATGCCAAGGAATCTTTACAGGCGAATAGAGAATATGTTGCTAAGCTTAGGGATATGCTTTGGGAGGGATTGTCTACAATAGAAGGTGTGCATCGCATTTCTTCAGTAGATGGTAGCCCGTACATTTTGAGCGTCGCATTTAAGACTATTCCTGCAGAAATTATGTTAAATGCACTTAACGCAAGAGGTATTTGTGTTTCTGCTGGTGCTGCATGTGCTGGTAATTCTAAGGGTAGCCATGTTATTGCAGCAATGGGATTGCCAAGAGAGGTTGCTGCTGGAACTATTCGTTTCAGTTTTAGTACAACTAATACAGAAGATGACATTATGTGTACACTTAAGGCAGTCAATGATATAATCTCAACGGTTTTCACAAGGTTTAATTTTAAGAGAAGATAATATATTTAGTGTTTAGTGTTTGGTGTTTGGTGTTTAGTGATTAGTGTTTGGTGATTTGTGGTTAACCTAGGCCTCTATGGTCCAATTGTCATATTTATTGGTACATTATTCCTTTATTAAACACAAATACACTCAACACTAACAAATGGAGAAAAGTATGAAAAAGGTTTTAGTAATTAGATATGGAGAGATTGCTCTTAAGGGACTTAATAGACCTCAGTTCGAATCTCGCTTGATTAAGAATATTCGTCGTAAGGTATTCAAGCTTGGTCCATGCAAGGTTTCTTGCAGCCAGTCTAGAATTTACCTTGAATCTGAGATTGAGAGATATCCTTATGATGAGGCAGCTAAGCTTATTTCTGAGGTGTTTGGTATTGTTTCCGTTAGTGTTACACAGTGTGTACCATCTGAGTACGAGGCTATTTCTAATGCAGCAGTGGAACTTGCTCGTAACGCATACGACAAGAAGGGATTGACAACATTCAAGGTTGAGACTAAGCGCGGAAATAAGCATTTCCCAATGCAGTCACCTGAGGTTTCTATGAATATCGGTGGCGATATTCTTGATGCAATTCCTGGTATTACAGTAGATGTACAGAACCCTCAGTTCACAGTTTATATTGAGATCAGAGAGAGATCCTACGTTTACTTGGATAAGATCCCTGGTCAGTGTGGTATGCCTCTTGGTACAAATGGTAAGGCTTTATTGCTTATTTCCGGTGGTATTGATAGCCCAGTTGCAGGTTGGATGATGGCTAGACGTGGTGTTGAGCTCGAGGCTCTTCACTTTGCTACACCTCCATACACAGGCGAAGCAGCCCTTGAGAAGGTTAAGAATTTGTGTCGTCACCTTTGCGAGTACATCGACAGAATTCAGCTTCACGTTGTTTCTATTACAGATCCAATGGTTGAATTTGCTCAGGTATGTCCCGAAGAAGAGACTATTTTGCACATGCGTCGTCTTATGATGATGGTTTCTGAGCGCATTTGTAAGGATAGAGGACTTCAGTCCATCGTTACAGGTGAGAATATTGGTCAGGTAGCATCCCAGACAATGGAAGCTATTGCAGTTACAGACAATGCAACAGAGATGCCTGTATTTAGACCTCTTATCGGCATGGATAAGAACGATATTATTGCAATTGCACGTAAGATTGGCACATTTGAGACATCTATTCAGGCTCACGAGGATTGCTGCACAGTATTTGTAGCAAAGCATCCTGCAACAAGACCTCATCTTGATAGAATTGTTGCATCTGAGCAGAAGGTTGATATGGAGAAGATGGTTCAGTATGCATTGGATCATCACGATATTTACGATATTAGGGTTGAGGCATGAGTACAGTAGAGCCATTAGCATATAGGTTAAGGCCCCAGACATTAGATCAGTTTTATGGGCAGGAGCATATCCTTGGTAAGGGTAAGCTTTTGCGTCGTATGATCGAAGCTGACAGGATTACATCCATTATCCTTTATGGACCTCCTGGAACAGGTAAGACCACATTGGCTCGTATTATTGCTAATTGTACTAATGCTACATTTGAGAGACTTAATGCTGTAACTTCTGGTGTAGCAGATATCAAGAGAATTTGCAGTCAAACATCTAATGATTTTCTTAATCCTTCTGGCAAGACTGTTCTCTTTATCGATGAGATTCACAGATTTAATAAGGCTCAGCAGGATGCACTTTTACCTTCTGTTGAGAACGGTAGCATTGTTTTAATTGGTGCTACTACAGAGAATCCTTATTTTGAAGTTAACAAGGCTTTGATTTCCAGATCATCAGTGTTTATGCTTAAGGCTTTGGATGACTCTGCAATTGCTAAGATTTTGCAGAGAGCCATTACTGACAAGGAGTATGGTCTTGGCAATTACAACATTAAGGTTGATGATGAGGCTCTTAATCACTGGGTAACTATTTCTGGTGGCGATGCACGTAGAGCTCTTAATGCTTTGGAACTTGCAGTTTTGACTACTAAGCCATACGAAAGTGGCCTTATTCACATTGATTTTGCCACAGCGGTTGAGTCTTGTCAGAGCGGTGCCGTTAGATTTGATAAGGATGGTGAGGAGCACTACGATAACATTAGTGCATTCATTAAGTCCATGAGAGGTAGTAATCCTGACGCTGCAGTTTTCTACTTGGCTAGAGCATTGTATGCAGGAGAGGATCCAGTATTTTTGGCACGACGCATTATGATTTGTGCTTCCGAGGATGTAGGTTTGGCTAATAATCAGGCATTGCAGATTGCAGTTGCAGCATCTGAGGCAGTACATCGCATAGGTATGCCGGAGGCTAGGATAATTTTGGCTCAAGCAGCCATTGCAGTAGCAGTAAGTCCTAAGTCAAATAGTGCTTATATGGCTATAAATAGCGCCTTGGCAGATATCGAAAAGGGTAAGAGTGGAACAATTCCAATGCACCTTCGTAATGCACCAGTTAAGGGCATGGAGGATCAGGGATATGGCAAGGGATATAAGTATGCTCACGACTATCCTGGTCATTTTGTTAAAATGGACTTTTTGCCAGAGGAACTTAAGGGTACTAAGTATTATGAACCATCAGATAATGGCTCTGAAAAAAGAGTTAAAGAATGGTTAGATTCCTGGAGGGATTGATATGTTCAAAAAGATTATGGCAATAATAGCTTTAATAGTTATTGTAGCGCTTATGCTTGACGTGTTTGTTTTGCATTACGCTCTTGAAATTGTATTGCCCATTTATATAATATTAACGGTGGCAGGTTTGATTTTTTTGGTATATTCCAAATCAGGCGAAGCTACTAGACGTGCTAACGAGGCTCGTCGTAAGGCGGAGGGTAATGACTCCGATGCCAACACTTTAGACACTATTGAGGATACTAATGAGTAATAGACGTATATATATGGATAATGCAGCTACAACTCCAGTTAGACCTGAAGTTGTTGAGGCAATGCTTCCATTCTTTACAGAGAATTTTGGTAATTCTTCTTCTGTGCATGCCTTTGGTAGAAATGCTCAGCAGGCTCTCATTGATGCAAGAGCAACTATGGCAGAGCTTCTTGGTTGCACACCTAACGAGATTTACTTCACATCCTGTGGTACAGAGTCTGACAACTGGGCTATTAGAGGCACAGCAACTAGACTTCGCAACAAGGGTAATCACATTATCACTTCTTCTATTGAGCATCCTGCAGTGCTTAATACATGTAAGCAGCTTGAAGCAGAGGGATGGAAGGTAACTTATCTTCCAGTTGATAAGTATGGCATTGTTTCCCCCGAGGATTTGGAGAAGGCTATTACAGATGAGACAGTTCTTGTAACAATCATGTGGGCTAACAATGAGATTGGTACAGTTCAGCCAATTCAGGAGCTTGCTAAGATTGCACATGACCATGGTGTTTTGTTCCATACAGATGCTGTTCAGGCAGCAGGTGCAATCAACATCAAGGTTAAGGAAGTTGGAGTGGACATGCTTTCCATTAGCGGTCACAAGTTCAACGCTCCTAAGGGCATTGGATGTCTTTATATTCGCAAGGGTGTTCGTATTGATAACATTATCTATGGTGGTCATCAGGAGAGAGGTCATAGACCTGGTACTGAGAATATGCCTTACATCGTTGGTATGGCTACAGCACTTAAGCTTGCATACGAGGAAATGGATGCTAAGACAGAGCATTTGACTAAGCTTCGTAACCACATTATGGATAGAATCACAGCTGAGATTCCATATTGCTTTATTAACGGTCATAGAGAGCAGAGACTTCCAAACAACGTAAACGTATCTTTTGAGTACATCGAAGGTGAATCCATTTTGTTGTTCATGGATGCTAAGGGATTTGCACTTTCCAGTGGTTCTGCATGTACTTCTGCATCTTTGGATCCTTCCCATGTTTTGCTTGCAACTGGACTTTTGCACGAGCAGGCACATGGATCCATCCGTATTTCTCTTGGCAGAGACAATACAATGGAGGAGGCCGACTACTTGGTTGATTCATTGAAGGAAGTTGTGGCTAAGCTTAGAGCGATGTCACCATTGTTTAACAAATAATCTTTAGGAGAGTAACATGATATATAGTGAAAAGGTAATGGATCATTTTATGAATCCTCGCAACGTGGGAGAGATTGAGAATCCCAGCGGTGTTGGCTATGTAGGCAACCCAAAGTGTGGCGATATTATGCAGATGTTTATTAAGGTTGAGAACGACATCATCGTAGATGCAAAGTTCAAGACTTTTGGTTGTGGTGCAGCTATTGCTTCTAGCAGCATGGCTACAGAACTTATTATTGGTAAGTCTATTGATGAGGCTATGGCTCTTTCTAACAAGGCTGTAGTAGACGCTCTTGATGGCCTTCCACCAACTAAGGTTCATTGCTCCGTATTGGCAGAGGATGCTATTGAGAGAGCAGTTTTTGATTACCGCAAGAAGATGGGCCTTCTTTCTCAGCAAGAGATTGAGGAGACTCAGGCTAGATTTGATGCCGAGGATGCCTCTGATGAGGATCACGGAGTAGAGCTTGATGCGTAATTCCTGGGATGTAATTGTAATAGGTGCTGGTCCATCTGGTATGATGGCTGCTTTAACGTCTGCTCAAAGGGGCAGGCGTACTTGCATTGTTGAGAAAAACAAGGTTCCCGGCCGCAAGTTAGCTATTTGTGGAAAGGGTAGAGGCAATATTACAAACCAGTGCGATATGGAAGATTTGATGGCCAATATCCCTGGTAATAACAGATTCCTTTACTCTTCTTTTTCAAACTTTGACAATTATTCTGTAATTTATTTCTTCGAGGAAAATGGAGTTCCAACCAAGGTCGAAAGAGGTGGCAGAGTTTTCCCCGTATCTGATAGCGCAAAGGATATCGTTAACTGTCTTGTTGATAAATGTAATGAGTTGGGCGTTAGAATCTACACAAACGAAAATGTAAATAGAATAGAGAAGCAGGAGGATGGTTCCTTCTACGTTAAGACTTCATCAGGCTTGGAACTTTATAGCGAGAGCTTGGTTATGGCAACAGGTGGTAAGTCTTATCCAGCAACTGGTTCCACAGGAGATGGTTATAGATTTGCTAAGTCACTTGGCCACAGCATTGTAGAGCCTAGACCTTCTCTTGTACCTTTGGTATCACCGAACAAGTGTTGCAAAGAAATGCAGGGACTTTCTCTTAAGAATGTTTCAGTTGATTTTTATATTGATGGCAACAAGGTATATTCCGATTTTGGGGAGATGATGTTCACACATTTTGGAGTAACAGGTCCTGTTATTTTAAGCGGAAGTAGAGGTTACGGTTCACCGTTTAACAAGGGTTACATATCTATTGATCTTAAGCCTGCATTGGATGAGGAAACATTGGACAATCGTATTTTGAGAGACTTTGGTGAGGCTCCTAATAGAGAGTTTGCCAATAGTTTAAACAAGCTATTGCCTACTAAGATGATTCCAGTATTTATCGAAAAGACAGGTATTAACCCCACAAGACAAGTTAACTCCATCACAAGACAGGAGAGACAAGCCATAGTAAAGTTGTTTAAGAACTTCACTATAGACATTACAGGTCCATCTGGTATTAACGAGGCTATCGTTACAGCAGGAGGCGTCTCTATTAAGGAGGTAACACCTCGTACAATGGAATCAAAAGTTTGCCCAGGACTTTACTTTGTGGGAGAACTTTTGGATGTTGACGGTTACACAGGTGGATTTAATTTAACAATAGCATTTTCTACAGGCTACACTGCCGGTATGAATGTATAAGGAGGATATATGATTTCTATTGCAATTGACGGTCCTGCAGGCGCAGGTAAGAGTACATTGGCTAAGGCACTTGCCAGCCAGCTTGGCTACATCTACATCGATACAGGAGCTATGTATAGAACAGTTGCTCTTTGGTACATTCGCCACGGTATCGATACTAAGGACAAGGATGCAATGCTTCCACACTTAGATAATATTGCAATTGATGTTAAGAATATTGATGGCGTTCAGCATATGTTCATGGACGGTGAGGACGTAAACGGCTTTATCCGTACACCAGAGGTTTCCATGGGCGCATCTAACGTTGCAGTTGTTCCAGAAATTAGACTTAAGCTCGTTGAAATTCAGCGTCAGCTTGCATCTCGCAACAACGTAATTATGGATGGTAGAGATATCGGTACATATGTATTGCCTAATGCTGAGCTTAAGATTTTCCTTAGCGCAACTCCTGAGGCACGTGCTAAGCGTCGTTTCCTTGAGAATGAGACTAAGGGTATCTTCACACCATATGAGGAAGTTCTCACAGATATGATTGCAAGAGACAAGCAGGATTCTGAGAGATCCTTTGCACCTCTTAAGGCTGCAGACGATGCAGTTATGCTTGATAACACAACAATGTCTGTTGAGGATACAATTGTGTTCATTAAGGGACTTTTGGAGAAAATCTAATGGTTTATAAAATAGTTATTTGGATTGCTCGTCAGGTAATCCGATTGGTATTTAGAGTAAAGGTTGTTGGTAGAGAAAACATTCCATCTGAGGGCAACGTAGTTGTATGTTACAATCATCGTAGCGCATGGGATGGCATCTCTATTGCTCTTTACAACAAACGTCGTAAGCTTATTTTGGTGGCCAAAAAGGAATTGTTTAAAAATAAGCTATTTGCGCCTATTCTTAAGTATTTTGGCGGAGTTCCTGTTAACCGTGGTACAGCAGACTTGCGTATGTTCAAGACTGTTTCTCAGGCCATGAATGACAAGAATATGATTGCCATCGCACCTTACGGCACAAGAGTTAAGGATGAGGATCTTAAGAACGTTAAGGTTCACGCAGGTGCTATGCTTATTGCAACTAAGGCTGATGCTTGGGTTGTGCCTTGCACAGTAGATGGAGACTTTAAATTCTGGCACAAGATTACACTTACTTTTGGTAAACCTCGCAAGTATACTGAATTGACCAATGGCGCAGAAATGCAAGAGGCAACTTGGGAACTTATGAGAGAAATTGAAGCAGTTAGAGGAGTTACACTGTGATTAATACAACCATTGCAGAACATAGCGGCTTTTGCTACGGAGTAAATAGAGCTGTTGATATGGCATATGAGCATATTTCTCAGCCTGGTACTCTTTATTGCTATGGAATGCTTGTGCATAACGAGGCCGTAATGGAGGATTTGTCTTCTAAGGGCATGGTTGTTGTTAAGGATTTGGCTGAGATTCCTGCTGGCGGAAGAGTTTTGATTCGCGCCCATGGAACTGGCAAGGCTTTTTACGAAAAGTGTAATGATGTTGGTATCACAGTTGTAGATGCCACATGTCCAAGTGTTGCTAAGATTCACAAAATAGTTGAGAGAGAATCTTTGGATCAGAGAACAATTGTTATTATTGGCGATTCTGCTCATCCAGAGGTTATTGGTATTGCAGGTTGGTGTTCCAATCCAATACACGTTGATAACATGGCTCATGCAGAGAAAATTGTTTCTGAGGGCACATTATCTAAATTAAATGTATCTGTTGTTACACAGACAACAATGGATGCAAAGGAGGCAGACAAAATTATTGCACTCCTTAAGGACAATGTAGAGGATATAAAGGTATTTAATACAGTTTGTCATGCAACAAGATTACGTCAGGAAGCAGCTCAAAAATTGGCAAAAGAATCTGATGTAATGTTGGTTATTGGAAGTAAAAAAAGTTCCAATACTCAAAAACTTGCAAAAATATGTAAGGATTTTTGCAAAACTACTTATTTGGTTGAAAATGTCAGTGATATTCAATTGACATTTGATGGTGCAAATAAGTATAATATTGGCATTGTGGCTGGGGCAAGTACGCCCAGCTGGGTAATCAAGGAGGTAACAAGTTACATGGATCAGTTTAACAACGTGAACGAAATGAATTTTGCAGAGGAGCTGGAGAAGTCATTCGTTACACTCACAAACGGCCAGATTGTTAAGGGTACCGTCATTGGTAAGGATGACCAGGGCGTTATCGTTAATGTTGGTTTTAAGTCCGACGGAATCGTAAGCTATCACGAGTTCTCTGACGACCCAAATTTCACACCCGACCAGGTAGAGCTTGGTGCAGAGGTTGAGGTTAAGGTTCTTAGAGTTATCGATTCTGAGGGCGTAGTCGTTCTTTCTAAGAAGAGAGTAGACCAGCAGAAGTTTAGTTTAGCAGTAGAGGAGGCCTACAACAGCGAGACACCAATCCAGGCAACTGTTACAGAGACTGTTAATGGCGGCGTTATTGCTATGTATGGACCTGTAAGGATTTTCGTTCCTGCATCTCAGGTTACATCTAGACGCGTTAAGGATTTCAACGATTTCGTAGGCAATACATACGAGATTAAGGTTATCGAGTACAACAAGGCTAAGCGTAAGATCATCGGTTCTATTAAGGCTCTTGCAGATGCTAAGCGTAAGGCAGCAGAGGCAGAACTTTGGGCAAACATTGAGGTTAATAAGGAGTACACAGGTGTTGTTAAGTCCCTTACTAACTTTGGTGCTTTCGTAGACATTGGTGGTGTAGATGGTCTTGTTCACCTTTCTGAGATGTCTTGGCAGAGAGTTCGTCACGCAAGTGATGTTCTTAAGGTAGGTCAGGAAGTTTCCGTATTCGTTAAGGATTTCAACACAGAGACTAAGAAGATTTCTCTTGGATACCGCAGAGCAGAGGATAATCCTTGGGCAGATGCAGAGAACAAGTATGCTATCGGCACAGTTGTTACTGCAACAGTTATGAGAATTGTTCCTTTCGGTGCATTCGTAGAGATCGTTCCTGGTGTTGACGGACTTGTTCACATTTCTCAGATCTCCAGCGTTAGAATTTCTAAGGCAGAGGATGTTCTTTCTGTAGGAATGGTAGTTGAGGCTAAGGTTATCGAGGCTGATTTCGAGGCTAAGAAGATTAACCTTTCCATCAAGGAAGTTGCTCCAATCGACCCCGTTGTTGAAGAGGTTGAGGAGAACGATGTAGTAGATGCTGACAACGAAGCAGCAGAGACAATCATCGAGATCTAATTTTGTTATTAACATGCCATCCGTCATGCTGAATAAGTGTGACGGATTCGGTGTGTAGAAAAGGAGATATTAGATATGAAGGAGAAGATTCTCGCTATCGTTGCAGACAAGATGAGAATTGACGTTGATAAGATTACAGATGATGCTAATCTTGTTGAGGACCTTGGTGCTAACTCTATTGATGTTGTAGAGGTTATCATGGCTCTCGAAGAGGAGTTCAACGTTCAGTTCGATGAGGATTTGGCAGCTGACATGAAGACAATTAATGACTTGGTTAGCTACATCGAAAAGAATCAATAATTTAAATTAGTTTACAAAAATATTTCAATATATTTGTATATTAGGAGGTTTTTACTATGGTAAAAGTTGCTATTAACGGTTTCGGACGTATTGGTCGTCTTGCTTTCCGTCAGATGTTCGTTGCTGAGGGTTATGAGGTTGTTGCTATTAACGATCTTACAAGCCCTAAGATGCTTGCTCACTTGCTCAAGTATGATACAGCACAGGGTGGTTTCTGTGGTGCATACGGTGAGGGTCTCCACACAGTTGAGGCTACAGAGGATTCCATCATTGTAGATGGCAAGAACATTAAGATTTATGCTGAGAAGGATGCTATTAACTGCCCTTGGAAGGCTCTTGATGTTGACGTAGTTCTTGAGTGCACAGGTTTCTACACAGATATCGCTGATGCAAACAAGCACATCCTTGCTGGTGCTAAGAAGGTTGTTATTTCTGCTCCTGCTTCTAACAAGAAGGATGCTGATAACTTCGCAGATCCTAAGACAATCGTATTCAACGTAAACAACACAACACTTACAGCTGATGACAAGATCATTTCTGCTGCATCTTGCACAACTAACTGCTTGGCTCCTATGACTCAGGCTCTTAACAACACATATCCTGTTGTTTCTGGTATCATGACAACTGTTCATGCTTACACAGGTGACCAGATGATCCTTGATGGTCCTCAGAGAAAGGGTGACCTTAGAAGATCTAGAGCTGGTGCTATGAACATCGTTCCTAACTCCACAGGTGCTGCTAAGGCTATCGGTCTTGTACTTCCTGAGCTCAACGGTAAGCTTATCGGTTCTGCTCAGCGTATCCCAACAGCTACAGGTTCTACAACAATCCTTGTTGCTGTAGTTAAGGGTAAGGATGTAACAAAGGAGTCCATCAATGCTGCTATGAAGGCTGCTGCAAACGAGTCCTTCGGTTACAACACAGATGAGATCGTATCTTCTGACATTATCGGCATGAAGTATGGTTCTTTGTTTGATGCAACTCAGACAATGGTTTCTAAGATCGACGATGAGACATATCAGGTACAGGTAGTATCTTGGTATGACAACGAGAACTCTTACACATCTCAGATGGTAAGAACAATCAAGTACTTCGCTGAGCTTAACTAATTAAAACCTACTAGCCCATGCCCACCCAAAGTGGGTTTGGGCTTTTTTTACGTAAACACTTAAAGGAGAATAAAAATGCTTAATAAGAAGTCAGTTGACGATATTAACGTAAAGGGCTTAAGAGTCCTTTGCAGATGCGATTTTAACGTACCGATTATCGATGGTAAGATTACAGACGACACAAGACTTGTTGCTGCTCTTCCAACAATCAAGAAGCTTATTGCTGATGGTGGTAAGGTTATTCTTTGCTCTCACCTTGGCAAGCCAAAGGGACCTGATGCTAAGTTCTCTCTTGCTCCAGTAGCAGAGGCTCTTACAGCTCTCCTTGGTCAGGAAGTTGTATTCGCAGCAGATGATACAGTTGTTGGTGACAACGCAAGAGCTGCAGTTGCAAACATGAAGAACGGCGATGTTGTTCTTCTTCAGAACACAAGATACAGAGCAGAGGAGTCTAAGTGCGGTGAGGAGTTCTCCAAGGATTTGGCTTCCATCTGTGATGCATTCGTAAATGATGCTTTCGGTACAGCTCACAGAGCACACTGCTCCAACGTTGGTGTTACAAAGTATGTTGACACAGCAGCAGTTGGTTACCTTATGCAGAAGGAGATTGACTTCCTTGGTAACGCAGTAGATAACCCTGTTAGACCTTTCGTAGCAGTACTTGGTGGTTCTAAGGTATCTTCCAAGATTTCTGTTATCGAGAACCTTCTTACAAAGGTTGATAAGCTCATCATCGGTGGTGGTATGTCTTACACATTCTTTGCAGCAAAGGGCTACAATGTAGGTACATCTCTTCTTGAGGCAGATTACATTGAGTATGCTAAGGAAATGCTTGCAAAGGCTGGCGATAAGCTTCTTCTTCCTGTTGATACAGTTATTGCAGACGATTTCTCTAACGATGCTAACTTCAAGGTAGTTGATGCAGATAAGTTCGATGAGGGTTGGATGGGTATGGATATCGGTCCTAAGACAAGAACAATCTTCGCTGAGGCTCTTAAGTCTGCTAAGACAGTTGTTTGGAACGGACCTATGGGCGTATTCGAGATGCCAAACTTCTCCAAGGGTACTATGGCAGTTGCTGAGTGCCTTGCAAACATTGAGGCTACAACAATCATCGGTGGTGGTGATTCCGCAGCAGCTGTTAACCAGATGGGTTACGGCGACAAGATGTCCCACATTTCCACAGGTGGTGGTGCTTCCCTTGAGTTCCTTGAGGGTAAGGAGCTTCCCGGTGTTGCAGCAGCAAACGATAAGTAATTTATTTCAATAGAGGTATATAAAATGTCTAGAATTAAGATGGCAGCAGGTAACTGGAAGATGAACAATGGCGTTAAGGCAGCTATTGATTTCGTAAACCAGGTTATTCCTGCAGTTAAGGATTCCAACAATGAGGTTGTTCTCGGTGTTCCTTTCGTATGCATTCCTGATGTAGCTAAGCTTTGCGCTGGCACAAACGTTAAGGTTGCAGCACAGAACATGTATTTCAAGGATAGCGGCGCTTACACAGGTGAGGTTTCCGGACCTATGCTTGCTGAGCTTGGCGTTTCCTACGTAATCATCGGTCACTCTGAGCGTAGAGAGTACTTCGCAGAGACAGATGAGACAGTTAACCTTAAGGCTAAGGCAGTATTTGCTCATGGCATGACACCAATCATTTGCTGTGGTGAGACACTCGAGCAGAGAGAGCTTGGCATCAAGGACGAGTGGATCAGAATGCAGATTAAGCTTGCTCTTAAGGATCTTACAGCTGAGCAGGTTTCTGCAACAGTTATTGCTTACGAGCCTATTTGGGCTATCGGCACAGGTGTTACAGCTACATCTGAGCAGGCTCAGGAGGTTTGCCACCTTATTAGAGAGTGCGTAGCAGAGCTTTACTCCAGAGAGGTAGCTGATGCAGTTCGCGTTCTTTACGGTGGTAGCGTTAAGGCTTCCAACTGCAAGGAGCTCTTCGGTATGGCAGATATCGACGGCGGTCTTGTTGGTGGCGCTAGCCTTAAGATTGACGAGTGGCAGGCAATTTCTAACTGCTAATAGTTAAAATCATCAATATGGCCGTGTCTTTTTAGGATGCGGCCATAAGTTATGTAAAAGGAGAGTTATTATGAAGCTTGAAAAGAGCGGTTTTTCAGGTTATAAGGGTCCAGTAGTTGTTATCGTTATGGACGGTATCGGACTTTCTGACAGAGTAGAGGGCAATGCAGTTAAGCAGGCTTACACTCCTACATTGGACAGAATTATGGCCCAGTATCCTACAGTTAAGTTGAGAGCCCATGGCACAGCAGTAGGTCTTCCTTCTGACGACGATATGGGTAACTCTGAGGTTGGCCACAACGCAATCGGTGCTGGTAAGGTTTATAGCCAGGGTGCTAAGCTTGTTCAGCAGTCCATCGAGTCTGGTAAGATGTTTGCAAATACAGCATGGCAGGAGATTTCTACAAATGTTGTAAACAACAATACAACTCTTCACTTCATCGGTTTGTTCTCCGATGGTAATGTTCACTCCCATATTGACCACCTTAAGGCTATGGTTAAGCAGGCTAAGGTAGACGGAGTTAAGACAGTTAGAATCCACACTCTTCTTGATGGTAGAGACGTAGGTGAGACATCTGCTCTTGAGTACGTACAGCCCTTTGAGGCATTCCTTGCAGAGCTTAACGATGCAGGTTTTGATGCTAGAATCGCATCTGGTGGTGGCAGAATGAACATCACTATGGATAGATACGAGGCTGACTGGTCCATGGTACAGCGTGGTTGGAATACTCACGTTTTGGGCGAGGGCAGACAGTTCGCTACAGCAGAGGAGGCTATTACAACATTTAGATCTGAGGCTAAGGTTATTGACCAGGATCTTCCTTCCTTTGTTATCGCTGAGAACGGTGCACCAATTGGTACAATCGAGGATGGCGACTCTGTAGTATTCTTCAACTTCCGTGGCGACAGATCCATCGAGATCTCCAAGGCATTTGAGACAGAAAACTTCACAGAATTCGATAGAAAGAGATTCCCTAAGGTTGTTTATGCAGGTATGCTTGAGTATGATGGCGACCTTCACATTCCTTCTAGATATCTTGTTTCTCCTCCAGAAATTCTTAACACAATGAGCGAGCTTCTTGTTAACTCTGGTGTTTCTCAGATGGCAGTTTCCGAGACACAGAAGTATGGTCACGTAACATATTTCTGGAACGGTAACAAGTCTGGTAAGTTCAGCGAAACACTTGAGACATACTTTGAGCTTCCTTCTGACAACGTATCCTTTGATACAAGACCTTGGATGAAGGCTGTTGATGCAGGTGAAAAGTTCATTCAGGAGCTTGAGACAGGTAAGTACGAGTTTGCTAGAATCAACCTTGCTAACGGTGACATGGTAGGCCATACAGGTAACTTCGCAGCTACACTTATTGCTGTTGAGACTGTAGACCTTATTCTTACAAGAATCTTGAACACAATCGACAAGATGGGTGGCGTAGCTATTATTACAGCTGACCACGGTAATGCTGATGAGATGTACGAGATTGACAAGAAGACAGGCAAGGCTAAGGCTAACCCAGATGGCACACTTAAGGCTAAGACATCTCACACACTTAACCCAGTACCATGCATTCTTTATGATAACGTACACGGTGACGAGTATGAGGTTGTTGACACAGGTAACTTGGGTCTTTCCAACATTGCTGCTACAGCAGTTACATTGCTTGGATTCAAGGCTCCAGACTTCTGGGATGACAGCATTATTAAGTTGAAGTAATTAGATTACGTAATTTAATAAATATATACAGGGTGCCTTTGTTAAATGCAGAGGCATCCTTGTTTTTGCTCTTGCCTATATACCATTGTTATGCTAAAATACCCAATTGTGACGTCGTCTAAGAGGTCAGTAGACTTATTAATATATTTGAGGTAGACAATGAACGCTTTTCAGATTATTTTTGGTATTCTTGATATTATTGTATGTGTAGCTCTTATCATCATCGTTATGACACAGAGCAGCAAGACAGGTGGTCTTGGCGCAATCGGTGGTCAGTCTGATGCTGGTTTCGGTGCAGCTAGAGCTAAGTCTCACAGAAATGAAGCAATCCTTACTAAGGCTACAATCGGTCTTTCTGTATTGTTCATCGCTCTTTCTGTTGCATTGTTCGCAGTTTCTGCTAAGAAGACAACTACAACAACAGCTACAGCAACTCCTACACCTGCAGCAACAGCTACAGCAACACCTGAGGCAGATCCAACAGCTACTCCAACAGCTACACCTGAGGCATAATATTCACTGGATATTTTAAAGCTAATTTAGAACACAGTATCGATAATCGATGCTGTGTTTTTTAGGTTAAATAGGTTATATTATTACCATGGCAAGAAAGATTAAAACTAAACAAGTTCATCACAAGAAAAAGGTTAAGCCAAAGATTACCATGCCAACTGTATATGGCATTTATAGTGATACTGGTAGAGGCTTTGGATTTGTAACACCTCTGGAAGAATCTAAATTTTCAGAGGATATTTTTGTGCGCTTTGAAGATGCACTTGGTGCCATGGATGGTGATCAGGTTTGCGTTAGACTTAGCCCATCTGGAAGAAGAGGTAAGCCTGAGGGTGAAGTGATTCGTGTTGTTGAGCGCAATGTGATAAATATGGTTGGCTCATGCTTCCAATCAGAGCGTGGCTATGTATTCCAACCAGATAATCCTCGACTTAGATCATATAGTTATGTTTTGGAGCATAGGTCCGAGCTTGCCCTCGCAGGACGTAATGCTAAGGACGAAAAGCTTAAGGTTTGTGTTTCTGTATACAGATATCCTAAGAATTCCACAGTTAGAGTGGTGGTTAATTTGACTGAGGTTTTGGGCAAGGTTGGCGATAAGGGAATCGATGTTTTGGCCATTATTAAGTCATATGGATTCCACAGCACATTCAGTAGACAGGTTATTTCAGAGTGTAATGCTCACTCTGACGAAATTTCTTCTGAGGAACTTGTGGGTCGTGAGGATTTTAGAGATTACCAGATAGTTACTATTGACGGTGATGATTCCAAGGATTTTGACGATGCAGTATATGCAGAGCTCATGCCGAACGGCAACTATATGCTTCAGGTCCATATTGCAGACGTTTCTCATTATGTGGAGCCCATGTCATTTACAGACAAGGAGGCTTATTTTAGGGGCACAAGTGTATATTTCTTGGACAGAGTTTTGCCAATGCTCCCTGAAAGATTATCCAACGATCTGTGTAGTTTGAGACCAAATGTGGACAGGCTTACAATGTCTGTTGTAATGGAGGTTTCACCCTTTGGTATTGTAGAAAACTATCGCATTGTACCAGGTGTTATTAAGTCCCAGGGTAGACTTACTTATTCTAAAGTACACCAGTTTTTGCAGGGAGAAAATTCAGAATACGACAAGTATAGTCGTAACCTTAAAACAATGGCTAAATTAGCCGAAATTTTGAGAAATAAGCGTGAGGAAAGAGGCTCATTAGAGTTTGCCTTCCCAGAATTTAGAGTTCTTTTGGACGAAAATGATTGCCCTTTATCTGTTGAAAAGATTGAAATAACAGAGGCAAATGGTTTGATAGAGGAATTCATGATTCTTTGTAACGAAACAGTTGCAGAGCATATAACAATGCTCAAGGAACCCATGATTTACAGAATTCACGATAACCCAGATAGCGAGAGACTTGCTAAATTTGCTAAGTTTATTCGCGGGCTTGGATATTCCTTGAATATTAGCGAGCTTGGTCTTCAGCATCAGTTGGCTAACCTGATTTCTGCTACAGATGGTGATCCAAGACAGCAGATGATCCACACAGCAATGCTCAGAAGCCTTAAAAAGGCACAATATTCTCAAGATAATAGAGGACATTTTGGTTTGGCTAGCCCATGTTACTGCCATTTTACATCTCCAATCCGTAGATATCCTGACCTTATGGTTCACAGAACTCTTAAGGAAATTATGGGAATAGGAAGTGGGATTATTCATCCAGATGAGGATTTGGCTGCAGCAGCACTTCACCTTTCTAACAAAGAAAGAGATGCTCAGGAAGCAACTCGTGAGGCTGAGGAGATCAAAAAGATTGAATATATGCAGGCTTTTGTTGGTCAGTGGTTAGAAGGCGTTATTTGCGGAGTAACAAATTCAGGATTGTTTGTGGAGCTTCCTAACGGAATTGAAGGATTTGTGGAAATGTCTACAATGCATAGATTTTATGACGTAGACATGGACAACTACAGGATTAAGTCTCGTGGTGGCAACATTGTATTGGCAGTGGGCGATCCAGTTACAGTTAAGGTTGTTAGTGCCAATGTTGGTAGACGTAGAGTTTACTTTGAATTAGACAAGAAATGTGAGGGACACTAAATGGGTTATACTTTTGCAGTTTTATCCTTAGGATGTAAGGTAAATCAATACGAAATACAGGCCCTTTGCGAAGAGTTGGCTAAGCGTGGATTAACTCAAGTGCCTTTCGACCAGCCTGCAGATTCATATATTGTTAATACTTGCACTGTAACTGGCATGTCTGATAGAAAATCTAGACAGATGCTGCGTCGTACTAAGAAGCTTAACCCCAAGAGCGTACTCACTGTAATGGGTTGCTATAGCCAGCTTTCTCCAGATGCAGTAGCAGCTATGGAGGAGACAAATATTGTTTGGGGTACTCGCCATAGAGAAAAGCTTCCAGATGTTATTATGGATGCATTGGGAAGCAATACTCCAGTAAAGATTCGTTCAGACATGACTTTTGAGCGAAAAATTGACCCTATTAATATCTCATATATGTCAGAGAGATGTAGGTCATATATCAAGATTGAAGACGGCTGTAACAGATATTGTACATATTGCGCTATTCCATATGCTAGAGGCCCCGTTTGCAGCAGAAATCCACAGGAAATTGTGGACGAGGCAAAGCGTTTAGCCAAGGATGGTTGTAGAGAGGTTGTTCTTATTGGAATTAATCTTGGTGTGTACGGCAGAGATTTGGAGGGTAAACCTACAATTTCTCATGTAATTAAGGAAATTGCAGAAATTCCAGAAATTGCACGAATCAGAATTGGTTCCATGGAGCCGGACATGGTTAACGAGGAGTTCCTTGAGTGCTTGGCTACAACACCCAAAATGTGCTCACATTTTCACATGGCCCTTCAGAGTGGCTGTGACAATCAGCTTAGGGATATGCACAGAAGGTATACTTGTCAAGAATTTGACGAATACTGTCAGAATCTTAGAAATGTTCGTCCCGATGCAGCCATTTGCACAGATATTATGGTAGGTTTCCCAGGTGAAACAGATGCAGACTTTGAATCAACCATGGGATTTGTGGAAAAAATTGACTTTGCACAGATGCATGTGTTTAAGTACTCACGTCGCCCTGGCACAAAGGCTGATAAAATGCCAAATCAGGTTGATGAAGAGCTTAAAAATAGTCGCAGTGAAGCTTTGATTTCTCTTGAAAATAAGTTAAGCCTTAAGTTTAATGAAACTTTAGTAGGCAAGACTATGGAGGTTTTGGTTGAGCGCAAGTGTGGCCAGGATGAGAATCTTTGGGAAGGCCATACAGATAACTACGTAACAGTTCGTTTCTGTGGCGGAGAAAATTTATCAAACACATTAGTTAATGTGAATGTAACTCGCGCAGAGACTGATTGTGTCTATGGAACTATTGAAATAGCCACTGTTTAGATGGTATAATTTCTACATATTGACCAAGGAGGTAACACCGTGGATAGAGGTACTATTAAGTTTAAGTTGACCAATGATAAGGAGGACATTAGAGAGGTTCTTCATCAGGTATACGACGCACTTAAGGCTAAGGGTTACAATCCATTAAATCAGATTGTAGGATACATTATTTCTGGTGATCCCACATACATTACTAGCTATAACAATGCTCGTGCTATGATTACACGTATTGACAGAAATGACTTGTTGGAGGAGATGACACTGGCTTTCCTTAAGGATCACTGTGGCATCGCAAGCAACGACTAATGGCCAGAATACTTGGTGTAGATTACGGCAGAGTCCGCATTGGAGTTGCTATTAGCGACATTTCTGAAACCATTGCAGGTCCACTGGTAACTATTAAGAACCATAACGGTTGCTTAGAGGAGCTTGTTAAGATTTGTAAGGATAATCAGGTTACAACTATTGTTATGGGTTACCCTCGTAATATGAACGGTACAGAGGGTGAAAATTGCCAGATGGTTAACGAGTTTTCAGATAGACTCGTTGAGGCAGGAGGATTTAATATCATCAAATGGGATGAGAGATTGTCTTCATGCGCTATTCATTCCATGCTTGCTCAGACAGGAGCTCGCGTTGGCAAAGACAAGGGCAAGGTCGATAGAATGGCTGCAGTTTATATTTTGCAGGGCTATCTAGACTATGCTAAAACACATTAGATTTTAGTTCTTTGAGAGGAGAATATATATGAACAAGGATAACATTAACACACCTCAGGAGATGGATGAGGATATTATTGAGATTATTGATGAGTCTGGTGCTACAATGCCATACAAGGTACTTGCTGATTGCGAGTGGAATGGCAATGACTATATCTTGCTTGAGCCCCAGTTCGACACAGGCGAACCCGATGAGGTTATGATCTTTAGAGTTATTGAGGAGCCAAATGGTGACTTTAACTTGGTAGATCTTGAGTCCGAGGAAGAGGCAAGAGCAGTATTTAACCTTTTCAAGGGTATGCTTGCTGAGGACGACTTCCAGTTCGAGGAGTAATTTAAAATTGATTTTGAGAGTGGAGATTTTTCTCCACTCTTTTTGTATATTGAGGCAAATGGTGGAAATACTATGGACGTACTCAAAAATATTTAAGAGGAGATTTGCTATGAACGAGGCAAATTATAGTATCAAGTGTTCTGTTAATAGGTGTAAGCACCATTGCAAGGATGAGGACTTTTGTTCTCTAGCAAAGATTCAGGTAGGCGAGAGATGCCAGAGTAATTCTGACCAGTGCTTTACTGATTGTGAATCTTTTTGTCGCAAGTAATGGAACAAAAAAAGACGCTTAGGCGTCTTTTTTTAGTGAGCCGCTTTCGGCTAGTATACGCACTGTCGCGCTAGTGAACCGAACGCGTTGCTTTCTAGTGAAATGACCACTGGAACATAGGTACCAGCACTAAACACTGCAAAGCTGTGCTTTGCGAACCGTGTCTCCCGCGCTTCGGAAGTAGCGGGCGAACTTTGATTACTTTGGGTCGTTCCAAAGTAATGGTCATACACCAAAAACTAAACACTATAAAATCTCCAAAATCTATGTTATCATCTCATCATATTCGGAGGAAGTATGAGAGAATATTGGGACAGCATTTATAAGGGGTTACTTGACACTAAGCCAGAGGAGTTTGGTTTTTTGCTTACGCTATGCATAGCCTTAGTTTCACTTGCCATGGCAATTGTTTTCTTTAACAAGGGCCTTAGATTTTACAAGTTTGGCAAAGAATCCTTAGCAGATCCAAATAACGAGATTTTCTCCAAGAGATATGATTTCTTGGATTTCATTAGAGCCATTGCCATTATTATGGTTATGGTATTCCACATATGGCAGCAGTCTTGGATGTGGCCCACATTCTATATTGGTGACATCACAATTAATCTTAATCATTTTGCAGTAGCAGGATTTATGGGCGTAGAAGCCTTATTTGTTCTTAGCGGATTCTGCTTGTTTTTACCATATGCTAAGTCCTGCTTCACAGGTAAGGACTATAAGGTTAGTCCTTGGACATTTTATAAAAAGAGATTGCTTAGAATTGTACCTAGCTACTTTTTGTCCATAGCGCTTTTGCTTTTGTTCGACAAAACAGTAAATATTGGCGTTGGTCCTGAGTTCTGGCGCAACTTGATTAACCACCTCTTGTTCATAGAGAACCTTACTATTCAAAAGGGCTGTACTTACATTAACTTTGTCTACTGGTCCTTGGCTGTAGAGATGCAGTTTTACATCCTTTTCCCATTTATTGCATGGCTAATGAAGAGACAGCCACACCTAACAACACTTGGATTCCTTCTTGTTTCAAATGTGTATAGAGCTAATATTTTGCTCAATAAGGTGGATCAGCTATCTGTTCTGTTCAACATGCTTCCGGGTATGTTAGACTTGTTTGTGCTTGGAATGTATGGCTCGTGGTGGGCTATGAGGCTTAAGGCCGGTACATATAGTTTTAAGCCAGGAACAAAGCTCGCTTTTAAGACAATAATGTCCTTAGGTTTTATAGCATTTAGTGCTGTTTTGAGCTCAATTTTGTATTGGCTCATGCAGTTTAATTACTACAATACAGGATTTACTGCAGTAGGAGGCAACCAACTGTTCCAGACCTTAGTCAGACCTTTCTGGGGCATTTTGGTTATGCTTCAGATGATATGTGGTGTGTTCCTTTTCAAATGGATAGAGAAGATTATTGCATGTAAGCCCGTGAAGTTCATGGCAAGAATTTCCTTAAACCTTTATTTGTGGCATCAGTGGATTTCTGTAAAGTTAAGAGTTAATAACGTATTTCACTACGATATTTTAAATTATGAGGTAAATCAGTTTGATCCTGAGTGGGGTAAGAAGGCATTCTGGGGTAGCATTGTTGTTGCCATTATAGTGGCTTATCTGTTTACTTTGGTGGACGAATGGCTTGTAGAAAAGATTCCACAGCTTGGTAAGTTAATTGGAAAGGGAGCAAGCATCGTAAAACAAAAGCTCATTTTGAACAAAAAAGAAGAGGCTCAGTAGAGTCTCTTTTAATTTATGCTATTAAATTACATTAGAGTTTCAACTTCCTGAAGTACTGTGCTCATGGGGACGCCAAGTGCTAGGCAGATACGATAAAATGTAGCCATTGTAGGTTTACGTACGCCATTTTCGATGGCACTGAGATGAGATCTTCCGATGCCAGCTGCTTCACTTGCAGCTTCTTGTGTAATACCCATACCAATTCTTGTGTTTGCTAACACACGTCCCACTATCACGGGATCTATGTTGGATGAAGCCATTAAATTATCCTCCAAAGATATAATAATAGCGTAATTTCTTGCGCCTGGATTAGTATAGTTTAGAGGGTTTATCACTTCAATACGTTTAGGGGAAAGTGTCAAATAATGGTAAAAAACTTTGCCTGTTGTAATGGTAAAAATGTGTCTTTGTACGCATTTGTATACATATACTTTCGTGACCATAATATGTGGAGGTTTATGTATGAAACTGTTTTCTGCTTTGTTTGATGGACTGTGTGTTTTTGTTGTTTTTGGCATAGTTTTGCTTCTGTATACAAAATATGACAAAATAATTTCACTGGAAAATAACCAGGTTGCAATCCAAGATATATCTAAAGAAGAGTTAAAAGTAGATAACACTAAATTGGTGGATAACAATACTACATTTATTTCTGATTCAGGAATAGAGTACTATAACGAAGCTAGTGTATCTACAGATATACCTGTGTTTACTGGACTTGTTAGTTCGTCATCATCAGGACCACAAATTTTGATATATCACACACATACATCTGAAACGTATTTCAATGATCAAGGCTCAGTTGTGGATGTAGGAAACTTGCTGGCTGATTTGCTTAGGGCTAAAGGATATAATGTAATACATGACACAACAATAAACGATGCTGATTATAACAACTCATATGAAACAGTTTATGTAAATGTTGAAAAAATACTTAAGGCTAATCCAACAATACAATGCATAATCGACGTGCATAGAGATTCTGCAACCAAGGATATGGTTGTAAAGGATCAAGGAATTGAATATGCAAAGCTAATGCTTGTTGTGGGTACTAATGTAAGACTTTCTAATTCAATTTGGGAAAATAACCTTTCATTTGCAAAGGCTATTCATTTGAACTGTCTAGAAAGAGTGGATGAAATAATAAAACCCATCTACCTCAGCAAAAACAGATATAATCAGCACTTGTGCCAAAACTCTGTAATTGTAGAAGTAGGTGGGCTTGAAAATACAATATTTGAGGCATTGAATGCAACTTACATCTTGGCAGAAGCCATAGATTCAAGCTTGCAAGGCAAGTAGATTATGCACCGAGGAAAATATCCATGAGAGTGCAACCTGGATCGACGTAGTCACCATTTGCCTTAGCTGAAGCTTCGTTAAAGTCAAAACCAGAAACCTTGTTAGTGCTATCCCAAATCATATAGGGGACAGGCTCGTGGTTGTGTGTCTTAATATCCAATGGTGTTGCGTGGTCTGGAACGATTAAAATGCGCAAATCATGGCTCTTAGCATACTCAAGTGCTGGACCGAGGATATACTGGTCGATCATCTCAATTGAGTAACGCTTACCTTCTGCATCACCGTGGTGTCCACACTCATCTGGAGCCTCAATATGAGCATATACAAAGTCATAACCGTTGTTGAAACAATCGATAACAGCCTGGCCCTTGCCTTCAAAGTTAGTATCCTTGTTGCCAGTAACGTTAGGAACTTCAATAATGTCCATATTTGTTAAAACGCCAAGACCCTTAATGAGATCAACTGCAGAAATTACAGCACCTTTAAGTCCATTTTTGGACTGGAAGGAAGGAAGTGCAGGCTTGAATCCCTGTCCCCACAACCAAATTGAGTTTGCAGGATTTTTACCCTCTGCAATTCTCTTAAGGTTAACTGGATGGTTCTCCAAAACCTTAGTGCTTGCTTCCATGAGTGAAAGCATTTTTGCACCGTATTCACCACCTGGCAAATAGTTCTTAACAGGCTTTCCAGTAATGTCATGTGGAGGTGTGCAAGTAAACTCTGTGTGACCATTTGTCCATCTTAGACAATGTCTGTAGCTTACACCAGCAAAGAACTGCATATCTTCTGTGCCAAGGGCCTCTTGAACTGCCTTAATAAGCTCAGATGCTTCGGCAGTGCTAATCTCACCAGCACTGTAGTCAATCATGGTCTTATCGGCATAATTTGGTTCGTTAGATACTGTTACGATATTACATCTCATGGCTACATCTGTATCGGCCATGGGAACGTTCATACTAGCTGCTTCGATGGGGCTACGACCTGTGTAGTATACAAGTGGATCATATCCCATAACGGACATGTTTGCAGGGTCACTACCTGGAGGGGAGATAACATCAGGAACTGTCTTAACAAGTCCAATACGGCTCTCCATGGCAATCTTATTCATATTAACTTTATTAGCAGATGCCATTGGTGTTAAACCATCGAAACCTGCATAAGGATGATCTGCCATACCATCACAGAGAATTACTAAATACTGCATATATACCTCTTATAAAATCAAGGAGTGAACATAAAGTACACTCCTTTGAAAATTTGTTAAATTGTAATTTGAAATTATCCCAATACTGCGATAAATACACCAGCTGCAACTGCAGAACCGATAACACCAGCAACGTTAGGACCCATAGCATGCATGAGCAAGAAGTTAGTAGGATCCTCTTCAGCACCAACTGCCTGAGATACACGAGCTGCCATAGGAACAGCAGATACACCAGCGGAACCGATAAGTGGGTTAATCTTGCCACCAGTAAGTACGCACATAAGCTTACCAACCAAAAGACCACCTGTTGTACCAAGAGCAAATGCAACAACACCCATGCCTACGATACCAAGAGTCTTGAGTGTAAGGAAGTTAGCAGCTGTAGCTGTAGCACCTACGGACAAGCCAAGGAAAATAGTAACGATGTTCATAAGCTCGTTGGAAGCTGTCTTAACAAGTCTGTCGCAAACGCCGGACTCCTTGATGAGGTTACCAAACATAAGGCAGCCGATCAATGGAGCAGCAGAAGGCAAGAAGAGAGCAATTAGGATAGTTACCATGATGGGGAATACGATCTTCTCTGTCTGAGAAACAGGACGAAGAACGCTCATCTTAATAGCACGCTCCTTCTTAGTTGTAAGAGCTCTCATAATAGGCTTCTGAATAGCTGGAATCAATGCCATGTAGGAGTAAGCTGCAATAGCAATAGGTCCAAGAAGCTCAGGAGAGAGCAATCTAGTTACGAAAATAGCTGTTGGGCCGTCAGCACCACCGATGATACCGATAGAAGCAGCATCATTCATAGTGAAACCGATACCAGGAATCTGACCCAAAAGAAGTGCGCCAGCAAATGCAACGAAAATACCAAGCTGAGCACCAGCGCCCATGAGAAGAGCCTTAGGGTTAGCAATAAGAGAAGAGAAATCTGTCATTGCGCCGATACCTACAAAGATAATACATGGATAGATACCAAGCTTAACGCCAATATACAGAATATCTAACAATCCAGCTTCACCACTACCGATAGCTGCCCAGTTAATGTGACCACCCTCGAAGTAAGCAGCTGTGTAAAGACCAGCGCCAGGAAGGTTGGAAAGCAACATACCGAAAGCGATAGGAAGAAGCAACAAGGGCTCAAACTTCTTAGCAATAGCAAGATAGATAAGAACCAAGGAAAGACCGATCATTACATAATTCTTCCAGTCGCCAGAAGCAAAACCGGATGTAATGGCAAGATCTTTTAAAATTTGTACTAAAGTATTCAAAAAGTCCATTTATGTATTCCTTTCGTAAACTTAAGCCTTGCGAATAGACTTGATTCTAAGATTACGTCCATCGTCAACAGGGTTAACCTTGTTAATAGCTGCTGTAACAGCTGCGATAAACTCTGGGCTTGGAGTATCCTGTGTAGCAGGAGCCTTAGCAGCCTTGCGCTTATCAATTGCCTTAAAGATAGAACCCATGATTGTGATGAACAAAATCAAGATTGCTAAAACAAGAAATACAACGGCTAAACCACCGATCATCAGAGCAACTGACTTACCATCCATAATTAATCTCCTTAAATAGCTTAAAACAAGCTTATTTGATTAAAATCCAATCAAAGAAAAAGTTAACATAGTAGGCCTAAAAAGTCAATGAAAAACTGGTGTAGAAAGATGTTAATATATGGATTATTTTGATTGCATTATATCCCTATTAATTGACATATAATAGGCTGAAAAGGTATAATTCACATATTAATATGGGAGGCTTTTGGATGAACTTTATTTCTAACAAAAAAGCACGCACTATCTTTATTTCTGTGATTCTTACAGTTGCTGTTTTGGTTATTGGAGCAGTGGCTGTTTTTGCTGATAACTGGGCTAAATATGACCTTTTCCTTGATGGTTACGTTATTAATACTAAGGACGTTCCTCTTGTTGATGGAGATGCTTGTCTTATTCCAGCAGTTCAGGTTACAGAGTATATTGGTGGTACAATTACAGAGGATGGTACTACAGCCACAATTAAGTGGGCTGGTTATGTTGTAACTGTTAAGGATGGATCCAAGACTGTTCAGTACACATCTTATTTTAATTCTAAGGCTAAGACATATGAGGCAGATGTCGCTGCTCGTTTTGATCAGAACGAGATTTATGTTTCTGCACTTGTTTTCACAGAGGTTATGGATGCGGTGTCCATTACAATTAATGATACATACTATCATGTAAGGATTGATTCTAAGGAGGAGCCAACAGCAACACCTGTAGCTACCCCCACCCCCACACCCACACCAACTCCCACACCAAAGCCTATAGTTACATCAAAGCCCACAGCAACACCCACGGTAGCTCCCACAGCAACACCAACGGTGGCTCCAACAGCTGTTCCTACAAGTGTACCTACAGCAGTACCAACAGTTGAGCCCACAGCTACACCCACAGTTGCACCAACTGCTACTCCAACTGCTACTCCAACTGCGACTCCAACTCCCACACCAACACCTACGCCAACCCCAACGCCTACACCAGCGCCCATCAATCCAGATGGTAACTACGAGGGTACAACAATCGTTAATGGCATTACATATGATAACCAGGGAACACGTAGATATTTCTATATTACAAGTGTTGAGTTGACCAATGGTGTTGAAAGAAATCTTTCTGCTAATTACACAGAGGTTTATGGATCCGATAAGCTTACATATTCCATTACTTTTGTGGATAACGGATTGTATAAGGATGCTTTTTTCAATATTGATGATGACTTCTTTATGTATTTAGAAGTTACTAGAGTTAGCACCAATGTTGTTAAGTTCTATTTTAAGACTAAGATTCCAATGGCTGTTACTCCTGTAAGTAGGACTAACATTAATGGACGAATTGAATATAGTGCGATTTCATTCTACCCGGCCAAGACAGATGCACCACGTATCTTTATTGATGCGGGACATGGTGGATGGGAACATGGAGCCATATATGGAGGCGTTAATGAGTCTGACCTTAATATAGCTATTGCAAACAAGGTAATTGCTAAGCTAAAGGCTGCAGGAGTCGATGTTGTTGCCTCAAGAGAAGACGATTCTTACGTAGGAGTATATGAGAGGTCGCTTTTGGCAAATAGCGCCAAGGCTACTTTGTTTGTAAGTATCCATAACAATGCTTCCACATCTACTAAGATTCATGGTACTGGTACTTACTATTACAGTACATCTACTAATGGTATTAAACTTGCCACAAATATTCAGGAGAAGGTTGTCTCTAAGCTAGGCTCCCTTAACCATGGAATTATTGTTGGTAATGAATTAACAGTAATTGATACTACAAATATGCCAGCGGCTTTAGTTGAGGTAGGGTTTATGTCCAATGTGGACGAGCTTGCTAAGCTCCAGCAGGAAGCATATATTGAAAATGCTGCTGAGGGTATATATCAGGGTATTATCAATACTTTAGATCAGATGGGGTATTAATTTTGAAAAAGATTTACGTTGCAACTAATAACAATCACAAGATTATGGAGATTAGAGAGATTCTCAAGGGTTTTGAGTGCATTTCTCTAAAGGATGCTGGTATTGAATCTAACCCAGAGGAGACAGGCTCAACATTTGAGGAGAATGCTATTATCAAAGCAATGGCTCTTCATAAGCTTACTGGTGAAGCCGCTATTGCAGATGACTCTGGTATTTGCATCGATGCCTTTGGTGGAGAACCTGGCATTTTCAGTAGTCGTTTCCTTGGTGAAGACACAGCGTATGATATTAAGAATAATATTATATTAGATAGGCTCAAGGATACTCCTTGGGATGAGAGAGGTGCTCAGTTCGTATGTGCAGTTGCATATGTTAACGAAAAGGGCGAGGCAAAGTCATTCCTTGGCGTATGCCCAGGTCATATTGGTTATGAACCCAAGGGAGATAGAGGCTTTGGATATGATCCAATTTTCGTTCCTGTATGTGGCGATGGTCGTACTACTGCAGAGATGACTGATGATGAGAAGAACGCTATTTCTCATAGAGGATTGGCAATGAGAGAATTTGCTAAGCATCTCGAAAATCTTGCTTGACAATAATGTAGTTAAGTCATTATAATAACAAACGCTGTCGTTCAAGACAGTTATTTCCTTTGAGGAGAGGGGGGATAAGAAATGTCCGAAATCAGAGTTAAAGAGAACGAGTCTCTCGAGTCTGCTCTTAAGAGATGGAAGAGACAGTGTGCTAAGGCAGGAGTCCTCGCTGAGCTCCGCAAGAGAGAGCACTATGAGAAGCCCAGCGTTAAGCGTAAGAAGAAGTCTGAGGCTGCTCGTAAGAGAAAGTTCAAGTAATTAAATAGTTACTAACATAAAATCCACCTAAATTTTAGGTGGATTTTTTGCATTCTATGGACTTTACATGGTATTATATCTCGGTACAAAATTAGGAGGTGACCTAATATGTCTTCTGGACTTTTTTTAGGTACAATTTCTTTCCCAGGTTTGGGTTGGACATTTGAGATTGATAGAGTAGCTTTTTCTATTGGTAGATTTGATATTTATTGGTATGCAGTATTTATTGTAGGCGCCATGATTTTGTCTGCAATTTTAGGTCTTAACCAATGTAAGAAGTATGGCATTTCCTCAGATGATGTTATTGATAACGTTTTGTTTGCAATTCCTTCTGCTGTAGTTGGTGCTAGACTTTACTATGTAATTTTTGAATGGGAAAGTATTAAGAGAGCCACACTTACCGAAACAATTGATTCTGTTCTTAATATTAGAGATGGAGGCTTAGCTATTTATGGTGGTTTGATTGGCGCTGCTTTGGCAGTATTCTTTGTTGCACGTCATAAGAAGCTTAAGTTCTTGCATTTGTTTGACTTCGCCGTTCCTTATATCGCAATTTCTCAGGGAATTGGTAGATGGGGCAATTTCGTAAACCAGGAGGCATTTGGCGTTAACACAACACTTCCTTGGGGTATGACAGGTGATGAGATTGTTCGTACTTTGACTTACAAGCAGGCAGAGTTGGCAGAGCTTGGCATGACTGTTGATCCTAATGGCCTTGTACACCCCACATTCTTCTATGAGTCTGTTTGCAATATTGCTATTGGTATTTTCCTTTTCGTAATGAGAGACAAGTTTATGTCTAAAAAGGAAGGTTACAATACATTTATGTACTTGTCACTTTATGGACTTTGCAGAGCATTTATCGAAGGCCTCAGAACAGACAGCTTGTACATTGGACCTATTAGAGTTTCTCAGCTCCTTGCGTTGGTATGCTTCGTAGCATGTGGCACATTGGCTATTATGTACCTTAAGAAGCCAGCTTCTGCAGTGTATGGCCCTCATATGCTTGTTGCAAAGGATGAGACAAGTGAAGATGTAGAAAATGTTGAATATGTAGATGCAGTTGATACTGTGGAAGATGCTGAGACTGTAAAAACTGAAACAGAAGTAATTCAGGAAGAGAATAAAGAAGAGTAATTTATGATTAAGCGCAAAAAGAAAAAGGGAATAGGAGTTTTAGCTCTAAAGGATGAGCAGAAGCTTAGCCTTTCCAAGTCATATGATTATGGCTTGATCTTTTGCGTTATTGTTTTGACTTGTTTAGGTGCAGTACTTTGTACTAGTGCCATTAGTTCATTTACTAACTTTAACTCCATGCTTCGTAACCAGATATTGAGTATCATCATCGGTATTTTTGTCTGTGTTGTAATTAGTGTCATGGACTACGATTACTTTAGAGTGTTCGGTGTTATTGGATACGTTGTAACCCTTGGACTTTTGGTGTTGGTTTTGTTCAAAGGTGTTGAAGTTGGTGGTGCTAAGAGCTGGCTGAGGCTGCCTGTTTTGGGACTTTTCCAGCCATCTGAGTTATCTAAGGTTACAACTATCATGGTAGCATCCATTTTCTTCGCCAGACTTAAGGATAAAGAGGGTAGAGAGTGGATTAACATTTTAGCCATTATTGCATCTTGCGCAATTCCTTTGGGACTTATTGTTTTGCAGAATGACACTGGTACTGCCATGATTTACATGTTTGCCATCGCAGTAATGCTCTTTATCTTTGGCGTAAAGTTTAGATACATCTTTATTTGTGCCGGTGCAGGACTTGCAGCCCTTCCTTATCTTTGGTTTAACATTCTTAAGGATCACCAGAAAGGACGTATTCTTGCGGTTTTGCAACCTGAACTTTATGCCGAAACTTATTCTTACAATATTTTGAGAGCTTTACGTTCTATATCATCTGGTGGATTAACTGGTAAAGGCATTCTAAATGGTGATTTAACAGCTAGTTATTACGTACCAGTTCAGGAGTCCGACTTCATTTTCTCTGTTGCAGGTGAGGAAATGGGCTTTGTTGGATGTGTATTCCTTCTATGTCTTATATTTGGTATTTTGGCATGGATGTATTGGGTAGGCCTATCTGCTAAGAATAGTTACGGTTCATTTTTGGTAGTTGGTATGACTTCCATGTTGGCTTTCCAGTATGCAGAGAACATTTGTGGTTGTCTTGGCATTTTCCCACTTACTGGTATTCCACTTCCTTTCATTAGTCAGGGTGGTACCGCTATGATCGTTAACTTTATGTTGCTTGGTATCGTGTTAAGCGTTTCAGCCCGTAGAAATCGCAGTTCACAAGTATATGATGTTTCTACTAAGAGGACTTATGAAGACAGTAAAACTATTTCCGAATATACGTGATTGTGACTTGGTTTCCTATGAGCCTTTTGGCCATGGAAATGAGTCATCAATTACTTTAAAGGCACCTGCTAAGATTAATTTGTACTTGGATATTCAAGGTACAGATCACAGGGGATACCATATGCTTAATATGGTTAACAAAGTTATTTCTTTAGCAGATGTTATTACTGTGAAAGTTATTAAAGATGGCCTTGGTAGGCTTGATTTTGACTGTAACAAGCCTGGACTTCCTACAGATAGTCGTAATACTTGTGTAAAAGCAGCAGGATTATTCAGGGAATACATGGATGCTACAGACAGTTTCTCTATTTCTTTGCATAAAAACATTCCTCATGAGGCAGGTTTGGCAGGTGGTAGCGCAGATGGTGCTTGTGTTTTACTTGCTCTTAACCATATTTACGGTGAGCCATGTGACGAGGATTCACTTCAGCTTTTGTCCCTTGCAATTGGTACAGACGTACCATTTTGCAGAATCAAGAGAACTGGCCTTTGCACAGGCGATGGCCGCAACGTAAGGTTCATTAAGGACAACATGGATTGGAATAGATACAAGCTTATGCTTGTTAAGCCTAATTACGGTATGTCCACAATTGAGGCATACAAGGAGTTCGATGTGATTACTGGTGGAACAGATCCAGATGCCCCAGGACACGAAGCTATGTTGGATGCTTTGGCTAAAGGCGATATGACAATGATGGCAGCTGCTTCTTACAACGCACTTATGATTCCTGCAGTTAAAAAGCATCCTCAGATTCTTGAAATTGTTAACTTTTTGAAGGCAAATGGTGCATGTTATAGCATTATGTCAGGCAGTGGTACAACAGTTTACGCTTATTTTGATTCCAATGAATCTCATGACTTAGCAACAGTTGCTTATAAGGCCAAGGAATTCTTTGGACAGGATGTTTTTACATACTGGGAGGAGTAATATGGCAAATATCAAAACGGGCGTAGATATGGTTTATGTGCCTAGGATGAAGTCCTTAGTTGAAGGCGGAGAGTCTAGAGCACAGAAGCTTTTTAGTCAGGATGAACTTGCGTATTGCAAGGCCAAGGATGGCACATGGAACTTTGAGCGCATGGCTGCTAGATTTGCTGCTAAGGAAGCAGTTCTCAAGTCTATGGGTACAGGCTTTGCCAATGGTCTTTATCTTCACGATATTTCTGTTGGCAAAATGGAAAATGGAGAGCCATACGTTATTTTGTCCGCTAAGGCTCAGGAGGTTTTCAAAAAACTTGGTGGAGTAGAAATGTCTATTTCCTTAACTCACGAAAACGAATATGCCTGTGCTTTTGTAATAGCAACATACGAATCATAAAATTTTTATTATATTTATCAATCCTCTACACAAAATAACAAGGATTAAATTGTTATGTGGAGGATATATGAAGAACACAAAACCAATAATTAAATATTTCGTCTTGGGAACAGTAGCCACGTTGTTAGCAGTTGGTGCTGTTCTTTATTTTGCTGTGTTTGCAGGCATTACAGGGGATCCAAAATCGCAAGAAGATGCAGAAAACTACATGGGATTATCGGACATTGCTCAGGGTGCAGTAACTAATCTTACAGCAGAGCAATTGCTAGCAAGGGCTATCAACGGCGAGGCAAGAGGTGAGCCCTATGAGGGACAGGTTGCAGTAGGTGCAGTAATTTTAAACAGAATGGCAAGCCCGGATTTTCCAAATACAATGGCCGGTGTGATTTACCAACCGTGGGCTTTTACATCTGTCCATGATGGTCAGATAGATTTGCCAATTGAAGAGGGCACCACAGTTTTGCAGGCTGCGAGAGATGCACTTAATGGTTGGGATCCTACAAATGGATGCCTTTACTTTTGGAATCCAGACACAGCCACAAGTTCTTGGATATGGACAAGGCAAGTTGTTGTCAAAATTGGAAAACACAATTTTGGGATATAGGTGAAACATGAAGATTAAAAAGATATACCTATATGTAACATCCATGCTGGTTGCAATTTTGTTAGCTAGTTATGGAATTGTTATGTCAGACAAAGCTGGCCAGATAAAAAGGGACTTAGATAGCCAATACGATAGGGCATATTATGACCTTACAATGTATATGAATAATCTAGAGGGATTACTTGCAGAGACCATAATCGTATCTCATCCAGAGAACACTTCGGATACTTTAGAGCAAATATGGAAACAGGCAGATTTGGCAGAAGAAAATTTAGGTGTGTTACCTGCTGGGCAAGGTGTTTTTGCTAGCACTTCTAAGTTTTTGAACCAGTTGAGTAATTTGGCAGAAGCTTCAAAGGATGCCCTTCACTTAAGAGGTGATGTGCCAGAAAACTACAGGACAGAACTTAAGGCATTGCACGAATATGCCATGGTTTTGACTCAGGATTTGGAAGAAATGGAACCATTGGTAAGTCAAGGAACACACTTTTGGGATAACTATGTTGAGTCCGATAATAGCGGTAAGGATAACAATATTTTATCTGGCTTAGATGAGGATTTGAAGAATGTGCCTGAGATTGTTTATGATGGACAGTACTCGGATCACCTGCAGAAGTCTACGCCTAAGAGTCTTTTAGGAGAATTTATTTCATCTCATCAGGCGATTGAATTTATGAGGGCTATTATTGAGGATACTGGAGCCGTGGCAAAAGAAATAAAGGTTACTACCGAAACAGAGGGAAATATACCTTGTTATTCTCTTGAAATAACCATGATGGATGGAAGTAAAGCAACAGCAAATATCTCTAAGCAGGGTGGATTGTTAGTGTGGTATTTGTGGAACAAGGTTTCTACAGATGATGTTAACATTACAATGGCTACAGCCAAGGCCTATGGAGCAGATTTCCTGGCTTGTTTAGGCTACGAAAATATGTTACCGACTCACGGAGATACAGTTTATAACTCAACAACGGGAAATGTAATAACCATAAACTACTGTTACCAACAAAATGGTGTTGCTATTTATCCAGATTTAGTAAAGCTTAGAATCGATGGAACAGACGGCACAATAATTGGCGTCGAGGCAAGTGGATATATAAATTGTCACACAAATAGAATTTTGGATGATCCGAAACTATCTATAGAGGATGTTCAAAAGTATATTTCTAATGATGTTGTAATAAATAGCACTACGCTCTGTGTAATACCTACAGATTTTGGCACAGAAATACTTGTGTATGAACTAAATGTTAAGTACAAAGACAAGATTTATTTGATATATATAAATAGCCAGACAGGCAAGGAAGAAGATATAATTATCAAAGAAAATAGTTAGCAAATATGGGCGGATTTCCGCCTTTACATAAGGTTTTGTGATATAATTTGAACAGTGAACCACTTCGTTAGTGATCCGGACCTTCGGTCCTAGTGAGCCGCCTTCGGCTAGTAGGCCGCAACTACGTTGCTAGTAGGCCGGCTTCGCCTAGTGAACCGCTGCGCTAGTAGGCCGCAACTGCGTTGCTAGTGAGCCGCTGCGCTAGTAATTCGCAACTGCGTTGCTAGTGAGCCGCAACTTTGTTGCTAGTAGGCCGCAAGCAAAGCTTGCTAGTGAACCACCTTCGGCTAGTAGCCGCACTGTTGGTGCTATTGGCCGCGAGTTGTCTCGGAGTATGAATGAAATATAAAGGAGTTTACATATGTTGACATACAAACAGATTATAGAAAACAAAGAAGTTATGACATATGTAGGTCGAGCTGACGAGACAATTAAGGAGCTTGGTTATACAGAACATAGCTTTGCTCATGTAGGTTCTGTTACCCAGATGGTTAAATATATTTTGGAAACATTGGGCTTTTCTGAGAGAATGGTCGAACTTGGCATGATTGCTGCTCATATGCACGATATTGGTAACATGCTTAATAGAGAAGACCATGCACAGACAAGTGCCATTATGGCATTTAATATGTTAAGGGATATGGGTGCAGAGCCTGACGAAATTACAGAAATTTGCACTGCAATTTCTAATCATGACGAGGGTACAGCTGTTCCAGCAACACCTTTGGCAGCTGCACTTATTATTGCAGATAAGGCGGATGTTCGTAGAAGTCGTGTGCGTAATAATATGCTATTTTCCTTTGACATTCACGACAGAGTGAACTATTCTGTTACAGATTCATCACTTAGCATAGACGACTTGAAGCAAAAGATTACATTGACATTGTCTATTGACACAAAGTATTGCACAGTAATGGAGTACTTTGAGATTTTCTTGGGCAGAATGAATCTTTGTCAGAAGGCAGCTAAGAAGCTTAACTTGCAGTTTGGTTTAGTAATAAATGGACAGAAGATGATTTAGTATGAAAGATAACAAGGCAATTAAAACAGTAGCAGTTAATAGAAAGGCATATCACGATTACCATATTTTGGAGACCATGGAGGCTGGTATCCAGCTTTTTGGTACTGAAGTTAAGTCAATTCGTGGTGGTAACCTTAATCTTAAGGATAGCTACATTAACGTACATAACAACGAAATTTATATTTATAACATGCATATTAGTCCCTTTGAGCATGGCAATATCTTTAATAAGGATCCCCTGAGACCTCGTAAGCTCCTTATGCATAGGGGAGAGATCCTTAAGCTTCAGATTAAATGCAAGCAGGATGGACTTACAATGATTCCATTGTCTGTTTACTTTAATCATGGTTTGATTAAGCTTGAGATTGCTGTTGCAAAGGGTAAAAAGCTCTACGATAAGAGAGACGATATTGCTGCAAGAGATGCTGAAAGGGAAATGCAGAGAGCAAGCAGCGTTAAGTATTAGTGTTTAATGAATGTTTCTTTGTTCCAGAGATGTTTCGCATCTAGTGTTTGGTGTTGAGTGTTTAGTGTTTAGTGCTGGCCCCTATGTTCCTTTGGTCGTTTCACTAGCGCGATAGCGCGGCTACTAGCCGAAGGTTCTCTTATCATTGTAAAACTTTGTTCTATAACAAGATTTGATTCATATACTCTCCATGGATAGATTTTCATGGAGTTTTATTTTGTCAAAGTTTAAGTACGATAGGTCCGTTTTGTTAGGAACATACATAGTAGAAAACAATGTTACAGTTAGGGCATGTGCAGCACAGTTTGGCATATCAAAATCCACTGTACATAAGGACGTTACAAACAAGTTAAGGAATTGCGATAAGAACCTTTATAATCAGGTCAGGGAAGTCTTAGAAAAGAATAAGGCAGAGCGTCATCTGCGTGGTGGAGCAGCTACGAAAGAAAAATACCTTGGTAAGGCATTATAAACTACATACTATTGCCCTAAACTATTGCCTTTGATATAATCATTCTGGTTTAACACCTTTATTTATTTGTTATTTATATTATTGGAGGTATATTTCAATGGCAGAGTTGAAGGGTGCTGCAATATTTGGTCAGTCTGGTGGTCCAACATCAGTTATCAATTCCAGTGCAGCAGGTGTATTTATTGAGGCTCTTTCTCAGGGCAATATCACAGCTGTTTATGGTGCAGCTAACGGTATTAAGGGTATGCTCGAGGAGGATTTCTTTGATATTGGTAAGGAGGATATGCACGAGCTTGAGCTTATGAAGACAACTCCTTCCTCTTTGTTGGGTTCTGTAAGATATAAGCTTAAGGATGCAGATGTAGACGATACAGACTACAAGCGTCTCCTTGAGGTATTCAAGAAGTATAACATTCGTTACTTCTTCTACAATGGTGGTAACGATTCCATGGATACATGTAACAAGGTATCTAAGTACATGCAGAAGGTAGGCTATGACTGCAGAGTTATCGGTGTTCCAAAGACAATTGATAACGACCTTTACGGCACAGATCACTGCCCAGGTTTCGCTTCCGCAGCTAAGTACATCGCAACTTCTATCATGGAAGTTTACCTTGATGCTCGTGTATATGACACACCTATGGTATGTATCTTCGAGATCATGGGCAGAAATGCTGGTTGGTTGACAGCTGCTTCTGCACTTGCTAGCTACAAGGGTTACGGCCCAGACCTTATTTACCTTCCAGAGAAGACATTCTCCATGGACAAGTTCCTTGCAGATGTTAAGAAGAAGTTCGAGGAGAACAACGGTAAGGTTATCGTAGCTGTTTCCGAGGGTTGCCATACAGAGGATGGTAAGTACATTCCTGAGCTTGGTGCTAACCTTGCTAAGGACTCTTTCGGTCACTCTCAGCTTGGTGGTGCTGCTTCCATTCTTGCTAACGCAGTTAAGGATGCTGGCATTTGCTCCAAGGTTCGTGGCATTGAGCTTTCCTTGCTTCAGAGATGTGCTACTCACTGTGGTTCTGCTACAGATATGGAGGAGTCCTTCAACGCAGGCCGTGAGGCTGTTAAGGCAGCATGCTCTGGCATGACAGACATGATGGTTGGTTTCAAGAGAGCTGACAAGGATGAGTATGAGTGCGAGTACGTTCTTCTTCCTCTTAGCACAGTTGCTAACACAGAGAAGAAGGTTCCAGATGAGTGGATCATCAACGATGGTACATTCGTATCTGAGGAGTTCGTAAAGTACGCTCTTCCTTTGATTCAGGGCGAGACACCTATTGCAAGAGAGGATGGTCTTCCAAGATTCTCCAAGCTTGCTAAGGTTCCAGCAAAGAAGTAATGAAGATTTATACATCCGAAGAAGATTATTTAGAGACTATATACGTTCTTGCTAAAGAACACGATGGCTACGTTCGTTCCATAGATGTTGCAAAGCATCTTGGTTTTAGTAAACCCAGCGTTTCTATTGCAGTTAAGAATCTCAAGGAGTCTGGCTGTTTGCTTATTGGAGACAAGGGTAACCTTGTTCTTACAGAGAAGGGTCAGCAGATTGCCGAAAAGGTTAATGAGCGTCATCAGGTTTTGACCAAGATGCTCATTCATCTCGGAGTTTCTCCAGAGGTGGCCAGGGAGGATTCTTGTAAGTTAGAGCACGTGATTTCTGATGAGACTTTCGATAGGATCAAGGATCACATAGACAATATCGGATAAACAACTATGCCCCGGCTTTACGCTGGGGCGTTTTTGGAGATGTACCCAAGTGGTTGAAGGGTCCGCACTCGAAATGCGGTAGGCCGGGCAACTGGTGCAAGAGTTCAAATCTCTTCATCTCCGCCAATAAAAGTCCAGTAAACAATAAGTTTGCTGGACTTTTTTGTGTGGATGGTAATGAAAAAATGACAAAAATACGCAATTATTTCCCGTCGGTTTTTGCCTGTTATTGTGGTATAATGTAAAAAGTTAATATATTTATGTAAAGAAGAATAGTTGATATGTTTTGTTTTAGTTTGGTAAAAAATTGTAAGTATAATTTAAAACAGAACTGTTAAGATAAAAATATTAGTATTATAACGAGGTGCTCGATTATGATAAAAGCCGTATCACAAACAACAATTGCTGATGTGTTTTCCATAACCAGCGATAAGATATATAAAATCCCTAAATATCAACGTGAATATACTTGGGGAATTAAGGAATGGGATGCACTCTTTAATGATGTAACTGAGAACGACTTCGGATATTTCCTCGGCTCGTATATTTGCGTAAATAGTGGCTCACTCAAAGGAACTGTTTTGGAACTTATAGACGGACAGCAGAGATTTTCAACAATAACTTTATTGTTAGCGGCGCTCTATTCCGAACTTGCTAAACACAAAACTGAAATGGATGAAGATGATCTGAGCGAACTCTCTAATTTGAGAAATGAGCTTGCGAATAAAAAGCAGAAATTTACCGCAACGGGCGGAAAAATTACTGAATATAATCAGAGACTCCTTCTTCAAAAGCAGAACTCAAATGACGAGGATTACACTTATATTCTTTCCGACAACGGTATTATCACGGTTAAGCACGCAAAACCCTCCAATTTTGGCAACAGAAGAATTGCGAAAGCTTACCGCCATTTCATAAAGCTGATTGCTGACGAAGTGCAGGAAATCAAAACTGATAATCCTAATATTACCGATATTGGAGCATTATTTCAAATAGTCAGAAAATTTGAAGCGGCAGTATTGGTTGGAATCGAAGTGGATACCAACAAAGATGCCTATATGCTTTTTGAATCTCTTAACCACAGAGGTGTTCCGCTTTCTGCTCTCGATTTAATCAAGAATTCTCTTATTGCTCAAGCTGAAAACTCCGCTGATGCAGACAACGCTTATGAACAATGGAAGCAGATATTAAAAGCGGTAGGTCAGGATGATTATTCTGTTCAAGAACGTTTCTTCAGACAATTCTATAACGCTTTTAGAGACGAATTGAATGCTCCTTACAAATCTGCCGACAAGAAGTATTATCTTGGTTATTTGGCAACAAGAACAACATTGATCGACATCTATGAAAAGATGATCAAGAGTGACTATCGTTCCCTTTTGGAAAATCTTTCGGAAAAGGCTAACAAATACTCTATCATCGTCAACAATACCGATGATGAATATGTTTACACAACAAGTTTGCAAAACTTGGCAAGAATTTCCGGTGCCCCTTCATATTTGTTGTTGATGTATTTATTAACCAATCAAGAAAGTCTTTGCCTTTCAGATGCAGATATCAAATCAATAGTTGATACTCTAATTGTATTCTTTGTGAAAAGAAACTTAACCGACGTTCCTAACACTCGCAAACTGACACAATTGTTTATCGATATTATTGCAAAAATCAAATCCGAAAGCGGTATTGAGATTGTATCCGATATTAAAGATATGCTCAAAGCAGTTTCAGTAACAGATGAATCCTTTGAAGAAAAGCTTCGTGGACCTATTTACGATGAGAACCCCGAAGCGACTCGCTTTGTTCTGTGCAATATCGAAGCTCAGCATCAAACTAAGGAGATATACTCCGATTTGTGGTCGAGAGATACAAGTAATAAGTATGTTTGGACTATTGAGCATATCTTCCCTGAAGGCGAAAACATTCCGAAGGAATGGGTTGATATGATCGCCGGTGGAGATAAAGCTAAAGCAATTCAAATCAGAGCCGACTATGTACATACTATCGGTAACTTAACAATAACCGGTTATAATCAAAACCTTTCAAATATGTCTTTTGAACATAAGAAAGATAGAAAGACGAAAGATAAGACGAAAGATATCGGTTACAGAAACGGCTTGTTCTTAAACGAGGATGTTGTAACCGAAACAAAATGGACTGTTGATAACATAACCAGGAGAACAGACAAGATTGTAAAAACGCTTCTCGAAATGTATAAGTGGTGAGAGTGATTAATTTGTTATCCCAAATATATCTTTTCTCAATCACGATTCATCGGAACTATTATTGCGAAATTTGTAGATTTCGATAGATGCTATAGAATAAGGAGTTAACCACGATGGTATCAAATATTTGGAATAAAGATATTCCTGTAGAAAAAAGTTCTTACTTGTGTGATGATGAAATCACATACTTCAATCTTGACAAATTCAAACACGATGAAAGCAAATTGACAATGATCGATTTGTTCTGTGGAGCTGGTGGCTTTGCGGTTGGTTGTTCTTGGGCAGGATTTGAATCAGTACTTGGCATAGATTATTTTGAGCCCGCTATGCGTACATGGTCTTATAATCATCCAAACGCTATTGGATGTTTAGGCGATATTACTAAGATAGAACCCCAAAAAATCAAAGAATTACTCCAGAGTAAAGGAATTAACAAAGTTCATTTAATAACCGGTGGAGTTCCTTGCCAAGGCTTTTCTATTGCAAATAGAAAACACAATGATAATGACGAGCGTAATTTCCTATTTTTGGAGTATATGAAGTTTGTCAAAGAATTTGATCCTGATTATATAATTCTTGAAAATGTATCTGGTATGAGAAGTACTGCCGGAGGACAATTTGAAAAAGACATCAAGGAGTTTATGAATTCTCTAGGATATACCACCACAGTAGATTTATTAAACGCTGCAGATTTTGGTGTTCCGCAGATTCGTCAAAGACTGATTTTCGTTGGTGTTAAGCAAGCAAGAGGACTTGCATCTGAGTATATCTTTCCTGTTGGTAAATTTAAAAACAATTATCGTACCGTTCATGAAGCTATTTCGGATCTTCCCGAACTTGGCAACAACGAAGAAATTTGCAAGTACTCCAAAACCGCAAAAAGTGAATATCAAAAATTAATGAAAGGTAAAGGAGAAATTGAAAGCATTATTCCTCCTAAAAAATTAAGCAATCATATTTCTCCTAATCATCCACAAGAAACAATCAACAAGATTGCATCAACCGAACCTGGCAAACCGATGTATCCGAAATTTAAGCAAAGAATTCGCTTGCGTGAAAATGCTCCAAGTCCTACACAGCTTGCTGGTGGCATCCGTCCTCAATTCCAATTTGGACATCCCACTCAGCCTAGAGGACTTACTATAAGAGAAAGAGCAAGAATTCAGAGTTTTCCCGATAGCTATGTTTTTCTTGGCGGTATTGTACAAGAACGTGTACAAACTGGCAATGCTGTACCGCCACTCCTTATTTATAATGTAACGCTCCCTATTGCAGAGGATATCAGAAGGAAGGAAAAAAAAAATGTATAGAGTTTGGTACAGCACAGAAAGTTTTGCTGATTATATTATTAATCACACATCACTTTCTCAAAAAGACAATGTGATAAAAAATAAAATGTATGAAAGCGATGCCAATAATCCTACACTATTCCATACAATGCCTGACCATATTAGAAAGATTTTGTATCTTGATGCTCCTGACCTTATTGTAGAAAAAGACAACGAACCTATTTTTTCTATTGAAGTTACAACTGAGGCTGGTACTGGTCACAATGCATTTCAGCGTTTTGCCAGAATAGCAGCTGCTGTCGAAAATAGTGTCCCTGCTTTTTATATTTATCCTGAAGGAGCTATAATAACAAGACGCAACGCATCGCCTCGATGGGATGTTATTAATCCTGCTATTTTTCAAGCCCTTGAATCTGTTATGAGTATTTATGATATTCCGGCTCTTCTTTATTATTTTCCATCAGACATATCTACCTATTTGAACAATCCCCAAGAAGCTCCGCATTTAGGACAAAAAGGGTTGAAGTTTGATGCTGATATTATCAATTATTCAGGTTGCCCAGACTCTGCGGATAATAATATGATTCAAATGTTTGCTTCTATTGATGAAGTAATTCGATCAACAGAGACATATGGTGTATTGGCCGGACGTGAAAGGCTTTTGCGTAATATTACTATACGTAACCAGCGTAACCGAATGCAAGAACAGTTTTTCGCTAAATCGAACGGACGTACCATTGAAGAAATGTCTCCTATATCAGCTGTGCAAGTGATACCTTCAGAGTATATAATTAATTATTTGTCTCAATATGAAGATACACGCTATTCAATCGGAGAATTATTGCGTTCAAGAGAAAATACTGCAATTTATCAAGTTAATGCGCATTTCCGAGGAGATCCATATCCAGGTGCTTTAGCAGCGATTGATTATTTAATGTGCAGAGAAGGAAAAACCTTTGAAGATAGAAGAAATAATTTGATTTTGGTGTTTGGTAAAGTAGAAATTGATACTGATAATCAAACTATAAATATCGTTAATGAAAACAATTCTTCTATTAACGATTTCTTCAATGATGTTAAAAATAGCGAACGGCACAATTTATTAACCAAAGATTATAACGAATTAGAAAATAAGGATATCCCAAGATATTTGATGCAAGTAAGATATGGTTCTACTTATTCAAAAGTCAAGCATATACGAGTATTCTCTTACTTCGCAGATGCAATCCTATTCCCTGATGGTTCACTTTGGAGGGATGCATAATGACCGAGGAACAAGTAACAAAAGCATTATTGCAATATTTAACTGATAATGGTTGGCATATTGTTTGTTTTGACTTTCCGCAAAGTGGAACGGGTAGAGTTTTACACCCTAACAATGCAGATGGTGAAAAGAATAAAAACTCAATTATCCCCGATATAGTCGCCGTTAAAAACAATATATCTCTGTTTTTTGAAAATAAAGATCGGTTTTATTTCCCTGACTATAAAAAGGTCAACGAGCTGATTGTGGATAATCAGTATACCAACGCCATAGACAAATTACTTTCTGATTACAAAATAGAAAGTATATTCTATGGCATTGGTCTGCCAACAGAAAAACATAAAGAAAAATCCAAAGAATCTGCCCATTTAGTGAACTTTATATTAGGTGCAAATGCCGATAGGTCTATTGAGATTTTATACAATCCAGAAAAGATAGTTTTATAAGGATTTGAAAAATGCGTGTATGCAGTTTGTTTAGTGGTATAGGTGGAATAGATTTAGGCTTCAAACAGGCAGGATTTGAAATTGTGTGGGCGAATGAATTTGATGAAGATGCAGCAAAGACATATCGCTACAATTTCAAAGATTGTAAGCTTGTAGTGAAAAACATTAAAAAAGTTAATATTGATACTATTCCTGATTTTGATGTGCTTACAGCCGGGTTCCCTTGTCAACCATTTTCGTCTGCGGGTATGCAAAAAGGGTTTCAAGATACAAGAGGTACCCTGTTTTTTGAGATTGTTAGAGTTGTTGAAAAGAAAAGACCAAAGGTGATTTTTCTTGAAAATGTGGCAAATCTCTTGGGACACGATGATGGAAAAACATTCTTGATAATATATAATGCACTTGTCCCGTTTGGATATATCTTCAAATATCAAGTTATGGATGCTTTGGACTATGGAAACATTCCTCAAAGAAGATCTAGAATATTCATTGTTGCTTTTTTAGCTGATGTGATGTGCGATAGATTTAAGTTTCCTGAAAAAATTAAGAGAATTACAAATCTGAATGACATACTTGACAGAAAAGTAAAACACCACGAGTCGCATTATTTTGATAGTAATAATAAAGATTATGAAAAGCTTTTAAGTATTGTTAAAAACAAAAATGTCATATACCGCTTTTATGATTCAATAGATGTATATAAGGCGTATCGAGTGTGTCCTACATTACTGGCGAGTATGTGTAAATTCCCTGACAGCATTCCTGTAATCTTAGATCATTACGGAATAAGAAGAATCACACCTTATGAATGTCTGGCATTACAGGGCTTTCCAAATGATTATAAATTTGCTCCTAAAACGCCAATTGATAAAGCATATAAACAATGCGGCAATAGCGTTGTTGTTCCGTTAATTAAAAGAATAGCCGAGAGCATTATGGATGTTATGTTTTAAAATAAAAAAGGGAGTTGAAATAAATTAATGGCATTCAAAAAATTACCCTTAAACTCAAAGCAACTTCTTGATGAAATATTAACCGCTGAAAATCCTTCTGATATGCTTTGCAAACGGTTCGATGATATTTCGTCAAAAGAAGATGCAGAACTTCGTGGCATTATTAGAGAATTAAAAGAGTTAGGTTGTATAGATGTTAAGTGGGCTGATAATGTCCCATACTACGTTATTATAAATAATTCTGCTCGAACATACAGGGAACAGCTGGAAGAATATGAAAAAGTGAGGAATCAAGACAATTTGAAATCATCAAATGACTCAAAAATATTTATAAGCCATCGTTCATCTGATGGTGCAATAGCCGACGCCTTATTTGACTTCTTTGTAGCTACTGGTATTTCAAGAGATAAGATTTTTTGTTCTTCGCTCCCCGGCAATGACGTGAAAGAAAAGATTTCTGTGGAAGTGCGAGAGACTATGAAGAGTAGTTGTCTAAATATAGCTATTATTTCGGATGAGTACTACAAAAGTGCATATTGTCTTAATGAAGCCGGCATCCTTTGGTTTCAAGATATTCCTGTTATACCTATTGCACTACCTGAAATTCAGCCTACAGATATGATTGGATTTCTGAATGATGACTATAAAATCAGACGATTAGATAACGCTGATGATCTTGCATATATTTACGACACAGCTTGTGCAACTAGCGCCTCAAATCAAGCCAAAGCAAGTGTTGTTACGGCAGAGACACGTAAAGTTATGATCAAATATCAACAGTTGATTTCCTCTCAATCTCATCCTCGGAAGCCTACCGCCGAAGTATCTTTAGATATCACTACAGATGACGAACGAATTGTACTATATTATTTAATCTCAAAACAGGTTCGTAAAGTAACCAAGAGCACAATTTTAGTCTGGTTACAAAATTTGGAAATATATGATGTTAATGTTGATAATGCTTTCGATTTATTATCAACATTAGGAAACGGTATTGTCGTTGACGAAACACTTGAATTAAGCACTAATATATTCCGAGAATATTCATCAAAGTCTTCACAAATTATTAGTGAATTACAACCTATTGTAAATTCTCATATTGATTTGGGCTCTGAAAGATTTAATAATTTGTGGAACGATTCGGTGTTTGATGATATCACAAAACTTTTTATTGCATACATAGTTGACGAAAAAATTGATGTGTTCGGTGATCGTTGGATGGCAGAAGGACAAATAGAAGATATTAAAAAATGGGAAGAAAAATATGTTCTTGATTCTTCGTTGTCCTCCAATTACGGTAAGTGTTTATCTCTTTTTATACATAATCGCTTTGTTTACGAAAGTGATTGGACCAGCCATGGCAATGCACGAGCACATACTTTGTGCTCATCTCTTAAGGATTTATTATTTAATGCTCCTGCGACAATTATCGAAGAATTGGTAAGAGTTAAAGAAGCATATCATTACGACTTACCATTTTAATCTTTGTTAAAAGGAGGTAATCAAATGCTAAAAGTAGACGGTGCAATTTTTGATACAAATAAAGTAATATGTCGAAACATCTCTGTGTTTGATGCCTCTGAGCGAGGTTTATTATCGCAGAACATTTTGGCTCAGCTTAGAAATTTCGTAGAGTATATCGTTCAAAAGGTTTATTCAAACGGTGTTGATACCGATCCTAATGATTATCAGGATAAAAAAGCCGCTTGGGAGTTTGTGAAAACCAAGGGAGAACTGCGATTTTTAAGCAAATTCCATAATCTTCTTCAAAAATCGGTATCACACTATACGTTTGATGAGGGCGGATCCGAAAGATTGATGCTCAAGTATTATGAGTATCTTCTTAAAATCAAGGTGTTCCTCAAAGAAAAGTACAACATGGATGTACTTGAGAATATTGATGATTTTCCGTTAAACTTAGACGATAACTTAATGGAATACTATAAGCAGATTGCCGTTCGCATTGTTAAGCCGAGTCGTTATGCAACACGGAATCCGTATAATGATCGTGCGTACATACAGAAGATTAAACCCTTTTTCGTAAAGCATCATATTTTCTACGAAGTAACATTCACGGTAGCAAATGATAAAGCCAGTAAGTTTGATAGAGTAATTGCGTTTACCTCTCTTGATCTTTCTGATAATTATGCAGTTAAACTTTCCATACATAACGATGTAATCGGCGTGCTCGGAAAAGTTATGCCCATTCAAATTATTGATAGTTGGGAAGTATCCATAAGACCATGTGAAGTTAATCGATTTGCCGATTTTTTTGGCAGTCATACTCAAATTGGTGCCGGTAATAACGAGTTCCGTGATTTGATGAAATTCCTTACAAGCACTCGAATGAGTCTTGTTGATTTGGTCACATCATCAGATTCGTATTATTCTTGGGCAAAAGCGAAGTGTACCCAAGACGCTAAAGTTACTCATATTTTTGATCTTCTCGATAAATCTCGTGAGCTTATAAAAGACAAAGCTCCCGGAAGCAACATTATTCGTTACTTTCTCCACAAAATGAATAACAAGGTTATGAGACGTCAGTATAGCCGAGAATCTTGTGAAAGGTTATCTGATCTATATCTACGCTGGGGTTGTATTCCGTTTGATCAAATGCCCTATGCGACATCGTTAATTAAACACAATCCACGAATTTATGATTTGTTTGAATGTATCAATTCAAGTAACAGAGAGCACGAATTCCTTGCACGTATGATCCAAAACAACACCGAACAAGCAGGTGTTCTATTTACGCCCTTAAAAGAATTGGAACGTTTTGAGGATATAGATAGTCTGATAAGGAAATATAACTCTCTAGTGTATGCAAAAAAACACGCTGAGCGGTATCTTCGCATTTACAAAGACCATCTATATATGAAGGGATATGTTGACGATACTACGAAAATCATTAAAAAGCTAAAAGAATTATCTTCAACTGGAATGTCAGGTTATAGTGATTTCGTAGAATCGTGGCTTTCTAAGAATCCTTCCTACCGAATTGATAGTAAAGAAAAGCTCAATGCTCTTAAAACGATCTTCTCAGATTCTCACGTTGCTCTTATTTATGGTTCGGCTGGAACCGGAAAATCAACCCTTATTAATCACATTTCAAATCTTTATAATGATCGTCAAAAATTATATTTAGCAAACACAAATCCGGCTGTAGATAATATGCGCCGAAAGGTAAATGCAGCTAATTGTGATTTTAAAACGATTGCAAAATTTTTATCCGATTATAACACCGATATAGAATGTGATATCTTATTTATTGACGAGTGTAGTACGGTAAGCAACAAAGATATGCGAGACATTCTGGAGAAGGCTACGTTCAAGCTTCTTGTATTAGTTGGAGACGTATTTCAGATTGAGGCAATATTATTTGGAAATTGGTTTAGTATTGCACGTACATTCGTACCGGAAACATCGGTTTCTGAATTGTCAAAACCTTATCGTAGTACAAACGAACGCTTACTCACAATTTGGGATAGAGTCCGAAATCTTCAAGATGATATCCTCGAACCGATGGTTAAAGGTAAATATACAGTCCGGTTAGATGAATCAATTTTTGAGCATTCCGAAGAAGATGAAATTATATTGTGCTTAAACTACGACGGACTTTATGGCATCAACAATATCAATAGATTTTTGCAGAGTAGCAATCCTAACCCCGAAATTGTTTGGGGAATCAATACCTATAAAATCGGAGATCCAGTTCTATTCAACGAATCCGATAGATTTGCACCTTTGATCTATAACAACATGAAAGGCCGCATAAAGGATATTGAACCAACTGAGGATAAAATTCGATTTGATGTTGAACTTGATATTGCTATTACGGACTGGGAAGCAGAAGATTATGATTTCACCTTAGTCGGAACATCTGATAAAGGAAATTCTATTATCAGCTTTTGGGTAGACAAGCATCGTAGTACCGATGATGACAATGATACTTCAGATGCCATTGTGCCATTCCAAGTGGCATATGCGGTATCGATTCACAAAGCGCAAGGTTTGGAGTATAAATCAGTCAAGATTGTTATTACAAACGAAGTCGAAGAGCTCATTACCCACAATATTTTTTACACCGCTATCACTCGTGCAAAAGAAGATTTGAAAATTTATTGGACTCCGGAAACGGAGAAAAAGATTCTTGAGGGATTATCTTTAAGAAACTATAAAAAAGATGCAGCTCTGCTTGCTGCAATGCAGAATTTGTAATGTGAAAGGAAAAACTATGAATAACGATGTTAAAATTTCAAGCTCAACAACTGATTTTAATGCATACTTTAATACAAATTCTATTTCAGAAGATACTCGAAAAAAATTTGAAACTACAGATATTTTAGTTGTGCCTTCAGAATATAAAGAAAACGAGTATTATTTTGCGCAAGAGTCAATCAGTTTTGTGAAATTCTGTCGTCAAAACAACCCCGAAAACAGCATTGATCTACTTGCAGATTCAGATATTCAAATACGCTCTTTACATTCCTTTGATATATGGATGCCTATTATTTGGGTTGCTGGAAACGTCTTATTGCCCATTGCCATAAATCTTGTTTCGGACTACATAAAAGACAAACTTAAAGGGCGTGAAAAAGAAGAAGCAAAAGTAGACGTTACTTTTATTGTGAAGCGAGATGATGAAGAAAAAACTCTTCATTATTCGGGCGACGCTAAAACATTTAAGGAATCATTCGAAAAGATTGACCTGAATAAAATGTGAGGAAGTATATGCTAAAATATTTTCTTCAAAACAAAGATATAAGTCAAATCAATACAGTATGTAACTATCTCAACAAAACTAAACATAAACTGTTAGAAAACAATTGGAATAACCCTACAGAAGATTTTGAACTATGTGCTGATCTTTTTTCGGAGATAAAAGAAATTGCAATTCAAAGAAAAGATGAACAGCTTGCTAATGCACAATTCATTTTCAAGGATTATTTTAAGTTGTTTTGTAATCTGCTTCGATATTTTGAAATGCTTGAAAATGGTCAATATAAAGAGTCTTGGAACAAACTCCAAGACTGTCTTGATGTGATAAAATATATTGGTCGTTTCACAGAAATTGATAACAGGCTAGAACTACATGAGCTCTATGATCTCTTGGTTCAATATGAAGAGCTGTACCCATATAAAATATTCACTAGTAGCGAATATGTTATTTCGAAATCTCATTGCAGTATATGCGGTAAATCTATGCAAAGTTTAGACTGCCCACATATTAAGGGAGAGCTTTATTGGGGAGAACCGGCAATAGAGTGTATCGATAAGATAGATGTCATCCAAGCAATTTGTATTGTATCACATCCCGAAGATAAACGATGTGTTCTGGAAATATCGGATGATACAAGACCTGAAAAAGAAAAATTTCTTATGCTGGATCAGTACTTGAATCTTAAGCAACCGTATTTGCAGAAGGTTACAATTAAAGGAATTAAAGAACAACGCATACGAGAAAATATTGTAGTGGTTGGAAGAAATCAACCTTGTCCGTGCGGAAGCGGAAAGAAATTCAAACATTGCTGTGGGAAAAATATGTATTACGAACATACACGATATGTTGTGACACCAAAATCTGCAGTTGTTATAATAATGGTTTGACAAGCAACAGGCACGAGAGGTTTACTCCCGTGCCTGTTATCATCTTGTGTATTTGATTATGAGTTCATCTACGCCGTCGGTGTATTTGCCTTGTGATATTAGCTTGTTTCGATATTCAAGCAGGCATTGAAGGATGAGGCGGTGTTCAGCATCAGTCAGGCGAAGGTAGTATTTTCGTTTTCTCATACGAACACCACGTCGGAGTAGACTGTTTCCGTTACACGCTCTCGGATGTTGTTCATCCGCTGTATCTATTTCATTTAGTCGTTGGTTTTGAGCTGTTCGGTGATACCTTATTTTTCGGCGTTTTCTTTTACGAGCGGAGAAAAGAGATCTTGTGCTTGTTCTTCAATGTTTGCGAGATGAGAATGGAGTTTGCCGGAAGTGAGCAGATTGTAATATAAGACCTTACGGTGATGCTTTAGGTAATTCAGTCTGCGCTGTCCTCATACGCCGATAGGGCGATTATCTTTGGTTGGTGGGATTAGGTTTGGCAAGCGATAATCACCTTGCATTGTATATTTGTCACCTTGTTATTCAAATAATGATTTCATATTCTCTTTCCGTTTCGTTAACCGTCACCAAAAAATTCATTGAAAAAGCAATCAAAATTGATTGGTGAAGCGTATTTGATATCTGATAAACAAGTTGCATACTTAGTAAAAACCGGATGATTGTGATATAATATTTAAACGAATTAGTGTTCTTGAGACTGACGAAATCAATAGCCGTGAAGTCTATATGAATGGCATCGATCATAGTTGCTACCACGAAGGTTGCATAACCTTTAAGACGGGAGAATTGTAAATTTCTGCTCCGAAATAAAAAACAAATGCCAAACAACACAAACTTTAAAAGGGGTAATTATGACATACGAGGAAAAAATTCAAAAGGCGGAAAAAGAGAATATCTTTGTA
>JAFYSJ010000020.1 GCA_017559445.1 Clostridia bacterium
AAATGTTTGCTCATTTGTCTGCTCCTTTCTGGTCAGACAGCCATGAACATTATCAAATAAATAAAAAAGTTTGTAAAACTAAATGCACGATTGTAAGAGTAAAAGTAAGGTAAAAATTGCATTTAATTTTACAATTAACCTGTTACATATTTTCGCCGCAGTCCAAAATATGGTGCGAATATATTTTAATGATATGGAATTTGATTATGTTAAAAGGATTGCAAGGGGCTATTCCCTGTCATATTTCATTCGAAATGACCTACTTCAATCAGGTACTAGTAGATTTGAATTTATTGTAAGCACTGAAGACATTAAAGAGTTAACCAAACAAAACGATGAGCTGAATATGCATTTTGCAGGATTCGTTGGTGGCCTACAATTTCGAGGCAGTGTAAACACAGCTGACTTTCAGTACTGCCAACAGCTACTTAAAGAGATAAACGAAAATACAGCAGAGCTAAAAAAGGCAGTTTTAAAGAATCGCTACTCTATTCGTCAGCAAGGGCGTCGATATCTTGAAAAACATATTCGTAACATATTGGGCGCTGAACCTAAACATAAGGAAGATATGGAATAAACTATCACAAATTAGATATTAAAAGCCAAGGCAACATAAGCTGCCTTGGCTTTCTTAAATCCTACCATTCTCCCTTTATCTTGCACCTGCCTCGCCATAGAGTTCAAGCTTAATAGCCCTAAGCAAGGAGTACTGCTGCACTGGAGAATCTTGACCAAGTTCCCAGATCATAACTCCACCAAAGCCCTCATCCATTACATACTGACACTTTCTCTGAATAGTTGGAATGCCGTTATAAGCAATACCATTACTCAAGTCCTTGGTATATGCAGTAGAATCCGCCTCGCAGATTGCCTTGTAAGTTGTGCTATTTTCTCTCTCAGTATTAGCTGTATATCCGTAGAAAGGAAGTCCCATAACGATCTTAGACTTAGGAACGCCTCTATCTACAAAATACTCTACCATCTCTACTGCCATTGCGTATGTGGAGTGATTTGCGCCACCATCGTCATAGCACATAACACCAACAATATCAAACTGGTTAAGTGTTGTTGTAGAAATTGCATCTGCGTACCAATCTGCTGTAGCAGTTGTAAGCAAGAGGTCTTCTTCGTCACAGCGCTGACGCAATCTAGAAATAAAGTCTCCATAGTAATTCCAAATAGCTGTATAACTTTCAGAAGCTTCAATATCTATGTCGATTCCATCAAGTCCAAGGTCCAAAGCGTTCTGAATCATGTTCTCTACAAGCTCTGCTCTGTCAGAAGAATTGGGAAGAATCTCTGTATAGATTGTCTTTCCAGAAGAACCACCATAGGAAGCCAAAACCTTAACTCCATTACTCTGTGCTAGCTCAACAATTGCCTCTACTTCCGCATCTGAATCAAACCTATGAGTAATTTCCAATGTATCTACATCTGGGTTAAAGAATGCAAGGCAAATATGGGTAAGTGCATCGTAATCCAAATCCTCATAGCAGTCTGTTCGGTAATATGGCAAGTATCCCATATTAATGTAGGTTGTATCAGAAGTTGTTGGCTCGTCGTCATCTTCACCAGTTCCAGGCTCTGTAATTGCAACTGCTGGAATAGTAGAACCACTGTTATATCCAACAACTGCTACTTCCTCACCATTAATCTTCACTCCTGCAATAACGCACTGTCCAATTGTTCCAGATGCAATATTGATAGCATCTACAGATAACTCGAATCCAGAAGAGCAATTTGCTTTGGCAACACATTCGATGTAATACCAGCCATCTACCTCGAATATAGCATTGTCAGCAATATGCATTCCTGAATAAACGGCTCTACCAGTCTCAGCACCTGCAGAATTAAGATATATTGCATTGGCTCCGCCACCTCTTGCATACATATCTGCTCCTGTTACTGTTGATCCGCTTGCTGCTACAAGCTTAACGTAAAAGGAAATCACATCGCCATTAGATACTGCATCTGTAAGTTTAACTCTACATCTACTGTGGTCTGTAGATGATTTCATCTCCATAAGGTAGCTATTAATCCTAGTCTCCCCTGTGGATGTTTCTGCTGCTGTAGCTGGACTGATGCACATACAAGTCCACGCCATGACTAAAGCAAGCATTGCTGATAAAAATTTTCTAAAAATTCTTCTCATGTTGTCCTCCAATAATATTTTATTAGGAAAGATATCTTCTTTTCCTACTTTCATATGTTATTTCTGGAGATTATCTTACTTTGATTTGTTAGATTAATGTTTTTTGCTTAATAGACAAAAAAGAGCAGGATAAACCCGCTCTCATAACGCCATATCTATTTAACAGTTATACCCCTGCCTCACACTACTTGTTCAGCTGCTTTTTCTCCACAAAATCCTTAAACCTCTTTGCTCCAAAGATTACTACAAACACCACAACAGCTGCTGCAAGCACAAAGAGCACCCAGTGCCATACAGATGTGAACTTTTCAAATGGTATGCTTGAAAGTCCAAATACAATGGATGCAATACCAATACCACGAGCGATCACAATGGATGGAACGAACCAGGAAAGTTTCATACGAGTTGTACCTGCAACCATTGTAAGTGCCTCATCTGGGAAGAATGGGAAAAGCATCATAAATGGGAAGAAGAATGTTCCCTTGTCCCTTAAGAGGTTAAGAGCCTTCTCACAATCCTCTTTGCCAACCAATGCTGTGCAAAGTGGGTATCCACCAAAGCGGCCAAGAGCGTACATTGTAAAGCTAGCGATATATACGCTAATAGAACAAAGGATAAAGGACTGCCATGGAGCATCGGGGAAAATTACCTCTGTAGAGAGGATTATCAAAGCCATAGAAACTCCAGGGAAAATGCAAAGAAGCATGGAAAGAACTATCTGCAATACAATAAAGAACACCCATCCACCAAAACTAGATGAGAAGGATGCAAAAAGCTCGTTGTTAAAGAGAAGTGTTCCCTCTTCGTCAAAGTACATAACGCCTGCTGCATTAAGAATAAAATATGAAATAACAGAAACCGCAGCCACTGCCAAAATGATTCCTGAAAATGTCAAAATTGTCTTTTTGTTCTTAGTAAATCCGTTCTTAATTTTCTCAAAAAAAGCCTTCATATTACACCTCTTGCTAAATTGCATGGAAGATTATAGCACAAGATTGGTGTTTAGTGTTGAGTGATTGATGTTTAGAGTGCTATTTTTGAAAATTCATGTCGTACACTAAATTCACCAAACTTTCTCTGGCTAATACAACAAAAATGCTAAGTCATGATTAACAATAACTTAGCATCATCAATTCTCTATTAACTTACTAAATCAAACTAGCAACGCAGTTGCGACCACTAGGACCGAAGGTCCGGATCACTAGCGAGTGAAACGAGCGAATACTAGCAAGCTTTGCTTGCGGTCTACTAGCGCGTTAGCGCGGCTCACTAGCCGAAGGCGGCCTACTAGCGCCATAGCGCGGCTCACTAGCCGAAGGCGGCCTACTAGCGCCATAGCGCGGCTCACTAGCCGAAGGCGGCCTACTAGCGCCATAGCGCGGCTCACT
>JAFYSJ010000002.1 GCA_017559445.1 Clostridia bacterium
CAGAGGGACTTAGAATGCTGTCTGTATAATATAAAGAAAACAACTAGGGTAGGAACTACCCGAAGTCACGCTTGTGGAGTTAGTAGGTTGCGAGGACATTGAAGCAAGAAGCCAGTAAGCTTTAGCTTAGTGGTAGTTCACCGTGTTTTTTAGCTATTTGTTCGGCTTTTTGCCCCTTTATTAGTCTGTAAATTCTAAAACAATGATTTTTCCGTAGGTTTCGTCACTTACAATGCCAATTCCCACCTTTGCATAATTTTCACCTATGATATTTCGTATGTGTTCCTCAGAATCTGTCCACGACGCAAATGCATTTTCAATAGACTTGTTGCCTGCAATGTTTTCGCCAGCTGCGCCAAACTTAATACCATAGGCTGTCATCATCTCAAAAGGATTACCATAGACCTCGGAGTTGTGACCAAAGTAATTATTATCAGCCATATCCCTTGCCTTAAGGCCAGCAATCTTGTTTAAGTTATCATCTAGGCTTAAATCCGGAAGTCCCGCCTGATTTCTCACACTATTAATCATGGTAAGAAGCTTATTCACTTCCTGGTCAGGTACTAACTCCTGCTTATCTGTTGCCGTAGTCACTTCCCTAGACACATAGGATGCATCCACAGCTCCTACCATGCCTGTATCTGGCACATACACCATAAGCCAACCGTCCATTTCACCTAGAACCTGAACCTCCATATCCTTGTACAAAAGTTCCACCACATTGTAGTCTGTGCTGCATCCAGTTCTTAGATTCAATTCATCCACTAGAACAACTGCCGTATCTGGCTCAAAGCTTTCATCTGCCTGAGCTGGGACACCCATCACCATACCACCAGCCATACATAATACAATCAGCAGTATTGCTATCTTTTTCTTCATAAAAAAACTACCTCTCTTTTTAGAGGTAGTTTTTGAATTTTAAATAATTTTATACAAAGCTTAGTATGCTCTGCCCCAAACAACCATCTTAGTTGCTGGCTTACCACAGCATGCGCAAACGTGACCAACTTCTTCCTGCTCGAAGGGGATACATCTAGAAGTAGCACCTGTAACTTCCTTAATCTTGTCCTCACAAGCTCTGTCGCCGCACCACATAGCCTTAACGAAACCAGGATGTGTGCTTACAATCTCGTTCATCTCATCCATTGTCTGAGCTGTGTATGTGTTCTCCTGCATGTGAGCAACTGCCTTGTCATACATACCCTGGTGAACCTGCTTAAGCATCTCCTCAACTGTAGCTGCCAAGTTATCAAGAGAAACGCTCTGCTTAGCACCGTTATCTCTACGTGCGATTACGCAGCAGTTGTTCTCAATATCTCTAGGACCAACCTCAATACGAAGTGGTACACCCTTCATCTCGTACTCAGAGAACTTCCAGCCAGGCATCTTATCACTGAGATCTGTGTGAACTCTATATCCTGCTGCCTTAAGCTGAGCCTCAAGCTCCTTAGCCTTATCTGCTACGCCAGGCTTCTGCTGCTGGATTGGCACGATAGCTACCTGAATTGGAGCGATTGCTGGAGGCAATACAAGACCGTTGTTGTCTCCGTGTACCATGATGATGGCACCGATAATACGTGTGGACATACCCCAAGATGTCTGGTGAACAAACTTCTGCTGGTTGTCCTTGTCTGCGAATGTAATGTTAAATGCCTTAGCAAAGCCATCACCGAAATCGTGGGATGTAGCGGACTGAAGAGCCTGTCCGTCATGCATGAGAGCCTCAATTGTATATGTGGCCTTAGCGCCTGCGAACTTCTCCTTATCTGTCTTCTGACCCTTAACTACTGGAATAGCCAATGCATCTCTGCAGAAATCAGCATATACGTTAAGCATGCGCTGTGTCTCTGCCTCAGCCTCCTCACAGGAAGCGTGAGCTGTGTGGCCCTCCTGCCAATAGAACTCACGTGTTCTCAAGAAAGGACGAGTGTTCTTCTCCCAGCGAACAACGGATACCCATTGGTTATAAAGCTTAGGAAGGTCTCTATATGAATGGATAATCTCTGCATAATGATCGCAGAACAATGTCTCAGATGTGGGGCGAACACAAAGTCTCTCCTGCAAAAGGTCAGAACCACCATGTGTAACCCAAGCTACCTCTGGTGCGAAACCCTCTACGTGATCCTTCTCCTTGTCCAAAAGGCTCTCAGGAATAAACATGGGCATAGCCACGTTCTGGTGTCCCAACTCCTTGAACTTGCCATCCAAAATACGCTGAATATTCTCCCATACAGCATAGCCATATGGTCTCAAAATAACACAGCCCTTAACGTTGGAATAGCTTACCATCTCGGACTTAAGCACAACGTCTGTATACCACTGAGCAAAGTCAGTGCTCATGCTGGTTATCTGTTCGTTCTTCTTAAAATCTGCCATAAAAATTACCCTCTATTATCTCCGTCTAAACGGTTAAAAATCATCATTAAATTCTAGCACAACAGTCTAGCTGTTGCAACAACAAGGACCTCTATGCCAAGTCCACGTCCGCAATCGGTAAGGCCTTCGCCTGTGGTTGCCTGAATGCCAATTCTCTCAACTGGCACACCTGTAAGCTCCGAAATTCTCTGCTTCATGGCTGGGATATGAGGAGTTATCTTAGGTCTTAAACACTCAATGGACATGGAGATAGACACAAGCTCCGCCATTGTCAAATACTTAAGGCCCTCCTTAAGATATACTGCGCTATCTAAGATTCCCTGCTCCAAACAAAGCTTATCTGCTATCTTGCCAAGGATATTGACGCCAGTAATACCTGAAATCGCATTGGTTATGGAGTGAAGCACCACATCTCCATCGCTATTTGCCTCCATGGCCTGTCCAGGAATCTCTACTCCACCTAAAACAAGTGGCTTATTAACATCATCTGCAGCAAATCTGTGACTATCCTGGCCAAATCCGCAACAGTAAATATTGCCATCTGCTCCTGGGAATACTCTCAAATCCTCTGGGGTTGTAAGCTTAATATTGGAATAATCGCCGTCTGTAACTAAAACTTTGGCTCCTGCTCTTTCTGCTAAAGCAGCATCATCTGTAGCTGTTGCATCAAAACATGGACCATATGCCAGGGCGGCAACTTCTGCTGTCAATCCCTGTGGGGTCTGAGCTGCTCTCAATGTACTTCTGTCTGGTGTGCTTACGATAAATCCGTCCTTATCTACAACCTTGATAGTATCCTTAACTGGAACTGCTGGAATGACTGCTCCAGCCTTGTTCAATCCTGTAATAACACCATTAATTACCTTGTCTGTTACAAAGGGTCTAGCACCATCGTGAACTAGAATCTTATCTGGATTATACTTTACAGCCTCTAAATAGCCATTTCTTACAGACTCCTGTCTGCTAGCTCCACCTTGAACCACAGCCTTAAGTTTGGTGATACCATACTGTTCTCCAAAATCCTTAATCTGCTCTATTCTCTCTGCTGCTGTTGTAATTACGATTGCATCAATGTTTGAATTGTTCTGAAATGCCTCCATAGACATGACAACAACTGGCTTCCCAGCCAGATCCATAAGTTGCTTGTCGCAACCCATTCTAGTGCCACTGCCACCTGCGGCAATAATTGCAACTACCATATTATTTACCTATTCTATTACGGGAATACTGTTGATAAGGCTCTCTTCGATGTCACGCTGGTTCTGGCCTAAGACAACAGATAACTCACTAGACAAAATATGTCTAGCTGTACCAAGCATTTTGCGCTCACCTGTAGACAAGCTCTTACGTCTGTCTCTAACAGTCAAAGCCTTGACTATGTTAGCCACCTGGTGAATATCGCCACTGGCAATCCTATCCATATTGTCCTTATATCTCTTGCTCCAGTTGGATGAAGTATCTTCTTCTACATCCATTCCAGCCATAAAATCAATTACTTTAGTTGCTTCGGACATATCCACAGTGTATCTAATGCCAAGTCTATCAGCATTGCCTGTGGGTACTCTAACTGTTAAGTTGCCAACCAGGATATTAATGACATAGTACTCCTGAGAAGCTCCCATTACCTCCATACTTTCAATAGCTGTAATTGTACCAGCACCGTGTAGAGGATATACAACGTGGTCTCCAATGTTGAACATATACTACCTTCCTTTTCAACTCACCACAAAACCCCATTCCATGTAGATGGAATACGGACACAAGATAATCTTGTGTTTCTCCAAAAGCAACTTTATGAATCAAATAACCCCTAAGGGAATATTTACTATTGTTAAATTGTATGCCTTAGCCCAAGGCACCTAATTAATGTCTCTCCAGCCTGATCTCGAACTTGTCTATGCGCATGGAGTCTGCGTCCATAAACTGATCTCTGTCGAAGGTGGCTGCTGCAATGGCAGATAGCTGGACTGTGTTCTTCTTCATCCAGATGGGAGTTGTGAGATGCAGAATCTGACAAAGCTCCAAAAGTCCTGTCTCCAACTGGTCGTGGAATGACATATCTGGGTCATCTATTACAACTGTAGCCGTGTCAACCACACGATTATCCTTGATGCAATTACCCGTTAATGTCATAGTGCCTCACAAAGCCATATTTATTAATAATATAATACCACAAAAGCCCATTATCGGTCATGGGCAATTTTAACCAAAAATCGTAGTTGTTTTCTGTATTGACAGCACCTTATCTATGTCTTATTATGTTGTTGCTATTTCATCTAGTATTGGAGACTATGTTATGTCGAGAACTAAATTAATTGATCGAGTTTTGCCGAACTATACCAAAGGTGAAGAGATTTTCAACATGGTTACACATATTGTAGGCGGAGCCTTCGGTATTGTAGCACTTGTTCTTTGCCTTATTTTCTCCATATTACACAAAGACCCTTGGGCAATTATTGGCAGCTCAATTTACGGTGTAAGCATGATCGTCCTCTATACAATGTCTAGCATTTATCACGGACTTAGACCTGGCATGGCCAAGAAGGTTATGCAAGTATTGGACCATTGCACCATATATTTCCTCATAGCAGGTACATATACTCCCATTCTACTGGCTTGTGTAAGGCCTATGTACCCTGTATTAGCATGGATTCTATTTGGCATTATGTGGGGTGTATCAGCACTGGCAATTACTCTAACTGCTATCGACCTTAAGGCCTTTAAGGTTTTCTCCATGATCTGCTATATTGTCCTTGGATGGCTTATTATTTTCGCCTTCAAACCAACCATGATTGCCGTAACAGGCCAGGGCATGATTCTCCTATTGGCAGGCGGAATTGCATATACCATTGGTGCTGTTCTCTATGGTGTTGGTAAAAGAATCAAGTATATGCATTCTATATTCCACATTTTTGTAGTAATAGGCTCATTTCTTCAGTTTCTATCCATTCTACTTTACGTAATTTGAATCCTTCCGAAACATGCAAAGAGCCCGACCACATTGAAGTGATCGGGCTCTATTTGTTTTAACAAATTACATTTAATTAGGAAATCTTCAGAGTATTGTTAGTTCTCAAGAACATATACAAGTTTCCATAGTCCTGCTGAGTCAAGGAATATCTGAGATACTCTTTGCCTTCGCCTCTAATGAAAGCCTTAGGTGTGAAATAGCCGTATGTGTCAAAGCATCCACGTGCTAATTCCTTAATCTCATCATCTGTTGCTACATATCCTTCTTTTTCTGCAATGGCATACATAACAAGCATGAATGTAGCATTATCCTCAGCATCTTTCTTAATATCTTCTGTAAGCTGATCTACTGTCTTACCTAAGAATGCCTTACAATAATCAGAGAATGTGCCCTGATAACCATTTCTTACCTGCTGAAGATATGAGCTTGCATAATACTCATTATAGTATGTTAAGCACTCGTTAATATCATCCTCAATCAAATGATTAATCTTAGTTGTTTCCTTAACGTGCTCAACAATCTTTTCTACATAAAGACTATTTCTGCAGAAAACCTTAAAGTCAGCAAGATTACCTACACCAGCAACGGAGTACATAACCTCCTTAATTGTAGCGTCTGTAATTTCAGGATAGCTCATTACAGATGAAACTGTAGCGATAAATGAAGCTTCCTTACCTGCAAACTTCTCCTCTGAGAAATCCTCAGGCAATGTTAATGTGAACTTAAAAGTCTTTCCAACTGTTTGTCCAATAATCGCTTCATCGAAGCCCTTAATGTTTCCATTTGTTCCAAGAGAAACAAGGCCATCAGTAAGAGTTAAATCATTAACCTTTTCGCCATCGCAAGTAACAATTGTTGTAATAAACACTGTATCAATCTTGCCAACAACACCTGTCTTAGATGTAACATAAGCAGCATTGCTCTTGAAAACCTGAACCATATAAGGCTCTAACTCTGCATCAGAAATCTCAATAGTAAGTCCCTTGTACTGTCCCAATTCATCAATACATCCATCAATGTAGGAAACATCACTTTCCTTACCACAGGATGCAAGTGTGAAGAGAGAAGCTACAACCAAAAGAACTGATAAAATCTTCTTAAACATGGCTTACTTTGTCTCGCTCTCAGTAACAACATCGTAAGAGTTGCTATCGATGATCATCTGGTAGATAGAATCTGTACCCTTCTCAAGAGTTGCGATGAACTGAACGTAAGCTGTGCCGAAGTAGTTCAAGTAACCCTTCCAAGATGTGATACCGTAGCTGGATTCAAGAGACTGGCCGTTTGCCTTAATCTGATCCTTAGCATACTGCTTAATCTCGTCGTCTGTTACTACCATACCCTTCTGATCTGCAATATCAAAGAGGATGAAGTTAAGCTTCCAGTTGTTGTAAACGTACTCCTGGAATGCTTCCCAATTATATGCAACGCCTGTTACATAGTAGTATGTGTAGAACTCACATGCTGCATCGAAGGAATCAATGCCCAAGTTCTCATACTTAGAATACTGATCATATACGGACTGAATCTGAGTCTTGTAGTAGTCGATGTACTCCTTAACAAAAGCCTCACCATCCTTGGAAAGCTTGTATGTCTCAACAATAACATCCATAACAGCTGTGAGGTACATCTGCTCCTCAACATACTCTCTGAGCTTCTCTACTGTCTCAACACCAAGGTAATCCTTAAGATATGCCTTAACGTTAGCGTCTGTTGTAGGAACGCTAGCTCTGCTTGTAATTGTAACCTCGAACTTAACGTCCTTACCAGCCAAGTCAGCGGACTTGTAATCTGCAGGGAACTTAAGGTTAAGCTCAAACTTCTCACCAAGCTTCTTGCCATTCATGCCTGTGTCGAAACCATCGATGAATGTGTAGCTGCCCATAACGTATGTGTAATCTGTAGCGGAACCACCATCAAATGTCTTACCATCTACATAACCTGTGAAGTTCATGATGATGATATCATCCATAGTAACTGTAAGCTGCTCCTCTGTATATGTTGGAGTAGGTGTTGCAGATGGGTCTGGTGTTGCTGTTGGTGCTGGTGTTGGTGTAGCTGTTGCAGCTGGATCTGGTGTAGCTGTTGGTGCTGGTGTTGGTGTTGCAACCTCTACCTTAACCCAATCAAGCTTCTTAGAATAATTAGCATTGGCATAAGAACCAAGCTGGTAACGCATTGTATGCTCTACTGTATCCTTATCAACAGTAACCTTATGGCCTGTGTAGGATCCCTGTGTCTCGATGTATCCATCTGTGTAATACTTTGCCTTGCCACATGCTGTGAAAGAAAGCAACATAGCAACGCACAAAATAATGCAAGTAAGTTTCTTCATTTTGAGTCCCTTTCGTCTCTTTTTAGGCGTATAGTTTGCCGTCAAGGCATTCTATCACACTTAATAATAAAAATAAATATATATTAGAGCATTGTAACATACTTGAAATAAACAATCCATAAAATAGCCTTTATAACTGGTTGTTTTCAAGCAAATAGTCCCAAAGGGCTGATTTATTCAAATACTCCATAATATAATCTGTGCCATATACTTCCAAAAACTGCTTGCTGGAGGCGTATCCAAACTGCATATAATTCTCTTCGGCAAATTTCTTGGCTTCCTTCTTGGAGAATGAAATGCCTACTTCTCCAATGATGTGGTAGTAAACGATATCCTCGCGAACGGTCTGTTCTGCCTGCTTAGTACAGTGAGACAAGAACTCACTTTCTGTTGCAAAGCCCATGTAAGACAAGATGTTAAGATATGTAACACCGTAAGTCTCTGCATTAACCTCTGCCTCTTCCACAAGGGCGTCCACATATGCATTAACTGCGCTCTGGGGCAAGGATGAAATCTCGTAGCTGTCCACAATGGCCTTCCACAAATCGTTCACCTGCTTTTCGTCAGCTGCCTCATCCTTAGCTGTTTGAAGCTCCGCTCTGTAGTAAGCCTTCATCTTATCCACGGTGTTGAACTCCGAAACCTTTAGGCCTGCTACAAAATCATCTGTAAGCTCTGGATTAACAGTAACTCTCTTGGATTTAATTAAAATCTCCAGACTCATGTTCTTGCCTGCCAGGTTGCCGTCATAGTAGTCATCTGGAAGCTTAACATCTATAACAAAGGCTTCTCCAACAGTTTTGCCATACAGATTTTCGTCTATACCGTCCAACAGCTTACCGCTACCTAGCACATAGTCATAATCCTTGGCCTGGGTGTTATCGTAAACTTTGCCATCTACGGAACCTGTAAAGTCCATGAGCACTCTGTCACCCTCAACTACAGTACCCTCTTTTACGTCGTTGATAGTTGCATAATCACTAAGGTCAGCATAGATTGCATCCAGTATTTCCTGTTCTGTAACTGTAGTGTCCTCTCTTACAATTACAAGGCCGGCATATTTGCCGACCTTGGTAATGTAGTCATTGGGGTCATAGCCTAAGCCAGATTTAGAACAACCTGTAATCAAGCTAACACTCAGAGACAGTACAAGGAATGACAACATAACCTTGATACTAGTTCTCTTCATTTGTAACCTCTGTATTCTCTTCTACTGCCTCAGGAGCGATTGTTACTTCCTCCTTAGCAGGCTCATTCTCTGTAGACTCTGGAGCCTCTTCAGCCTTAGCTGCTTCTTCAGCTGCCTTAGCAGCCTTTTCGGCCTTAAGTCTCTCAAGGTATGGCATACCTTCGTTGAAAATAGCCTCAAACTCCTCGCCATCTACCTTTTCGTTCTCCAAGAGAACGCCAGCCAATGCGTGAAGCTTATCCATGTTCTTGTTAAGCAAGTCAAGAACCTCTGCATATACGTTATGAATAATATCCTTAATCTCGTTATCCAAAACTGTAGCAGTCTCTTCACTGTAGTTACGAACAGTGCCGAAGTCTCTACCGATAAATACCTCGTCGCCCTCAGAACCAAAGATCATGTTCTCAAAGTTCTTGCTCATACCATACTTGAAAATGAGTTTACGAACCATGGAGTTAACATGCTGAAGGTCAGATGAAGCACCTGTGGAAACCTCCCCAAGAACTATCTGCTCTGCTGCTCTACCACCCAATGCAACCTTAATAGACTCTAGGATGTCATTGTATGTGTAATAATCCTTTTCTTCCTCAGGTCTGTAGGAAGTGTAACCTCCTGCTCTACCTGCTGGAATGATAGTAACTCTATCCACCTTCTGGAAGGAGGATACAAGCTTGAGGATCAAAGCGTGGCCTGCCTCGTGGTATGCTGTGAGACGCTTAGCCTTGTCACTAACGACACGGCTCTTCTTCTCAGGTCCCATAACAACCTTGTATGTTGCTTCCTTAATATCTGCTGCAGAAACAAACTTACGCTTAGCTCTAACTGCCAACAATGCAGCCTCGTTAAGCAAGTTCTCCAAGTCAGCACCTGTGAATCCCTGAGTATTCTTAGCAACCTCTGCTAAGTCCACATCAGAGCCAATACGCTTGTTCTTAGCGTGTACCATGAGGATCTCCTCACGACCCTTAACATCGGGATATCCTACAACTACCTGTCTATCGAAACGACCTGGTCTCAAAATAGCTGGGTCAAGGATGTCAGGACGGTTAGTAGCTGCCATAACGATGATACCCTCGTTAGGCTCGAAACCATCCATCTCAACAAGCATCTGGTTAAGTGTCTGTTCTCTCTCATCGTGGCCACCACCGAGACCTGCGCCTCTATGTCTACCAATAGCATCGATTTCGTCGATAAAAATAATGCTGGGGGAAGCCTTCTTTGCCTGATTGAACAAATCTCTTACACGAGAAGCACCTACACCAACGAACATCTCCATAAAGTCAGAACCGCTGATGGAGAAGAACGGTACGCCAGCCTCACCTGCAACAGCCTTAGCAAGCAATGTCTTACCTGTTCCTGGAGGGCCCACCAAAAGGAATCCCTTAGGAATACGAGCGCCAATCTCAAGATACTTCTCTGGATTCTTAAGGAAGTCAACTGCCTCCTGAAGCTCCTCCTTCTCCTCGTTAGCACCTGCTACGCTATCAAAAGTAACCTTCTTCTTAGAATCCTTGGCCAACTTAGCTGTGCTACGGCCAAAATCAATTGCACTCTTAGTTCCAGAACCACTCTGGCGCATAAGGTACATCATGAAGATAAGGAATCCAACAATCATAATTGCTGGAATAATGAATGAAACCCATTCTGGGATAATAGTCAATTCCTTAGCAGACAAGTACTGGATGTTGCCATTGTCCTTAAGTTCCTGAAGCTTGGCTGCTGCTGTAGAAATATCAGCAGGAACTGAAGCTGTCATGAACTTAACATTATCCTTAGGAACTAAAAGTTCTGCCTTAATAGTAGCGGTCTCGCTATCAATCTCAATACCTACAATCTCACCCTTAAGCGCAGCATCCACGATCTCAGAATACTTAGCATCTGTAGAATCGGAAGCGCCTGGCATAAGAATCAAAACTGTCAAAACAACCATGACAGCAATAATCAGGTAGATACCAATTCCGCCACCCTTTTTCTTTTTGTTATTTTTCAATCTAAAATCCTCCGAATTTATTCGTAAATCTCAGGCTTAAGAACGCACAACTCTGGTACGTTTCTGTATTTCTCTGCATAGTCCAAACCGTAGCCAACTACGAACTCGTTTGGAACTACTGTACCAGAATAATCACACTCCATCTCAACTCTGCGGCCCTCTGGCTTATCAAATGCAGCCACAACCTTAAGAGATGCAGGATTACGCAACTTAAGAACCTCCTTAAGCTTGCTCAATGTAAGACCTGAGTCAACAATATCCTCAACAATGAGAACGTGCTTGTTCTCCATCTTAGCTGTTACATCCTTGAGAATCTTAACCTCACCAGATGTAGCGCTCATGTTTCCGTAGCTGGAAACTACCATAAAGTCCATAGTAAGTGGAAGGTCTATGTACTTAACCAAATCCACCATAAACATAGCGGATCCCTTAAGAATACCAACTACTAGTAAATCCTTGCCCTCATAATCCTTAGTAATCTGCTCTCCAAGACCCTTAACCATCTCGTTAATCTCTTCTGCTGTCATGAGAACCTTGCAAATATCCTTTTTCCAGTACATTGGTGCCTCCTAAAATAATTACATTGAACGTTAATTTTATCATGATGATCTGCTCTAATCAATTCGCAGAATCAAAACTTTTTGTGTATAAGCTCCTGGTTCCAAGCCCCCAAAAACTCTATATTGTGGAAGAGCAATAACCCTATTCCCACAGCCAATTACCCATGCCTTATCCCTGTTATCCTGAGGGATTTTGTTGTCGATCATCCAATCCTTTAGCTTCTTAGTGCCGACTTTGTCTAAATAAACCTTATCACCTGGTGCCTTATACCTCATCTCTGGCTGACCAAGGGCTAATACCTTATCTGCATCAAAGCACATTTCCTTGAGAAACTGTCCCTCTGCAGGTGCCTTGTTCATCCTACGGTACTGATTTGCCTTATCTGGATTGTAATCTACCACTTCTACTGTAATAGTAGACAGAATACTTTCTTCCTTCTCTTTATCGGCTGTACCAATAGAGAGTTTCCCATAGGAAATTGCTGCCTCAATTCCACCTGGCAAATTAACCTTTTTGCCCGTTAAGTCCAAAAGTCCAATTACAGAATCCACATGGTTCTGAGTCACATCTACCAAGTCGCCCTTTACTTTGCTAATGGCAATGCGCACAACTCTCTTAACCAAGGCAATGGACTTATGTTCCAAGGCCTTAGTATCCAAAATAACACTGTTTGCAGTTTCACCCTGCACAGCCTGTCCATACAGTTCTTCAGCCATCTGATCTAAGCAATCGGAATCCTCCCTTGCTAAATCAGCCAAGGCGTTAAGCCTGCCTGTAATATCCACCCCGTAATTATCCTCTATGTATTTAAACAGATCATTACGTAATGCATTGCGCCTGTAATTATTGTCGGAATTTGTGCTATCTGTGACATATGGAATGTTGTTGGTTTCCACATATTCCATAATTTCCTGTCTAGTAACATTCAAAAGTGGACGAATTACCTTACCAGATACAAAGTCCATACCCCTAAGTCCTCTGACGCCAGAACCTCTCAAAATGTTCATCATGACGGTCTCTGCTCTATCATTGGCGTGATGGGCACAGGCAATATACTTGTATCCCATGTTGTTTGCTTCCAGTTCAAACTCCTGGTATCTAGCAATTCTACCTGCTTCCTCCAAGGATTTGCCAAGGTCTCTTGCCTCTGTGGGGATGTCTCTCACAACTACCTTGCAGGAAATGTTGTGCTCCAGGCAATATTTTTCCACATGTTGCTGGTCCCTAAGAGCCTCTTCTCCACGAATACTATGATTAAGATGCAGAACCTTAATCTGCTCCGCTCCCAAAATTGACACAAACATATCAAGAAGCAGCATGGAATCTGCTCCGCCAGAAACTCCAACTACCAAGCCACTACCATCGTAATGACATGGTCCATATAAATTGTCCCTGATTTGTTTTGGGTTAATCATTCTGATATTCCAAATCGTCAAATCTAGTGTACTTACCTGTCCAAGCAAGCTTTACGGAACCCAAGGAACCACTTCTGTGCTTAGCCAAAATAACCTCTACGGGGTATGTGTCAGGAATAGCCTCATCTGCAACGTTTGCACCCTTTTTCTTGGTCTCGTTGGAGATGAACATTACGATATCTGCGTCCTGCTCAATGGATCCAGACTCTCTCAAGTCGGAAAGTGCAGGTCTATCTCTATCTTCAGCGGCACGATTAAGCTGTGAAAGGAGTAAAATCGGAACTCCCATATCCTTGGCCAAAATCTTAAGAGATCTTGTGATTTCACCGATTGCCTGAGATCTATTGTCGCTCTTAGATGTGGTCTGCATAAGCTGTAAGTAGTCGATTACGATCATACCCAAGCCACCTGTCTGCATCTTAAGCTTCTGGCACTTAGCTCTAATGTCGGAAACAGTTACGTTAGCTGTATCGTCCATGTAAAGAGGTGCCTTAGAAATACGTGTCATTGTGGATGCGTAGCTATCCCAGTCCTCGTCGGAGAAGTCGCCTGTCTTGAACTTCTTAGAATCAATCATAGCCTCGCAGCTAACGATTCTGTTAACAAGCTCCTCCTTGGACATTTCCAAACTGAAAATAGCAACTGGCAAGTTTGCCTTAAGTGCTGCATGTGTTGCAAAATTAAGTGCCAAAGCTGACTTACCTACACCAGGTCGAGCAGCCAACAGGATCAAGTTACCTTTCTGGAAACCAGATGTCATGTTGTCAAATGTGCGGAAACCTGTGGGTACGCCAGAAAGCTTACCCTTAGTCTTATATCTCTCTTCCAAAATCTGGAGGGAGCGGATAGTAGCCTTTTCGATGTGCTCCAAATCCTTACCGCCATCTGCCGCATCCATGTCAAAGAGCATCTGTCTAGCCTGCTCCTTAACCATAGCTGGATCGTCCTGTCTAGCATATGCCTGCTTAGTAATAGTTCCAGCAATCATAATGAGCTTACGCAAATCGGAGTGACCCTTAACTATGCGAGCGTAGTGCATTACGTTCTCAGCTGTTGGAACCTCTGTGGCCAAATCTGCCAAATATGGTGTGCCACCAACCTTGTCTAGAGTGCCCTCCTGCTCCATTCTGCCTGCCACAGTAATAATATCTACAGGATTGCCGCCGTTATACTGGTCTGCAATTGCTCTAAAAATATCCCTATGTGTCTGCATGGAAAAGTCATCCTCTCTCAAATCCACGATAATCTCGGGGATACAAGAGGATGAAATCAACATGGAGCCCAAAACTGAGCGCTCTGCCTCAGGACTATGGGGCAATGCCATGGATGTTGCTGCTGTCATATTAAGATTTTCTCCTGACTGCTTGGAATTGCTCATCTTAAACCTCTACGGTAACGTTAATTGTAATCTTTGCAGAAATCTGAGGGTAAAGCTTAATTGTAGCTGTGTGCTGACCTGCAGCCTTAATAGCGTCTACCTCAATCTTCTTTCTATCGATCTCAAGGCCATGCTTTGCGCGAAGAGCCTCAGAAATTTCTTTGTTTGTAACAGAACCAAAGAGCTTGCCATTTGCTCCACCCTTAACTGCAAAAGAAAGAGAAATAGAAGAAAGTGCCTTCTGCTGCTCAAGAGCTGCTGCTCTCTCTCTAGCCATACGTGCTCTCTCTGCATCTGTCTTGGCATTCATCTCGTTAACGTTTGCCTTTGTTGCCTCAACTGCCAATCCCTTAGGGAGAAGGAAGTTACGTGCATATCCATCACTAGCCTTAACCATCTGATTCTTCTTGCCAAGGCCCTTAACGTCTTGTGTCAAAATTACGTCCATTTTTACCTCCGATATATCTTATCAATCTGCTAATACTCTGTAGTTAATTGACTGAATGAGCTGCTCATATGCCTCATCAATAGATGCTCCGCGAAGCTGTGCTCCAGCCATTGTCTGGTGACCGCCGCCACCTAAATCCTCCATGATCATCTGCACATTAACTCTGCCTGATGATCTAGCGGAAATTGCAACCTGCTCCTCAGATGGTGCCAAAACAAAGGATGCCTCGTTGCCTGCCAACTGCAAAAGTGTATCTGCAACCTGTGCTGCAACCTCGCTGCTGTCTGGTGTATCCTCTGGAACAATTGCCACGACACAGTTTTCGCCAACCTCTGTAGCCCCTGCCACAATGGATGCAATAAGGTTGTATCTCTCCTTAGTCTTGGCTGTATATCTGTGAGCAATATCCAAGTTAGCTCCGCTCCTCTTAAGGAATGCTGCTGCCTCGAATGTTCTAACGCCTGTCTTAAATGTGAAGTCCTTGGTATCTACAATCATACCCATGTACATTGCTGTAGCTTCCTGAGCTGTGATTGTACCCTTTTCTCCCTGGTACTGAAGAATTTCTGCAACCATTTCGCTGGCAGAGGATGCTGCAAGTTCCTGGAACAAAGGTCTAGCAAAATCAATGTAGTTAGAGCCTCTTCTGTGGTGGTCAATAACTGCAACCTTGCCAACTGCCTCCAAAATCTCCTGAGACTCCAACATGCTGGCCTTGTTAGCATCTACAACTACTAAACAACACTCTGAGTCTGCCATGTCCACAGCATCAGATGCGGAAACAAATACGCCTGTGTACTCAGGTGATTTGCGAAGGGTCTCCAAATATGGCTTAAGACTGCCATTAATATCATCCATAATGATGTAGGCTTGTACATTCATGATAATGCACATGCGATATACACCAAGGGCTGCACCTAAACAGTCGAAATCTGCATTTTTGTGACCAATAATATATGCTCTCTTGGATCCCTCGATGGTAGCTCTCAATGCGTTTGAATTGATACGAGCCTTAACCTTAGACTCTCGCTCAATCTCCCTAACATGTCCACCGTAGAAGGACTTGTTACCTGCGACGGAAAGAACAACCTGCTCTCCGCCTCGTCCAAGGGCGATTTCGATACATCTCTGTGCCTCTGCAAAATTATCAGGAGCCTTACCACACTCTGTTGCCAAGCCTACGCTAACTGTAACTGGCATGGAGCTAACAGGGCTAATATCCTTAATAGTGTTAAGCAAAGGCTTGAAACCTTCTGCCATGTAATGAGAAAGCATACCTCTCTCGAACATGATGATGTACTTGTCTCTATCGTATCTACGAACGTATCCAGAAGCATCTCTAGACCATGTTGTAAGGCACTTTTCGACCTCTGCTCTCATAAGGTGAACGTGCTCATCGTTCATGGCAGAAATAAGGTCGTCATAGTTGTCGATGATAATAATACCGCAGCAAAGTCTCTCGTAATCGTACTGATCCATAAGAGCCTTGTGGTCTGTTATGTCGATGAACATAACAATATTCTCTGGAGTCTGTCCCTTACGCACCGCAAACTCACTGCCAAGGCACTGGTATGTCTTGCCACCATATGTGACCTCCATCTCCCAACCCAAGCTATCTGGATCTGCCTGCTGCTTAATGGACCTAACGAAGGCATCTACCTCTCTGTCCTCCTTAGATACAACAATGTTAAACTCCTTGGAGAAATAATTGTTGAACCAAAGAATAGAACCCTCCTCATCCAAAATAACAATGGGAAGCTGCATGTTAAGCAGATTACCTCTAGCTTTTTCGTTAAGGCGGTTAACCATTTGATTAAGGCGGTCAGACACTCTACGTGTCATAATCTCTGTAGCTGTCAAAACTGCACCGTTAAGAAGTACCCACAGGATTATTGCAATTGAGCCAATGAGGAAGTGTTTAAGAATAAATAAGGTTGCGATTGTAATTAAGGACAGCGCATTAAATACCAAGCCTCTTGAATAGACAATGGCATAAAAGTTCTTACGAAGTTCTACTCTGCTGTTCATACAATCCTCCAAATCCATAGATTGACCCAGTTTTGAGTATTGTAACACAATAAGTGGCTTAGCTAAAGAGGTAAGTTTTGCACCTTTCCTCCCTTGCGTTCCGCTCCCTTTCCCCGTACAATCATCCTATTATTACTAATTTCCTTATATAAAGAGAGCTATGAAGATTTTACGTTACATTAAACCCTATAGATACACTGTTTATCTGGCGCTGCTGATTAAGTTTACAGCCAGCGTTGCTGAGCTTTTTCTCCCATATGTGCTTTCACACATTATCGACGACTTAGTTCCACTTAAGGTTGCCAAGAGCATCCTTTTGTATGGCGGCATCATGCTGTTTTGCTCATTGGTAGCTGTATTTGGCAACATAACTGCCAACCGTTTGTCCGCCATTGCATCTGGCAAAATGACTCACGACATGAGATACGACCTTTTTGACAAGGTTAGCCACTTAAACTGCAATCAGGTTGACCAATTCACCTTGCCTTCCCTGATTTCCAGACTTTCCAGCGATACATATAACATTAACTCCACTGTTGCTCGTATGATGCGCATGGGAGTTAGAGCACCTATTTTGTTAATTGGCGGTATTATCATTACCATGTTGCTTGATGTTAAGTTGGCAATGGTTTTGCTAGCCATGATCCCCATTATCGGATTTGTGGTTTACATGGTAACTAAGCGTACAATCCCCGCTTTCCTTACTGTGCAGGGCGGCGTTGACAACATGATCCGCAGAGCTCGCGAAAACATTACAGGCATCCGCGTTATTAAGGCCCTTTCTAAAACTGAATACGAAAGACAGCGTTTCCACAAGACCACCGAGGACTTGGCCGCTAAGGAGTTCTCCACAGATAAGCTTAACTCCATCACAAGCCCCATGACCACCCTTATCCTGAACATTGGATTGGTCCTAGTTATTGTGGTTGGTGCCATAACACACACTCCCGCAGGTGTTATTTTGGCATTCCTTTCATACTTCACCATTATGCTTAACGCAGTAATCGGTGTAACTAGAATATTCACTGTTTTGTCTAAGGGTTTGGCTTCTGCAGAAAGAGTTCTAGAAGTTTTAGAAACTGACACAAACTTGTCCATTATTTCTGATAGTGATGCTGCCACAGGTGATGCTAACAGCGCAATACAATTTGACCACGTCCACTTTTCTTACAACAAGGTGGAGGATGACTTGTCAGACATCCACTTCACTTTGTACCCAGGACAGACCCTAGGCATCATTGGAACAACTGGTTCTGGCAAGACCACATTAGTTAACTTGCTCATGAGAATGTACGAGACAGACTCTGGTAACATTTTTGTTGGTGGAAAAGATATTAGGACATATGATCCTAAGGAACTTCGCAAAATGTTCGGTGTAGCATTCCAGAACGACTTCCTTATGGCCGACACAATTTACGAAAACGTTAGCTACGGTAGAGATTTGTCTGAGGAGCAAGTTCTCCGTGCCCTTGAGCTTTCTCAGGCAAAGGAATTCGTGGACCAGCTCCAGGAAGGCATTAAGTACGACATTGCACAGAAGGCAGGTAACCTTTCTGGCGGACAGAAGCAGAGACTTATTTTGGCTAGAGCATTGGCCAACAATCCACAGTACTTGATTTTGGACGACTCATCCTCTGCCTTGGACTACAAGACAGACACATTGCTGCGCCAGGCCATTCGTGAGAATTTTCCTAAGACCACGACAGTTCTAATCTCCCAGAGAATTAGCACAATTCAGGATGCGGATTTGATTTTGGTTATGGATGACGGCAAGGTTATTGGCGCTGGCACTCACCAAGAGCTTGTTAAGTCTTGCCCAGACTACGCAACTATTTGCGAGATTCAGGGAGGTACATTATGAGACATCCTAGAATTAGTCCCAACGAAATCACATTTGGCACAGCTAAGAGAATGAGTCTTGGACAGCTCATTAAGCGAATTTCTAAGTACTTGAAGCCACACTACCTTAAGCTGGGCACTGTTTTTGTAATCACCATGGTCAGCACATTACTTTCCTTGGTTGGCCCTAAGCTTTGCGGACAGGCCATTGACGCAATTACAGGAGATGGTTCTGGTTTCACCAAGGTCCTTGGCTATGCAGGCGTGCTGCTGATTGTATATGTAGTATCTGGTATTTTGGCCTACGCAGGCACTATTTTGATGTGTGCAACCACCAGAGCAATTGTGCGCAAAATGAGAGACGATACATTCGACCACCTGACCACATTGCCTGTTTCCTTCTTTGACCACAGACAGGCAGGCGACTTGCTCTCTGTCATGTCATACGACGTAGACACATTGGCTGAGGCACTGGCATCTGACCTTATTACTTGCCTTAAGAGTGCTGTTATGGTAGTTGGCTCCCTTGCCATGATGCTGACCATCGCACCACCCTTGGTTATCGTATTTGCAATTACTGTTCCATTGTCTGCTGGTCTTACTAAGTTTATTACTAAGCGTTCTCGTCCCCTTTTCCGCAAGCGCTCAGCCAAATTAGGTGAGCTCAATGGATATGTTGAGGAAATGATCTCTGGCCAAAAGACCACTAAGGCCTACTCCGTGGAAAACAGAGTTGCCGAGAAATTTGAAACTTTGAACAAGGCTGCTGTAGATGCATACACAGAGGCTGAAAGTATTGGAACTATTACAGGCCCATCTGTTAACTTTGTTAACAACTTGTCCCTGACTTTGATCAGCGTAATCGGTGCTCTCATGTACATGTGGGGCTACAGAGGAATCACCGCTGGTGATATTTCATCCTTTGTTCTCTACTCCAGAAAGTTCTCCGGCCCCATTAACGAGGTTGCAAATATTATCGGAGATTTGCAGTCCGCCATGGCCGCCGCAGACAGAGTTTTCAGGTTGTTGGACGAGCCCTCCGAGGCACCAGACGCAGAAAACGCTGTGGTTCTCTCTAACGTAAAAGGCAACGTGGAAATCTCCAATCTTAACTTTGGTTACGTGCCAGAGAGACAGATTATCTTTGACATGAACATCAAGGCCAAGGAAGGTCAGGTTGTAGCCATTGTTGGCCACACAGGCGCTGGTAAGACCACCATTGTGAACTTGCTCATGAGGTTCTACGACCAATACACAGGCCAAATTTGCATCGACGGTCAGGACATTTCCATGGCCACTAGGGACAGTTTGAGACAGGCCTTCTCCATGGTGCTCCAGGATACTTGGCTCTTTACTGGCACTATTTATGAGAACGTGGCCTATGGTCGCGAAGGCGTAACACGAGAGGACGTGGAAAGGGTTTGCAAGGAGGCAATGATTCACTCCTTTATTACCCACCTGCCACAGGGCTATGACACAATGTTGGAGGATGGAGCTATTAACATTTCCAAAGGTCAGAGACAGCTTCTCACCATTGCTAGAGCAATGCTCTCTGAGGCTCCAATTTTGATTCTGGACGAGGCTACTAGCAACGTTGACACTCGTACCGAAATCCGCATTCAGCAGGCCATGAACAAGTTAATGGCTGGCAAGACATGCTTTGTAATTGCACACCGTCTGTCCACTATTCGCAGCGCAGACTGCATCCTTGTAATGGAAAAGGGTGACATTGTGGAGCAGGGCACACACGAGGAGCTCATGAAGATTCCAAATGGTGTATATGCAGAGCTTTGTTCCATGGACTTTAAGCGCGGTGGAGATTAAGCGTATCTTTTATAAAAACTATCTACGAATTTACTATGGAGGTCCTGTTCTGACAGGGCCTCTTCTAGTCTCTGGACATGGCCTTTTTCTACGCAGCCTCGCTTGCTGTTGTAGTATGAATTGGCAGTGCGCCAAAACTTCTGTGGGAACTCGATTATGGCTGCTACAACTTTCAAATCTTCAGGAGTCAAGGGACATACCTTGGCATACTCATCCAACAATCCCTGGCAGTCCTCTATATTCCAATCGCACTTGCGCATCTTACGCCTAATAAAATTGGCCAGATCGTACTGCACAATGTCCATACCCATATTCTCCATGTTCATAATAATGCCTGTACCATTGTCCGAAATCCTTACGTTATAGTGGGTAAAGTCGTTGTGGCTTACCTGACCTTCTTTCTCCGCCTGCTGGCACATTTCTAAATACTTGGAATCCTCTAACACCTTAAGGGCATGCTCTCCCTGCTTAAGATAAAAGTTTACATTCTCTAGGTATTTCTTATCGAAAAGGTCTCTTCCTTTTTCTGCCTGCTTCTTCATCTTAGCAAGGCCTGCCAAACGCTTCTTGTATGTTTCGGGAAGCTTGTATAGGTCTATCCTAAAACTTGCAGGATCCTTTGCCACAAAGCCCTTAGATGCGCTGTGAAATTCAGCCAATGCCTTGGCTGCAATCTTTACATCTTCCACGTTATCAAAATCGCAATCTCGTCCACGAAGAGCCTCGGTTAACACAAAGTGGTTATCGTCTACCTCGCACAAAAGTGTTCCCTCTTTGGTTGGCAGATACCTTTCCTCGCCATGGAAACCGCGGTCATACATGTATTCTTTGCATTCTGAAATAGCCTGGATTCTGTTTTCGTCAAGATCCACGTGCTTTAGGATATATTTCTTCGGTCCCTGAATTAGCATAAAGCCGTCCCTATATGGCTCGGCACTGTCGAAGGCTATGTCGTATTGTGGAAGAATTTCGTCAATGTACCATCTCATGTTTTTGCTCCTCATCTCTTAAGTCGCTAATGTATATGCACAAAGGCACAGAAGTATTATTGGCAAAAAGGAAGGAACGTTATTCACCTTGGGAAGTTTTATTTAATAAAAACTTCCCAATGCGAATAACGTTCCTTAGTAAGCCGCAAGCAGAGCTTGCTAGTAACCGCAACTGCGTTGCTAGTGAACCGCCTTCGGCTAGTGAGCCGCGCTATCGCGCTAGTAGGCATTTCACTCAAATGAAAAAGCCTCCCGTGGAAACCACGAAAGACTTTGATTAACTATCTTACTTTGCTTAAAGAATAAACTTTTTATAAACAAGGGAATGTCACATTGTACTTTGACAACACCGCTTCTAACTGCTTCTGTTCTTCCTCTGTTAAAGTGATGTATAGATTTTTCTCCTTCCAATATATTATTGGACATCCATCACGAGCCAAACAAAGCGTCATCTCATCATTAAGTTTAATAGAAATTTCTTCTGAAAACCCACAGGATGGGTTGTCTCTGTGCAATCTTCTTCCATCCAATATATCCCTTACAGTTTCTAATTCCTGTTCTGTTAGAGTCTCAACCACGGAATTACTTCCATATACGAAGTTAACCTCCGCCTTATTTACAAATCCCATGTCCATTCTGTATATACCCAATATAAGAACCAGAAAAGCACATGCTTGAACGCCTACCGCCAAAAAACTAGTTACGGAATAATCCTTGCGAACAACAAAGAATCTAATTGCAAACACAATGGAACTAACCAAGCAAAGAATAGCAACTACCAGTCTTACATAATCAATCATCTGTTTTCTCCTTTCCACATCCATCGTATACAAGTCATCACATAATAACAAGTGAATTATAACACACTAGCACTTGCCCTCAAAAGAAAAAGTCTTCCGAGTTTATCGAAAGACTTTAGTATTAAATGTTTATTTCCTTTATATATTACTTTTCCAACAAATAGTCAGAAATTGCCTTAGCTGCAACCTTACCTGCACCCATTGCAGAAATAACTGTAGCTGCACCTGTAACTGCATCACCACCAGCATATACACCGTCTCTAGATGTAGCACCAGTGCCCTCCTCTACGATGATACCTCCACGCTTGTTTACGTCAAGGCCAGCTGTAGTGGACTTAATCAATGGGTTAGGAGATGTACCGATGGAGATAACAACTGTATCTACATCCAATACGAACTCACTGCCAGCAACCTCAACAGGTCTGCGACGACCTCTCTCGTCGGGCTCGCCAAGTTCCATGCGGATGCACTTCATGCCTGTTACTGTGCCGTTCTTAGGATCTCTCTTGTCATCTGGATTGTTGTAACCCAAGATTTCAACAGGATTGTTAAGGAGCATAAACTGGATGCCCTCCTCCATTGCGTGCTCAACCTCTTCGCGACGAGCAGGCAACTCTTCCATAGAACGACGATATACGATGTAAACATTCTCTGCACCAAGACGAAGAGCTGTTCTAGCAGCGTCCATAGCAACGTTACCGCCACCAACAACTGCTACATTACCACCCTTCATAATAGGTGTAACAGGATTTGCCTTATATGCCTTCATGAGGTTAGAACGTGTAAGGAACTCGTTTGCAGAGTAAACACCCTTAAGGGACTCACCAGGAATACCCATGAAATTAGGAAGACCTGCACCGGAACCGATGAATACAGCCTCAAAGCCCATCTCAAACAAATCGTCAACTGTAAGAGTCTTACCGATGATCATATTTGTCTCAACCTTAACGCCCATAGCCTTAAGATTGTCTACTTCCTTCTGTACGATAGCCTTAGGAAGACGGAACTCTGGGATACCGTAAACCAAAACACCACCAGCCATGTGGAGAGCCTCAAATACTGTAACCTCAAAACCTGCCTTAGCCAAATCGCCAGCGCATGTAAGACCAGAAGGACCGGAACCTACAACTGCTACTCTGTGACCATTAGCTGGCTCTGTTACTGGAGCCTCTGTGCTATGCATGTTGTGCCAATCAGCAACGAATCTCTCAAGTCTACCGATACCTACAGGCTCGCCCTTAATGCCGCGAACACACTTGCTCTCGCACTGTGTCTCCTGAGGACATACCCTACCGCAAACTGCAGGAAGAGAAGAAGACTTGTTAATAACCTGATATGCGCCCTCAAAGTCACCCTCTTTAATCTTAGTGATGAACTCTGGGATATGTACGTTAACAGGGCAACCTGTAACGCATGGCATATTCTTACAATTAAGACAACGAAGTGCCTCGTTGAGAGCCATTTCCTCTGTATAACCTGTTGTTACCTCATCAAAGTTACGTGCTCTAACCTTTGGCTCCTGCTCTGGCATGGGAGTCTTATTCAAGCTCATGTTTGCCATATTACTTTACCTCCTTCTTAAAGAGGTTACATGCCTCATCATGTGCATGTCTCTCGAAATCTCTGTACATTGTGCCTCTGGACATAGCCTCGTCGAAATCTACCTGGTAGCCGTCAAAATCGGGACCATCTACGCAAGCAAACTTAGTTACCTTCTGTCCATCAACGTTAAGTGTAAGTCTGCAGCCGCCGCACATACCTGTACCATCGATCATGATGGGGTTCATGGAAACTGTGCAAGGAATACCTGTAGGCTTAGCTGTCAAAACAACGAATTTCATCATAATCAAGGGTCCGATTGTGATAATCTGGTCAAACTTCTTGCCCTGGTCAAACATCTCCTGAAGAGGGATGCAAACGTTGCCCTGACGACCATAGCTACCATCGTCTGTCATAACGTGGAGCTCTGTGGAAGCTGCCTTGAACTCGTCCTCAAGGATAAGCAAATCCTTGGATCTAAAACCGATAATAGATGTAACGTTAACGCCCATATCGTGAAGTTTCTGTGCAATTGGAAGCGCAATAGCGCAACCTACGCCACCACCTACGATACAAACATTCTTAAGACCCTCAAGCTCTGTCGCAACGCCAAGAGGTCCTGCAAAATCCTGGAGGCTATCTCCAACATTCTTGTGATTAAGCTTCTCTGTTGTGGCACCAACAATCTGGAAAATAATGCGAACTGTGCCTGCAACTCTATCGTATCCTGCAATAGTGAGAGGAATACGCTCGCCCTCTTCATCTACTCTCAAGATAATGAACTGTCCTGGTTCTGCCTTAGCTGCCACATATGGTGCATGGATATCCATCATTGTAACTGTGGGGTTAAGACTAACCTTATTAACAATATCGTACATATTGTCTCACTCCTGTTTCAAAACTATCTGTCAAGTTTAAATCTAATATAGGAAAGTGTAAAGCATGATTTTTATCAAAAAATGGCACGAAATTAGCCTTTCTCCTATATGTTTTTACAATTTCCTTAAATAATAAAAAAGCTGTACCTTTCAGCACAGCCTTTAATTCATATTATGTTGTTGGTTGTTCAGCAATTTCGCCGTTTGGTCCAACCCAACCTACTGGCACTCTATAAACCTCGTCAACCTTAACGTATGTGCTCCAGTAAAGCATATAGTCCTCTTCTGCTACACCGTTAACAATCTTATATCTGTGAGTGATTGTTGTATAACCTGTGTAACCACCGGACTTAAGTACTGGCTCAGAATCTGTTGGCAATGTTGCATCCTCTACATACTTCTGACCCATAGGAGTTTCAGATGTATCTACGCCAACGTACATGTATGTGATACCCTCGTTAGCTGGATCCTTAGTGCCCATAACCTCAACAGTCATCTTGGACTTGTTGCCTGCAGAATCCACCTTGTCACTCTTAATCATAATCTTAACAGGAGTATTTGTATCGTTACGGATAATAAGGTCTGTCTTAGAGTTGTAGTCTACGGTAGCATCCAATCCTCTATCCTGGTAAGAAACTGTCATCTGGTGACAATATCTACGAATAGCGAACATTGCGTCATTCTCAGGAGCAACCAAATCCTTGTTCATGGATGTAACCTTACCACAATTCAAGAAAGCGTTGAAAATAACTGTACTTACCTGACAAATACCACCGCCGTATGCCTCGATAACTTCGCCCTGCTCGTAAGCATTGGCAATCAAGAATCCTCTCTCAGGAGTTCTCTCTCCAACAACCTCGTTGTAAGAGAACATCTCGCCTGGCATCAAAGTGTACTCATGGCAGAAGCTTGCTGCAAGCTTAACGTTAGAAGCTCTGTTTGCAGCATACTTATCACTTGCGTATACAGTTTCTGCAGAACCGAGAACATCTCTAAAGAGTGCCTCCATAAGATCCTGCTGAGATGGGCTAGGTGCAATAGACTGGATTGCAAATGTGTAGGACTCAACTGCACCAGTACGAACTGCTGTAGCACCAATCTGAATCTCTGCGTAGGAAACCATACGACCTTCCTTAGATTCAGTAGCTAAGATGTTACCTGTTGCCTCGTCTCTATAATACTGAGAGTTAACCTCTGGAACATATACTGCATTGTAAATACCAGAGTAAGAAACTGTTTCGTAATCAATCTTCTTAAACTCAACCTCAATAGAACCGCTCATGGCTCTAGATGCCATATCTGTCAAATCCTGTTCGAGCTTATCTACATCTGCTTCACGTCCAGGCTTACCAGCGGTAATAACGGCAGTAACGCTGTTCTCGTCAAATGCAAATGTCTCAGCTACAGGAGCGACATATGTGGCCTGACGGATTGTATCGGAAATAGTCTCAAAACTGCTATCTTCGAATGTAAGCTTAAGCTCGTACTGAGCTCCCTCAGATCCTGCCATAGCATTGTCTACAGTCTCTTCGATATTGTACTTAAGCTTAAGATCGCTCAAGTTAATTCTCATGGACTTGTCATCATACTTTACAAAGATAGTACCTGCGGAATCATTCTCATATGAGAACTTGCCCTTAAGAATGCTAATCGCATCATTACGAGACATGCCAGAAACTTCAATGCCCTGAATGAATACATTGTCCGGAATCTTGTCCTTAGGAACAAGCAGTAAAACAACTGCCAAAATTGTAAATGCCAAGAACAAAACGGCCGCAGCAATAATAGGGGTGCGGTCTTTCTTGCCTCTCTTATTAGTCTTATATTTTTTACTAGAAGTCTTTGCCATCTATCTTAATCCTATAAACGTATAGTTTTACACATGTAATTATATATCAAACAAACCACTAATTAAAGTCAAAAAATTCCAAATTTATCCTTTAAATCAATAAACTTTTAGGGTTTATTTTTATTTTTTCTGTCAAGAATCTATTTAATAGTGTTTAACGCTGGAAACATGTTCCTGTACAAAATCGACCATTGGAACGAAGAGGCATACACTAAACACTAAACACTAAACACTCAACACCAAACACTAAACAAAAAGGTTTTCAAAACACATGACAGAACAAATGCGAGCCATAAGGCACAGCTGGCAATGCGCCAACAACAGATTCAAATACTTAACTGACGAAAAAGAAATCGACAGTTGCATTTACCTTATCAAATCCTTGGAAATGCAGTATGCCATTCTCCTCAAAGACCAGTCACCCGAGGATAACTCTATCGCATTATAAGCTTTTGGACCTTGCCCTTAGCTTTTCTAAGCTCCTTAAGCCCATTGCTACTGTAACCACCAATATCCCATCTGGCCACAGACTCGTTTTCCTTGCATAAACCATCGTAAATATACATCATGCTATCTGCTGGAATTGGCATTAATCTAACTAGATTTTCAAAAATCTCCTCTGGAGTGAAACCCTGCTTAGTTCCAAAGAGCATTGTGCAGTACATGTAGTAATTCATCATCTGCAAGGTGGTCTCATCCTTGTTATCGACCTTGGACAACAAGTCTATTGCCATGCGGTCAAATGTCTCATTGTACTCCAAATACTCCCTATCTCCTGCTGCCTCAATTTCAGTTCTAACAGGCGGCTTCATGGGATTAGGCTGCTTATAATATCCAATCTCCCCAGGATACTCCATTCTCTCATGGAAAATATATATTCCCTCGTCGCTAAAATAGATATCACCAACAGCATCTCTATTTGCCCATGTTGCATACTTCTGTGTGACGTAGTTCATATACAAAAGTTCGTCTTCATGAGGGTTTAACTCATTGAACATGGGACCAAACACATCTACATACATCTTGTACAATGTGCGTGTGGACAAAACACCGTAATTATAGATAAAGCCATTGAGCCTTGTATCTATAAGGTTCATTTTCTCCATTTTTTCGGCCAAATCCTGACTGTACAAAACGCGCTTGAAAATAAAGATATACTCGCGAGGAATATATACAATTTTTTCATCGTTTTCGTCTGTGCCAACATAGAGTAAGCGCAAATCAAAAAGCTCCAAATAACTGCTGTCGCACTCTTCTCCGCAGTACTCGTAACCACCCTTTTCCATTAAGTCTTTAAGGCAGAAGTACTGATATCCGTTGATCTTCTCCATGAGGGCCTGTTCAACGTGCTGACCTGTGGCCAAATATTCTATTTTGTCCTGCTTACGCATGCCTGTAGCAGACCTGAAATTCTCTACGGAATGCTTCAACTCTTCGTTTGTGTACTTGGCCAAAACGCTTTCCACAGACTTGTTTCGACAATCCTTGTTTTTGGCCATCATGGCATAAAAGGCGCGAGTCAAATGCTCTGGTATATAGTTACCAATCAAAGAATAATCCCCGTCTTCCTCTAAATCAAAGGGACCCATTGACATATATAGAGCCGGCTCTGCATGTCTTACAAGCTCGTTTGCATAGGCAATCCAAGAACCATTTCTTACTGTTACTGCGTCTGTGAAATATCTGTCAATTTCGTATCCAAGGTTATAAAAATCTCTAGTTGGAATAAGGCCCTTTGCCATAACAATGGGCTTGAAATTATCTGTGCTGCTTCTCTCAAAGGCCAAAACCTTTTTGAGTGTAATGCGGTATGATCTGAGGCCTGTGATTATCTGGAGTCTAATCATGGCAACATGCTGAAAATTCTCAGACATGGAACCTGTATAAATAGAATCCTGGTCCTCCTGCTTGCCATCGAAGGCAACTGTCACGATGTCCATTTCTGACATGCCGGGAGCCTTTTCGTTACAGATTGCCATAAACTCCTTCATGGCAGATGTCTCAAGGAAATCACCCATGGTAAGCTTGGAATCCACCACAAAAACGCATCCATAAGGAACTGCTGTGGATTCCTCCATGGCTGCGATGACATAACCAATGCCACGACTTTGATCGTATTCCCTGATTGGAGCTTTACTTTCTGGCTGTATATAATTAAAGGGGCTTTTGGCAATGCCTGAGCAATGACAAAGATGGTGCTCCAACTCTGTGCTTGTAACGATGAAGCGTTGTCCACAGAGACTACACTTCAAGGAATCCGAATATTCGTACATCTAATTAGTCCTTATAAAGTTTATAGTATATTGTATAGTCTTCGGCCTTAATACGTTCGCTCTTAAGTGCCTGTTTAATGGATTCATTTTCTTGCTGCTCCAAAGTTGTCAAAGCCTTGGCTGGTGTGAGTAATCCATCTCTAATCTGCTTGAAAACATCAGTAATAGTGAGCCCACCTGTGGCAGTTCCCATAGGTTCTGGCAAGCTAATGCGGTTTTCGAAATTAAAATATGCGGCATATTTCTGGTCCACAGGAGGCTGATACTCCATGGAATTCCAGCTAGCAGGAATATTACCTGTATCCTGATACATCTGACTCATATTGTCATTGCGCAAAAGATACATCATGAAGTCGTATGCCTCTGCCTTGTTAGTGGAACTCTTGTTAATCTCCAAATATGTCACATCGTACAAGTCGATGCTCTGTGGCTGTACAAAGGGCAAATACTCCAAAATTCTAGTTGTCTTAAGGGTAAACTTACTGTTCCCCTCTGCCAACTTAGTTCTCAAAGTGTTGTAATCTGCAATAACAACAGCAATCTCACCCTTGGCAAACTTCTCCAACATTTGGTCGTATGTTCCAATGCCAGACATTGCCATCTTGGAACTATCTGTAAGCTGAGTTACCAAGTCTGTAAGTGTGCTGTACTTACGTGTCAAAGTGCTGTAATCAAAGGTGCTTACGCCATGGGCCTTACCAATCTGCAAAATGGTATAAAGCCACTGAGATGGGTCATCTGTAGGAAGTGTAAATCCATACACTTTGCCTCTTTCGTCATTGCTAATGGCATTAAACTTGCTGTTCATTGCCAAAAGTCCTTCTACTGTGCATGGAATATCCTGCTCAGAAACTCCGATCTCAGCAAACAACTCCACGTTATAAGCAGTTGCATATGGGTTAACCATATAGGGCAAAGCATAAACAGCCTCACCAACCATATTTACATTTGGAACCATAAGGTCACCAAACATAGCAGTATAGTTATATCCTGCATCCTCCATATTTTGAGACAAGTCATAGATATTGCCTATTTGGAGCATGTCCTTCATGGTGCTTCCGTACACCAAGTTAATGTCAGGAGCTGATCCTGTACTAGGTTTTGTCTTTTCACGGTATCTATACGTAATTGTTGCAGTATAGTCGTTAAATCTAGTCTTAAGTTCAACACGAACCTTGTCCTGCTGGCGATTGTACTCGTCTACGATATCCTGAAGATATCTTTCCATGGCAGGGTCATTGGTGCAATCGGCCCAAAAATGGATAGTCTTAGTATCTGAACCCATGTTTTTGATAACATTTCCAATGCCAACACCAACAAAAATCAGCAGGATTACGCCTGCAATCACACCGATTGTCCACTTTTGCCTGCGTGACCATCTCTTAGCCTTAGCCACTGCCTGAGGATCCTGTGCCTGACGATCCTCTACATAACGAGTCTCTCTATCGTCATCCACAATAGTGTATGAGCTACGGCCCGCGCTACCTGGTCTATTAGGTCTAGCAATATTTGCTCTGTTGCCTATTTCTCCAGATACGGGAGTCTTAACCTTAGGCTGCTCCTCCACCTGACGTGTTGCCACTGTCTTCTTTTGCTTCTTGGGACGGGAATATGTTACGCCAGCAGATGTTTGCTGACGTGAATACTCCTCCCTGGACATGTATGAGTTGCTAGATCTAGCTGGACTTGGACCCTTGCGTCTCTCAACCACATCCATGGCGCCATAGGGATCTTCGATTTCTGCATATTTGCGAGAAAAATCTGGGCGCACAACATTACGCTCCTGTCTAGGATTCCTAGAAGAAGTGTAGTTCTTGTTATTCTTACCAGATGAATTGCGATAATCCCTACTCAATTTATACTCCTAAATTAATTCTTAAGACTGTTAAGAGGAGCTGGAATTCTACCACCTCTTGCAATAAAGTCAGAAGAATCTAATGTGCTAATCTTCATAACAGGGCCAGAACCCAAGAGTCCACCGAACTCCAATGTGTCGCCCACGTTCATGCCCATGGCTGGAATAACTCTAACAGCTGTTGTCTTGCTGTTAATCATACCAATTGCCATTTCGTCTGCAATCATGGCAGAAATTGTGGATGCTGGTGTTTCACCAGGTACTACTACCATGTCCAAACCAACAGAACAAACTGCTGTCATAGCCTCAAGTCTCTCCAATGTGAGCACACCCTCTGCTGCAGCAAGCAACATCTGGTTATCTTCACTAACTGGAATGAAAGCGCCGCTAAGTCCGCCAACAGAGGAAGAAGCCATGGCTCCACCCTTCTTAACAGCATCGTTCAAAATAGCAAGAGCTGCTGTTGTTCCGCATGCACCTGCCTTTTCGATGCCCATTTCCATCAAAATCTCAGCTACACTGTCTCCAACTGCTGGAGTAGGTGCCAAGGACAAATCTACAATACCGAATGGCACGCCAAGTCTAGAGGAAGCCTCAGATGCAACGAGCTGTCCCATACGAGTAACCTTAAACGCAGTCTTCTTAATTGTCTCGGAAACAGTTGTGAAGTCCTGTCCCTTAACCTTCTCCAAAGCTCTCTTAACAACGCCAGGTCCACTAACGCCTACGTTAATTACACACTCTGGCTCGCCAACACCGTGGAAAGCTCCTGCCATGAATGGGTTGTCATTAGGTGCGTTACAGAAAACTACCAACTTAGCACAGCCATTGCAAGCACAATTTGCAGACATTTTAGATGTTTCTACAATAATCTCACCCATGCGCTTAACTGCGTCCATGTTAATACCGGCCTGTGTGGAGCCTACGTTAACGGAAGCGCATACTCTCTCAGTAGATGTGAGAGCCTCTGGGATAGAGTTAATGAGCTTAACTGCAGAATCGGAGTAACCCTTTTGAACCAATGCAGAAAAGCCTCCGATAAAGTTAACGCCAGTTGTAGCTGCAGCCTTATCAAGGGCAAGCGCAAAATCCACATACTTGTCTGTGTTGGATGCTGCTGCCACCATTGCAATAGGTGTTACAGAAATACGCTTGTTAATAATCGGGATACCATACTCCCTCTCGATATCCTCACCTGTGCGAACCAACTTCTCAGCGCGCTTAGTAATCTTGTCATATATTTTGGCACATGCAACCTTAGGATCGCTGTCTGCGCAATCCAAAAGTGTAATGCCCATGGTAATAGTACGGATGTCCAGCTTATCCTCCTGGATCATCCTAATTGTTTCTAAAATTTCTCTATTGCCTATCATGGTAATCTCCTAGATTCTGTGCATGGAATCGAAAATCTCTTCCTTCTGAATGCGAATCTCAACGCCAAGCTTATCTCCACAAGCCTTAAGCTTATCGGAAACATCTGCAAAAGAAGCATTGCTACCGCCCATATCAACCAACATAATCATGGTGAAAAGATTGTCCATCAATGCCTGGGAAATATTCAAAATATTAATATTAACTGCAGCAAGATCTGCTGTAACTGCAGCAATAATACCTACTCTGTCGCATCCAATAACTGTAATAACTGCTCTCATAAGAAAACCTCACATATGTGCATATAGATGTCAAAATGATAACACAAAATTCATGGCAAGAAAACAAAAAAGCGTGACAAATAATGCCACGCCCTTTACTAAAATTTAGTTTACTTATTCAATCCTGCTAAATATTGAGTTGGATCCACAGACTTGCCGTCCCTTGAAAGTTCAAAGTGCAAATGTGCTGCCTCAGCAAACTCAATGGGGCTAGATTCGCCTATTGTACCGATTACCTCACCACTTACCACCAACTGACCAACATACACATTTTCCACAGATGCCAAGTTGGCATATGTGCTCTGCCATCCATTTCCGTGATCTAAGACAATCACATACCCCAAGTTGGGATCCTTTTCCGCCTTAGCTACTACACCATCTGCAGAAGCCTTTACGGCTGTGCCCAAAACACCTTCAATATCTACGCCGCTGTGAGTATGCCAATAGTCCATGGTTATACTATAAATCAAGTGGTCCATGGCATATTCCTTAGTCACGTGGCCCAACAAAGGTGCGCTAAAACTAACTGTAACCTTATTGTTTACTGGGTCTATGTCCTTTATTGGCTCAATAGTAGGTTCCGGCGTGCTGGTAGGCTTAGTCGTGGGCTTGGCCGTTGGCTTTGCTGTTGGCTTAGGTGTGCTAGTTGAAATAGTAGACTTTTCCTGTGGCTTTGGCGCCTTGTCCCTATCCATTACAATCCATATGGACGAAACAATTAATGCCAAAACTAGAACTCCGCCTAACAACCATCTCCACAAGTCATTCCTCTCGTATTCTATATTAGAATTCATATTTTCTCCTATCGCTTTTTCATTAGTATTTCCATGGAAATACCCATCTATTCCACGATTTTTGGCATAAAAAAAGACCACCCTTTAAGAGTGGTCTAGAAAATTCATTTCAAATTAAACAGAAACGTCCATCTTAATTGTCTCATGGAACTTGTAATCAATGAGCTTAATGTCATCTGGAGTAATATCGTAAATAGACTTCTTGTCAGGGTTAATCCAAAGCTTAGGTGCTGGATACTCCTGAGGCAATCTAGTGAGCTGCTCCTTAAGTTGCTCAACGTGGTTCTCATAAATGTGAGCGTTGTTAATAACGTGAGTGAAAATACCAGGTCTATAGCCTGTGCACTGTGCAACGATGTGTGCAAGCAATGCGTACTGAGACATGTTAAATGGAACACCCAAACCCATATCTGCAGAGCGCTGAACCAACATGCAGTTAAGACGGCCATCTGTTACGTCCCACATTGTCATGAATGCACATGGATGCAAGGAACCTGTATCAAGCCACTCGTTCTGCCAAAGGCTCATAATATGTCTGCGGCCCTGAGGATCCTTCTTGATGCCCTCAATAAGGTTGTCCAAAAGGTCATACTTTCCAACAATCCAGCCATAGGCAGTACCGATGGTGCCATCCTCCATCATCCACTCGTCCCAAATGTGAACATTCTGCTCCTGGAGCTTACGAACGTCATTGGAGTGATCCTTGTAAATCCACAAAAGCTCCTTAGTTGCTGTCTTAAAAGCAACTCTCTTAGTTGTCAAAATTGGGAACTCCTGCTCAAGATCGAACTGCATAATCTTGTGGGGGAGCTTATATGTATTAGTAATTGTACGGTTTGTATCGTAATATCCGTGATCCAAAATCTCGGAAATAATATTCAGGTACTGATGATCTGCGCGACTCATTAAATTGTCCTCCTCTATCTGTATCTTTTATATTGTACCAAAATTAAAGTCATACTTCCACAGGACAACCATATAATCTCATAAACGAATTTCTTGAGAAAATGCCATGAACAAATTCAAAAACTTGCTCAAATCCTATTCTATTGGTGACTACCTTTCCTGGGTTGCATATATTTTGGCTGCAATCGGGATTATCATATGGCTTTTTTCTTTAAGAAAACCTACCCAAGAGCATGTCCAAACGCCCTTAGATGACATTTCACATGGCACAATCTCTGTGTTAATCGGGGATGAGCCTGTGGAAATGGATGTGTTAGACTACTTAACTGGTGTTTTGGCTGTAGAAATGAGCCCCACTTTCTCAGAGGAAGCCCTTAAGGCCCAAGCTGTGGCTGCATACACTTACGCAAAATATAAGATCATCAACACTCCATCACAGCACAAGGGAAATACCGATATATGCAACAACCCCGGACATTGCCAGGGTTGTATAACTGAACTATCTTATTATGCTACCAAAAGTGACTCCGTTGCTGAACAAGCTTCTGCCAAAGCCAATTGGGAATACTTAAAATCCTGTGCTCGAGAAGTATTGGGCTACCAAATCCTGTACGATGGCCAAGTCATTAACGCTATGTACCATGACAGTAGTCCATACTACACCGTGTCTTTTGAATCAGTTTTTGGCTACGACGTACCCTATTTGCAAGCTGTCTCCTCTCCTAGTCTGGCAGGATTTGAACCAAGGCGACAGCTATACGTTTTCACAAGGGAGGAGCTAAGCCAAGCCTCCTCTGCCAACTTCAATGGCGACTCCATAACTGTGACAACAGATTCTGCATCTGGTCGAGTTAGCAGTCTTTCCATCGGAGAAACCACCATGACAGGTGTGGACTTTAGGAACAAGACGGGGATTCGGTCCACTTGCTTTTCCATTTCCTGCCAAAGCGAAAAAATATACATATATACATTGGGTTGGGGCCACGGCGTAGGTCTCTGTCAGCAAGGTGCAGAGGTCATGGCACAACAGGGCTCCACCTGGCAGGAAATTTTGACCCACTACTACACAGGTGTAACCATTGAAAAAGAATCTTAGTGCTTAGTTCTTTCGCCAATTTTTACGAGTACCTTAGCCATTCCACCACCAATAAGTGTGCAGAAAACAGCTTCAATAAGGCCGTTAATTCCAACAAATGCAGCCACAAATGCCAAGAGTGACATGCCTCCTCTGAATCCAGAGATGTAGTCTGTGGAACCAAAGAGAATAATCACCAAGCTTGTGAACAAAACTGTGTTTGTCAAAGCTGCTGTCAAGGATGACAAAATATAAGGAATCACTCCCTTGGGCTGAATCTTGGAAACCCAGCGGAACACGTATGCGCTGAGCACGCCCATTATAATTCTGGGAACCATGCAAAGCACAAAAGTATAAAACGCATTAATACTAAGCAATGTGGAACCAAATAAGCTAAGAGATGGAATGCCCAAGCACTGCATAAAGCTTGTAAGTCCGAAAAATGCGCCCAAAATTGCGCCACCTGTAGGTCCCAAAATAGCTGCGCCGATCATAACTGGAATCAGCATTGTTGTGATTTCGATAGTACCTACTTTGATATATCCAAGGGGAGTCACGTCAAGAACAATCATAACTGCTACGAGCATTGCAAGACGTGTCAAAAAACGAGTTCTGTTCTTGTTCATGATTACTTTCTCCTATTTCTATTGTAAATGTACAAAAGTCCCTTGAGCATAAGGTCAGGGTCATACTTTGCACCGCACTCTGTGTACTTGCAAACCTGCTCTGCCAAGCCGCCTGTTGCAACTACTGTGCACTTGCAACCCATTTCACGCTCAATTCTGCTAACTACGCCATCGATCATGGCTGCTGTGCCGTAAATGGCTCCAGACTTCATGCAGTCAACAGTATTTGTGCCCAAAACCTTGCCATCGTATTTAAGATCGATGTGAGGGAGCTGAGCTGTTCTATCGGACAAAGCATCCTGGGACAATCTAAGGCCAGGCATAATAGCTCCTCCAATAAAGGCTCTCTTGTCATCTACTACGGAGATAGTAGTAGCAGTGCCCATGTCGATTACAATAACAGGCAAGTCATACTGCTCTGCTGCTGCAACGCTATCTGTAAGCAAATCTGCACCCAAAGTTGCAGGATCGTCAATCCTGATGTTAATACCTGTCTTTGTTCCAGGTCCTACGATAAAGGGGCGCTTGCCACAAATGGACTGCATAGCAGAAGCCAAAGATCCAGTTACCTGAGGCACTACTGAGGAAATGATAACATCATCTACAGCATCAAAAGCAACACCGTAGTTACCTAAAACTGCGGAGATAGTAGCTGCATATTCATCTGATGTCTTATGGGTATTGGTGTGGATCCTGGCTTGGAAAATCAAAGTTTCACCACGGAAACCACCGAGAACTATGTTGGTATTACCAACGTCGATTGCTATAAGCATATTTACTTCCTTTCTACTGTTGCTCACACCATGCAGGTGGATGCAGCGAAGAACTTCGGCATGATTTTACTATTGTTTTTTTAGTTTTGCAACAACTACAACTGCTACTGTAATTACTGTCACTGACACAACAGCACAAATATAATAAATAATGTTGCTGTCTTTAAACGGTTTCTCTTCCTGATTATTATACTCCGTAAGCTTTGCTATATCAGCATTGCCTATTAACTGAACAATTTCCTCACTATTTAGAGCATAAGAACTTCCTACTGTGCAATCAAAGATACATACAATATAGATATCCTTGTATTTCAAATAACCAGTCCAAGAATAACTATCACTTTCTGCAGAAGTCCAATTGTTTTCAATGACGTTATACAAATACAGATTCTTTCCTAATTCTTTAGGTACTCTTATTTGATATTGTCCCCTTCTAATCAATTCTTCTGTATCAGCTGGATCTAAATATACAGTACAACGTCTTAAATTTACTCCCTCACCAATATATATCCACTCAGTTCTAATAAACCCATATACCGCGTTGTAATATAAGTAGTCCGGTCCTTCTTCGCCCAACAATATAAAATCTAGGTTTTCAATCCCCTCAATAAATTCTAATACAAATTGGTTTCGTTCCTCTAAAGTATTACCATGGGGATACTGAACAACTGCTATTTCCTCTGCTAATTCTGCTAAATTATCTGCTTCTTTATCTAAGGCTAAAAACTCTTGAACTTTACTAAATTCCAGTTTCAATGCATACATTATAGGCATATTTGCCTCAGAAGGCACAGCTACGCAGATCATAGACATCATAATTGCAATGCTAAATATGCATAACAGCAATCTGTATTTCTTCATAAACCCTCCTTTTTAATCTCTATGATGGTCCTCTAAATGTCTAAGCATTCCACATGGAAATGAATGAAATATGCACATTTTTCATAATGTCATCATATAAAAATATTTTCCAAAAGCACAAAGAGCGCCTACACTCTTCTCCAGAGTACAGCCGCTCCCACATAAGTCTATCTAATATTATTTAGGACTATGGTGGTAGAGCCTCTCCTCTGCCAAGCAAGCAATCACTTCTCGCCTAATTTGTCCTTTACATTTTCTTTATAACATATTTATGTATCTTTGAAAACTATTGATCTGCTTCCTAACACAAAAAACCTTCCACGTATTTCTACATGGAAGGCTCTAATTTTATATTCATCTGATCTTAGGATCGTGGAGACATTCACTAGCGCAGCGGCCTACTAGCGCTACAACGCGGCTCACTAGCGAATGCAATGAGCGGTTACTAGCAACGCAGTTGCGGCTCACTAGGCATAGCCGGTTCACTAACGAGCTTTGCTCGTGGTTCACTGACAAGTTTTCTCGCAGAACTCTTCTCTAATCTTCACCAGCATCTCGGGCATATGCAACAGGTCAACTGCAGTACCTGCCATTACCTTTGCTGCCAAGATCATACCCTTGTCACCAACAGAAGATGCACCACAAGATACATTCTGCCATGAGTGGCCTGGACAATTTGCTGGGAATGTGGCTGTCTCAACCTGTACTGTGGGGGTCTGCCAGCTTACATCACCTACGTCTGTGGAGCCCATGCGAACCTTACGACATGGCTTGTATGGAACAACAAAGTTGTTAATTGCAGCCTTGCCCTTGTCAGACATCTGCCAAACCTTGTCATAGTCCTCAGTATCCAATTCATCTTCCAACTCCTTTATCTCAGGAATTGCAACAGGCGCCTCATATGACTTAATAAGGTCCTGTGCATACTGGAGTTCTTCCTTTGTGTACTCTGGAAGTCCAACCTGAACAAAATTTTCATAAGTCAATCTCTCAAGTGGAGTGTTATTTACTGTGTTTGCTGTACTGTCTATCTGATGCACAGTAACCTGTGTCTCTGTCATATCTGCAGCAGCTCTGGCAATTTTGTCCACGCGAGCAGCCAACTTAATGGTGTCGTGAATCTGTGGACATCTAACCATGTACACAACCTTAGCCTGTGCCTGAACTACATTGGGAGAAACTCCACCTGCATCTGTAATTGCATAGTGAATACGAGTGGAATCCGGCACATGCTCGCGCAAGAACTCAACTCCCATGTTCATAAGCTGAATTGCATCCAGCGCACTTCTTCCACAGTCTGGATTGCCTGCCGCATGGGCTGAAATGCCGTTGAAAGTATATTCTCTCTGAATGCTTGCAATGTAAGAACCTGTTGTTACACGGTTCAAAGAACTAGGATGCCATGTAATAGCCACATCCAAATCTCTCCACACATTGTCCTCTGCCATGTAAGTCTTGGAAGCATATCCCTCCTCACCTGGGCAACCATAGAAAATAACTGTGCCTGGAAGATTGTTTTCGGTCAAATACTGCTTAACTGCACATGCTGCTGCCAAACTACCAGCACCTAACATGTTGTGACCACATCCGTGACCATTAGCACCTGCTTCAATAGGGCTGTGATATGTCTTTCCTGCCTCCTGAGAAAGGCCAGAAAGTGCATCGAACTCGCCCAAAATACCGATGATTGGTCTACCACTACCATACCTTCCAAGGAAAGCTGTAGCCATACCAGAAAGGCCAGACTCTACTTCAAAACCCTGCTCAGCCAATACCTTGCAATAAAGCTCTGCAGATTTTGTCTCCATTAAAGAAAGCTCCGCCAGCTCCCATATTCTATGGCTGACGGAGATGAATAAATCCTGATTATTATCAATATAATTATATATGTCTTTTTTTGTCATTTTTTTGCTCCTAGGCTTACAAAACCTTTGACAAAAAGTCCTTAGTTCTTGGGTTCTGTGGGTTGCCGAAAATCTGCTCAGGTGTACCCTCTTCTACAACGTAACCGTCATCCATAAAGAGCACTCTGTCAGAAACTTCCTTAGCAAAGCCCATTTCGTGAGTTACGATAACAGATGTCATACCTGTCTTAACCAAACCCTTAATAACGTCAAGAACCTCTCCTACCATCTCTGGATCAAGAGCAGATGTGGGCTCGTCAAAAAGCATAACGTCAGGCTGCATAGCAAGTGCACGAACAATTGCAACTCTCTGCTTCTGACCACCAGACAATGTACCTGGCTTAACGTCTGCCTTATCTCTAAGGCCGATACGTGCAAGCAAATCCTCTGCCAATGCATTTGCCTCATCCACGGACATCTTGCCAAGAGTTGTGGGAGCCAATGTCAAATTCTGTCTAACGGTCAAATGAGGGAACATATTGAACTGCTGGAAAACCATGCCCATCTTCTGACGGTGAATGTCGATATTAACCTTCTTGTCAGAAATATCTACGCCCTCAAAGAAAATCTGTCCCTTCTCAGGAGTTTCCAACATGTTAAGACATCTAAGGAAAGTAGACTTTCCGCTACCGGAAGGACCGATAATAGAAACAACCTCACCCTTGGATACGTGCTGGCTAACACCCTTGAGAACGTGAAGCTTTTCGAAACTCTTGTGAATATCTACAGTTTGAATAATGTAATTGTTTTCCATATTATTCACCTCTCTTAAGTCTCTTCTCAAAGGCTGATACAGCGCGTGAAAGAACGAATGTAACTACAAAATAGATCACACCAACTACAAGCAAGCACTCCATAGCCAAGAATGTGTTACCCTTAACAACCAAGTACTGAGTCATAAGGTCTCCAACGTAGAATGTGGAAGCCAAAGATGTTTCCTTGATAACTGCAACAAACTCGTTACCTAAAGCTGGCAAAATATTCTTAACAGCCTGTGGCAAAACAACCTTAGTCATTGTCTGTGCCTGAGAAAGACCAAGGCTTCGAGCGGCCTCTGTCTGACCCTTATCTACAGCCTGAATACCAGAACGAATAATCTCTGTAACGTAAGCTGCACTGTTAAGAACCAAAGCAATGCTTACACTAACAAACTTGTTACTAGAAAGTGCAGGAATAAGCTGTGGTACCAAGAAATAACCAATGTAGAGCTGGAGCAACAATGGTGTGCCACGGATAACCTCTACAAAAGCTGTAACAAGCCATCTAAATGGTGGAATCTTGGACATCTTAAGCAATGCCAAAAGAGATCCCAAAATAGTACCGCACAAAACTGTAATCAAGGAAAGGAGCAATGTGTATCCAAGTCCCTCAAAAACAAACAAATGCCAGTACTTTGGCAATATTTTTACAAAAATGTTTTCAATAATTTCTATAAACATTTTACCCTCTTTACGCAAGACGTCACCAGCTAGGTTCTTAGCTGGTGATGTCATCGGTTCATATATTAGACTAAATGGTTTCTAAATTACTCTGCATCAACGATTGGGTTACCATTCTCGTCGAAGCTGATCTCAGCTGCTGTGTTGATACCGGAGAGAGCCTTGGAAGCCTCATACCACTCACCGTACAAACCAGCTGCATATGCCTTAGCAAGAACTGCGTTGATCTTGTTTGTCAAATCATCGTTACCCTTACCGATAAGAACAACGTTGTTCTCCTCTTCGGAAGATACCTCAAACTCGAAACCAGACAATGCAACCTTGTCATTGTTTGCCATAATGGACTCTGCGTTACCCTTAGCAACTGCAACACCATCTACGATACCGGAGAGAAGTGCCTGAACTGCTGTGTTGATATCGCCGTAAACCTCAATCTTAGCACCTGTAAGCTGATCCTTGCAAAGGTTCTCCTGAAGGGAAGCGCCCTGAGCACCAATCTTCAAGCCTGCGAAATCATCTGCCTTGGAGTACTTGTTAGCCTTGTCAGCCTTAACGATGATAACCTGCTCTGTCTCGTTCTCACCAGCGTAGTAGTAATCAGAAAGGTTACAATTCTGCTTACGCTCATCTGTTACGGAGAAACCGGAAATAGAGCAATCTACAGTACCTGTCTGTACAGCAACCTGACATGCACCGAAGTCAAGTGTTACGATCTCGAGCTTCATGTTGAGCTCCTTAGCAATGTACATAGCCAAGAGAACGTCGAAACCAACAACCTTGTTCTTATCTGTCTCCATGAACTCCATTGGAGCAAAGTCAGGAGAAATAGCTACCTTAAGAACTTCTGTAGCACCATCATTCTTGTATGCCTCTTCGAATGCCCAGTACTTAGCAATCTGAGCCTCGTTATATGCCTTCTCGTTAGCGTCCAATGTATCAACATCACCGCCGCAACCAGCGAATACTGCCATGGACATAACCAATGCCAAAATCAAAGCTAAAATCTTCTTCATATGTAAAAACCTCGTATAAAAATAATGTACTCAAAAAGTGACTTTCACATAATACACCCGAAAAATAGATATTGCAATAGGCTTTTTGAATTTTTATTCAATTTTATTTGTATTTCTTTTGTCTGTGCGTATTTTATGCAGTTATAATGCATATTTATTGAATTATATACAAAAATCCTGTGCATTAATTATAATATCTTACATAATAGTGTTTTGTGTATGTCCATTACTTTGGAACGACCCAAAGTAATCAAAGGTCGCCCGCTACTTCCGAAGCGCGGGAGGCACGGGTCGCAATGCTATGCTTTGCATGCACAAAAAAGAAGCAGATCCTAAGACCTGCTTCTTGGTGCAGCCGGGGGGACTTGAACCCCCATTAGCGTTACACTAACTAGTACCTGAAACTAGCGCGTCTGCCAATTCCGCCACGGCTGCATGTTTTTAGCGCAAATCATCTTAACACAGCGCCATTTTCGTGTCAACCAAACCGCAATTCTCCATATAGATAATTCTTGTAATTTACTATTTATTACTTTACCGCCCATTTTCCTTGACTTTTGTGCAAATTAGTTGTCAAATATGTGAATCACACATTTTTTCTTATATATAAAGGAGATAGGAACAATGAAAAATCTTAAGAAAATTCTTTCAATGGTTCTCGTAGTGGCTATGCTTGCTACTATGGCAACACTCTTTGCAGGATGTGGCAAGTCCACTTACACAGTTGGTATTTTGCAGCTTGTTGACCACGAAGCTCTTGATGCAGCTACTGAGGGCTTTAAGCAGGCACTCATCGATCGCCTTGGCGAAGAAAACGTTAAGTTCGATTACCAGAACGCTGCTGGAGACACAAACACATGTACAACTATTGCTAACAACTTCGTTACAAAGAACGTAGATCTTATTATGGCTAACGCAACTCCCGCTTTGCAGGCTTGCGCAGGCGCTACAACAACAATCCCGATCCTTGGTACATCCGTTACTGAGTATGGCGTAGCTCTTAACATCGAGAACTTCTCTGGTGTTACAGGTTACAACGTTTCCGGTACTTCTGACTTGGCTCCTTTGGATGAGCAGGCTCAGATGATCCTTGATCTCTTCCCTGAGGCAAAGACAGTTGGTATGCTTTACTGCTCTGCAGAAGCAAACTCTGCCTACCAGGTAAAGGTTGTTAAGGACTACCTTGAGAGCAGAAACATCACAGTTAAGGAGTTCAAGTTCTCTGACTCCAACGACGTTCAGGCTGTTACTGAGAACGCTGCTTCTAGCTGCGACGTAATTTACATTCCAACAGATAACACTGCTGCTTCTTGCACAGAGACAATCAACAACGTTTGCCAGCCTAAGAAGGTTCCGATCGTTGCTGGTGAGGCTGGTATCTGCTGCGGTTGCGGTACAGTTACACTTTCCATTAGCTACTATGAGCTTGGTTACAAGACTGGTGAGATGGCAGCTGACATCCTTGAGGGTAAGGCTTCTATCGAGTCCATGGCTATCGCATACGATCCTAAGCCTGTTAAGAAGTACAACAAGGCTATCTGCGATGCACTTGGAATCACAGTTCCAGAAGGCTACACACCTCTCGACTAATTTTTTCGGAGTATTTAACTAATGAACTTTTTTAACGCACTGCCAGGAGCTGTTGCCCAAGGTATTATCTGGGGCATTATGGCCATCGGCGTATATATTACTTACAAGATTCTAGATATTGCAGACCTTACAGTAGATGGTTCTATCTGTACAGGCGCTTGCGTATGTACCATGCTTGTTATCAATGGCGTCAATGTTTGGCTAGCTATGCTAGCAGCCATGATCGTTGGAATGTTGACCGGTCTCGTGACTGGTCTCTTCCACACAGCACTTGGTATTCCACCAATCCTTTCAGGTATTTTGACACAGCTTATTCTGTGGTCCGTTAACCTTAAGATAATGGGCAAAGCTAACCAGGGCCTCAGCGCTCGTACATACAACGTTGTTATCACTCAGTTAGATAAGCTTGCATCTATCTTAATCCTTTTGGGCATTATGCTAGTCCTTGTTGCCCTCTTGTACTGGTTCTTTGGTACAGAGCTTGGATGCTCCCTTAGAGCTACAGGTAATAACTTGGACATGTGCCGTGCACAGGGCATTAACACCAACATTAACAAGATTCTTGGTCTCGTTATTTCCAACGGTATCGTAGCTCTCTCTGGCGCTCTTCTTTGCCAGTATCAGGGTTTCTCAGATATCAACATGGGACGCGGTGCTATCGTTATCGGTTTGGCTGCTGTTATTATCGGCGAGGCACTGTTTGGCAAGATTGCAGGTAACTTTGCTCTCAAGCTTATGAGTGTAGTTGGTGGTGGTATTATTTACTACATCGTTTACCAGACAGTTATTTGGATGGGATTGGATACAGACCTCTTGAAGATGTTGTCCGCTATCGTGGTTGCAATTTTCTTGGCTGTTCCATACTGGAAGGGTAAGTACTTCTCAAAGCCTGTTAAAAAGGGAGGACATGCAAATGCTTGAGTTAAAGAATATTTCTAAAACATTCTTCCCCGGTACAGTTAATGAGAAGTTGGCTCTCAACAACCTTAACTTGACTCTCAATGACGGCGATTTCGTAACAGTTATTGGTGGAAACGGTGCTGGTAAGAGTACAATGCTTAACGTTATTGCTGGTGTATTTGCTCCAGATGAAGGCTCCATCGTAATCGATGGCCACGACGTAACTCATATGCCTGAGCACAAGCGTGCTAGCTTCTTGGGACGTGTTTTCCAGGATCCTATGAAAGGTACAGCAGCTGGCATGTGGCTTGAAGAAAACTTGGCTCTCGCATACAGAAGAGGCAAGCGTCGTACACTTCGCTGGGCTATTACAAAGGCTGAAAGACAAAAGTATCGCGACATGCTTAAGCAGTTGGATCTTGGTCTCGACACAAGACTTACTACTAGAGTAGGACTTCTCTCTGGTGGACAGAGACAGGCTGTAACACTTCTTATGGCTACCATGAACAGCCCCAAGTTGCTGCTCCTTGACGAGCACACAGCAGCTCTTGACCCCAAGACAGCTGAAAAGGTTTTGGCTCTCACAGACAAGTTTGTTTCTGAGGAGAAGCTCACAACTCTTATGATTACTCACAACATGAATGATGCTATTACCCACGGTAACCGTCTTATCATGATGAACGCTGGACAGATCATCTTCGATGTTAGCGGTGAGGAAAAGAAGAACCTTACAGTTGAAATGCTTTTGGAGCAGTTCTCCAAGGCAAGCGGTACTCAGTTTGCAAGCGACAGAGCATTGTTAAACTAATTAAGTTAAAAATATTAAGGCAGACCGTAATGGCCTGCCTTATTTGTTTGGGTAAAAGTTTAATAAAGGCACACCCTCAGGTATGCCTTGCTGTTTCAAAAGTTGTCTACTTGTTTGATTCTAATTCCAGATACATTTACGCTGCATGTACGTGATTTCTAATCTGGTCTACATTCTGGAACTTGAATCCATTTGCAATTGGTGCTGTGCCGAACTGAGATACGTATTCGATAATACCTGCCTCTGCCAACTCGATAAGGTACCCCTTAATCTTAAGTCTGTCATAGGTGGATCCGTTTACGTACATAGTTACGATTGTACCGCTCAGAGGCTGATTGTGCTCTGTGCGCTGGTAAACTTCTCTAATGAAATCATATGCACCTTGAGTAATAATCATAGCGTGCACCTCCTAATATTATTTAAAGTTCGCTTTAGCTCTTCATGTCTTTAACACGCTAAAGAATTAAACTTTATGCCTGCATTATAGGTCTTGCAAATACCCTTTTCAATACGCAGTTTTGATGAAGTTGCACAATTTAGACATTCCGTTTTGTGCATATTGCACTATACATTCTTTTGTTTCTTTAGATTTGCCCACCTTTATTCTTTGTGGTAAACTTTCTTAGCACACTCTTTGAATTAGGAGCACGTATATGAACGTTAACAAGGTTAAATTTCTGTTGTCCGCTGTTAAACTTGCAGATTTCCCACAAGATGACAGGCCACATATCGTTTTCTCAGGCAGATCCAACGTAGGCAAGTCCTCCGTTATTAACCGCCTGCTTAATCGCAAGAACTTTGCCAGAGTAGGTGCTACTCCTGGTAAGACTCAGCATATTAACTTTTTTGATGTAGATGGACAGGTTTACTTTGTTGACCTGCCAGGCTATGGCTATGCAACAGTTTCTAAGCAGGAGCGTCAGCGCTGGGCTAATGTTATCGACACATACTTGGAGTTCGCCAAGGAGCGTGGTATCTGCGTTCAGATTGTGGATATTAGACACAAGCCTTCTGTAGATGACTGTTCCATGGTTAGCTGGATGGTTGCTAAAGGTATGCCATTCGTTATTTTGGCTAACAAGGCAGACAAGCTTTCTGCTCGCCAGCAGTCTGAGAGCATTAAGGTTATTAAAGAGACTTTGGGCCTTGAGAGTGCAGAGGGTATCCTTCCCTTCTCCGCCCTTAAGGGTACTGGATGCAAGGACCTTATGGATCTCATTGAGAACTTTGCTGCATACCGCTCCGATGAGGGCGAAGTTGAGGACTAATCTTCTCTGAAGGCCTCTTTTATACTCTGAATAATTTCGACTATCTTAAACCTGACCTGTACACGGACAGGTTTTTCTTTTGCTGTTACAGTGATCATCTCAACTGTATCTGTGGAAAGGGTATCCTCTATATACCCTTCCTCCTCGGGGCCTAATTTGCCTACTATGCCCTCTTTGAAGCAGAGCTGCGGAAAGAGCACGCACCACCAATTCTGGCCTTCTCCCGCTCCAATATCCACTCGTAGACAGTCATAGTCCCATGCCGGTAAGGTTAGGCTCAAATACTCCTTGGTCGGGAAAGCCTGATTACAGACCATGGCGGTTACCTGGTAGTCAAAACCTGCTTCCTCCACTATGCTCTGTCCTATATTTTGGAAGGTTTCAATGTTCTCTGTAACTAGATCCATGGTCTCTTCCTTAGTCGGATTTTCCTGAGTTTCAAGGAGCTTTTCCATCTCCACCGCAATAGCATCACGGACCTTCAACTTCAGTTCCTGGTCCACTGTGGAATCGCTGTTGGCTACAATGTGTAGACGAAACACTGCCTGGGACAGTTCCTCCGCCTGTTTCACCGCAATTCCTGCTTCGCACATCAATATCCCCAATGCAAGAAACAAAAAGGCCAGGGTCACAAAACAAACTACTGTCCTTTTGCGGCCCCAGCCACTGTTTTTTTTACTCATTTGGTATCCTCCCATTATTTTAAGTATATGGGAAGTGTTCCACCATTTTGTAAATCTATTCAATTTGTAAAATTGGTTCTTCAACAAAAATTCATCGATGTAATACTTTTTATGTACCTTTTCTATTCTATTCCTATGGTATTGAAAGGGGTGTTACATATTTTCGCCGCAGTCCAGCACAGGGGGTGTTACATATTTTCGCCGCAATCCATCTAAGAAAAAAACCGCCTACAGACATTAATCCGTAGACGGTGATAAACTCTATGAATTTACTTTTTGAAAACCTCAGCCAGGTCTGCAAGCTGCTGCAAAGTAAGCTTTTCTGCTCTAGCAGATGGCTCAACGCCAGCCTTTACAATTGCCTCCTGAATCTGTGCCTTGTCGCCGCCAAAATATCCTGCTGCAGCTAAGGAGTTAAGGAGAGTCTTACGTCTTAAGAGAAGTGCGTCCTTGATAAATCTAAAGAGGTGCTGCTCGTCAGAAGTAACTGCTCTAGGCTTGTCCAAAATACGAATGTGCAATACTGTGGACTGAACTGGTGCAGGTGGGAAGAAGTTTGAACCGTCTACATTAGTTACAACTTCAACCTCGCCATAGTTTGCCGCCATAATAGACATAAGACCATAGCCGTCCTGTCCTGGCTTTGCAACTACCTTATTAGCTACCTCAGTCTGCATCATAACCGTGATGTCGGAGATGTACTCGTGGTATGTAAAAAGCCTCTTCATTATCTCTGTTGTAATGTAATAAGGAAGATTGCCAACAACCTTAATCTTAGGGCCAAAGGAACTAAAATCTGCCTCTAGGACGTCCTGATTAATGATTTTGTAGTTGTTATACTCAGAAAGTCTACTTTCCAATGCAGGCAAAACTCGCTTGTCCAGCTCGATGCCAATCAACTGGCCTGCCTCTGCGCAAAGCTCATATGTAAGAGCGCCAATACCGCATCCAATCTCAACAACTGTATCCTCTGGACCTGCCTCTACGCTATCTACAATATCCTCAATAACCTGTTGGTTAATAAGGAAGTTCTGGCCTAAATTTTTGTCTGGGTGTATGCCACTAACCTTGCAAAGGTTAAGGCAAATATTTTTGTTCATCATAAGATCACCTTAGAATGGATATCCTGTCTGCTCATACAAAACGTAAGCATATCCGTACTTACATCCGAATCCATCTGATTCTTCCTGCGTGTTTACGTAAAGGTCCAAGTGGTCACCCTTAACACCTCCACCAATATCTCCTGTCCAACAGAATCCGTAATCCGGAAGTCCGTCAATGGTTACATAAAGGTTAGTATTAAGTGGGATATATGCTGGGTCACATGCTACAATGCCAATTCGAGCCATATATCCAGAATATGTGATTCCAAACTCTGGGTGGTCAGGATGCTTGCCTGTATCCTTGTAGCTGGCTGTGTAGCAAGTAAGACGTACACGAATCTTCTTGGAATAGCGAACCTTAGTTCCGTTGGAAGCATAGAATACTGGAACTGTACCTACCTCAACGATTGCATTTGTTGGGTAGCTTACAACCTGAGTGGACACTTTTTCCTTAGAAACAACCTGGCCATTTTCACGGATAACCTTATATGTCTCCACAGTCTTACCGTTTACACCCTTCTGTACAACCTTAGTTGTTCCCTTGTCCATGGTGTTATTGTCTCTGTATGTTGTGGTGTATGCAACTACAACTTCCTGCTGAACGTACTCGCTGTCTACTCGAACTACATTAATTACCATGCCGTCCTCAATGGGGCTGCTGCTGGACAAAACTCCTGATGCTGCTTCGCTCCATGTGTACTCTCTCTTTTCAAGTCTGTCAGATGAATCGATATAGACTCCTGCCAACTGGAAAAGCTCGCCAACTGTGTCCTCCATGCAGTAAACCTTGGTTGTAATACCGTCTGCAATATATGTTACTAACTTTGCGGATGAATCCTCTGTTTCTTCCTTGGTTTCCTGCTGGATATAGAACTCGGGCTTAGTAATCTCTCCTCTAGATTCCAAATATCTATTAACTTCTTGTGTCTTAACAACAGTCTCTGTCACCTCTGGAGAAACGCTAGAGTCCGGTGTTAACAAGGCCTTGTTAACCGTTGCAGAAATGGCAAAGCCTAAGCCAACTGCCACAAGCACGGCCAAACAAGCAGTCAATATATCGTTTTTCTTAAGGAAATCGATAATTTTCTTCATTTAATGCTTCTTTCTTAAATCTTAAATAGCTTTTTGCCATTGTCATATGTAATATTCTCTACCATTTCTGGAGAAACATTCCAAATGCTGGCAATTTGCTCTATTACATAGGCTATGTAATCGGAGCGATTTCGATGACCTCTGTGTGGTACAGCTGTCAAATAGGGGGCGTCTGTCTCCACAATAAGTCTGTCGTGAGGCAAGGCCTCAACCACCTCTCTAACCTTAACTGCGTTCTTAAATGTGACCACACCACCGATTCCGATGTGCATATTGATGTCAAATACCTGGCGGAGCATTTCTTTGCTGCCGCTATAGCAGTGCATTACACCTCCAACTTCCCATGCTTTTTCTTGCTTAAGGATAGTCAAAGTGTCCTGATGAGCCTCTCTGTCGTGAATAACCAGAGGTAGGCCCAACTCACGGCTAATGCCTATTTGACGGATAAACAGCTTGTGTTGTTCGTCCTTGTCGCCGCCATTAACATAGTCCAACCCCACTTCGCCTATGGCCTTGATCTTAGAGTTAGATGTTGCCATCTGCTGAATGCTGCTAAGGTTCTCATCCGTGAGCTCCTCAACCCTCTCAGGGTGAATGCCCAAGGCGCCGTACACAAAGTCATACTTGTCACAAAGGTCCATAATCTTGTGGCAGGACTCAATACCATCTGCGCAGTTCAAGATAAGGCCCACATTGCCGCTGGCATGCATTTCCTGCAGCAACGCGTCTCTATCTAAATCATAAGCATCACAGTCATAGTGAGCGTGGGTATCAAAAATCATTTAGCAAACCTCAGATCCAAGAGGAATGTCCTTCTCGGGAGTTACGATGCAAAGCTGGCCATCCTGAGATGCGCAAAGCACCATACCGTTAGACTCAACGCCGCAAAGTTTAACTGGCTTAAGATTTGTTACAACAACTACTCTCTTGCCTACCATTTCCTCTGGTGTGTAGTACTGAGCAATACCGGAAACTACCTGTCTTACCTCGTAGCCAAGGTCAATCTGGCTGCAGAGAAGCTTCTTGCTCTTAGCAACGCGCTCACATGCCTTGATCTGGCCAACTCTCATCTCAAGCTTAGAGAATGCCTCGTAGTCAATAAGTTCCTTGGGCTCTGGCTTAGGCTGTGCCTTAGGTGCCTCTGCCTGTGCCAAAAGCTCGTCTACCTGCTGGTTAACAACTGCAGGGTCAAGTCTTGCAAAGAGAATCTCTGGCTTGTCTGTAACCTGTCCGCCGTTGTAAAGGCCGAATGTGGAGAGCTCCTCAAGCTTTCTAGCAGGGCTGTTGAGCATCTTGAGAATCTTAGCAGATGTCTCTGGCATGAAGGACTCCAACAAAGATGCGCCAATAACAAGGCTCTCTACCAAGTTGTAAAGTACTGTCTTAAGTCTATCTGCTGTCTCAGGATTCTTAGCCAATACCCATGGTTCTGTCTCGTCGATATACTTGTTGCATCTCTTGAACAAGTTAAAGATCTCAGTAATAGCATCTGCTACTCTAAGCTCCTCCATCTTAGCTGTTACCTTGTCTACACATGCTGTAGCAACTGCCTTAAGCTCTGCATCTACATCTGCAGAAACACCGCCGTCTACAACCTGTCCACCAAAGTACTTGTTGCTCATGGCGATTGTACGATTAACAAGGTTACCCATTGTGTTAGCAAGGTCAGAGTTAACTCTCTCAACCATAAGGTCCCAAGTAATGGAGCCGTCGCTCTCAAATGGCATTTCGTGAAGAACAAAATATCTAACTGCGTCTACGCCGAAAAGCTTAACCAAATCGTCTGCGTAAATAAGGTTTCCGCGGGACTTGGACATCTTGTCGCCGTTTTGCAGAAGCCAAGGATGACCGAATACCTGCTTAGGCAATGGCAAATCCAAAGCCATGAGGAAAATAGGCCAGTAAATTGTATGGAAACGAATGATGTCCTTTCCGATAAGGTGAAGGTCTGCAGGCCAAAGTTCGCCAAACTGCTCTGTGCTGTCGCCAAGTGGATTGTATCCAATACCTGTGATGTAGTTTGTAAGAGCATCTAGCCATACGTATACAACGTGTCTTGGATCGAATGGAACCTGAATACCCCACTTAAAGGAGCTACGAGAAACGCAAAGATCCTGAAGTCCTGGCTTAAGGAAGTTGTTCATCATCTCGTTCTTACGGGAAACTGGCTGGATGAACTCAGGGTGTGCCTCAATATGGTCAATAAGACGCTGAGCGTACTTGCTCATACGGAAGAAGTAAGCCTCCTCCTTAGCTGGCTGGCACTCTCTGCCACAGTCTGGGCACTTGCCATCTACCAACTGAGACTCTGTCCAGAAGGACTCACATGGTGTGCAGTACATACCCTCGTATGCACCCTTGTAAATATCACCCTGCTCGTAAAGTCTTGTGAAAATTTCCTGTACGCACTTTTCGTGATAATCGTCTGTTGTTCTAATAAATTTATCGTAAGAGGTGTTAAGCATGTCCCAAAGGCCGCGAATAACACCTGCTACGTTATCTACGTACTCCTTGGGTGTAACGCCTGCTGCGGCTGCCTTCTCCTCAATCTTCTGTCCGTGCTCGTCTGTACCTGTCTGGTAGAAAACGTTGTAGCCCTGGAATCTCTTATAACGGGCAATGGCGTCTGCCAAAACTGCCTCGTAGCAGTTGCCTATATGAGGCTTGCCAGATGTGTAAGCAATAGCTGTTGTAATGTAATAATTCTTTGCCATGTTGTGGGTTTTGCGACAAATGTGCCGCTCTCCTTTTCCAATTGTTCCATGTCTGTACATAGATGGTGTTATTATATGATAGATAAAGACATCACGCAAGAAATAGTACGATGTCTTTAGTGAACCGCTACGCTAGTGACCGCTCATTGCATTCGCTAGTAGGCCACGAGCAAAGCTCGTTAGTGAGCCGCAAGCAAAGCTTGCTAGTATACGCTCGTTTCACTCGCTAGTGAGCCGCTACGCTAGTAACCGCAACTACGTTGCTAGTGAACCGCAAGCGGGGCTTGCTAGTATACGCTCGTTTCACTCGCTAGTGAGCCGCTACGCTAGTGGCCGCGCTGTCGCGCTAGTGAACCGCAAGCGGGGCTTGCTAGTATACGCTCGTTTCACTCGCTAGTGAACCGCTGCGCTAGTAGGCCGCAACTACGTTGCTAGTGAGCCGCTACGCTAGTAGGCCGCGCTGTCGCGCTAGTGAACCGCAAGCGGGGCTTGCTAGTATACGCTCGTTTCACTCGCTAGTGAGCCGCTACGCTAGTGAGCACAGCGAACCTTCCACGTGCACAGCACATTCCCAATTCATCATTTCTCATTAACACACATACACTTTTCCCAAACCTACTTTGGAGTTTTACATGCTAGATTTTGTTTGGCTTTTCCTACTACTTTCCGGGGCAATTTATGGCATGGTTACAGGACATCCTGGTGACATTTCCCAAGCCATACTCCAAGGAGCTGGGGATGGCATCCAAATTACCATTGGCCTTGCTGGAATGTTTTGCCTATGGAGTGGACTTACTGAAATTGCTTCACGAGCAGGGATTTTGACCTGGCTTAGCAACCTTTTATGGCCAGTAATCCATATTCTAATGCCAAACCTGCCCAAAGACTGTGATGCATCGCGAGCCATTTCCATGAACCTTGTGGCTAATATGCTTGGTGTAGGCAACGCTGCCACTCCCTTGGGAATAAAGGCAGTGCAGGAGTTAAAGATTCAAGAACGCACAGGTGACACAGTCTCCAATTCCATGATCATGTTCCTACTTTTGAATGTGGCTGGACTACAATTGGTTCCTACCATGGTGCTTTCCATCCGCCAAGGTTGCGGTGCCACTGTAGCTTCATCTGTTCTTCCTAAGATTTGGGTTGTGCAAATCGTTTCCCTGCTGTGCGGAATAATCACCTGCGCCATATGTAGCTGTATTTCCTCCGTATCTAAAGCTCGTTTTCACAAAAAAGAGGCCCTTGTATGTCAGGCATAACTGAAATCATAGGGGCTTATGCCTTGCCTGTTATTGTGCTTCTCATTTTGGTAATTGGATTTGCCAAAAAGGTCCCCCTTTTTGACGCCTTCGTGGACGGAGTGAAACAAAGTTTGCCATCACTTGTTCGACTGATTCCTGTAATGGTGGGGCTCGTCACTGCAGTTACGGTTTTCCGTGCAGGTGGAGCGGCTCAGTTTATTAGCACCCTAGTTTCTCCAATTGCAAAATTCATGGGGTTTTCTTCAGAATTAATTTCCTTAGCAATTCTAAAACCCATTTCAGGATCCGCCTCTGCCACTTTAGCTGCAGACATAATGGAACAATTTGGACCCGATTCCATCACCGGCGTACAAGCTGCAATTTTACTGGGCTGTGGCGACACTGTCATGTATGTAATCTCCGTATATTTTGGTTCTGCGGGCATAAAAAAACTGCGCTATGCCATACTTCCTATTCTGGTCTCTAGCGCAGTAGTTATTTTGTTATTGTGATTTCTTGGTTTTCCATGCCTTTACAAAGAATGGAAGATAGAACAAGGCGGCTATTACGATAACCATTGTTCCAATTACGCCCAAATATATGAACCAATGGGTCTCCGTGGTCAAAGGAATATTAATTGGAGGTCTGTTTGTAAAAAAGAAGTTTGTAGCATAGTCTACACTAACAAGTTCTCCATTAATGTATGTAGGGGACGCAAATACTGAGTTAAGGAAAATGGATACAAATCCCATGGCTCCCAAAAGTCCCACTGTAGACAAATAGTGTCTTGGCTTTATCTCAAACTCTTTTGAGAATGGGATGTACAAACCCAATAAAATCAGCATTACATGGTACAAAAAGTACTGGTATGCCAATGGGTGTGTAAATGCCTGAGAAACTGTTATTGTCTCGTCAAAAACAATGGGAATAAACAAAGAAAATGCCGCTCCAACTCCACATGTTGGATACATAAAAGCAAGAAGATTCTCCCTGAATTTACAATCCTTTGCAAATCTTGTGTAGAAAATGAAGATCATTTGTATTGAACAAAGATGTAATGGCAACTGACCCACATCCAAATATGGATACATCATACTTCCGTCAGTGGAAGGAACCATTTCTACTGTGCTGAATAACCTTATTGCTTCTGCAACAACGGCAAAAATGCTGGCCCACTTAAGAACAAGGCGCAAAGGCGGTCTTTTCTTAAGCAGGAAATATAATCCCGCTCCAATTAACAAGAAACTTATAATCAGCCAAATAATGTGATTTGTTGTAAACATCGTCTATTCCTTTCACCATTAAGACAATTCACTAGCGAATGCAATGAGCGGCCACTAGCACAGCGGCTCACTAGCGAATGCAATGAGCGGCCACTAGCGCAGCGGTTCACTAGCAACGTAGTTGCGGCCTACTAACGAGCTTTGCTCGTGGCTCACTAGCGAATGCAATGAGCGGCCACTAGCGCAGCGGCTCACTTCTCACTATCTAAATAAATCTGATAAGCATCTCTTGCCGGGATTCCCAATGCCTTTGCTGCTTCCTTGGATGCATCCTTAAGTCTCATGCCAGCGTCGATTCTTTCCTGAATAGCTGCCACAATACCCTCGTTGGTGAGCTCCGCAGTTTCTTCCACTTCCTCGCCACCTGCCACGACAATTACGAACTCACCCTTTGGTGGAACTTCCTCGTACATTGCCAAGGCCTCGCCAATGGTCACGCGAACAATCTCCTCGTGGAGCTTAGTGAGCTCTCTACAAAGCGCAATCTTGCGCTCCGCTCCCCATGTTTCCTGCATGTCCTCCAAAGTGTTAACCAACTTGTGTGGTGCCTCGTAGAAAATCATGGTACGTGTCTCATTTGCCAACTGAGCCATGCGAGCACGCCTATTCTTTTTGTTAAGGGGCAAAAATCCCTCAAAAGTAAATCTATTTGTGTCCATTCCAGACAAAACAAGGGCCTGAATGCATGCAGCAGGACCTGGTGCCATGGTTACCACATAACCTGCCTCAGTAGCTGCCTGAATAAGAACCTGACCTGGGTCGCTGATTCCTGGTGTACCTGCATCGGAAACAAGTGCTATGTTTTGTCCCTGCTCCAAAAGAGAAAGCATATAGTCAACGCGAGCCTCCTCGTTATGTCTGTAGTAGCTAATGAGGTTATTCTTAATACCCAAGTGGTTAAGTAGCTGCAATGTTCTACGTGTGTCTTCGGCTGCAATTACATCTGCCTCTGCCAAAGTTTCCACAGCTCTAGGGGTGATGTCGCCCAAATTGCCAATGGGGGTGGCAACAACTGTTAATACGCCCAATGTATTGTTATCCATTTGTCTCTCCCTCTCCCTTGTTGTAAATATCTAATAGTTCAGCTGTATATGTACCATCTGCATTATACACCACAAGCTCTGGATGTATTGCCAAACTGCCTGGCCTTCCGCCGCACACTGCTTTGATCAGCATGACGTTGGGAGCTTTGCCCTTATGGGAAACCACAAATCTAATGGCCTTTGGTTCCAACTTGTTTTTGCGCAAAAGATACATTAAATCTGTCAATCTGTCTGGCCTATAAACCATGTACAAGGCGCCACCCTGCTTAAGCAACATGGCTGCTGTCCTTACGAAATCCTCAAGTCCCCCTGCAACTTCATGTCGAGCCATGTCCACAGATGGATTAGCATTGGGTAGACCTGCCTGAGCCTTCATGTAAGGTGGATTGGCAGTCACTATATCCTGAGTTTGATTCATTTCCTTAAGGTCCCTAAGATCTTTACAAAGAATGGTTACCCTTTCCTGCAAACCATTAAGCTCCACACTTCGACTTGCCATGTCAGCCATCTGTGGTTGGATTTCCACAGCTGTAATATGCTGGCACTGTGTCTTGCCTGCTAGCAAAATTGGAATAATGCCAGTACCAGTTCCTAAGTCACAAATATGTTTGTTGGCATAACCCTGTCTCTCGCCACCGACCGCTCCAGCTCTAGCTGCAAAATCGGACAACAAAACAGCATCCATGCCAAATTTGAAACCTTGGTCTGACTGGATTATCTTTAGTCCCTTAAGTTGTAAATCGTCAATATATTCCATACTAATAAAAAAAGACCGGGTTATTAGCCCGGTCAAAACTGGTTAAAAATTATGCCTCAACAGGTGCTCCAACAGGGCATGTCTCTGCGCAGTTGCCGCAATCGATGCATGTATCTGCGTCGATAACGTACTGACCATCACCCTCTGTGATAGCGCTTACTGGACAATCTGCTGCGCATGCGCCGCAAGAGATGCAAGCATCAGTAATCTTATATGCCATAATCATGTACCTCCAAATATTCTATGTGGTCTATAAATAATACTCCAAAAAAATGACTTTGTCCATAAGTGGACATAGTTTCGCAAATCGAAACTGGTGTTTAATATTGAATAAAAGTCTTTGTGTTACTATGCAAAAGACCCTTGGAACACAGCGACCAGCACTAATCACTCAACACTAAACACTAGATGCAAAGTGAAGAGTGATCCGCTACGCTAGTAGGCCGCAAGCAAAGCTTGCTAGTAACCGCAACTGCGTTGCTAGTGAAACGAACGCGTTGCGTTCTAGTGAAATGACCACTGCAACATAGGTACCAGCACTAAACACTGCAAAGCAAAGCTTTGCGAACCGTGCCTCCCGCGCTTCGGAAGTAGCGGGCGACCTTTGATTACTTTGGGTCGTTCCAAAGTAATGGACATACACCAAACACTAAATAAGAAGCTCGCTCCGCGTTCAATTTACTTCTTAATAACCTTAACCTCGTCTGCCTTGAACACAATCTGGTCGCTCTCAGACTTTCCGTCAATGCGCACCTTAACTTGTTCTCTCAAAAGATTTACCTCAGTAACAACGCCTCTGCCACAGTCTGTCTCAACCATAGAACCTGCCTTAGGCACTCTAGCAAGCAAATCCTCATATGCCTCAGACTCGTACTTGAGACAGCACATAAGTCTGCCACATGTACCGGAGATCTTAGTAGGGTTCAAAGAAAGATCCTGTTCCTTGGCCATCTTAATGGATACGGGATGGAAGTCGTCCATGTAAGAATGGCAGCATACTGGTCTACCACAGATTCCAAGTCCACCCATCATCTTAGCCTCATCTCTAACGCCTACCTGACGAAGCTCGATTCTTGTCTTAAAGATTGTTGCCAAATCCTTAACCAAATCTCTAAAATCTACTCTGCCCTCTGCAGTGAAATAGAAGAGAATCTTGCTGCTATCCAATGTATATCCAACGTCAATGAGTTTCATCTCAATGCCGCGAGAAATAATCTTTTCCTTACAAATTCTGAAAGCTTCCTTTTCCTTAATACGGTTAGCCTCGTAGTTATCCAAGTCCTCCTGAGTTGCCACACGGAGTACTGTCTTAAGGGGCTGTGTGATACGGCTATCGTCCATCTCTGTGGGGCCGAACGTAATCTTGCCACACTCAAGACCTCTGGAAGTTTCTACCACGCAGGAATCGTTAACCTTGAGAGTCAACTCACCTGGATCAAAGTAATATGCCTTGCCTGAATTTCTAAATCTAACTCCAACTACTGTTGTCAATGTTAATTACCTCTTTAATTTAATCTGTAAATTATATCCTATGCTGCGACTTAGTGCAAAACTCGTGAAATACAGCCCTTTCGTGCCAATTCCTCCACTGCAAAATCAGGCGTGTTTGCCATTGCCTGATCTGCCACTTCCTGTCCGTACTTGCCAACCAAAGCTCTGCTAATCAGCAAGTCTGTAAGTCTATAATTCTTTGGAAGCAAACTGCCGTGCAAATATGAGCAAAAAATGTTGCCCACAACTGCGCCTTCGGTACCATCTGTTCCATTATTTCCCTGTCCTACCAAAACCTTTGCAAGGGGTTCCACACCCTCCCCCAAATAAGTTCTGCCGCTGTGACTTTCAAAGCCAACCACATATGTGTCCTGATCCTCTACGCCACCTACTAAATTGCACTCTGCAACTACGTCACCTTGGATTTTGTTCTTTGAAGCTTCTGTCCAAAAGTCCACCGCTCCAAGGCCTTGTATCTTTTCGCCCTGGGAGTTTACATAGTACTTTCCCATGATTTGCATGCCGCTTGAAATGCAAAGCCAAACCTTTCCCTGGGCCAAAGAAGCCTTTATGGAATCTGCCTTATCGATCATATCCTGGCAAACTGTTGCCCGTTCGCGCTCCTGACCGCCGCCAATACATACAATGTCGTACTGATCCGGGTCAAAGGCATCTCCCAAAGATACTGGAACTACCTCTGCTTCAATGTTTCTCCACTGGCATCTCTTAAGCAGTGCTGTGACGTTGCCCTTATCTCCATATGTGTTCAGGAGGTCGGGGTACAGGTGACAAATTCTAATGCTAAGTCCATCCATACTAATTCCAGAACTCCTTCATCTTGATTTTATCTTGCAAGAAGCTGCGCACCTCAAACATGGCTGTATAGGAAGGCAATACGAGCAATGTCTCGCCATCCTCCATTTGCTCAAGGATCTGGTTCATGACCTCTGCAACGGACTTTGGTGTCTCCTGATACTCCACCTCAAGGCCTGCGTACTTTAATCGAACTGCCACGTCTGCTCCACGCATTCCACAAGTGTACATGCCCTTTAGGTCATCTCCCAACTTCTCCAAATTCTCGAAGTTTACGTCCCAAAGCCATGAAATGTCCACTCCGTCTGCAATGTTGTCGTTTAAGGCAAAGCAAATGCGAAGGGGCTGCTTAACTTCCAACAAATAGTTAATTACCTGATTGTATCCCATGGGGTTCTTAACCAAAACTGTACGAACAGCCTTATTTCCAATGCGAACTGTCTCCATTCTGCCAAAACCAGGATTGCTGCTCTCCAAGGATGCTGACACCTGATCCCTGTCAAAGCCAAGTGCCTCACCAAAACCGATGGCGCCCATGGCGTTGTAAACGTTATAAAGGCCAGAAACCTTGATTGTGCAGTTATGTCTTGACTCTCCAATTGCATACGCAAACTCTGCGGAGTCAATGCTAAGCTTGTAGGAATCCATTTCCACCTGTAGTTCAGGTCTTGCATATCCACAAGCAGGACAATGGAACTTGCCCAAATGGCCGTAGGATGTGAATGCATACTCGAGCTTGGACTGGCATTTGATGCAATATCCTGCCTCCACCTCGCTGTTGCCACCATCCTTCACCTTAGCAGTGGAGTTGTCCATGCCGTAGTAAATAGCCTTGTTTGGCAAATCCGCTCCGATAGAAGCGCAGAGCTGGTCATCTCCGTTTAATACAAAGATTGCTTCCTTTGCCTTAGATGCACCTGTCTTAACAAGCTCCAAGGTATGTGTAACCTCGCCGTATCTATCTAGCTGGTCCTTAAAGAAATTGGTAACAACCAAAACCTTGGGGTTAAGTTTGTCTGCCACCTTTGCAAAAGCTGCCTCATCGCACTCAATTACTGCATGTGTGGGACCCTTTGGCTTGCCCATGACTGTAACGCCCTCAGCAAAGCATGCCACGATGCCTCTCTCCAAATTAGAGCCAGATCTGTTACTAATATATGGGATGCCCTGTCCGTCCAAAACGGCAGACATGAGCAAAGCTGTTGTTGTCTTACCATTTGTGCCTGAAACCACATATACATCGAAATCCTTGGCTAAACTGGTCAAAATGTCTGGACACACCTTCAGTGCCAACTTGCCGGGCAAAGCAGTGCCACCCCTGTGCAAAGTTCTCAGAACCCAGGTGGTAAATTTACATATCCATAGCGCTAATAAGTATCTCATGTGGTCTCCACTTCTGTGCAATTACACATATCTTAACTGGAATATTATATACTTCCTACAGCATAAAGTAAACGAAGTAACGTGGGAGACACCCCTTGTCCTATCGCAAAATAAGCCTAAACACAAATTCTGTTGCATATGGGGCCAGCATCCTCATGGGGTCCTCCATTGTGCTCAATTTGCTTGGGGTTATTTACCGCCTCATCCTAGCACGAGACCTTGGTTCTCAAGGCTTAGCACTTTACCAACTGACAATCTCCATTTACACCATTTTGTCCGGCATTGCTATTTCTGGATTTACAAGCAGTGTTTCCCAAGGTGCCTGCATTTTAAAAGGGTCTGGCCATAGCAAGGACATTCCATCCCTACTGCGTCACTGTGTCTTCTATTTCTTCGCCATTTACTCCATATTGTTGGTTGTGGTCTTGCCTCTTAGTCCATTCTTGGCCGAAACTTTTCTGGGAGGTAAAAGTCGCGCCACCTTAATTGCCCTGCTTTTTCCTTATATGCTTTTGACAGGAGTGGAAAACATCCACAAATCCCTGTTTCTAGGATTGGGTAAAAGTCTCCTTCCCAGTATTTCAGAAATTGTTGAACAAACAATCCGTATCCTTTTGTTCCCACAAATAATTTGGGTTGCCCATGCCTACTCACCAGACGCCAAGGCTACATGCCTTTTGGTTACCATGTTTTTAGGTGAAATCTTTGCCTCATCTTTTATGCTCTTGTCTTTCGCCCGGCACAAAGGAGAAATAACCACCGAAAAAGCTTTAGCCACTGCACCATGCGCAACCATTCCTAAGCTCATTCTCTCTATTGGCATACCAACTGCCACTGCTGGACTTGGAATTCGCATAATCTCCTCTGCCTGTAGCATCTTTATGCCCCAATGTCTCATGTGGTCAGGCCTTAGTCAACAGGAGGCTAACCATATATTTGGAACTTTTACTGGCATGACCATGCCCCTGATGACCATGTGCACTACGGTAACCTTGCCCCTCTTTACTGCTGTTATGCCTAAGATTAGTCAAGCAATGGCCGCTGGAAACATGGCCGTTTGCAGGCGAAAGTGCGGCAAATTTTTGCACATCAGTAGCATTGTTGTTTTGCCCTGCATGGCCATTCTCCTAATCTGCCCCAAGGAAATCTCTACCCTTTTGTATGGAGTCCCCTACCCAGGTGCCTTATGCCCCATGTTTGTCCCATGCATAACCCTATCACTTTTTGCCGGAGCTACTACTTTTATGCTTTCTTCCATGGGATTCAATGGTATTTCTGGCGTTTTAGCAATTTCCAGTGGCATATTGCAACTTCTTAACCTGTGGTTGGGACCTGTATTTCTTGGAAAAGGGCTTTTAGGTTATGCAATTTTAGAAACTCTTAACGACCTTACCATCCTTTCCATAGGGCTAAGACTCGTGTGCAAAAAAAGTGGTCTCAAAATCATGTGGCATAACTGGTTTATTAAGCCTATTCTAGCCCTACTGCCTGCTTTGCTTATGGCATATGGAGCATACTACTATTTGCGTAGCTACTCCCTATGGCTACAGGTCATAGCTACTTGCATTTTGCTATTTGGAACATATTTCTTTCTACTTATTTGCGTATGGAAAGTAAACATACGCCAATACCTTTTCTCGTTGCTGGACAAAAAAACACCCGAGGTTTCTCGGGTGTAGGTGTCAGAAAGGCTGATTGTCTGGTGTTGGGAAATCTGCATCTCCCTTAGAACTACCATTTTGACCTGTTGCCATATCTGCTGGCAGCAAGTCCATGTTAATGCCATTTAAGATATCGCGAAGATTACGCATTTCCTCCTTAGTAAGAGTAATTCCCTTGCCTGCCTTATCGCCGTTCCACTCGCGAATATCGAACTTAGCGGGGCGATCGTTCCAGCTAACAAGTCTTACGCATCTGGCCCAGCCCTGCTTATCATTAGCTGAAACCTGACCATACTCTACCAAAACATGGCTTGTAATCTTACGTTCTGTATTCATTTGTTCTGACATATTGTATACCTCCAAAATCTGGAGATTACCGCATGTCCTATTATATTCTTTGTCGAACGAGGTTATCAACCAACTAAACCGACAAGAATCGTCAATTACCGCTTTGCAAGACCGAAATTGCGTCCACAATAGGCTGAAGACTAGTTCTATAGAACAGTAGACCTGTTGCAAAGCCGTCGTCGTAAAGGAGATATTGTGCCCCCTGGTCGTCTAGACTTCTAAACTCAAGCTGTCTAGTCGTTCCATCTTTAAAATAATATGTAATCGCAAGATAATCTGTCTCCTCTACGGTGAGCAAGAAAATCTCATCTGCCTGTATCCATACGCCACTTGTGTAAAGGCTAATAATGTCCTCGTAAGCAACTACTTTGTCGTTAAGCTTATAGATGAACTCGTCGCCCTCCTTAGAAATATCGACTCTGTATGTCAAATCTCCAAGCTTGTACTCAAATCCTGCCAAGGTCTTAATCTCAGCATAGTAGGCAACAGATGCAACTAAGCTAAAGGTTGTAATGTCCAAGAATCCCATGTCGTACTGGTTGATCAAGAAAACATCGTCTTCGCCTTCATAGCAAGCATACATTTTACCATTACCACCAGTCTCTCTAGCAGAAACAAGTAATACTGTGGGGCTCTTGCCGTACTCCTGAACGTAGAGCTTATAAGATGGATTATCTAGACCGTACTTGGACAAGTCCTGACAATCCTTTTCCTCGATTGTCTGGTACTGCAAGTTAACAAGATCTACAAGAAGACTATCCTCGATTGTTGTACGCTCTCCAAGGGCTGTAACTGGTGCAATTACCGCCCAGTTCTTTTCGCCCATTACTTCGCGGCGAATATGCCAGATAAGCTCACCATTTCTAACAAAGGCAACTTCCTGTACTCTATCTTTTCTGTTAACGAACAAATAATCGGATGCAAGATTCTCAACAGTAAAAGCTTCGATGCTTTCAAAAACAGAATTTGAAACGATGTAAACTGTCCTACCACTATCTACTGTTGCGTAGTATCCACTGTTAGTAGGTGTAGCAGATCCAATGATTAACTCAACAACACCTTCCTCTGTACCATATTTAACCTGTGCTGTTGGCTTATCAAAACCATATACAGAAATATCTGCAGATACCTCATCAAATTTAGACATGCCAACTACTGTAAGCAATGCAGAACAATACTTGTACGCATAGTAAGGATACTCTTCAAAAGTATTTGGATGTTCCTTAATCCACTTAAAGTCCAAGGATTCATCATCTGAATAAGAGAAAATATATGTATCATTGCTATTTACAATAGTAATCTGCTTAAGTTCGCTTTCCTTGAAGTTAATAATTGTCAAATCATCTCCGCCCTGAGTTACTTCAGGAGTTTTATCCCCAAAAATATCAAATACCTGGAATAGCAAGAAATAAACACCAACCATTAGAATGGCGACAAACAATGTAATTATCAAAATCAAATTAGATTTCTTCATAAACTTATCCTTTTCAAATACGTTCTTTATATTTTACCACATTCTACTCATAAGCATAAATGGAATTTTTGTAAACAAAAAAGCGTCCCTGTATTTCTACAAGGACGCCAATTTATGTTTTACAAATTATCCTACGATACCGGATCTCTCAACAGACTCAACGAAGAATCTCTGAGTGAAGATGTAGAGTACCAACAATGGAGCAGCTACGAGGATGCTACCAATGTTGTTAATCTGAGAAGCAAGAGCGTTAGGAATGTTGCCCTGCTCCAAAGCAGACTTGAATGCTACCCAGTATGTCTGTGCCAAGGAGTTCAATACCTTAGACATAACCTTTGTATTCTCAAGGAATACGCCAGAGTAATATGTATCTGTCCACTGCCATACGAATGCGAACAAGAAGATAGATACGAGGATAGATACTGCGGAAGGAAGCATAACCTGAACGAAAGTTCTAAGGTTACCTGCGCCGTCTACGTATGCAGCCTCTTCAAGCTCCTTAGGAAGGTTACGGAAGTTCTGTCTAATCATGTAAATGTAAAGACCGTTCTTGTAACCCTGAGCTGTAAGACCAATCAATGCGAATGGAAGTGCGCTATCCAAAAGGTTTACTCTTGTGCAGAACAAGTAGTTAACGATTCCGAAGAAGTCGAAGTTCTGCATGTGCAAGGAGTATGTCAACTGGATTGTCTGTGGAGGAACAACCAAGCAAAGGATAACCAATGCGAATACAACGTTCTTACCAGGGAACTTAAATCTTGCAAAACCATAACCAACCAATGTACATGCAATTGTCTGTGTTACAGCAGCAAGGAGAGAAGTCCAAACTGTATTAACAATGATGTTGTTCTCCATAGTTACTACCTGATCCTTAAGAACCAAGTCCCAGATACTCTTAAAGGTCTCAAGGGAAAGGTGCTTAGGAATGTAGATAACTGTTGTGTCATAAAGGTCAGCCTGTGATCTGATTGCTACTGAGAACTTAACAAACAGAGGATACAGGATGATGAAGCAGATACCGAATACGATTACGAAAAGGCCGATACCAACTCCAACTTTGCCAAGCTTCTTCTTAATCTTAGCCTTCTGTCTTGTCCTATATTCTTCGGGAGTAAGGACTTCGTGAGTTACAGGATCAATGTACTTGCTTTTTACTTCTGTAGTAGTAGACATAATCTCTTCTCCTTTCCTTATCTCTCGTCGTAGTAGAATACGAACTTATTAACGATTGCAACAATCACAACCATGATCAAACCAATGCAGAGGAAGTAAATCCAAGACATTGCGGAACCCAAACCGTAATCCATGTTTACGAAGCTGATGTCATAAATGAAGTCAAGGATTGAGCTGTAGGAGCTGTACTTATCTCCGATCTTAGCTGCGGATGTGAAGCAGTCTACAACAGTATAAACGATGTTTACAACGAAGTAGGGAGATACCATAGGAAGTGTAATCTTCCAGAAATCTTCCCAACCTGTAGCACCTTCAATACTGGATGCCTCGTACAAGGATCTTGGAACTGACTGCAATGCTGCAAGGAATACCAAAATCTGTACACCGGAAGCAGAAATGATGGAGTACAAGTTGTTAACAACTGCCATAACTACTGTAACGATTTTCTCAGGAATATTGAGGGCTGTGAGCATTGTCTGAAGCTCGAAAGCCTGCATGCCTGATGAACCACTGCTTGCTACCTGATTCTGGAAGCTGGCCTGCATTGCTGTCATCAATACGTCAGATGTCTCAATTGCAAGGATAACACCAGAAGTCAAAATAACTGGCATGAAGAATACGGCACGAACAAAACCTCTACCCTTGAAGGATCTGTTAAGCAATACAGCAGCGAAGAAGCTGAAGATTACAACAAGAGGAAGTGTTGTTGCCATGTTTGTGATAGATGTCAACAAGTAAGAAGAGAAGTTAACATCTACAAACAAAGCTCTGTAGTAGTTGTATGGAACATAAATTGTTCCTGTAGCTGCCTGATACCAACCTGCGTTTGTGATTGTGTAACCACCAGTACCGTGTACGTCTACGATACTAAGGCTGAATACCAAGGACTTAACAACAGGTGTAAGGAAGAAGAGCAAGAAACCAATGATAAATGGCAACAGGAACAAATAACCTGTAATAGCTCTCTTCTGAACCAATGTTGTCTGAACCTCATTGATGGGGCTGAAAATGTTAGCAAGAATTCCGATTACAAGCTGTAATGCGAATACTCCCACCATAACGAAGAGCCAAATTGTGAATGTGAACTTTGGCCAAGATGTGAAGCTATACTGAGTGTCTGCAGACAACTGAGCAATCTTCATTGCAAGACCATTATTCATCTCAACCATCAAGAGGACGGAAGCCAGGACTCCCACTCCGGATGCAGCAGCACCGAAGCGGAGACCATACTTGTTTTTAATGAAAAATGCAACTGTTGCAAGGATGGCACATGCTACGATTAAGATGCCGATATCCATTGTAACTGTCTGTGTTGAATCTCTAAGAATATCAAGAGAAGCAGCAAAATCGATGCCGGAAATCAGCTTCCAACCTGTGTAGCTTGTGAAGAACTTTCCACCATTAGTAACATTAACAAGTGGGAAGAACATGCATGCAATTGCTACGATTGAGCAAACTGTAACCAGTAAAGAATACGGTAATTTCTTCAAAAATTTCATAATTTCACCTCTCCTACTGTTTACTTAGTTACCAAATAGCCCTGAGCATCAACAACAAATCCCTCACCGATGTAAGCGTCCTTGTTGTAGTTAACGATGATCTTAGTACCATTTGCGTATGTTGTACGGAATACATTATCTGCAAGAATCTCGTGGTTAGTGATCTCAACTGTCTGCAAATCCTTGAGAATGTTGTTAATCTCAACGTACTCCTCAGCAATTCTGCTTACCCAACCCTCATAATTTACGGAGTAGAGGAAGGAGAAGTCTGTCTTGGAAACGATAGAGTTCTCAACATAAATCAATGTAGCGCTAAGAGAAGCACCAGTCTCAATAGTCTTGAGAATATTCTTTGTGTAGTTTGTGGACAAGTTCATATCTGCACCTGTGTAATCAACGTAGTTATGAACTACGATCTGATAGAATGGAACAGATACGTCTGTGCTGTTGAACTCGTTGCTTGTAAGAGAAGAATTAAGAATAACGTCTGCACTTGCAAGTGTGTAATCATTACCTGTAAGAGTCATTACCTTATAGTTCTCAGCCATCTTTGCAAACAATGTTGTGTACAAATCTGCAGCCATAGTTCTATCAAATGTGCTCTTTACATAGAAGTCAGAGTTAACATCCTTACCAAGAGTTCTAGCACTGATACCACCAATGTTGCCATAATCGTTCAAAATCTCGATGTAGCTCTCTACATACTTCTGAACAGATGTTGGCTTTACGATGAACTTCTTGAAAAGCTTGTTATGCTGGTATGTTGCGATATCCAAGTCATAAGCAGGCTTTGTTGTTCTATCCAAGAAACGAATACTGTCTCTGAATGTTGTAAATCCATCGAACATCTTATCCTTGTGTGCATACTCGAAAGTTGCATCAAGGAACAATGTTTCATTCTTGCTGTTAAGGTAATCTGCCAATGCAAGCAAGTCCTTCTCGCCGCCCAAGCTCTTCTCTACCTTAACATTGTTTGTTACATAGTGATTGTAACCGCCGTTCATCCATCCTACATAACGAACATCCAAGTTGAGAACACCAGCATTATACAATGCCTCTGTAATCTCCTTAGCCTGATCGAATGTTGTCAATGGCTCACGAACTTTAACTGGCATACCGAATACAGTCTTAACTCTATCGATAGCACCTACGTATGTAACATAAAGTTCTGTGTTGTCATCATAATCAGTCTGGTTAAGAAGGTTATTCTTAAGCAAGTACTCTCTGTATGCCTTAGCCATGCCTGCGTAAGATGCTTCATCACCAGACAAGAATGTGTAGTTAAGCACGATATTTGTCTGACAGATTGTCTCCTGATATACGTTTCTGGAGTTCTTACCATCCAAGCTGGACAAGTCAAGGGAGTTGAACTGAATCATGTAGAATGTTGCATATACGTTGTTATAGCTGTATCTATAACCTGCAACCTCTGCGGAAATCTTAGCAACTGCTGCACCATCTTCAATAATTGTAAGGAATGCATTGTTACCTTCCTTAATACCATATACTGGCATTGTAATCTGGTCGTAAGACTGGAAAGTCTCCTTAATGTTTGTGGACTTATCCAAACCATATACGTTGTTCATATATGTAGGAGCAACCATGTTGCCATTGTTGAGATAAATCAATGCGCCAGAAGCATCTGGAACGAAGATATATCCCTCTTCCTCTGTCTCAGCATATGCTGCGTCAAAGAAAGGTGCAACGGAAATTGTGTACAATGGGAATGTTGGATTGTACTGAATATCCTTTGCCTTGCAGTCGATAACGAAATTGCCATCAACAAGCTTGTAATCAACTGTAACAATGAAGTAGGGAGTTGTAATTTCCTTCTCATCACCAAGTGTGATATCGAGCTTATTATCAATCTCCTTCTGCTCCTCTGTGTAGTTAAGAGTTGCAAAAACGGCCTCAACTTCATCCTTAATATAATCCTGCAAACCGTTACGCAAGATTCTCAAGTTCTGCTCTGCCAATGTTGGGAACTGTGCAAGATCCTCTGGTGTTGCTGTATCTGCTGTTGCAAGACGATATCTCTTCTTAAGAGTCTTAGCACCCTCGTCATCGCCATTTGCTTCCAATGTAGCAACATAAGCATCAAAGTCTGCCTCTGTCATAACAGAAGGCATGAGCCAAAGCTTCTGGAATACACCAAGTGTATAAACAGCTCTTACACCATCCTCAATAGCATAATACTTTGTAGCATCCTTATACTCATTAGAGTACATGTTCTTAGCTGTTGCGCTGTCAAAGTAAGACAACAAAATTGGAGACTTCTGAGTGAGCTTGTTAATACCAGATGTTGCTGTAACAGAATCTGTATCCAATGTTGCTGGGAACAAATAGTGATACTCACCTGTTGTCTTATCAAGAATAGCAATGTTGGAATCATCCTGCTTAAGGAACATAGCCAACTTATCATTCTCGTAAGCACCCTCAAAACCATCCAAGGAAGTGGAGAGTTTAACAGCTGTAAACTCTTCCAATCCTTCAGCAGGATCAAACATCTCTCCTGCCTCTGCTGCAAATGCAGATGTGAATGTTGTGAACAACATTCCAAGTACAAGCAGCATACTGATTAAAGATTTAAAATTCTTCATAATTTCTTTCCTTTCTCAAAAAACCGCTTGTATTATCTAAATGAAAGTTCACGATAGATAACGTATACGAAGCCCCATACCTGCTGCAAGATACTGAAGAACAGTACGCCGATGAAGATAATAATTACGGCTGCAAGCAAGATTACGAGAGTTACCAACATTGTCTTAGCAAATGAGTACTGGTGAGTAATCATTGTACCAACAACAATCAGCAAACCTGCCCAAACCAATCCGAAGATTGCGAGGAATGAGTGGATAGCACCTTCCTCAAGTGTTACACAGTAGCTGAGCAATACATTTGGAATGTAGAGCACTGGGATTGGCAACAATGCGTAGCAGGATGCCATAAAGATCTGCTTCATGTTTCCTTCGCCGTCCAACAAAGTTGTTGTACACCAGTTAGCAATTACCCACAAAGCCAAAGGTGCAAGTACTGCCAAGAACTCAATCCAAATATTAATCTTAGTTACATCGTTCTTGTTAAATGTGAATGATGTAAGCTGCTTCTGAAGAATCAAGGAGAAGATTGTAAGGGCAACGATGCCAATTGCAATCCAGATGTTTCCTCTGTTTTCCATCTTAAGTTCATAGAATCCCTTAACTGGGTTAAGCATATTCCTAAATGCAAATTTGATCTTCTCGCTTAAGCACTGTGGATCCTTAGCGGGCTTACCCTCTGGACCATACTTCTTAAGAATCTGCTTCTTGCGAATTGCCTTGAATACTGCAATAGCAATTACAAGTACGAGAGCACATGTCATGAATGGACCGAATGCGTCATCAATCAACTCACTTCTTCTCTGCTTCCAAGCATTGGAGTAGTTTGTCTTCTTGTCGCCCAGCTTGAAGTACTTCATAGCTGTGTCGTAGTTCTTGTTCATGTACTCAACTCGGCCTACACCGATGTAAGCAAGCTGGAAGTTTGCGTTGTGGTAATCAATAATCTCCTGCCACAACTTTGCTGCATCATCCCACTTACCTTCATCCTGAAGTGCAAGAGCCTGGAGGATGTATCCGCCGTACTCAGTAATCTGGAACAAGGATACATAACCAGTTGTCTGGTCAAGTACCATCATGTCTGTACCAAGGTACTCAATGGATACTGGCTTCTTGAATGTACCAGCTCTGATACCCAAGCCGCCGAAAATATAGAGGAGGTTACCATCCTGGTCGTATGTGAAAACACGTCCTCTTGTGGAGTCCAATACGGAGTATACACCGTTGTTGGAACCATTGTTCAAAAGTGCTACGTCAACAATTCTGGATACACCAGCCTGCTCTGTTGCGTAGTAGTCAACCTGAACGTCTCCACCAGGAGCGAACCATGATGTTCTATAAAGAACGTCATTACCCAATGGGTTAAGTCTCTTTACAGAAGCATAACGGTCGTCGTCTGTACCTGATGTAATATGTGCCTGGAACTCATACTGAGATACAGAAGAAGATGTTACGTAGATGAAGGACTTATCATCAATAGCAACGGAACTGTACTCAGAAGGAGTGAATGTAGCCTGTCTAGCTCTCTGCTCTCTGGTCATGAACCATCTCTTAATAACCTGGAAAATGGAAACACGAACCTTAGCTCTGCCGAAGAATGCTGTGAAGTTACCATCAGCATCAAACTTAAGCAAACCAGAAGTTACGTTCTTAGCAGCTACATAAAGTCTACCACCATCATCAACTACCAAGGAGATTGGATAGTAAACATAGCCTGCTTCGAAGAGGTCGGACTCTGGAGCACCCAAAAGTCTTAAAACATCGTACTCCTTAGTCTCTTCGTTTAATCTGAAATGTACGATTCTAGAGTTGTTTGTATCACAAACATAGAATGTACCATCATTATCTACGAACATACCCTGAGGCTCACAGAACTGATACTGCTTACCCTCAAATGTATAGCCTGTAATTTCTCCAACAAGTGTCCAAGCATCTGGGTTCTCAGTCTTGTAAGAGAAAATCAAAAGACGACCCTTAGGAGTTGTATCTACAACATCCTCTGTTGAGTCTGTTGTAACATCTGTTGTTACGTCTGTTGTTGCATCAGTTGTAACGTCTGTTGTTACATCACCTGTCTCATCAACAGTAGCAACACCCTCATCTGTTGTTACATCAGTTGTTGTATCACCTGTTACAGGAGCAATCCACTTAGAATCCAAGTAGTAGATCAAGTTGTTTGCTTCGTCACAAATAATAGCAACTGGATAAACAACAGGAGAATCTACGCCTTCAATCTTAGATACATCGATAACGGATGATACCTCGTATGCTGGTGGAGCGTAGAGAACATTCTTTGTAGAACTATATGTATAGTTAGAGAATGCTGCTGTTTCAGCAAAAGCTGGATAACAGCTAGATACCAACATAACAACAAGGAGAATTAATGTTGAAATTTTAATTAATGCTTTCTTCATTTTGTCCTCCTTACTTAATACCTGAAGATGCCATTGTCTCAACAACGTTGGACTCTGTCAGCATGAACATTACGATAGGAACGATCATGATGAATACGGCTACAGCAGAACCTGCACCCTGTCTAGCTACACCACCAGCCAAAATCTGGTTAAGAGCATAAGGCAAAGTCTTGAACTGCTCACTGAATACGTATACACCACCAGTTGTGTTCCAGAGAGACTGGAAGGAGAAGATAATCAATGTGAGCCAAGCTGGCTTAACGTTGGGCATCGCAATGCTCCAGTAAACTCTGAACTCGTTTGCACCGTCGATACGAGCGGATTCGCAAAGAGCTGTTGGAAGTCCTTCCATGAACTGCTTCATAAGGAAGAGACCCATTGTGCTGGCAAATGCTGGAACTACAAGAGCAAGGTATGTATCCAACCATCCCAAACCAGAAAGAATCAAGTAGTTAGGAATGTATGTAACAGTTGCTGGGAACATCAAAGCCCAAATAACAGCTGTGAACAAGAAGTTCTTGCCAGGGAACTCATGCTTAGCCAATGCGAAAGCTGCCATTGAAGCCAAGAACAAGTGTCCAATTGTACCGCATGCTGTAATGAATACGGTATTGAAAATGTATCTTGAGAATGGAACCCAAGACTCAGACATGATAATGAACAAGTCACTAAAGTTGTCCAATGTAGGGTTACGAGCAAAGAATCTCGGAGGGAATGCGAACAGCTCATCCATAGGCTTAACGGAGTTACTGATTGCATATACGAAGGGCAAAAGCATGAAGATACCTACGCCGATAAGCATTGCCATAATTGCTACGTCGCCGCCAACGGATCTGTTAGGCTTTCTTCTGCGGATAAACTTGCCTCCGATCTTTGTTACTTTTTCTTCTTTAATTTTAGGTTCTTTAGCTTTTCTTGCCATATCAAGTACCTACTTTCTGGAGAAGATTTTGAATCAGTCTGTTAAGACCGAGACAAGCGCCAAACAACAGAACGGCGATTGCAGATGCGTAGCCCATTTCGAATCTAACATCACCATAGTCCTGAAGGTGGTTAACAATTGTGTGTACCGCATAGTCTGTGCTGGGGAATCCACACATAGCTGTCATGATGTCTGCTGCACCGAATGTGGATGTAATAGACATAACAGCTGCGAACAACAACTGAGGCTTCATTGAAGGAAGTGTGATATACCACAACTCCTGCCATCTGTTGCTGATACCGTCAACATATCCAGCCTCGTAAAGCTCCTTATCGATACCCTGCAAACCAGCTACGTGAGACAAGAAGCCAGCGCCCAAGGAACTCCAAAGAGCAACAACGATACATACAAACATCATAGTCTTAGTATCTGTTGTCCACTGAACGGCCTTGTTGATAATACCCCAGTTCATAAGAACACCGTTAATCCAACCGTAAGAGTCACCAGAGAACATGATGCTCCATACCATGTAAACCTGACCTGAAATTGTAGGTGCATAGAATACAAGGATCATGATAGCTCTTACCTTAGGAGGAAGTTCGTTAATGAACCATGCAAATACGAATGCTGCCAAATAGCCCAAGGGGCCAGTAATAATAGCGAAAATAAATGTATTCTGAATAGCGAGGATGAATACATCGTCATGCAGGAAAAGGTTGAGGAAGTTAGTCCAACCTATAAACTGCGGTGCCTCCAAGATATTATAGTAAGTAAAGCTATAATATACGGAGATAATAACAGGTACGATTGTGAACATTACGAAGAGAATGTAGTAAGGCATCAAGAACAAATAGGATGCCTTGCTCTCCTTAATGCGACCCCAGAGAGTCCATTTCTTCTCGTAATCTTTGAGTTCACGTCTTTTCTTTGTAGCAACTGCTGTACTCATTGTTTACTCCTTTCGAAATGTCTCTCTAGTTTCCGTTCTTACCAGCTGCAATATCATCAGCAGTTGGAAGTCCGAACTCAATACGCTTATTTGTAATTTCGTCATTGATTGTACGCAAGTACTCAATCAATGTTTCACGAGGGTCAACCTTGTTATATACGCACTTTCTGAATGCGTTAGAAAGGTGACGGCTTGTGAAGTAGCTACCAGGCAACTGTGGAATACCCTGTGCCCAATCCCACTGCTCAAGAATCATTGCGTGATCCTTAGTTGTCCAGGAGATCTGGTCAAATGCCTCAAGGTTTGCTGTTGCATATCTTGCAGCAGAACCCATAACGGACTCAAGGTTCTTACCGAACTTAACCTGAGTATCTGCAGATGTCCACCACTTCATGAACTCCCAAGATGCATCAGGATCCTCTGTAGCAGCAAGCATCATACATGCATTACCTGCAGAAGCAACGCTTCTGTCGATATATGTGTTACCGTTCTCGTCTACGCGCTCAACGCCAGGAACGAGGGACCAGTTCCACTTACCTCTGATTTCGGGAGCGAATACAGACAATGTGTTGTACAAGCTGTAGTCGGAAATACCAATTGGCATCTCACCGATTCTGAAACGGTTAAGGAAGTCATAAGTTACTTCGCAACCGTAGTCTGTATAGAACAAGCAAAGAAGCTTAAATGCCTCGATAGCCTCATCGCTATCCATAGCTGTCTGTGTACCATCATCTGTATAAAGCTGTCCGCCATGCTGATACAAGAACATGGAGTAAATAGACAATGTAGTAGCTACGTCAGACATGGAAGCAAGACCGAATGCCAAGTTGTGCTCAGCCAAGTCAGGAAGGATGTTAATAACATCTGTCCATGTGTTAGGAACCTCAATGTTAAGTTCGTCCAAAACGTCTGTTCTGTAGAACAACATTGGGAATGTCTCTGTCTCAGGCAATCCGTAAACACCAACGTGTCCATTTGCGCCCTCAAACTTAAGAGCCTCAAGAGCACTGTCGTTAAATCTCTTAGCGATTTCCTCATAATCATCGAACTGAGTCAAATCGTAAGCTGCGCTACGGATAGCATAGTTAACAGGTTCTGTGCACCATACCTGAACAACAACGTCAGGACCGATACCAGCAACTACAGCAGGAAGAAGGTTACCACCTGTAACCAACTGAAGGTTAACGTAGATGGGGTGACCAGATGCCTCTGTGTTAGGAACAAATGTATCGTCGATCAAAGCCTTAAGGATGTTGGACTGGTCACGACCAGTTGTGATCCAAACTCTAACGCTAGAAGAATTACCATCCTCCTCGTAAACGTTACCGATAGAGCTGTAATCGTTGAAGAAGGAGTTAATAAATGCGCTAAACTCGTGAGCAATGCTCTGCCACCATCTATCGTGTGCACGAGGAAGCTCAGCAATCTGATCCTCAGATGTTACATAGAAGCAATCCATCTCCAATGGAGTAGATGCCATGTTAATCATCCATGTAGACAAAGAACCGATGTTTGTCTTGAGCTGATCCAAAGCTTTTGGAATATTCTCAGGCTTTGCAACCAACTGTCTAAGCTGCTTAGAAAGAGTCTGAAGTGTACCTACCTTATCACCCTTTTCACCATCTGTAAGGATAAGGAGGTCTTCAATCATCTTATCAAGTTCGTTTGCTGTATTCTCGAAGATGAGGATAACGCCAGGAAGCTTCTTATCAAGCTGATAGTCAGCATATGTATCAGGAGTTGTACCTGTAATCATCAAAATCTTACGATAGCAAACGTTAAGCAAGTTAACGAGCTCGTTAGCCTTAGTGATCAATGTTGTCATGTCACCAATAGAAGCCTCGAGTCTGATTGTATGTGTACCCTTTGTCAAATAGAAAGTATATGGATTACCTGCATCGTCGCCGATTGTCATGTTAACCCACTTATTTTCGTACTCAAACTGAAGATTCTCGCACTCTGCAAATGGTACGGAACCATCAATTGTAAGGATACGTGTAGAATAGTTACCTCTTGCGATATTCTGTCTGTACTTAAGAGTCAAGCAGTAAAGGCCATCCTCTGGTACTTCAATAACGTACTCAATCCACTGACCAGATGTATTCCAAGTCTCACCACCAATTGTGTTGTATCTAATCTTGGAAACGCTGTAAGGTGTAACGTTAGCAGAAGATCTGTTGCTCTGAGCAATCAAAGTTGTGGAGGATGTGCGGTTTGTAAGCTCAGCCTCATACTTCTTGAAATAACCATCAACAACGTTCTTGTTTGTCAACTGACTAAGATATGTCTCGTATGTAGGTGCAGATACTCTATTTGCAATAGTAATCTGACCAATAACAACGGGCTCCTTAGTAGCCTCAAATGTAATTGTGTTCTCGCCTGCCTCAAGGTAGAAGTAATATGGCTCTACATAATAACCGTTAGGGTCAGTAATGTATGCGCCATTCCAAATTGGATCTTCAACCAGTCCAGGACGAATGTCATTGTCTCTGTTATCTACTGCAAATCCTGTAACGGGATTCTTGTTAGTTGCAGTAACTTCCTTATTCTTCCATGTGCGCACGAACAACACTGTACCTGCATCAAAGAAAGGCAACTCGCCGTTGATCAAGAACTTACGCTCTGCATCAGATCCCTTGCCCTCTGTGGGAGAATATTCTACGAATACCTGGTAAAGTCCAGATGTCTGAACAGTGAACTTGTATGTAACACTGGATACCTCGTCTGTCTTGACTGCAGATCCGCCCTTATAACCGTTGTAATTATCAACAACGGAGAAACCATAAGAGTTCTCTGTATCCAAGTCAGCAGGTGTTACCTTAATAACATCTGTAGGCTTAACTGTAGACTTAACATGGCTAATGTAGTATGCATAAGAATTCATATCGATGTACGCAGGGTCATTCAATATGCTCTCAATAGTAATACCTTCGCCTGTAAAGTCGTCAGAGCCTACATCTCCAGTGGAATCAACTTCACCATTCGCTGAATTTCCTGCATCTGTGTCTGCTGCAAATGAAACTGCTACACCTGCAACACAAACAATTGTCAATGCCAAGAAAACAGCAATGAATTTGGTCCATTTTGACATGTCTCTTCCTCGCTTTGTGTGTATTTCTTAGGCTTTCGTCGCTTTCTACAAAAACAAAGAAAACCCCGTTCAGTTTAGCACGGGATTTGGGAAAAGTCAACAATTAAAAGGGGGAAAATATATCAATTGTGACAAAAAAGTCACAATTTAGGAATTAACATAAATATAGATTTGTATATAAGAATAATACCCCTACAGTTATTCAATGTCAATAAAACAAGGGCCTTCTTTTGCACTTATTTTTGTGAATTTACAATATCTTTGACACCGCCATTTTGTATATATATAATTTTCCTTCAGGAGGATTATGGAAACATGACATCAAACCGCAGATTTTTCGCCATTTGGGCCCTTATTTCTACATCTATATGTATTATATTAGCAGTTTCGCTAGTTGTTTTTACGACAAATTCCGACAAGGTTATTAAGAATCTTGAACAACAAAATTCCACAAGTGCCAGCACATCAGCTTCACTGTCACAGGAATTGTCTAATTTGCAGACAGAACTTGACCTTTACCAAAATGCACAAGATTTATTTAACCTAAATTTTGCTACAACTTCCAATTCTAGCTCCATCCACAGCTATTCACAGGTAGCATTGCAAAACGGAATCAGCGGATCTTTAGCAACTCCCAGCATTCCAGGCGTTGAGGCCTCTATCGATACTGTTTGGGAAGCCCTGCAGGTAATCAAATGGGCATATACAGAGAATTCTCTTTCTCATAAGTACGTTTCATCTGCAGATGTCTCCTCTGTTCTTAACGGAACAACCAATATTATGAACACCTTGGAGCATTATCCTGATCTGTGGCCCACAGATGGTGGTTACATAACATCCTACTTTGGATATCGAGCAGACCCCTTCACTGGCCAGACTAAATACCACAGCGGTGTGGATATTGCAGTTAACACTGGCACAAACGTATATGCATCAGGTGCTGGTAAAGTTTACTACGCAGGCTACGACGAGGGTGGATATGGTTATTTTGTTATGATTGACCACGGCAACGGCCTTATTTCCCTGTACGGACACCTTTCCAAGATTAAGGTTACCACAGGACAGACTGTTTCAAAGGGACAAGTTATTGCTCTTTCAGGTAACACAGGTCGAAGCACAGGTCCTCACCTTCATGCCGAGCTTAGAATTAACGGTGTAAGGTCAACTCCAAAATTTCCACATTAAAAGCAAAAAGACGAGTTGGAATATTTCCTTCTCGTCTTTTTTAGTATTTAGTGTTGGACGTTTAGTGTCCCGTCTTATGCTAGAACTGGAATTTACTTAGTTCTATTTTCAGCCCATTCATCAATTTTATCGCGGATGAAAATATAACTATCACCTACAACAAAATATGTTCCCTCGAGTTCTCCTGAAGACAATAGTTCATCTATATCGTCACTATAGATGCCAAGGTATCGAGCCACATCGTACTTGTCCATATAGTTGTCAAATTGCTCTCCCTGGTCTTCTAGGTCTACAGATATATATCCAGGCACCTGTGTTGTTTCGGGCAGCTCTTCGCTAATAAGATACCCTGCTACAATAATGCTGATACCAATAACACATGAACCCAAAAATGTTGCAACACCACTATTCTTCATACTTTTCTTTCCTTTCGAATCAGTTTTTTCCATTGGATACTTAATTCTAATGTACAACAGCAATCCCGAACACGCCAAAACCAAAGCAAGATAAGCGCAATATAATCCAAAGTTCCCATATGGATTTACAATAGACACTATAATTACGATTGCTCCAGTGACAAGCATAAGCATTAATAGTCCTACGATAAGGTTTCTTTTGTTGTTTTCCATTCTGATTTTACTCCGTTACTTGTTCTGACTTTGATTTCTTCTTTTTGCGGATCTTGTTTATACAGCGCAGAAGCCATGCCCAACATATCAAAAACCACAAACACATAAGTAGTGCATTCTCGTTATGCATGTATTTCAGGAGAATCACCATTCCGAATCCAATTGCTCCAACTGCAAACAAGATAACGCAAATTATATCTTTTTTCATAACAATCTCCTTTTCTTACACGGTCAAGTTTGCTTGTTCTTACACTTCTTAATAGCCATGCCTATTCCATAACCCGCAGCTATTCCTGCCAAAATACAAATCAGCGCCTTAACGATGTTGGTCAGAGCGATATATATAATTGCACAAACCACTCCCAACAAAAGATACAGCAGAATTTTCTTAGCATTGTCGCTCATAAACGTCTCCCTACAAATCAGCTTGATATGTTTTAACGCAGAATAGTCCTGTAAAAAACCAATGTCAATTCAAAGAAAGACCATTTTCTATTTCAATCCATTTTCGTTTCCATTTATTTCCAGTTATTATTCTGGCTGTCGACAAATTGAGACATTCACTTTTCCACGATTTCGAAGACAAAATAAAAAGATCGAGCCCGGTTTAATCCCAAACTCAATCCTTGATTGTTATTTTGTTTTAGCAAGCTTTGCTTGCGGCCACTAGCCGAAGGCGATTCACTAGCGAATGCAATGAGCGGATACTAGCAAGCTCTGCTTGCGGCTCACTAGGACCGAAGGTCCGGCCTACTAGGCGTAGCCGGCTCACTAGCGCAGCGGCCTACTAGGCGTAGCCGGTTCACTAGCGCGAAGCGCGACCACTATCTCTTAGACTTACTGCCTTCTCTAAGCAAGTTCCACTTAAGGTCGTACAACTTCTGAGACAAGTCAACGTAGTACTTGTGAGGATTCTCAAATCTAAGAACGGAATCCCACATTGTTGCTACCTGCTCCTTGCAGTATGCCTGAATCTCCTGAGTTGTCTTGCGCTCGCATACTAACTGGCCCTTTTCAAAAAGCTTAACTCTAAGCTTCTTTGCGTGGAAGTCATATACGTCCTTGCGCTTCCATGTGTTCTCTGGATCGAAGATCTCATAATCCTGGCTATCGTCAATAACCTCGTCTGCCAATGTAATAACGTCAGCCAAAGCCTTGCCTGTCTGGTTATCGTAAAGTCTCCAAAGCTCCTTAACACCTGGATTGTTAATCTTACCAATGTTTTCGCTGAGCTTAATCTTAGGCTCAATTGTTCCGTCCTGGTGTTCAATAGCGCAAAGCTTGTAAACACCGCCAAAAATAGGCTCAGACTGAGATGTAATAAGTCTCTCACCTACGCCGAAGGAATCAATAGGAGCTCCATCGCGAATAAGTTCACGAATTACATACTCATCAAGGGAGTTAGAAACGCAAATCTTACAATCTGGGTATCCAGCCTCGTCCAACATTCTGCGCACTTCCTTAGAAAGCCAACCCAAGTCACCGCTGTCGATACGAACGCCTGCAGGTCTAGCACCCAAGGGCTTAAGGATTTCGTCAAAGCAACGAATTGCATTGGGAACACCAGACTTAAGAACGTTATATGTGTCGATAAGCAATGTACATGCATGAGGATATGTTCTAGCGTATGCACAGAAAGCCTCATACTCACTTGGGAAAGTCTGTACCCAGCTATGAGCCATTGTTCCCAAAGCAGGAATACCATACTCTCTGTCGGATAAAGTACATGCTGTTCCAGAACATCCGCCAATATATGCTGCTCTTGCACCCAAAATAGCTGCGCCAGAAGACTGAGCACGTCTGGAACCAAACTCCAAAACAGGTCTACCCTCTGCAGATCTGCAGATACGGTTAGCCTTTGTGCAAATCAAACTCTGATGGTTAATAACCAAGAGCACCATTGTTTCGATGAACTGAGCCTGAATAATAGGACCACGAACTGTCAAAATTGGCTCGCCTGGGAAAATAGGTGTACCCTCTGGAACGCACCATACATCGCACTCAAACTTGAAGTTGCGCAAGTAATCCAAGAACTCAGGTGAGAAAATCTCCTTAGACTCAAGATATGCAATATCCTCATCTGTAAATGTGAGCTCCTGCAAATACTCGATAAGCTGGTCTACGCCACACATAATAGCCAAACCGCCTCCATCTGGAACTCTGCGGAAGAACATGTCAAAATATGCAATCTTCTCTGCCTGGCCCTGCTCCAAGTAGCCATTAGCCATAGTTAACTCATAAAAATCTGTAAGTAATGTTAAGTTCATCATACTATTCGGCCCTCTTACTCAATTCTGAAAGATTATCCATTGCAACACCTGTACCCTTTGCTACGCACATTTCGGGCTCATCTGCCACAATAACTCTAATACCAGTTCTATTCTGCAAGTACTTATCCAAACCCTTAAGTCTAGCAGCACCGCCTGTCATGATAATGCCTCTCTCACTAATGTCTGCAGAAAGTTCTGGTGGAATCTTCTCCAAAACCATGCAAACTGTGTCGGTAATTGTATCTGCGATTTCGTTAAGTGGCTCGTAAAGGTCTTCTGCTGAAACCTTAACAGACATTGGAAGTCCAGTTGCTGTGTTACGGCCCCTAACGTCCATGGTGTCGTCCTTGGATGGAGATGACAATGTACCAATTCGAATCTTAATATTTTCGGCTGTTCTGTCACCGATAAGAATGTTAAATCTCTTACGAAGGAATCTAACAATGGCCTCATCGAACTTATCGCCTGCAATCTTAACTGAGCTGCTCTCTACGATACCGCCCATGGAAATAACAGCAACGTCTGTTGTACCACCTCCGATATCTACGATCATGGAACCGCATGGCTTGGAAATATCAAGCCCCGCTCCCAACGCAGCTGCAACAGGCTCTTCCAAAATATATGTCTTACGTGCTCCACAATATTCTGCTGCCATAACTACAGCTCGCTTTTCTACCTCTGTGATACCGCAAGGAACACAAATAACAATACTTGGCCTGAACAAAATTCTGCTGATATTGTTTTGACTTGTGGCTGTGTCCACAAATGTCTTGAGCATCTTCTTGGTAATCTCGTAGTCAGAGATAACACCATCTCTCAAAGGCTTAATGGCAACAACGTTACCTGTTGTTCTGCCTAGCAATCCATATGCTGCCTCGCCAACCTTGATAATTTCGTCAGTATCCTTGTTAACGGCAACGATGGACATGTCGCTTAAAACGACGCCCTTATTCTTGTTATAGATTAAAACTGTGGATGTTCCCAGGTCGATACCCAGGGTAATACCAAAATCTATTTTCATATTTTCCTCGCTATCCCTTTACGCCAGTGCTGCCAAATCCGCCGCCTCTGTCTTCGCCAATAGATGCTACATCCTCACAAGGGATAATGTCAATTACTTCATATTTATTAAGCACAAACTGTGCAATTCTATCTCCCTTTGAAATCACATATGTGCCAGGTCCACCTTCGGAAAGTGTGCGTCTCTTACGCTGCCATGGCCAGGATGTGTTGTGGATAATAACTCCAACCTCTCCTCTATAGCCACTGTCTACTGTGCCGACGCCATTTGCAACTCTCAAAGGAGTCTTAAGGGATACGCCACTTCTGGCCCTCACCTGGAGCTCATATCCAACTGGTACTGCAACCTTGAGTCCTGTGGGAACAATGCATGTTTCGCCTGGCTTAATAACCATGTCCACGCAGGATGTCACATCCATACCTGCATCACCTGTGTGCTTGTACTGTGGAATCGCAGCATCTAGATGAATTTTCTGAAAATATACGTCCATTATAGTCCCCTTTCTCTTAGCATCTTAAGTGCCTCTTCCATATATCCTGGAACTCCTGAATCTATGGCCATGGGCTCCCCTGTAATTGGGTGATCAAATTCAATATGTTTTGCGTGGAGCAACTGTCCTCCAGCCTTAGCAAAAAGCTTATCCCCCTTGCCATAAAGTGGATCTCCTGCAACTGGATGGCCAATGTGGCTCATATGAACTCTAATCTGATGAGTTCTACCTGTCAAAATCTCCACGTCCAAAAGCGTGTACTTATTAAATCTCTCCACAACAGTGTACAAAGTAATAGCCTGTCTACCATCTGGAAAAACGCCGTACTTAAGTCGGTTGCGAGGGTCTCTGCCAATAGGCTCCTCAATACGACCGCTGTCCTCTGTCCTGCCACAAACAAGAGCCAAATAATGTTTATGCACCTGTCTCTCTGCGAACATCTGAGACAACGCCTCGTGGGTTGGGTTATCCTTAGCAGAAATAATAACTCCAGAAGTATCCTTGTCCAGTCTATGTACAATACCCGGTCTCACAACACCTCTAATGTCGGACAATCTACCCTGACAATGGTGAAGCAACGCATTGACCAATGTGCCATCGTGGTTGCCCGCTCCTGGATGCACTACCATGCCCTTAGGCTTATTAATTGCAATAAGGTGATGGTCCTCGTACAAAACATCCAATGGAATGTCCTGTGGCTCTGCCTCGTCTGGTATTGGCTCTGGCAAATCTACCTGAACCTCCATGCCCACCTCAACCTTAAGACTAGGCTTAACAGGCTTACCACCAACAGACACCAACCCATCCTTAATGAGCTGCGCCACGTAGGATCTGGAATATCCATCCATCTGTCCTGTAAGCCATGCGTCTATGCGAAGGCCCTCTGTATTACTAACAAATAAGCATTGTTCCATAATTAAGCCTGTCCCTTAAGGGCTGCAACCTCTGCCTCATCCTGCTCCTGACGACGCTTTTCGGCCTTGTCAAAGAAGAAAATAATATATACGCAAAGGAAAATAGTTCCACAAACAACGAGAATATCTGCAATGTTAAATGTGGGGAAATCGTATCCAAAAATATCGAATGCAAGGAAATCAACAACCTTACCCTGCCATACTCTATCGATCAAATTACCGAGAGCTCCGCTAATAATAAGGCTCAAGCTCATCTTAACGTACTGGTCTCTAGAGAAAACCATGTATCTAACCATAACTGTAACCATAAGCAATGAAACCATTGTAAGAATCCATGTATGGTCTGCCAAAATAGACCATGCTCCTCCGGAGTTGGTCACATAATATATATCGAAAAAGCCGTTTATTACTGGGACGGTCTCGTAGAGATCCATAAATGCTCTAATCAAGAACTTAGAACCCTGATCAAGCAAAAGACCCATTATTATAATAAGTGCGGATGCCACTAACTTTTCCTCCGAAACGTATAATCAAAATAATTTTATCAAATAGGATGGTCCGTTGCAATTACTCACAACTCCACAACCCTATTTATCCTAATAATCTCTCTACAAATACCCTTAACTGGATCAAGGTCAACCACAACTGCATTCACATGGCCCCTGCCTGTTGCTGGCTTATATCTGCACATCATACCTGTTGTAAGCTTATAAATAGAAAGCTCAGGCTCAACGCCCAAAATGCTGTCGTATGGTCCTGTCATACCAACATCTGTCAAAAGAGCTGTGCCCCTGGGGAGAATTCTCTCATCTGCTGTCTGAACGTGAGTATGTGTACCAACTACTGCACCAACTCTACCATCAAGGTGCCATGCCATGGCTCCCTTTTCGGATGTGGCCTCTGCGTGAAAGTCCACGAAGATCATGTTTGTCTGTGTCTTAGCCTCCTTAACAAGCTTATCTGCACATGCAAATGGATCTCCCTGATTAAGTTCGCCACAGTTATGTCTACCAATCAAGTTTATGATGGCCACCTTTTCGCCATTTGGCAGTGTAAAAATCACCAATCCCTTACCTGGAAGATTCTCTGGCAAGTTGCCTGGTCTAATGAGTCTAGGATTGTTACTTACAAGATCATACGTATCATCCTTGGACCAAACATGGTTACCCAATGTAATAACATTTACACCTGCATCAAAGATTTCTCTCATGGACTGGGCGTTGATACCAAGTCCTCCTGCAGAGTTTTCGCCATTGGCAACTACCATGTCCACGTTGAACTCTTTCTTCAGTTCTGGCAATGTAGCCTTAAGGATGTCCTTTCCTGATTTTGCAACCAAATCTCCGTAAAATAGAAGTCTCATTTTGTCTCCCTCTAGTTATAGAAAAGGACGTGAATTAACACGCCCTGTCCATTTCGTAAATTGTATTGTATTACTTAGCGTATCCAGTGGCTCGAGTCTCTCTAACCATAGTAACCTTGATCTGACCGGGATATTCCATCTCTTCCTCGATCTTCTTAACAATGTCACGAGTCTTAAGAATCATCTCGTCATCGTTAACGACCTCAGGCTTAACCATGATACGAATCTCTCTACCTGCCTGAATTGCGTAGCACTTGTCGATACCCTCGAAGGACATCGCGATGCCCTCAAGCTTCTCCAAACGCTTAATGTAGTTCTCCAAGCTCTCTCTGCGAGCACCTGGTCTAGCACTGGAAATAGCATCTGCTGCCTGTACCAAAACTGCGATAACAGACTCTGGCTCTACGTCGCCGTGGTGAGCCATAATTGCGTTAACAACAATATCGCTCTCCTTGTACTTACGTGCCAAATCTGCACCGATCATGATATGTGTACCCTCAACCTCGTGGTCGATAGCCTTACCAATATCGTGGAGCAAACCAGCTCTCTTAGCAAGTACAGAATCAACACCAAGCTCATCTGCCATGATACCAGCCAAAATAGCTACCTCAACGGAGTGTCTCAATACGTTCTGGCCGTAACTTGTTCTGTACTTAAGCTTACCAAGAGTCTTAATAATCTCTGGATGAAGTCCGTTAACGCCTGTCTCAAATGCTGCGTCCTCACCGGCCTTCTTAATAACGGAGTCAACCTCTCTACGAGCCTTGTCCACCATTTCCTCAATACGAGTTGGGTGAATACGTCCGTCAAGAACAAGCTTCTCCAATGCAATTCTAGCAACTTCTCTTCTAACTGGATCAAAACCAGAAAGGATAACTGCCTCAGGTGTATCGTCGATAATCAAATCAACACCTGTCATTGTCTCAATAGTGCGGATGTTACGTCCCTCACGACCGATGATACGTCCCTTCATCTCGTCGCTAGGAAGTGCAACTACAGATACTGTAACCTCGGAAGCCTGATCAGCAGCACATCTCTGAATAGCTGTTGTGATGATCTCGCGAGCTCTAGCCTCGCCCTCTTCCTTAGCCTTGGACTCGATGTCACGGATAATGGCTGCTGCCTCTCTCTTAACATCGTTCTCAACGTTCTTAAGCAAGTACTGCTTAGCCTCTTCAACGGTAAGGCCTGCAATCTTCTCAAGTTCTGCGAGCTGCTGTGCGTAAACTTCCTTAGTCTTAGCCTCGATATCAAGGATCCTAACCATACGCTCTGCGTAAGCCTCTTCCTTGCGATCCTGCTGCTCAATCTTACGATCCAATGTCTCCTCGCGCTGTGCAAGACGGTTCTCTGTACGAGCCAACTCAGCCTTACGCTCACGAAGCTCAGACTCCCACTCTGTACGAGAGCGATGAATCTCCTCCTTAGCCTCAAGCAAAAGTTCACGCTTACGAGCCTCTCCGCTCTTCTCGCCCTCAGCTACGATACGACGAGCCTCCTCCTCGGCACTGCCGATAGCCTGCTCTGCAACTTGTTTTCTGTACTCTACGCCCTTATTAAAGGACTTCTTTGAATTGATCTTAAGCAAGATCAAACCTATAACTAGGCCAGCGACTGCGCCGATGGCCGCATAAATCCATTCGTTCAAAGTCTATGCTCCCCTTTCGGAAAATTGATACATAGCACATGGATCACGAAATATGCAACTTAATAAGGTATATTGGCTGTGACAACGCCCAAATCACCCCTATGCGAGGCTAGATTAAAACTAAACAGCTAACTATAACAATAATTGTATATATCTAACACCAAAATGGTGAACTTAGTTTCCACGAAACTATGTAATCTTCATTATAGTAAAGTTTTATAGTCAATTTGTCAATAAAAAAACGGGCTTTCGCAGTCAAAAGCCCGTTCTAAAACTTCACATTTTTGATTTTAATTCCATCCACTCAGAGTGGGATATACGCACCTGGCGAGGCTTACTACCCTCAGAAGGACCAACAATTCCTCTCTCCTCCATCTGGTCGATAATACGGCCAGCACGTGAATGTCCAACCTTAAGCCTACGCTGCAAATAAGATACAGAAATTGTCTGTGCCTCTACTGCAATGTCAATGGCCTTTTCGAGGAATTCGTCTGCCTCATCATCAAAATCACCATCATCGCTGGATCCTGTGGAACCATTTCTATCGATCTGGTCCTGAATCTCTTCGTCGTACTCATCCTCGTAGTTTTTCTTAAGGTACTCTACAACATCCTCTACCTCTTGGTCGGAAACAAATGCGCCCTTAACACGGATAGGGTTCTGCTCACCAATTGGATAATAGAGCATATCACCGCGACCCAAAAGTTTCTCTGCGCCAGCCATATCCAAAATAGTTCTGGAGTCGATCTGGCTCTTAACAGCAAATGCAATACGAGATGTAATATTCGCCTTAATAATACCTGTAATAACGTCAACAGATGGTCTCTGTGTAGCTACGATAAGGTAAATACCAGCTGCTCTTGCCTTCTGTGCTAAACGGCAAATTGCATCTTCAACACCTGTTGGAGCAACCATCATAAGGTCTGCCAACTCGTCGATGATAATAACAATCTTTGGCAAAATTGCCTCTGGATCGCGCTTGCGCTTCATGATCTCGTTGTAACCAGCCAAATCACGAACGCCTTTTTCGCTAAACAAAGCATATCTGCGCTCCATTTCGTTAACTCCCCAACCCAAGGCACCTGCTGCCTTCTTAGGGTCTGTAACTACTGGAACCATAAGGTGGGGAATGCCGTTATACACGCCAAGCTCTACAACCTTAGGGTCAATCATAATGAGCTTAACCTGGTCTGGGCTAGACTTGTAAAGCAAACTCATAATAATGCAGTTAATGCAAACAGACTTACCAGAACCTGTGGCACCTGCAATAAGCAAGTGGGGCATCTTAGCAAGATCGGAGATTACGATGTCGCCTGTAATGCTCTTGCCGAGAACAACTGCCAAATTAGAAGGGTTGTTGTTGAATGCCTCGGACTCCAAACCCTCACGGAGCATAACGTTATCTACGTGCTTGTTAGGAATCTCAATACCAACTGCTGCCTTACCTGGAATTGGAGCCTGAATACGGATGCCACCTGCTGCCAAGTTAAGGGCAATGTCATCTGCAAGGCTTGTAATCTTGTTAACTCTAACGCCCTGGTTAGGTGTGAGCTCGAATCTAGTAACAGCTGGTCCTCTTGTAATGTTCTTAACTGTGGCTGCAACGCCAAAGTTAGCCAATGTGGTCTCCAAAACCTTAGCCTGCTCCATGGCTTCCCTACGTGCCATCTCCATATCTCTAGCTGCATTTGCTGCTGGAGCCTTAAGAAGTGCTACGTCAGGCTTAACATAGTCACTACCTGTGTGCTTACGCTTAACCTTAACTGCCTCAACTGGCTGGTCTGCCACTACAAATGTAATATTTGCGTTATCCTCTGTGGTCTCTGCCTCAGGCTGTCTGAGACTAGATACGTCGAGAATCTTGACTTCATTGGACTTTTCGTCAGGTTGCTCTGAATTCTCCTCAGAAACTGCCTCCGTTACCTTAGGCTCATCATCCACAATGTTCATTGTAGAAATAGGTCTATTTCCGCCGTATGTTGTCATAACGGGCTGCTCATCTGGATCAAAGGAGTATGGGCTGTTTGCGTTGTCCTCTGGAATAATTGGTTCATCTCCCATGTCCGGAATCTTGAACTTTTTCTTGGGGGCATTGTTGCCGTACTGCTCTTCCTTGCGGTTAACGCCATTAAATGTAATCTTTTCTCTCTTAACTACATCATCGCCAAAGTCATATTCTTCTTCGGTTTTGCCATTATATGTAGGCTTTTGGCTCTCCTTAAGCTGTCTCTTGTCACGGCGGCTATCTGACTTCTGCTTAGTCTGCTTAGCCTGACGGCGAATAGCTCTATAAATAGCTGAAATTACTCTACCAATTGCCACGGCAATTGTCTTAATAACGTACCAAATGTCTCCGAGAGTAACCTCTGTCACAATCATAAGACCACCAAATGCAAACAAGCCAAGAAGCAATACTGCAAATGGAATCTGCACCAACTTAACCAATGGCACTGCCAAAATGCCACCCCATGCACCACCTGCAGCCATCTGTGCGTACAAGTCCTTAAATGCCTGAGCTGTTGTGGATCCTGCGTATGCATCGCCTACCATGATTGCGGAAATGATTGCTGCCACGAACCAGTGAACGAACATTGCCACAACCCACTTAATTGCGAACAAATCTCCATCCTTTTTAACAAAAATGAGACCAATACCTGCTACCAAAAGGAAAATGGGGGTTACATATGCTGTAACTCCAAACATACCAAAGAGGAACTTGGAGAACAAAACTCCCAATGTTCCGGACTTGTCCAACGCGAACAAGCAAATAGCTGCGAAAATCGCAATTAGGCAGCACAAAGAGCCTAGTCCCTCATGGAGGAAATAGCTGAGCTTGGTCCTCTTGCGGCGACGACGCTTAGCCTGAGCCTTGTTAGATGACTCGGGCTTATTCTTTTTAACTGTATCCTTTGCCTTAGTCTCTGCCATAATGTATCTCTCCAAAATTTAGTAAATACTACGAAAAATAAATAAGGGTTATCCTACCTCGGATAACCCTTACATTATATGATACCTATCTTTTTACTGTCAAATCACAGAGTAGCCAAAACATCTCCGGAGTTAACTGTTGCGCCCTTCTGTACGCAAACTGCAGATACTGTGCCATTCTCAGGAGCAACAATCTCGTTCTCCATCTTCATAGCCTCGAGGATCATGAGAACCTGACCCTTAGTAACTGTCTGACCAGCAGAAACCTTAACATCAAGGATTGTGCCGGGCATTGGGCAAACTACCTTAACGCCGCCTGCTGCAGGTGCTGCAACTGGTGCGGGTGCTGCTGCAGGAGCAGGAGCTACTGCTGGAGCAGCAGGTGTTGCGCCAGGAGTATACTCCTCAACATCTACGATGTACTCTACGCCGTTAACCTTAACGCTGTAGGAACGCTCAACTGTGTCTGTAGTCTTCTTAGCCTTAGGAGCCTCTTCCTTCTTCTCTTCTAGAGCAACGTATGTGCCATTCTGCATAGCAAGTCTTGTCTCGAAGAACTTAGGAGCTACCTTTGGGAACAATGCATAAGTGAGGATATCCTCATCCTGCTGAATCCAACCCTCTGGCATCTTGGAGCACTCTTCGCGAAGGGAAGGAAGCTCAGGTGCAATGTTGTCTGCAGGACGGCATGTAATGGGCTGCTCGTCGCCAATAATCTTAGTTCTGATTTCCTCAGAGATAGGAGCTGGTGTCTGACCGTACTTACCTCTTACGATATCCTTGGACTCAACTGGAACCATCTTGTAACGCTCACCTGCAATTACGTTCATAACTGCCTGTGTACCTACGATCTGGCTGGAAGGAGTAACGAGTGGTGGGAAACCCATGTCCTCTCTAACTCTTGGAACTTCCTTAAGTACATCCTCGAGCTGATCAAGCTTACCTGCCTGAGAAAGCTGAGAAACCAAGTTGGAAAGCATACCGCCAGGAACCTGGTACTTAAGTGTGTTAACGTCAACGCCCATAACCTTGGGGTTAAGGAGCTTATTTGCCAAGTACTTCTCACGAAGAGGCTTGAAGTAATCTGCAATCTCTGTAAGGAGGTTGAGATCCAAACCTGTGTCGAACTCTGTGCCCTGCAAGGAAGCAACCATAGGCTCTGTAGCAGGCTGAGATGTACCAAGTGCCAAGGGGCTCATAGCACAGTCAACAATGTCTACACCAGCCTCAATAGCCTTGAGGTATGTCATGGAAGCAACACCACTTGTGTAGTGTGTATGAAGCTCGAGAGGAAGATCTACGTTCTCCTTAATAGCCTTAACGAGCTCATATGCATCGTAGGGAAGAAGAAGACCTGCCATGTCCTTAATACAGATGGAGTCTGCACCCATCTCCTTAAGGAGCTTACAGTCAGCAACATACTTCTCAATGCTGTGGTAAGGAGAAATTGTGTAGCTGATACAACCCTGAGCGTGACCGCCCTCCTTGTGAGTTGCCTTCATTGTGCGCTCGATGTTTCTGTAATCGTTAAGAGCATCGAATACGCGGATAATATCAATACCGTTAGAAACTGCCTTCTGTGTGAAGTAGTCTACTACGTCATCTGCATAGTGCTTGTAACCGAGGATATTCTGACCTCTGTAAAGCATCTGCAAAGGAGTCTTCTTAGCAACTGCCTTAATCTTGCGAAGTCTCTCCCATGGATCCTCGTTAAGGAATCTCATACATGCATCGAATGTAGCACCACCCCATGCCTCGAGAGCGTTATATCCAACGTTGTCGAGCTTCTCCAAAATGGGAAGCATCTCTTCTGTAGTCATACGAGTCGCGATCAATGACTGATGAGCGTCTCTCAAAACTGTTTCCGTAATTCTAACCTTAGCCATTATTGTTCTCCTTATCTGCTTCAACAGCTAATTATGCCAAATCAACCAAAATATCACCGGAGTTAACTGCAGCGCCCTTAGTAACGCGAACACCTGCAACAGTGCCGTCCTGGGGAGCAACAATCTCGTTCTCCATCTTCATAGCCTCAAGAATCAAAAGTACCTGACCCTTAGTAACTGCCTGACCAGCAGAAACCTTAACGTCAAGGATAGTGCCAGGCATAGGGCATACTACCTGTGCACTGCCAGCTGCTGCGGGTGCAGGTGCTGCTGCAGGTGCTGCCACTGGAGCTGCAGGTGCGGGTGCTGCAACTGGTGCGTTGCTTGCAACTACACGGGAGTCAAGCTCTGTAATTTCAATATCAAACTTCTGTCCATTAACACTAACAATGTACTTATTCAAATCAATCAGCCTCTCTTTCGCCAAATTATAGTCATTATATAATAAGCCTTTGATTGTATCAACCCTATATATATAAAAGACGGGCCCTTTTAAGGCCCGTCTCACTGCTAAATTTTAACTATGTATTACTTTTTCTTCTTAGCAACAACAATTACAACAACTGCTGCTACGAGAACTACGCCAACAACTGCGCCTGTGATAATCCAGATTTTGCCAGCGCCCAAATCGTCGGCCTTATCATCTGCCTTGTCGTCTGTCTTATCGCCAGTTGCATCTGTCTTGTCATCTGCACCTGTATCTGGTGTTACATCACCTGCAGATGCATTAGGATTTGTAGACTCCTCTGCCTTAATAGCCATTGTCCAATCCATCTGATATGCCTTAGCTGCTGTGAACTCTGTGCCATCATCAAACTTAAATGTAGCTGTATTTGTCTCACCAATTGCTACTGCGTTTGTCTCGTTGAAAGAACAAACCTTGTCACCAACCTTAAGATTGTCTACGTCAAACTTAAGAACTGTGCCTACCTCATATGCTGCTGCATCACCATAGTAGAATCTTACGAAGAAGCCCTCTTCCAAATCGGATGCTGCTGTGAATGTAACATTTGTCCATCCATCATAACCTGCTGTAATAATGATTGAATCCTCTGCTGCGAACTCTTCATCAATGCACTCAATATAGTAAGCTGTAACATTGTTGTTATCATCATACTCTTCTGGAATAACGTTGAATGCCTTAGATGCAGCCTGGAAGAAACGAATGGAAAGGCCGTTATACATCAGATCATCTGTCAAGTAGGGTCTAAAGTCAAAGCTAACTGTCTGACCAGTAGTAACAGGAGTAGCGAAGTCTACCTGCAATGCGCACATGTTCTCCTCGTCAACAGTACCGGAGATCTCCATGTAGGAGTTAGTGCCTGCAAATGCAACTGGGGCTACAGACAATGCAAGTGCCAAAATTGTAAGAATAGCAATTAATTTTTTCATGTTCCACCTCTAGTGTGTTTTATTTTTATACTAAAGATTTTACCATGGCATAATTTGTAGTCAATGGTAGAAATACCTTTGTATTCACAATTTGTTCACTTTCTACTCAAAAAAAGAAGACCTAATTTCTTAGGTCTTCTTGAGTGACTATCTAACTTTAAATTAGAACTCTCTCTTCTTGAGAACTACTGCACCACCGATAACTGCTGCAACTGCAACAACTGCGATAGATACAACGCCTGTCTCCTCAACTGGTGCATCCTCTGTCTCAACTGGTGTCTCCTCAACAACAACTGGCTCCTCCATAGCTGTAGCTGTAAGAGCCTCGCCAGAGTTGTATGCGTTAAGAGCAACCTCAACACCGTTAACCTTAACGCCAGCAATCTGAGCACCTGTCATTGTGCCACCAGCAACGTTACCGCAGTCAACAGAAAGCTCGTAACCTGTGGAATCAGACATTGCTACGCACTCAATGTAGTACCAACCATCAACCTCAGCAAGAGCGTTGTCTGTGATGTGCTTACCAGAGTAAACTTCCTTACCTGTATCGTTGCCCTCTGCATCAAGGTAGTGAGCCTTAGCACCATCTCTAGCATACATATCAGCATTCTCAATTGTAGCAGGCTTTACCCAGAATGTGATCTTATCACCAGTCTTAACCTCACCTGCAATCTTAGCGGACCATCTAGAACCATCACCGTTCTTGTCTTCCATATCATAGCTGTTGATAGAAGCTGCGAATGCAACGGACATGCAAGAAACTACCATAACAACTGCAATAAGAGCTGCCAAAATCTTCTTCATATTTGTTTACCTCCAAAATATTTTGAATAGAAATTAAATTTCTCCCTAGATTTTAACAATGTAAATATATGGTGTCAATGGTCCTTTTGCACAATTTACTTCTCTGTTTTTGTGCAAAAAGCAAGATTTCACTTGAAATCTTGCTTTAAAAAAATTGCTTAATTATGCCTTTTTCCTCTTAAGAATAATCGCAATAACTGCTGCAATAAGGGCCACACCTACCACAGCACCTGTGATAATCCACACTTTGTCTACGGACAATCCATCGTCTACTTTATTTTCATTGTTATCGTTCTTATCTGTTTCCGTATCATCTGCGATATCACCAGAAGTGTCATCTGTTGGTTCTAAATCTGAATATGGGCTTGTCATCTTAATTTTCTCTGCTTCAAGAACAAGATTGGATCCCTCAAACAAATCTGCATCAAGAGCCAACTCTACGCCGTTTATTGACATGGATGCAAAATAAATAACGGAACCGTCTGCAGGTCGTACCTCCTTACCTGTCTCTGTGCCGTCTTCATAGAAATAGAAGAATCCCATTGTTATACCCTCTGACTCAACGGTAACATCAAAGGTAATCTTGTACCAATCATTACCGAGGAACTCTACCCAAGTCTCATCAAAAGTTTTTTCATCTGTCCACTTCTCACCAGCACCATAAACTCTAGCTGTAAGATTTCTAACAGTAGCTTCTGTTCCTGTTTCCTGTTCCAAAATATTTGGAAGATTAATCAGAATTTCTACCTTAGCCCCTTCTACAAATTCACCCTCTGCATAATGGAACTGAATTCTAGACTGTTCACCATCTGTAACTGTAAGCTTACAAACCTCTATTTCCTGTGCAGAAGCAAATGATGACATAGACAGCACCATTGCCATTACTGTAAGGATAGCTAATACCTTTTTCATGTTTTCCTCCTGAAGTTTTTGCGACATATCTATCGTCTTATATATATTACCTAAAATAAAAGAAGGCTCCAAAACGGAGCCTTCTTCAATATGTATCTAACTTAGATTAGAACTCTCTCTTCTTGAGAACTACTGCACCGCCGATAACTGCTGCTACTGCAACAACTGCGATAGATACAACGCCTGTCTCCTCAACTGGAGCGTCCTCTGTCTCTGCAGGTGTCTCTGTTGCTGCGGATCTAGGATCTGCCATAGTTGTCTTAGCTGCCAATGTAGTTGCTGCAGAACCATCGAATCCGTAAACTCTAGCTGGATCTACTGCAACGCCGTTAACTGTAATGCCTGCTACCAAGCACTCTGCTACCTGAGCGTCAGGATATGTGGAGCTCTCGCCCTCATCATATGTTACAACTGCCAAGAAGTTGTCTCCGTCCTTCTGGATCTCTGCCTCGATGTAGAACCAACCATCATCGTTCTTCCAGAGATATGCATCCTCGCTATCGAACCAAATGTCATAGCAAAGCTTATCTGTGATGTTGCCCTCAGCATCAAGTCTCTTACCCTTTGTAGAACCGCCATCAACGTGTCTTACATACATCTTAAGCTGACCAACGCCATCAATACCTGTGCCAGGAACTGCCTTTACGTAGAAACCTACGATATCGCCCTGCTTCATATCCTTAATTGCAACGCCTTCTCTGCGTCCGCCCTGATAGGACTCCATCTCATAGCAATCAATCTCATCTGCTGCAAATGCAACGGAAGACATAGAGAGAGCCATAGCGAGAACCAAAAGAACTGCTAAAATCTTCTTCATTTTTGTTACCTCCATATATTAGAAAAATTACTTTCTCTTTAGTTGCATTTTACCAACGCCCACATGCATAGTCAATCATCCTTTTGCACAATTTTTACAATACAATTTGTGCAAAGCAACAAAACCTAAGTTTCCGCATCAAAAAAGAGAGCCTGTAATAGGCTCTCCCGTGTTTGCAATATTGATCTAATTTAAAATTAGAACTCTCTCTTCTTAAGAACTACTGCACCACCGATAACTGCTGCTACTGCAACAACTGCGATGGAAACAACACCTGTCTCCTCAACTGGTGCATCCTCTGTAGCTGCATCCTCTGTCTCAGCAGGTGTCTCTTCTGTTGCGCCAGGAAGAGTTACCTTAACTGCCTCAGCTGCAAGAGTAAGACCCTTACCTGTGAAGTTAGCTGCATCAAGAGTAACGTCTGTGCCGTTAACCTTAATACCTGCAACTGTCATAACAGAACCATCTGCAGGCTGAGCCTCTGTGTTGTCCTCTGTGTAGTAGAAGAATGCAACCATCATACCCTCACATGCTGCTGTTGCCTTGAATGTAAGCTCATACCAGCCATCGCCAAGGTCCTTTGCCCATGTCTCATCAATTGCCTGTCCGTTGATGAACTTGTCACCACCGTCATAAACTCTAGCTGTAAGGCTCTTAACCTTAGCTGTAGCGCCAGTAGCTACGTCTGTGATGTCAGGAAGCTGTACTGTAAGTACTACTTCATCATTAGCTGCAAGTGTAACGCCTGCAATGTTGTACTGGAATCTTGTCTGTGTTGTAGCTGTAGCTGTAAGCTTAACTGCGTCAACGTCTGCGAATGCAACTGCAGATACAGAAAGAACCATAACAACTGCAATAAGAGCTGCTAAAATCTTCTTCATTTTTGTTACCTCTCAAAATATTAATTAATATTAGGGTATTCCCCTAATGCGAATTTTACATCATGAATCCAATGAAATCAACATTTAATTTTCTTGCACGAAAAAGAGGCAGAGCCTAAGCCCTGCCTCAAATAACCTAAAACTTTATCGTTCTAAATTAGAACTCCTTCTTCTTAAGAACAACTGCGCCGCCCATAATTGCTACCATAGCAACTACTGCGATAGAGATAGCACCTGTCTCCTCAGGTGTAACATCCTCTGTAATCTCAGCTGTAACAACCTCAACTACAAGGCCCTCTACTACGATAACTGTTGTGCCTGCCTCATATGCCTCACCGTTTACTGTAACGGATACAAGCTCATAACCCTCAGCAACCTCAACCTCAACTACAACCTCTGTGCCTTCGTCAATATCGCCCTCAAGAACATTACCCTCAGCATCCTTAAGAACAACTGTAGCATTCTCAGCTGTTACGTCAGGAGCGAAGATTCTAGTTGTAGCAACCATAACCTCAATACCTTCGTCTGCAATGATGCTCTTGCCAGACTCGAACTCTTCGCCGTTTACCAAGATGCCTGTAACAACGAAGCCCTCTAAAGCCTCAACCTCAATTGTGTACTCATACTTCTCTGTAAGAGCTTCCTCACCTGGGTTAACTACGTTGCCGTCAATATCCTTTACAACAACAGTAGCGCCTGCGCCTGTTACGATAAGCTGAAGAGCATCTCTTGTTGGAAGCTCAACACCTGTTGCATCAAGGAGATCTGGTTCAACAACATTGCTGTTGTTGTCTGTAACAACAGTTGTCTCGTCAAGAGCAACACCATTCACTGTAATGTTGGCAACTGCTGTTGCACCGATAGCACCATCTGTTACATTGCCTCCATCTACAGAGAACTCAAGCTTAGAGACATCCTCTTGGAGAACGCACTCAATGTAGTACCAACCTGTCTCTTCTCCTTCGTAAAGCAAAGGAAGTGCATAGTCTACAATGTGCTTACCACTATAAACTTCATCATCTGTTCCAAGATACAATGCCTTAGCACTCTTACGAACATACATATCTGTCTTGTCAACCTCTGCTGAATCTCCAATATATACAAGGAATGTAACAACATCACCTGTCTTGAACTCATACTCTACAAAGATAGTATTTCTGCTGGAACTCTTTGCTGGCATCTCGTAGCCCAACCACCAAATTGTCTCTGTGTCCTGTGCCTGCCAATAGAAAACTGCAGAAATCCAATTAATCTTTGTATACTTCTCAACAATTACAAGTTCAGAACCGTCGTCCCATGTATATGTAACTGTGTTCTCCTGAGAATTATCAACTACCTGATCATCATTGAAGGAAGCTGTCTTATCGCCGATCTTAAGATCGTCAATAATAATAATGCTTGCATCTGGATCAGAAACAACAAATCTAAAGAAAATACCTGTCTGCTCTGCAAGGTTCTTATATGTAACCTTATAGAAACCATCTCCCAAATCCTCAATAACAAGGTCAGAAGCAAGAGAAGCAGTCTTAATAGAGCCACTCAATCCTTCTGCATTAGCAGTAACTGCAATAAGCTTGTTATTTGCGCTTGCATCTCTTACAGAAATCTCAGAGAAGGAGAATTCACTTTCAGAGTCATTGTAAACAACAAAAGAAACCTCTGCGTCTGCAGCAACGGACTCTTTAACAACGAACTGAATGTACTTATCATTCTCGCCCTCTGCCATACCGTTAGCCATAAAGCCTACCAAATAGTTAACTTCTAACTCTGCTCCACCCTCAACTACAAGAGATGCTGCCCAATCAAAGCCATTAACACTTCTCTCGATTGTGAACTCTGTACCATCATCATACTTAAGGGATGCGGCGTTCTTGTCTGCGAACTCTACAACATTTGCCTCGCCAAAAGAGCAAACTTTATCACCAACTGTAAGATTATCTACATCCAATGCAGCATAACCAAATGCAATGTGAAGACCATCAGCAAGGTCTACTGTGATCTGGAAGGATACTCTGTACCAACCATCCTCAAGTGCTGTGAAAGATACTGTATCCATCGCAACAGTACCATTATTCTTTGCCTCACCAACCTGCTCATTTACACTCCATGTGCCAGGAGTAGAAGAGCTAGGCTTTGCATAGAACAACTTTCTAGCGCCATTGTGTGTACGAACGTCAAAAATACCACCATCATTAGTTGCTTCACCAATAGGTCTAAAATCAAATGTAACTACATCTCCTGCTGCAATTGACACAACCATGTTTAACTGGTTCTCGGGTCTGCTTGGGTAATCTTCCAAAGCTTCAACATGCATGTAAGATGTTGCCTCATCAGCAAATGCCATAGTTGGAACCAATGTCATAACCATTGCAACTGCAAGAAGAATAGCTAAAAACTTCTTCATATTTGTTTCCTCCATTTATTTATTGGATTAATTTCCATTTAAAAGAATATCACTCTGCACAATACAATTCAATGTGCAAACAAGCTTTTTGTCACTTTCTACAATCTGCAATCTAATAATTTATGCAAAACAACAACTCTTCTTATCTGTTTCACAATATAACCAATTTTTTGTCATTATTTTTGTACACAATTTAGTCATATTTCTGTGCCATTGATCACATTTTTTGGTATAATTCCTTTATATACCTTATATATGGAGGTACATATGAATTTTTGGGCTAGGTTAATAGAAATTCTTCAAACAGAAGCAACATGTCCCACCAGTTACGGTTGGTTCCACCTTGTTTGGGTAGCGATTATTATTGCCTCAACCGTTTCCTTGTGTTACTTCTACCGCAACGCAGATGACAAACAATATCGTAAGATTATGCTTATTATGTGGGTGGCAATGGTTGCCTTCGAGACATTTAAGCAGCTCATGTATATATTCTCCGTTTCCGATGGTGTCGTGGAAGCAGACTATAGTTGGTACGTGTTCCCATTCCAGCTTTGTGGTACACCTCTTTTTGTTCTTCCTTTTATCATTTGGGGTAAGGATAGCTCATTTAGAGACGCCATCATGGCATTCATTTGTATATTCTCTTTCTTTGGTGGATTAGTAACATATATCTACCCCGAGGATGTTTTCATCGCAGAGGTTGGCATTAGCCTTCAGTCCATGTTCCATCACGGATCTCAGATTGTTATGGGCATTTTCACCATCACACATTTGAGGAAAAGATATGACCTTTCCCTGTACAAAAAGGGCGCAATTGCATTTGCTGCACTTTGTGGAGTGGCGCTTATTCTCGATGTAGTTGGCTATAAACTTTTAAGAGCAGCTGGCATGGATGATACATTCAACATGTTCTTTATTAGTCCTTACTTTGAGTGCTCTCTTCCAGTTCTTAACAAGATCGATCAGGCTTTGCCATACGTACCTTTCTTGGCACTCTACATTTTTGGATTCTTGCTCATCGGCTTTGTAATGTTCTGGATTCAGAAGGGCTGCATCAAATTGGCAACAAGAAAGCATTCTTAAATAGACAACTTTAGTATATCTTTTTAGCGTGCTGTCTTTTATAATCGAAATATAAATAATAAACGGAGGAACCCACACATGACACCAAAGATGTTTTGTTATCATTGCTATATGAAGACTCCAGAGGATTTAACTGGTTTTGTCGCATTAGCTCTTAACAACCTTATCCCCATGGGATATGACACCTTTATTGCCGAAATCGGACACAACGTAATTACTAGAAGCCATCCTGAGATCGCAGGTGGCACAGTACATATCGACCAGGTTAAGGAAGCTGCTGAGGCTATTGCTAAGGCTGGCGGACAGTTGATCCCATTGTTCAACTGCTTTGGTCATCAGGGTTGGCAGTGTGAGCGTAACGGTTTGCTTCAGGCATATCCTGAGTTTGACGAGACACCTGAGTATACAGAGGAGTCTCACCCAGACAATTTCTACACACCTTCCTGGTGCGGAAACAAGCCTGAGATTTACAACATTGTACTTCCTGTAATCGACGAGCTTATCGACGCAACAAATTGTAAGTACTTCCACGTTGGTATGGATGAAATTTTCGAAATGGCACATTGCCCTGCATGTAAGGATATTCCTCGTCCAGAGCTTATGGCCAAGAACGTTAAGATTCTTCATGACCACCTTACTAAGCGCGGCGTTCGTATGATGATGTGGGGTGATAGACTTATCGACACAAATATCTGCTTCGGCCACACATGGGAGGCAGATATCTACGGCACATGGCCTGCAGTAGATATGATTCCAAAGGATATTATCATCACAGACTGGCACTATGAGCACACAGAGTTCCCATCTGTTCATATGTTCATGGAGAAGGGCTTTGACGTAATCCCATCCACATTCATGACAAACCACAGCGTAAAGGCTATGAGCAATATGGTTTATGGTAGCGGCGCTCCTGGTGAAGTGCCACTTATCAACAATGAGCATATGTTGGGTATGTGCGTAACTAACTGGATTGGTGGCAACAGCAACAGCGAGATTGACACAATGCTTACAACAACACGTCCAGGTGTTAGCCAGATGGGTCAGACAATCCGCGACGTAGCAGCATGGCATACAGCATACCTTGATCCTTCCAAGAGAAGAAGATGGTAAGTCATTAGTTAGCCGCTCGTTTCACTCGCTAACGAAAATAAATTATCTAAAGCAATCGTTAAAAGACGGTTGCTTTTTTGTTTGTCGAACGAGTATAGTGACCTTGGCAGAAACGGGAGGTGGAATTTCCCACAAGCGCAACTTTGACTCACGCACATTATTTCTATATAATATATTGTGCGAATGTCACAAAAGGGGGTGCGCATATGGACAATAAAGAGTTAATCAGCAACATATTAGAAGCATCAACAAATGGAGTAATTACTACCAAAGATATTAATTCCGCAGGATTACATCGCAATGTATTGCAAAAACTTGTTATTACAGGAGAGCTTACGCGCTTTGGAAGAGGATTATATATTCGCAACAATGTTTGGGAAGATGATTTTTACATGCTCCAATCCAAATATAGTCGCGGTGTTTTTTCTCACGAAACTGCCCTATATTTATGGGGATATACTGATCGAACTCCAAGCAAATATACTCTAACTTTTCCTAAAGGATATAACACTCCTTCTTTAGAAAAAGAAAATGTAATTATAAAAAGATCTATTCTCGAAAATTACAACCTAGGTATAACAGAAGTGCAATCTCCCAGCGGCAATTTAATTCGTATCTATGACCTAGAAAGATCTTTGTGTGATATTCTTCGAGGTAATAATAATGACATCCAGATTGTTAATGCTGCAATGAAAAAATATGCAGCATCCAAGGATAAAGACATTTACAAGCTAATGAAATATGCTGAGCAACTACATGTTAAACCAAAGGTGCTGCGATATATGGAGGTTTTATTATAATTACAAGAAATCCTATGCAGCTCAAGGCTTTTATAAAGAAAAAAGCCTTCGAAAAACACGTTTCTCCACAATTAGTCATGCAAAACTACATGCTGGAAAGGCTGTTAGAAAGAATATCTGTTTCAAAATACAAAAATAATTTCATTTTTAAGGGTGGTTTCCTAATTGGTGCTATTATCGGTTTAGATGCTAGAACAACAATGGATTTGGACGCAACCATCAAAGGAATTACTTTGTCGAAGGAGTCTATCAACTATATTTTTAAAGAAATTTGTAAAATATCCTGCGATGATAATGTAACTTTTGAAATTCTAGGCATAAATGGCATTCGCGAAGACGACGATTATCCTGGAGTTAGAGTTTCTTTAAAGGCCACTTTCTCTCCTATTAACGTACCCTTAACCGTTGATATTACAACTGGAGATGTTATCACCCCTAGGGAAATCAAAACCTCAATACCTATGCTGTTTGAACAGGGTGAAATAAATATATTCTCGTATAACATCGAAACTATTCTAGCTGAGAAAATAGAGACTATATTATCTCGAGGTATCACAAATACACGTCCTAGGGACTTCTATGATGTACACATACTATATGTACTACGTGGATCAATTTGTAATACACACGTTTTAAAAAATGCACTGTATAGAACAGCAACAAAAAGAGGAAGTCAAAAAGTTTTGGATCACTATGCAGCAATTTTGAAGGATATCCAATACAGTGAATTCTTAAATAAATTGTAGACGACTTATAGCCAAAAGTACGAATACGCAAAAGATCTTTCTTTTGATACTGTTTGTACAACCTTAATTCAAATTTTAGATTTAATATCGAATGTTTGAACATCAAAAGGTCATTCTAAAACCAGAATGACCTTTCATGTTCTTTGCTATAAAAAACGGTGCCGAAGCACCGTTTTGATTTATTAAATTACATTGTTACCAAGCAGAAACGCAAGATGAACAAAATAGCAATGATTGTAACAGCAATGTCTGTCTTCTTGTACTTACCAGAGAAGAGAGTGATTACTGTGTAAGCAATACATCCGATACCAATACCATTGGAGATGGAGTATGTCAAAGGCATCATGATCAAAGCAAGGAATGCAGGAACTGCAGAACGAACATCGTTCATATCAACCTTGGAGAAGCCCTTAAGCATAAGTACACCAACGTAAATAAGAGCAGGAGCTGTAGCACATGCAGGAACCAACTTAGCCAAAGGAGCCAAGAACAAGCAGAGCAAGAAGCAAGCTGCTGTAACAACACTTGTCAAACCTGTGCGTCCGCCAGCACCAACACCAGCAGCAGACTCAACGAATGTTGTACATGTGGATGTACCCATAACTGCACCAGCAACTGTAGCAACAGAGTCACATGTCATGCACTTGTCAACGTCGATTGGGTCGCCATTCTCATCGAGAAGGTTAGCCTGAGAAGCTGTACCATAGAGAGTACCAATTGTGTCGAACATATCTACCAAGCAGAATGTAACAACCAACATGATTGCGGAAACAACGCCACCGATAGCAGGACCAGTGAATGCATCCTTCCAAGCATCAACATGGAATACGCCTGTAACACCGATTGCTGCGAAATCCTTGAATGCCTGGCCAACCTGGCTCATATCAAAGGAAGGAACTGTCCAAGTAGAAAGATAGTAAGCAACAGTAACTGTAACGATAGAAATCAATACAGAACCCTTAACCTTAAGCTTCTCAAGAACTGCAATAAGAACCAAACCGCCCAAAGCCAACAATGCTGGCAAGGAAGCTGTCATGAACTCACCATTAGCAATAGCACCGTGGAAGTCATTGAACTGAACCAATGTGTACTGGTTAGCCTGGATAATACCTACGTTCTGGAAACCGATGAAAGCGATGAACAAACCAATACCTGCAGGAATTGCCTTCTTCAAACAATCAGGCAAAGCTCTTGCAACCTTGGAACGCAAGCCAGTGATGGAGAAAATCAAGAAAACAATACCAGAAACAAGGATAATAACAAGTCCTGCCTGATATCCCTTAACTACATCACCGCCTGAAATCAAAGCAGGCAAAATGAAGCTTACAAAGAAGAATGAGTTAAGACCCATACCACAAGCCTGAGCGAAAGGCATCTTTGCATAGAAAGCCATCAACAATGTACCAATTACAGCTGCCAAAATAGATGCAACATAAACAGCATTCCAAATCTGTCCAAGAGCACCATCTGTGGAGAAGCTTGTAATCTGGTTAGGGTTCGTAATGACGATGTAAGCCATTGCGAAGAAGGTTGTCAAGCCAGCGATAATCTCTGTCTTAACATTTGAACCACGTTCGGAAATTTTGAAAAATTTATCCATAACCGTTCTCTCCTGTTAGAAATTTTATTGTCTTGTTATAAAAACAAATACACTAAAATTTTAATCTTTCTGTGAACAGAAAACAAGAGCAAACCACACTTTTTTATACATAAATGTAATATTCTGTTGATTCAAAGCAAACAAAAAAGCACAGCGTCCATTATTGTAGACAACTGTGCTTGTATTTGTTTAACATTAACTAGCAAGCTCCGCTTGCGGCTCACTAGCCGAAGGCGACCTACTAGCGCGATAGCGCGTATACTAGCAAGCTCCGCTTGCGGCTCACTAGCGAATGCAATGAGCGATTACTAGCGCAGCGGTTCACTAGCCGAAGGCGGTTCACTAGCCAAGGGCGGCTCACTAGAGTGCAACGCACTCGAATCACTAGCCGAAGGCGAATCACTAGGCGCAGCCGGATCGTTAGAACCGCAGGTCTGGAACACTAGCACCGCTAGGTGCGGAAATCATTCTGGCTTTCTATCGCAGTAGATACATCTGTATCCGTTCTCTGTCTTAAAGAATGCCTGTGGCAACTCCTGCTCTACACTTGTGATGCAACGACCACTTGCGCAGTGGAATCCATGCTCCTTAGCATTTACAACAGCCTCTTCGTATCTAGCAACATCGTCGCCGATTACGTCTGAATCTGCAACCTCAGGTGCCAAACCAAGCAATGTGAGAATCAATGCCATACGGATGAACTTACCATTAAGTACCTGCTGGAAGTAGCAAGCTCTAGGATCCTTGTCTACTGCAACAGAGATTTCGTTAACTCTTGGCAATGGATGCATGATAATCATGTCAGCCTTTGCGTGAGCAAGCTTATCTGTGTTAAGGATGTAGCTATCCTTAAGACGGTTGTACTGCTCTACGTCAGCGAATCTCTCCTGCTGTACGCGTGTCATGTACAATACGTCAAGCTCTGGCAATACTTCCTCAAGAGAAGTTGTCTCAACATATGGAACTCCAGCCTCATCGAGCTCCTTGCGAAGACCAACTGGCATGCGAAGCTCATCTGGTGCAATAAACACAAACTTTACACCCTCGTAACGAGACATAGCAGACACAAGGGAATGTACTGTACGGCCATACTTAAGGTCTCCACAGCAACCAACAACCATGTTGTTAAGTCTGCCCTTCTGGCGAGAAATTGTGAGAAGGTCTGTCAAAGTCTGTGTTGGGTGGTTGTGACCACCGTCACCTGCGTTAATTACAGGAATGCTTGCATTGAGAGATGCAACCATGGGAGCACCCTCCTTGGGATGTCTCATGGCAATAATGTCTGCAAAGCAAGAAATTACCTGCGCTGTATCTGCAACGCTCTCGCCCTTAGATGCGGAACTGCTGCTGGCAGAGCTGAAACCGATTACGTTTCCGCCGAGCTCCATCATAGCAGACTCAAAGCTAAGTCTTGTTCTTGTGGAAGGCTCAAAGAAAAGTGTAGCCAACTTTTTGCCGTGGCATGCAGATGCATATCTTTCGCCGTGGGCAATAATATCCTTTGCCAAGCTAATAAGTCTATCTACCTCAGCAATGGAAAAATCTCTAATATCAATCAGATTCTTTTTCATAAAAATTCTCCGGAATTAGTCTCTCCAGCTCTCATCTGCAGGGTTGGATCTGAACTTAAGAAGTCTAGCTCTATCCTCTGGCTTAATGTAACCCTCTTCTACAGCTACCTCTGCAACTACGTCAAGATTTGTCAAGCTGATGTTCTTAACATTTGCATTTGCAAGACGGTCAAGACCCTTCTGCATGCCGTATGTGAAGATGCTAACTACGCCGAGAACGTCTGCGCCAGCTGCTCTAAGAACCTCAACTACCTCGATAACGCTACCGCCTGTGGAAATAAGGTCCTCAACAACTACAACCTTCTGACCTGGGAGAAGCTTACCCTCGATCTGGTTCTGACGGCCGTGGTCCTTAGCACCGCTTCTTACGTATCCCATTGGGAGCTCCATAAGGTGACCAACGATAGCTGCGTGAGCAATACCTGCTGTGGATGTTCCCATGAGAACCTCAACATCAGGATAATTCTCTCTAATGAGCTGAGCGAGGCCCTGCTCTACATCAAGTCTAACCTGATGGTCAGAAAGTGTAAGTCTGTTGTCGCAGTAAATAGGGCTCTTGATGCCGGATGCCCATGTGAATGGCTCGTCAGGTCTCAAGAAAACTGCCTTAATCTTAAGTAAATCCTTAGCAATAACTGTCTTCATCTTAAATCTCCTTAATTATCCGATAAACTCGTCACAGCATCTCTTCCATGCTGCTACTGGATCCTCTGCTCTAGTGATAGGACGGCCTACTACGATGTAGTCAGAACCAATTTCCTTAGCCTTTGCAGGTGTTGTAATACGTACCTGGTCGCCAACATCGCCATCTGCAAATCTAACACCAGGAGTAATTGTCAAGAACTCCTTGCCACATCTGTCATGGATAATGCCTGCCTCCAATGGAGAACATACAACGCCATCCAAACCTGCTTCCTTGGTGTTCTCTGCATACTTGAGAACTGTGTTTGGCAATGTCTCGCTAATAAGGAGCTCATCTCTCATACGCTCCTCGCTTGTAGAAGTGAGCTGTGTAACTGCGATAACCAATGGACGTGTGCCATCTGGACGAGTTACGCCCTCAACTGCTGCCTCCATCATAGCCTTTGTACCAGCTGCGTGAAGGTTTACGATATCTGCGCCAAGGTCAGAGAGAACCTTCATTGCGCTCTTAACTGTGTTTGGAATATCGTGCAACTTAAGGTCAAGGAAAACCTTATGGCCTCTAGCCTTGAGCTCCTTAACGATGTCTGGACCTGTTGCATAATAAAGCTCCATGCCAATCTTCAAGAAAGGCTTCTCGTCACCGAACTTATCCAAAAAGTTCATTACATCCTGTCTGCTAGGAAAATCGCAGGCGATAATTACGTCCTTGCCCATTAGTGCGCACCTCCAATAATATCTGTTAATTTTGTAATTCCGTATTTTGCCATTTCTGCAGGGAGAGCTTCTACAATATCTCTACATGCATATGGATTAATCAAGTTTGCTGCGCCAACCTGTACTGCTGTTGCACCAGCCATCATCATCTCGAGAACGTCTGCTGCTGTGGATACGCCGCCGCAACCAATAATCGGCACCTTAACCTTGTCGTATACCTGGTAAATCATTCTAACCGCTACTGGGAATACTGCAGGTCCTGAGAAACCACCCATTTTGTTAGCCACAACAGGCTTACCTGTCTTAAGGTTGATTCTCATGCCCATCAAAGTGTTGATCAAACAAATGCCGTCTGCACCTGCATCCTCACATGCCTTAGCAATGGATGCGATATCTGTTACGTTGGGGCTCAGTTTAATATAAACTGGCTTATCTGTTGCCTTTTTAACAGCTGCAGTAACTGCTGCTGCAGACTCGCAAGATGTACCAAGTGCCATGCCTCCGTTGTGTACGTTGGGGCAACTAATATTTACCTCAAAAATACCAATCTGGTCCTGGCTACTTAGTCTGCTAACTGTGTGAACGTACTCGTCAATAGAGAAGCCACTTACGTTAGCAATAACTTTTTTGTCAAATACCTTTGCAAGCTTAGGAAGCTCCTTAGAAATAACTGCCTCTACACCAGGATTCTGCAAACCTACAGAGTTGATGATGCCGTTGGGGCACTCTGCAATTCTTGGCGTTGGGTTGCCAAAACGAGGATCCTTAGTTGTTCCCTTAAAGGAGAATGTACCAAGGCAGTTAATGTCGTAAATCTCTGCGAACTCGTAGCCGTATCCAAAAGTACCGCTAGCAGGGATAATGGGGTTATCTAGCTCCCAGCCAGATAAATTAACTCTGGTATCTACCATATGATTTCCTCCCTATCCATAACGGGTCCCTCTTTGCAAACTCTCTTTGGGCCATTCTTTGTCTCCATGGAGCATCCCATACATGCGCCAAAACCGCATCCCATACGCTGCTCGAAACTGTACTGACCATCTGTAGTTGCAACTGCCTCAATTGCTCTAAACATAGGCATTGGGCCACATGTGTAGAAGAAACTGTAATCCAAAGTCTTGAGAACATCTATTACAAAGCCCTTTGTACCTACGGAGCCGTCTACTGTTGTTACATATACCTTTGCGCCAATTTCCTCGAACTCCTTTGCATAGAAGATCTCAGAAGCGTTATTAAAGCCCAAGATAACTGTAACTTCCTTGCCTGCCTTAATGAGCTGCTTTGCAAGGTAGTACATAGGAGGCACGCCTACGCCACCGCCAATGAGAACTGGCTTGTCTCCGCTTCGGGAAAGGTCATAACCATTGCCCAAACCTGTCAAAACATCAAGCTGCTGGCCTGCTGTCATGTTGGACATAGCGTCTGTACCTGTACCAACAACCTTGTAAATAAAGGTCATTGTCTTGTCATCCATATCGCAAAGGGAGATAGGTCTACGAAGGTAGAGGCCAGGAATGCTGATATCAGCAAACTGACCTGGTGTTGTAAATCCTGATGTATCTCCCTCCAGCACCATGCGGTATACGCTAGGTGCCAGAAGTTCGTTGCTTACAATTGTAAATAATCCCTGTTTCATTTTTTCCTCACATGATAGTGGAAACTTCCATTGTGATCTCTTCCAATACGTCCAAGAGAACTCTTACTGTATCCAAAGCTGTGAATACTGTTACGCCATTTTCTACAGCACACTGTCTGATCTGATGGCCGTCGGACAAGCCGCCTGCCTGTGCGGAGTAATCTCTTGTGTTGATTACGTAGTTTACGTAACCCTGACGGATGGATGTGAGAATCTCATCGCTGTCGTCGCTAATCTTCTTCTTAACTCTTGTACGGATTCCATTCTCCTTGAGGAACTTAGCTGTACCCTCTGTAGCCTCAATGTTGAAACCAAGGTTGTAGAATCTGCGGATAAGAGGAAGTGCCTCTGGCTTATCTGCATCGGAAATTGTTACAAATACTGTACCGTAGTTAGATACCTGCATGCCGGATGCCTGAAGTGCCTTGTAGAGAGCTCTTGTCATTGTCTTGTCGTAACCAATAGCCTCACCTGTGGACTTCATTTCAGGAGAAAGGTATGCGTCCAAACCACGGAGCTTTGCGAAGGAGAATGCTGGTGCCTTAATGTACCAACGATCCTTTTCCTTGGGGTAAATCTCTGTGATGCCCTGCTCCTTAAGGGAAACGCCCAAAATTGCCAATGTACCGATATCTGCCAAGCAGTATCCTGTGGACTTGGACAAGAATGGAACTGTTCTGGAGGAACGTGGGTTAATCTCGATAACGAATACGTTGTCCTCCTTGTCTACGATGAACTGGATGTTGTAAAGACCAACGATACCAATTCCGAGACCAAGTCTCTTAGTATAGTCAAGGATTGTGTCCTTAACCTTCTGGCTAATGGAGAAGGAAGGATATACGGAGATGGAGTCACCGGAGTGAACACCAGTACGCTCTACAAGCTCCATGATGCCTGGTACGAATACATCTGTACCGTCACAAACTGCATCAACCTCAACTTCCTTACCGATGATGTACTTGTCAACCAAAACTGGCTTATCTGCGTCAATTTCTACAGCTGTCTGCAAGTAGTGACGGAGCTGCTTCTCATTTGCAACGATCTGCATAGCTCTACCACCGAGAACGAAGGAAGGACGTACCAATACTGGGTAGCCGATTTCGTTAGCTGCTGCTACACCATCCTCGATCTTAGTTACAGCGTGACCCTTAGGCTGAGGAATATCAAGTTCACGAAGAACCTTTTCGAATGCGTCTCTGTTCTCTGCTCTCTCGATAGCATCACAATCTGTACCGATAATCTTAACACCACGCTTCATGAGAGGCTCTGCCAAGTTAATAGCTGTCTGACCACCCAAGGAAGCGATAATACCCATTGGCTTCTCCAAATCAACGATGTTCATAACATCCTCAACTGTCAAAGGCTCAAAGTAAAGCTTATCGGAACATGTGTAGTCTGTAGATACAGTCTCAGGGTTGTTGTTAATAATAATTGCCTCGTAGCCATGCTCCTTAATGGTCATAACTGCGTGTACTGTGGAGTAGTCGAACTCAACGCCCTGACCGATACGGATAGGACCAGAACCGAGAACGATAATCTTCTCTCTGTCGGAAACAACACTCTCATTCTCTCCGCCATATGTGGAGTAGAAGTATGGAATGTAGGACTTGAACTCTGCAGCACATGTATCAATTGTCTTGTAGCAAGGACGAATCTCGTTTTCCTTACGCATGTTGTAGATATCAAGCTCCTTCATGCCCCAAAGGTCTGCAATTGCTCTATCGCAGAAGCCATAGTACTTAAGGCGGCGAAGTGTCTCCTTGTCACCTACATTTGCTGCACCCTCGCGCTCCAACTCAATGATATTGCGAAGCTTAGCAATGAACAACATGTCGATCATAGTTGCCTCGGAAATATCCTCGGAAGCTACATCTCTGCGAAGAAGCTCTGCCATAGCGTAGATTCTGTCGTCTGTTGCTGTCTTGATGTAGTTCATCATATCCTCTGTGGACATGTTGTCGAACTTCTTCATGTGCAAGTGGTAAACACCAATTTCGAGGGAGCGAATAGCCTTGAGCAAGCTCTCCTCAAGTGTTCTACCAATACTCATGCTCTCACCAGTTGCCTTCATCTGAGTAGACAAAGTGTTGTTTGCATCTGTGAACTTGTCGAATGGGAAACGAGGCATCTTAGTTACCACGTAGTCCAAAGCAGGCTCAAAGCTGGCAGGAATATGAGAAATCTGAATCTCGTCCAATGTCATACCTACAGCGATCTTAGCTGTAACTCTAGCAATTGGGAATCCGCTGGCCTTGGAAGCAAGAGCAGAGGAACGAGAAACTCTGGGGTTAACCTCAATAAGGTAGTAGTTAAAGGACTGAGGATCCAAAGCGAACTGTACGTTACAGCCACCCTCGATCTTGAGCTCACGAATAATCTTAAGTGCGCTCTCTCTAAGGAGACCTGCCTCCTTGTTTGTCAATGTCTGGCAAGGACATACAACGATGGAGTCACCTGTATGTACGCCAACTGGGTCAAGGTTCTCCATGTTACAAATAGCAATTGCTGTGTCGTTACCGTCACGCATTACTTCGTACTCGATTTCCTTGTAACCACGGATACTCTTTTCTACCAAAACCTGGTGAACTGGGGAAAGCTGAAGAGCATTCTTCATGATCTCAACAAACTCTTCCTCGTTATCTGCGAAACCGCCACCTGTACCGCCCAATGTGAAAGCAGGACGAAGAACAACAGGGAAACCGATTTCTCTAGCAGCTGCAAGACCCTCTTCCATTGTGTTAGCTGTTACAGAAGGAAGTACTGGCTCACCAATAGCCTCGCACATATCCTTGAACAACTGACGGTCCTCAGCTCTCTCAATACTCTCGCTAGGTGTACCCAAAAGCTGCACCTGGCACTCCTTAAGAATACCCTTGCGCTCGAGCTGCATAGCAAGGTTAAGACCTGTCTGTCCGCCGATACCGGGAACGATAGCATCAGGTCTCTCGTATCTGATAATCTTAGCCACATACTCAAGTGTAAGGGGCTCCATGTAGATCTTATCTGCGATTGTCTTATCTGTCATGATTGTAGCTGGGTTAGAGTTAACCAGAACAACCTCATAGCCCTCTTCTCTAAGAGCCAAGCAGGCCTGTGTACCTGCGTAGTCGAACTCGGCTGCCTGACCAATAACAATTGGACCAGAACCGATAACCATTATCTTGCGAATGTCTGTTCTCTTTGGCATTTACTTATCCTCCCCCATCATCTTAACGAACTGTGCCAAAAGGGCATCGTCCTGTGGTCCAGGTGCACCCTCTGGTCTGTACTGTACAGCCATAAGCTTATTAGCTGTATCTGCAACACCCTCAACTGTCTTATCAAGGATATTAAGGTGAGTTACCTCAAGGCCGGAGTTTGCGATAGAATCTGCATCTACTGCATAACCGTGATCCTGAGATGTAATGAGAACCTTGCCGTTCAAGAGGTTCTTAACTGGATAGTTAACGCCTCTGTGGCCAGACTTAAGCTTATTTACAGCACCACCGTATGCAAGGCCAACAAGCTGGAGACCCATGCCGATAGCCAATACTGGAGTCTTGCCCTTGAGCTCCTTGATGAGCTCAATAACACATGGAATATCCTGTGGATCGCCAGGGCCGTCAGAAATAACAACACCGCTGGGCTTCATTGCCATGATCTCCTGTGCTGTTGTGTTATAAGGAACAACTGTAATGTTGCATCCAAGAGCGTTAAGGCAACGAATTACGTTCTGCTTAATGCCCAAGTCTACTGCAACTACGTTGTACTTGTGGTTAGGTGTTCTAGAATACCACTTCTTGCGGCAGCTAACTCTGCTTACAGAATCGTGAGGAATTGGTGTGCTCTTAATGAGCTCAAGTCCCTCCTCTGTTGTTACACAAACATCTGCAATAACAGCTCTCATTGTGCCGTTGTCTCTGATGTGTCTTGTAAGTTCTCTTGTATCCAAGCCTTCGATGCCAGGGATGTTATAGTCATCCATGATCTCGGAGAGAGTCTTAGTGCAACGGAAGTTAGATGGAAGATCGTTGTACTCGCTAACAACAAGACCGCTAATTGTAGGGAATCTTGTCTCATAGTCCTCATCAGTAATACCGTAGTTACCGATAAGGGGATATGTCATAACTACTGCCTGATCCAAGTATCCAGGGTCAGAAACCAACTCCTGATAACCGGACATAGTTGTATTGAATACCAATTCAAAAACTCTTGTGTCCTTGCTACCAAAGCCGTAGCCCTGATATCTCTTGCCGTCTTCGAGAATTAATACTCTGTCGTAAGCTCTTGCCATACTGCTAAACCTCCACAAACTGTCATTGCGCACCTGCCGTAAACTTTAACTCCCTCAAAGGGGGTGCTGCGCCCTTTAGAGAAGAAATCTTCTGAATTTATTTCGTATTCACAACCCAAGTCAAATACTGTGTAATCCTTTGGGTCCTGAGCAATACCGAATCTCTGACGAGGGGCTGTTGCCATAAGTTCAATCAACCTCTCAAGTGTAATAACTCCTGGTCTAACCAGGTATGTATAAAGCACTGGGAATGCTGTCTCGATACCTACAATACCATTAAGGCTGCCTGCCAAACCCTTGCTCTTTTCCTCAGCGCTGTGAGGTGCGTGGTCTGTGGCAATCATGTCGATGGTACCGTCTACGATACCCTGGATCAAAGCAAGCCTGTCCTCTTCGCCGCGAATAGGAGGGTTCATCTTGAATCTACCCTCATCCTTAAGGTCCATGTCGTTGTAAACCAAGTAGTGAGGGGCTGTCTCACAAGTAACGTCTAATCCCTCTGCCTTAGCCTTGCGAATAATCTCAACGCTCTCCTTGCAGGAAATGTGGCATACGTGGTAGCTGCAACCTGTCTCTCTAACAAGCTCGATGTCTCTAGCAATGGGACCCCATTCACTCTCTGAGCAAATACCCTTGTGTCCGTGGAGCTTAGCGTACTCTCCGTCGTGGATGTATCCGCCTCTTAACAAGGAGTTGTCCTCGCAGTGTGCTACGATAACCTTGCCCAAAGCCTTGGCTCTAAGCATAGCCTGCTTCATGAGCTCTCTGTCCTGCACTCCTCTGCCATCATCGGAGAAGGCGAAGGCTCCTGCCTGTGCCATTCCTTCAAGGTCTGCAAGTTCCTCTCCCATCTGTCCAACTGTAATGGCTCCGTATGGGTGAACATGAATACATGCATGGCTGTCGATAGCTCTCTGCTGCTGTGCCAAGTTCTCGATGCTGTCTGGAACTGGCTTAAGATTTGGCATGGAGCAAACGTCTGTGTAACCGCCATGTGCAGATGCCAATGTGCCAGACTCAATGTCCTCTTTATACGAAAAACCCGGCTCACGCAAATGAACATGCACATCTGCTAAACCGGGGAGAATTACGCCATCTATTAATGTATAGGAATCAAACTGATTGTCCTGATCCATAGGACAAGACACCTTGCTGGAAATACCGTCAACCACAAAAACTGCAGCCTTGGAAATCTGGCCGCTTGTGTAATCTTTGAGGTTGTACAATGCTTGCTTCATAAATAAACTCCTATGTACCCTTGTACTCTTCATTATAATACTTTTTATATAAGGGCCACAAGACTTATCTACAAAAAAGAGTCTCGCGCTACCGCAAGACTCTCTCAAAGACAGTTTCAAATTGCCTGGCTAGCCCAGGCCACATAGGTCTAATTAAGCATGTCTTGTCGGTATCTCTGTACCGCCCTTAAAGACTGCAGTTATTATTGTATATGGTGTCATTTTTGTCAAGCATTTTTAACACAAAAATGACTGTGTTTAATGGTGGTGTTAATTACTTTTGAATAACCAAAAGTAATTAACAGTCATCTGGACTGCGCGGATTATACATTACATCCCATAAATTCCATATGGGTACGCCATCCTTGATCTAAGCTGGTTTCTTCCGTTTGTTGTAAAGTCTTGAATAATGAGATTCTCAAAATATCTACCATCTACTTTTGTCTATTTTCTTAATAAGAGATAGTTCTCCTTGAATTCTTTCTAACTTCTTTTTCTGTGTCTTCTGCCAACTATAATAACTTGCCGGATTTAGCTTTAGCACTTTACACATCTTCGACACACTAAACTCGGACTTGTACTACTCTATAGCGACCCACTTCATTCTTCTGGTTCCATGAAGATGTGCAGGGAATTTTTTAGGATCTCTACCTTCCTTCTTTCATCCTCTACAACACTAGTTAGTTTCTTTATTTCTTTGTCTTTTTCTTTCAGCTTGTTTTCTAGTTCTTTAACTTTTAAAGCTAGATTTTTAGACTCTGTAGGAGCATTAGGAACTATTCCTTTCTCCTCAGCATATTTACTGTTGTTGCTTGGCATTTTTTACCTCCTTTTCTACCCATATGATAGCACAAGGGGTGTTACATATTTTCGCCGCAGTCCAATATTTAATATTCCACCCTGCTTCAATTACAGTTCTAGCTACAACAGTCGTCGGGCGATCATACAAATCAAGAAATCGACTCATATCTGAGTCATATATCTTGTACCTGTTATGTTTCGACAGTTATCTTATTCTACAACACAAGAAACAATATCTCTTTCCATTTGTGCATAATTAAATTTATTCTTTAATCTTCCTTTTACTACTTTTAAAGAACAGAAAATATTATCTAAAATAATCTCTCTCTTTTGATCTAGATTTGCTTCGCAAAATTTCGCATAGTCTGTTTGAAGTGATATAACTGCCATTCTATAGGGTAAGCTTATTTTTTTTACTTCCTTAAACATCCCTTGCTCTAAAACACTTTCTGGAGCAATAATAGGCACTATTCCAATGGTGTCAATACAATCCGTATATCTTTTTACATCTATCATCGATGAAATCTTTTTACACAAATCATATATTTCATCGATAACACCATGCTCTTGCGTATAATACGAAGGTGTATTAATAAACAAATTCATAACACTACCATCCTCTCTTGTTCATTGGGAAAACATTCCGTATTTGTCCTTATAATACATATTCATATCATATTGCCAATAATGAATATCAGCTTTACTTCCAGATTCAAGGATTTGCATAGTTAACCCATTCTCTGATAAAAATTTTTTTGAATATCGTTTCGTAGGATTTATTGTTTCTCCAAATTTCATAATATTATTATCAGAATCCAACAATGCATATCCATAATTTGTTTTTGAACAATTCAACGAATTGCCATGCACTTTTGGAGTTATAACCTCTGTTGTATTATCTATACTTTTTCTGAAATCATTGACATTATCAACAGCTTCACTAATTCTACCTGCAGTCTTTGCTGCGTCATGTACATCGTCTACAACTTCAACCGCAGCTTTTCCTGCCCTTAAAGCATCAACAACTTCTCCAACTCCACCAACAAAAGGAACTGCAACGTCTACTATATCTCCAACTAATCCTACCCAAGCCTATGGATCTGTTGGATTAGCTACAACAGTCGTCGGAAAATCTCGATTTCAAAAAACCTTATATCTTCATAAATATCTGGCTCTAATATTCCTTGCGTACTGAAGCAATCTTTCCACTAGGGTAATATTCACCCTTCGTAGTAGTGCACATCTATTTTTTGACAATATATACTAAAAACGATAGAGTTCTCTAATTCAATTTTTATTTCTATAAATCCTTCGCTTAAAAGTCTTCCTCCATAATCAGCGTTTACATCATACGCTCAAAATAAGTTTCGAATGAATTCGCTATTTGACTCACTTGCCGAAATCACTGTCGCATTACTAATTATCAAATCATCCCAAATACATAAATTAGTGATCCCTGCCAATCCATAACAATCAACAACCAAATTTTTTTGATATGCATCATTCCATATCAAAATTTTTGCATGATTGTATTCAATATAAATATTTTCTATTAAGCTATCTGCCCAATCAATTCTATAAAATTCCATTATTTAAACATCTCCATTGGTCCTGTAAAAGAATGATACCACGAACCAGTATTTCCTGTAATCTCTACAGTGTTCAAGATACAAAAGTGTTTCAATTTACAAGTGACCAATTCACATAAAATAAAGGGCAAAAATCAACTTTTCACCCTTCACTTTACTTTTAAATTTAACTACTGCAAATCACTAGCACCTGCGGTGCGGTTACTAGCAAGCTCTGCTTGCGGCTCACTAGCCGAAGGCGGCTCACTAATTATCTCATTGCTCCTTCAACATCTCTTGCTGAAACCAAGATACCTGTGTACTCTCCGTTGTCAAACAAGTAGTACTCGTAAACCTTGTTATCCTCTGGGTTAACCTTTGCGATAAAGGAGAACTCTCTCTTTGTGCCATCCTTCTTTTCGAAAACAATGGTCAAAGCCTTTTCACCCTCAGGCTTTGCATCTGCATCGATATCAGATGGCTGCAATGCAGACAACATAGCTGTGTAATACTCAGAAACAGTATCACTATTAACAGGAATGTTGTTGATGAAAGAATCTGTCTCATCACCAACTGGCAAATCAAGAACAGAGCTTCCACCCTTCCATGTGGATGTTACATATGCGTGATCTACAACCTTTTCTGTGTAAATAACGTATGCAACCAAGTCAACTGCCTTGTTATCCAAGAATTCCAAATCGGATTTGCTAAGAGTAACTACAAGGCCAGAGTCCACATCCATTGCATAAATAAACGCAGAAGAAGATGAGTCATTACCGAAGTAAATTGTTCTCTCCTTGCCGCTATCACATGTGTACTTAATAACGTATCTTGGATTTACAAGACCATACTCCTCAAGCTTTTCTTGAGAGTTGTCTGTGCCCAAATACTGAACAATCTGACAATCCTGCATGGAAACGAAGATAACGGAAAGTGAAGTTGCCTCAGTTTCAATCTTAATGGGAGCTGTCATTGTCCATGTCAGGTCCTCATTCTTGGATGTCTCAATAACAACCTGGTTATTTCTCTCAAAGTGCAAGTAATTATAGTCTGTCTCTGGGAAGAAATCTTTGTTAACTACGATGGAAATAACATTCATAGCAAAGTATGTTCCCAAATCCAATGGAGCAAGGTTAAATGTGCTGTTTCCATCCAATGTGTAAACTGCAGTTTCGCCTTCCTTCATAACGTAGAATGTTTCGCCAGTTTTTGTAAGGCCTCCCAAGAGGAATGTTTCCTCTCCACCCCTAAGCTTTAGAGTAACTCTAATTGGGTTGTTAAGACCATATACAGACTTATCTGAAACATTTTCTTCAATAAGCTTTGCTCCCTTAATATAGGATGCAAGCATTACGTAAACCTCAATAAGTCCAGACTCTGCATCGATATCCTCAGAGATAAGTTCCCAACCATTGTCTGTATTGCTAAACTCTACTACTCCGTAGGAGTTATCGATAACCAATCCATCTATGAAGTTATAGTTTGTAATGTTGATCAAAACCTTAGATGTGTCTTCTGCATCTGTAGTTTCTGGAGTACGAACCGCCTCGATGTAATCGATCAAAGCCTTTGCTCCAAATACAGCACCGGCCAAAACAACAGCTACTACAACTACAATTATAAGATTTCTAGTGCTTTTGCTCATGTTACATGTTTCTCCTCTTCATCCAAACAGCAACGCCAGCACCGATAACAATCAATGGAACGATGATTACGCAAACAATACCAACAATAATAACGTCGATATCAGATACGTAAAGGTTGTTATCTACGTGAATAACCTTTGCCTGAATGTTGATTGTATTCTCTACGGGAACCATCCACTCAACAACTGCCTTGAATACAACAGCGCCTGCCATCCAGTTTGCAGTGTAGTTCTGGCAAACGAAGTCGGAAATAAATGTACTGCTACCAAAGAGTGCAACCTTGGAACCACTAGCTGCAGAAACTGCTGCGCCAAGCATCATCTTTCCGCTGGAACCGTTCTGTCCCTCTACCATAGCCTGAGATGTGGCAGAAGCAGATGTTGTCAAAAGTTCGAACTGATTCAAAGACTGATTGTAGTTGCTAAGGAATCTAATACTACGGCTAAAACCGAAAATGAGCTGATACTCATTCATGTTGCTTGCTGTCAAAATCTGATCATCCTTATTAGGCGTTGCTCTGAAAACTGTAGCACTGTTATACTCGGTTACCTGATACTTAGCAGCCTCTGCAATAAGGTCGTTGTTCATAGACAAGTTGTATGCAGAAAGAACGCTCTGCAAGTTGTTGTACTCTTCGCCCTTACTTGCTGCCTCACAGATAACAATCATCTTACCCTTGTTGGACTTAAGGTAATCGTTAAGCTTAACCTTTTCGTCTGTGGAAATATCTCTTGTAGGGTTAACAACCAAAACAATTGCTGCATCATCTGGAACCTGGTTAACTGCCACAAGGTCCAATGCCTCTACTGCATAGTTTGAGTAGTCGAGCTGCTCCACCATGTAAGTAAAAGTCTTCTTGAAATCTGGCTCTCCGTGTCCTGTAAGGAAGTAGATTGTAGGTGTTTTTTCGGAAGCAACATAGTTAATTGCGCCACTGATAGCCTGCTCTGCTCTCATGGAGTAGTTGTAAACAACACCTGTTGCATCTGTCTCCTGATAGAACAATGCTGTAGCCTTAACTACCTTTTTCTTAGCGGAATAGTAGGAACCATCCTGGTCCACTCCATCTCCATTAACAACGATAAAGTCACCTGTGGAGTAATCCAAAGTGCCCATTGGGTCCAACTTTGTCAAAAATTCAGGATTCTTATCTGGGTCAAGGTATGTAACCTTGATGTTCTTGTAATTAGCCTGGTAGTCCTCAAGCAACTCCATAATGAGATTGTAGTCACTGCTGGGCAAGGAATTTACATCGAAAAGACCATAAATCTCAATGTTTGTGTCCTTTACCTGATCCAAGAACTCCTTGTTTTCCTCTGTCAATGTGTAAAGGTCGTTGGATGTCATGTCGAACTTAATGTCCAAAAGTCCAATAAACACATTGAGAACAACTGCGATAGCCACAACAGCTGCAACCAAGATAATAGATCCTGTGCCCTGCTTAAGGTTACGCATACGAGCTACTTTTTTAGCCAAGTTAACGGGCTTTACCTGTTTTGTATTCTTTTTCATTGCAAAACCCTCCTTAGTTACTCTTCCATCTTCTGCGGTCCATGCTTACCATTGTGATAAACAAGAAAACAGCGACGAAAGTAATGTAGTAGAAAATGGAAGTCAAGCTAAGAACGCTAAGAGAGAATGGGTCGAAGCGAGAAAGCAAAGACAACCAAGAAAGTGCTGTACCAAACCAGCCACCGATAACTGCAACAAGGGCATCAATTACGAACATAAAGATAATGAATACCAATGTAACAAGTGCAGAAACGATCTGGTTCTCTGTAAGAGAAGATGCAAACACACCAATAGCCAAGTAGCTAGCGCCAAGAAGGATGAATCCCACATAGCAGCTGAAAATAGCTGCAAAGGATGGGCTACCATAAATGGATGTGATCATTGGGAAAATAGTAGATGTACCAACCATAATCAAGAATACGCAAAGAGCTGCCAAGTACTTACCCAAAACAACTTCCATTGTAGTTGTGGGGGATGTTACCAGCAAAACCTCAGTGCCGTTCTTACGGTCATCCGACATTATTCTCATGGTCAAAATAGGTGTGATTACGATCAAAGCAAATGTCAAATTGCTGAGGATGTTAACAAAGTCACCATCACCAATAAGCAAGTTACCAATTACATACAAAAGAGATGCTACAAAGAAGAATGCACCAATAGCTACGTAGGCAATTGGGGACTGGAAATATGCGCGGAACTCACGCTTAAATACTGCCTTCATTATTTATTGCCTCCTGTTGTAAGTTCGTGGAAGATCTGCTCCAAAGTCTTGTCTGTAGCCTTCATTTCAGTTACTGGGTAGCCAGCCTTACCAAGAGCCAAGGAAACGGACTTACGTACATCGAGTTCTCCATCGGAAACAACCTCGTAAACCTTGCCGTTTTCACCTCTATCTGCTCCAACGCGAACGCTTCTAACGCCCTCAACTGCGCGGATACATGCAATAATGGACTTCTCAGGACCAGAAACAGTAATAGAAAGAGAACCTGTACCAGAAAGGTGTCTAGACAAGTTATCTGGTGTGTCGATAGCAACGATGCGACCCTTGTTAATAATAACTACGCGGTCACAAACTGCACTAACTTCCTGCATGATGTGTGTACTAAGGATAATTGTGTGCTTCTGACCAAGCTTCTTGATAATCTTACGGATTTCGAGAATCTGGTTAGGGTCAAGACCTACTGTAGGCTCGTCCAAAACAAGCACCTCAGGATTGCCAAGCAAAGCCTGTGCAAAACCTACACGCTGCTTATAACCCTTGGAAAGGTTACGGATCAATCTGTGAGAGTGGTCTGTAATCTTAAGCATGTCCATAGCCATAGCAACCTGGCCAGGAATGTCCTTTTTAGCAATCTTTTTGAGCTCAGCAGCAAACTTGAGATACTCCTTTACTGTCATGTCCATGTAAAGGGGTGGAATCTCAGGCAAATAGCCAATCATCTTCTTAACTGCCTCAGGCTCTTCCATAATCTCATGTCCGTTAACACGAATCTCACCACTGGTGTATGGGATAAAGCCTGTGAGAATATTCATAGTAGTAGACTTACCGGCACCGTTAGGGCCCAAGAAACCCAAAACTTCGCCGTCTTCTACAGTAAAGCTGATGCCATTTACAGCGTGAATATCGCCGTACTGTTTAATCAGGTTTGATATTTCTATCATGTGTCCTCCAATTATGTTGCAGATTCAACTGCATATATAAAGTACATTATGCCACAAAACAACGGATTTTTCATACCCTAATATATAAATATATGGTAAATCCATCAAATTTACGAACAGGAAATAAGTTTGTAACGAATTCTACTCCGGAATAAGGGGCAAATTTCCTGCTGCTGCGGCATAAAATACAGCTTTTGCTCCATTTTTAAGCAAAACCTCTGCTGCAGATTCTAATGTTGCGCCTGTAGTAATTACATCATCCACCAAAACTACGGTCCTGCCACGCACCTGTCGTGACGCCACAAATCCAGCTTCCATCAAAAGTCTCTGAGCTCTGTTATTGTGGTGCTGTGGAAGTGTGTTGACAGAGCGCAAAAGCCACTGTGCCTCCATGGGTATGCCTGTAATATCCGAAACAGTTTTAGCGATGACTTCCGCCTGGTTGTATCCCCTGCGCCTTTCTCGATCTCGATGTAAGGGTATCGGAATTAGCACTACATCGTTACCCCGTCCAAGGAATCCACATCTGCGCACCTGCTGGGCCAAAATCTTACCAAGCACAACTCCTGCTTCCCTATGACCGGAAAACTTAAGGCTGCTTATGAGACGTGGTACTTCACCGTAGTAATACAGGGGGCAAAGAACACCGCTACAGTGTCGGAAACCATCGTTTTTTGTCGGGATGCAAAAAGAAAAGCCCTTCCTGAATGGAAGAGCCTTATAACAGCTATTGCATATATGGGATGTGGTATTTTCTGTAATCGCTCCACACACCACACAAGTTGTAGGGAAAAAGAAGTTTTTCAGTTTCATATATTTTTTATTGCTTTGGAACAACCCAAAGGTCGCCCGCTACTAGCGCGATAGCGCGGCTCACTAGCGAGTGAAACGAGCGGATACTAGCGCAGCGGCCTACTAGCCGAAGGCGGATACTAGCGCAGCGGCCTACTAGCGCGATAGCGCGGCTCACTAGCGAGTGAAACGAGCGGATACTAGCGTAGCGGCCTACTAGCCGAAGGCGGCTCACTAGCGACTGAAACGAGCGGATACTAGCACAGCGGCCTACTAGCGCAGCGGTCTACTATCTCAGCACACTTTCCAGTGTCGGATGCACCTGCATTTCACCAACCAAAGTCTCGTACTCTCTCCTCTTCATTGGTGAGGCTGGCTCTCCTGTATATACGCACTTGAGCATTAAATTCTTAGGAGTATGCTCCATATCTACAAATTCAATAATATCCACCTTGTAACCACAGAGTTCCAAGATACGTGCTCTCAAAGCATCTGTCAGCAAGGCAGCAAATCTCTCCTTGAGCAAACCATACTTAAGAAGTGGTGCCAATGTTTCGTTCTGCACCTGGCCGTTAAGTTCGTGCTGACAGCAAGGCACTGACAAAATAACAGGAACCTGACCCTTAATAGCCTTTTCTAAAGCAAAGTCAGTTGCTGTGTCGCATGCATGCAATGTGACAACCATGTCTGTGTTGGAATATGCCTCCTGGTACTCCTCAATGCTACCCACTTCAAAGTGGAGCTTGTCAAAACCACAGGCCTCAGCCAACTTATTACAGTCATGGATTACCTGCTCCTTAAGGTCAAGGCCAACCATATCAACCTTGCGCTCCTTAATCTTGGTGAAATAATGGTACATGGCAAATGTCAAATAAGACTTACCGCAACCAAAGTCCACGATTCTCAGCACATCTCTATTTGGCAAGGAATAGTAGATGTCATCCACAATCTCCAAAAATCTGTTAATCTGCACGAACTTTCTGCGCATAGGTTGAAGGACTCTACCTGTCTCATCCATAACACCAAGCTGCTGCAAAAAGTCCAAGGGCTGACCCTCTGGAATAATATAATTTTTGGTTCTATTATGTGCCACTGGCTCTGGCTGAGCCTTGGGTGCATTTTGTGCACCGCCGTGGTGAATAATCTTAACGCTAGATCTATCGGGCTTAGCCATTATCTGGTACAAACCCTCTGTTGTCTTAAGGTTAAGAGTGGAGAACATGCACTTGTCTAGCAAAGCCTCCAACTGGTCAGCAAAAACGCTGGCCACGTCAGACACATTAATATGCTGAACCTGCTTTGTAAGTCTAACCTCAAACTGCCAATTAATGCGGCCCTTGATCTCAACTCTGCGCGCAGACACCTTGGTGATGCCTGTATTTATACCCTTAGTTGGAGTAACTGTAAGGCTAATCAAATTGCCATTTGCAACAAGCTTAGTCACCAGTTCTCTGAGTTTGATGTCCGTTGTCATTTATTTCCCTTTCTGAAAATAAGTCTCTTCTGAATCACGTAGTTAACAACAAATAACATAAGGTCAACCAAGGCCTTGATGAATGTTGTTGCCCATGGAAGAACGTTGTCCACAAAACCTACGATCAAAGCAGATGTGATCATAACGCAAACTGCCAACAATGCGTACTCACCAAATGTAGTTGCTGTCTTGCCCTTATACTTAAATACGACCTTTTTGTTCATGGTGAAGTTATACACTGCGGAAACAACTCTGGCCAAAACAGTTGGAAGCAAAACCTTAGTGGAGAAAATTGCCTGAAAACTCTCTGGCAAGGTCACATCCAATGCCTTGATGGATGAGAACAATGCAAAAAGGCTCAAATCAATCACAACAGAAGACAAAGCCACTCCGATAAACTTAAGCGGATTCTTGTAAATCAAGAAGGAGTCCCTAAGCACCTTGAAGTGGGAGGACTTGTTGCCATCCAAATAGATTGTCTCAATTGGAATTTCTCTAATATGTATGCCGTACTCTGCACAATCGGAAAGCACGTTCATTTCGTACTCGTATCTGTCTCCCTCGGAAACGCCTAAAATATCAAGTCTAGAAACTGGAATAGCACGAAGGCCTGTCTGTGTGTCGTAAACCTTGGCTCCGGACATGAGATAAAAAGCGCATCTGGAGAAAGCGTTACCAAAACGACTCTTAAGTGGCACGTTTCCTGTGAATCTGCGGCCGCCAAGGATCAAATCATCTGGATATTCCTTAGATGTCTCAATAACTCTGCAAATATCCTTAGGACTGTGCTGTCCGTCGCAGTCTGCTGTGATTACTCTGTGGCAATCCATATCCATTTCGGAAATCTTGGACATACCATACTTCATGGCATATCCTTTGCCTCTATTAGTTGCATATCTATAAACTGCGCATCCCTTAGCTTCTGCTGCCTGGAAAATCTGGTCGAATGCCTCTCCGCCGCCATCGTCCACAACCATAATGTGGGTAATGCCTGCTGCGTGCAAGTCGTCAATCAAAGTAAGCAGTTTTTCGTCTGGTTTGTATGAAGGTAAAAGTACTAATGTGTTATTCAAAGTATCCCTCCTGTCTCTACCCTACAAAATTTGGTACAGATCTTCTATGTTATGTATCTCGTATTCAATATCAAAATCCACGTTGGCTGGCTCACCAGTTCTGTTGAACCAACACTTGTGCATGCCTGCGTTATGTGCGCCCTTCATGTCGGAAGACAGTGAGTCTCCGATTACTAAGCATTCCTCTTTGCTGGCGCCCAAAGTCTCCAGTACAATGTCGAAAAATCTCTTTTCTGGCTTCTGTACGCCCATTTCATCAGAAATAAAAAGTCCTTCAAAATAAGGCTTAAGTCCAGACGCATCAAAACGTGTGTGCTGAACATATGCTACGCCGTTGGTTACGATGCTAAGACTATACTTTTTAGAAAGTTCCTTAACTACCTCTGTGGCGCCATCCAATAAGTAACATCCCTGGCCTAGGTGATACACATATCTCTCCCCCATAAGCACTGGATCTGCGTCCTTGAAGTTGAACATGTCGATAATGTGCTTGAACCTTTCTTTTTTGAGCTCAGTCTTGGTGATTTCCCCGCGCTCCAAGGCTCTCCACAAGCTCTTGTTGTACCTGTGGTACTCATCGATAATCTCTGTTGTTGGCTCCACACCAAATTCTGCAAAAGTATTAGCAAGGCCCATGGCCTCTGTCTTACCAAAGTCAAAAAGTGTTTCGTCTGCGTCGAACAACAAATACTTATACTGGCTCATACATTTCTCCTTCTACTAGGCGTCATTTCTATAATATCACATTTAGCCGAAAGAAGGCACACTATTTAGCCTTATGCATAGTCTAGAATAAACTAAACTTTTGGAGACTTTATGAACATACTGAAAAAACTTTTGCTGCCGCTCCTGCTTGTGGCATCTCTTTTGCTAATGTGCTTTGGCCTTGGCGCATGCACTTCCACTGGAGAAAGCACCAAAATCGTACTTAGCGAGGTAACCCACTCCGTATTCTATGCACCACAATATGTAGCCCTAAATCTAGGATATTTCAAAGACGAGGGCTTAAATGTGGAACTTATTAATGGTGGTGGCGCTGACAAGGTCATGACCTCCGTTATTTCTGGAGAGGCACAGATTGGATTAGCAGGTCCAGAAGCCGCAGTTTACGTATACAATCAGGGCAACCCTAACTACTCTATCGTATTTGCCCAGCTAACACAGAGAGATGGTTCCTTCCTTGTTTCTCGCACTAAACTCAACTTTCTATCATGGGATTTACTCAAAGGAAAGTATGTAATTGGTGGCCGTGTTGGTGGTGTTCCTGAGATGACTTTTGAACATGTGCTGAAGCAACAGGGCATCGACATCACAAAAGACATTACTTTAGACACGTCCATTGCCTTTGCCTTAACTGCAGGCGCTTTTACAGGTGGAACTGGAGATTTCGTAACACTTTTTGAGCCCACTGCATCCCAGCTAGAACAGCAAGGTCAGGGATACGTGGTTGCATCCATTGGTGAAAACAGTGGTTACATACCTTATACTGCCTACTTTGCCAGCAAAGAATACATAGAGTCAAACCCAGAAGTAATTCAAAAGTTTACAAACGCCATTTACAGAGGACAGCAGTACTGCGCAACCCACACTGCCGAGGAAATTGCCAGGATAGTACTAACTAGCTTCCCCGATACAGATTTGGCCATTTTGACCAGTTCCATTGCACGCTACATGTCCATTGACGCATGGTGCACCGACCCCATTATGGAGGAAGAATCCCTTAACGCCCTGTTAGAAATCATGGAAGAAGCTGGAGAGCTTGATTCTCGCCCCGTATACGAAGATATGGTAGACATCAATTTTGCAGAAAAAGCTATGAAATAAAAAATAACCTAGGAGGTTCTCCCCTAGGTTATGTACTTAATAATCTTTTCTAGAATTTTTAGAAATCAGGCTCTTGTTAATCAAAAGTGCAACGCACTCTGTGTGTTCTGTCCATGGGAACTGGTCAAAGGGAATGGCTCTTGTGGCTGCGTAACCTCTTGAGCACATGTACTTTAAGTCTCTAGCCAAGGTCTCGGGGTTACAGGAAATATAAACAACTCTCCTAGGGGACAGACGGATTACAGAATCCATAAACTGTCTTGTGCTGCCTGTCCTTGGGGGATCCATGAACACCACGTCAACCTCTTCGTTATCGTTAGCCATGGCCTCTAAGAACTCACCCGCGTCTCTACAGTACAAAGACATGTTGGTCAAGCCGTTTTCACGCTTGTTAATAACAGCATCCTTAACTGCTGACTTGTTGTTTTCTACGCCAACTACGTGCCAGGCCTTATCAGCTGCAATAATTCCGATGGTACCGATGCCACAATAAGCATCTACCACCAAGTCGCTGTCATTAATCTCTGCCAAATCGATGGCTGTCTGGTACAAAAGCTCTGTCTGAACAGGGTTAATCTGGAAGAAGGAGCTGGGAGAAATGCGGAAAACCTTGCCGCAAAGTGTATCCTCAATGTATCCCTTGCCAAATACAACCTCAGAGCGAGGTCCAAGAATAACTGGAGTAAATGCTCTGTTTACGTTAAGGATGAGAGTGGAAATCTCTGGGTGATTCTGTCTCAAAACCTTCATGAAATCGTTCTTACATGGGAAAGCCAAGTCTGCAACAACCAAAACTACCATAATCTCGCCTGTAGTTCTGGATGTACGGATGAGAACTCTGCGCATGTATCCACGCATGGTTGTTTCGTTGAATACTGGGATTCTGAAATCCTCAACCAAAAGTCTAATACCCTCAACAATGGCTGCTGTACGACGATTTTCCAAAAGGCACTTATCTGCCTGAACCATTCTGTGGGAGCCTGGTTCATATGTACCTGTGTGCACTCTGCCTCTACGGTCGGAGGAGAATGTGCGGTGCACCTTGTTTCTGTAGTACCAAGGATCTGCCATACCGACGATTTTGTCTGTCTTAACAATACCGCGAAGAATATCCTTGCACTTGTTTTCCTTAACCTTGAGCTGCTCCTCATAGGTCATGTTAAGCATGGTACATCCGCCGCACTTTTTAAATGATTCGCAATATCTCTGATTAACCATGTCTTTACCTAACCTTTACTGTATTTATAGGAGTTCCCCTCATGAAGGCTGAAAGGTTTTCTGCAACCTTGCCAATGAGGCGCTGTCTGCTCTCAATAGCAGCCCAAGCCACGTGGGGAGTGATGATCATATTGGGTGTGTACAAATAAGGATGTCCTGGAGTCATGGGCTCTACTGTGAGAACATCCATGCCAGCTCCTGCAATAACGCCTGCCTTAAGGGCCTCTGAAAGCTCATCTTCCTTAACAAGTCCACCTCTAGCTGTATTAATGATGTAAGCTGTGGGCTTCATCATGGCCAAAGTATCCTTGTTAACGATGTGTCTTGACTGGTCATTAAGTGGGCAGTGGAAAGTCAAGAAATCAGACCTCTTGAAAATCTCATCCTTGGAAACAAACTCATAGGGACAATCCTTAGGTATGCTCCTGTTGTGCACGATAATTTCCATGCCCAAGGCCTCTGCAACCTTTGCAACCTGCTTACCAATTGCACCATATCCATAAATGCCAAGAACCTTACCCCTAAGCTCCATAATGGAGTAAGGCATATAAGAAAACTTGTTCATTCGTGTCCAGTCGCCGTTATGTGTGGACTGGTCATACTTTGCAATATTTGTGGCAAAGCTAAGGATCATGGAAATTGTGAGCTGTGCTACGGAGTCTGTAGAGTAGCCTGGTACGTTACATACTGTGATGCCGCGCTTTTCTGCCGCTGCAATGTCGATATTGTTATATCCTGTGGCAAACAATCCCACGTACTTAAGATTAGGACATGCTTCCATTACCGCATCTGTAATTTCGGCCTTGTTTACGATAACTGCCTTTGCATCTCCAATAGCATCTGGAACCATAGCTGCTGGCAAAACATCATACTTAACCACCTCTCCAAGAGCTTCAATCTTATCAAGGGAAACGTCTCCATTTGTTATTGTGCAAACATCTAATACTGCAATCTTCATAACAAAGCCTCCTTGGTATAATTATCTATTGCCTTAACAGGCCTCATTATTACATAAGTACTTACTAAAACTACTGCTGAAATTATAGTCCATCCAATGCCTGTCATGTCCCAGCTCTCTGGCACAAACTGTGAAAATCCGTTGAATCCCATGTGCATAAGCAAGCATCCAATAAGGGACCCTGTGTTGTTGTATGCCATTATGAGGAAGAATCCACATGCTGCAGCATAGCATACCCACAAAAACTGACCGTGCACAACACCGAAAAGCAGTGCGCCAATTATAACTGCTGCTGCCATAGGCATACCCTTACGACAATTGTTATACACAAGTCCACGGAAAACGATTTCCTCACAAAGTGGAGCGGCAATTACTGTAAAAACAATCTGCGCCCACTTTGGTCCTTCCATAAGGGCCTGGGATGCATCTGCGTACTCCTGCCAAACGCTTTCTGGAATTGGCAAAAAAGCAAGTACATTGTTAACCAAAACAACCAATGCTATACCACCAACTAAACATGCCAGAGCAGATTTTAAATTAATTGGGTTAATGTCTAACTCAGTCTTAATGTTTTTGCCAAAAGCACGGATAACAAGCAACAAAATTGCAATGCAGATAAAATCTGCTACTACGCCAAGCATATTTGTGAAGTAATAAACAGCAGAGACAAATTCTGTTGGATCACAAAAAACAGCAATAGCAACGCTTGCAGCAATACTTACCACAGTCTGCACAGTCTCAAAAATTAAGAGATATAAAATTGCTATTCCTAATGCCTTAAATGCCTTCTTCATACTGCCTCCACATAGATAATTTCATTTTATCACCACTGTGAGAAATAGGCAAAGCTGGGGTTTTAGTGATCAGTGAAGAGTGATCCGCTACGCTAGTAGGCCGCAAGCAAAGCTTGCTAGTAACCGCAACTGCGTTGCTAGTGAAACGAACGCGTTGCGTTCTAGTGAAATGACCACAGGAACATAGTGACAATCACTAAACACTGCAAAGCAAAGCTTTGCGAATCGTGCCTCCCGCGCTTCGGAAGTAGCGGGCGACTTTTGATTACTTTGGGTCGTTCCAAAGTAATAGATAAACACTAAACACTAATCCTTTACCACCGAAGAATTTAATGTTATCTTCATTGTATGTATTTATATTATTAGTGAGCAGTAGGCTCAACACTAAACACTAACCTGGAGGTTATCGTGGTATTTTCAAGTTTAGAGTTTCTCTTTATGTATCTACCAGTGGTACTGCTTTTGTACTTTGCAGTTCCAGCCAAGTTTCTCTTTGCCCGCAATGTAGTATTGCTGGCAGTTAGCCTTGTTTTCTACGGATGGGGCGAGCCTCTTTATGTATTGCTCATGATCTTTACAATCGTGGCATCTTACCTAGGTGGTCTATTCGTACACAAGTTCAAAGGCACTAAGAAAAGTCAGCGAGCTTTGGTCATTACAGCCATTGTAGACCTTGGTATTCTTGGCTTCTTTAAGTACTACGATTTCTTTGTAAATAACCTTCGCCTTATTCCTGGCATGGATTGGTTGCAGCCCTTGGGACTTGCTCTTCCCATCGGTATTTCCTTCTACACATTCCAGTCACTTTCCTACGTTGTGGACGTTTACCGCGAGGATGCCAAGGTGCAGAACAACGTTCTTTCCTTTGGCGCCTACGTTACCATGTTCCCTCAGCTCATTGCAGGTCCTATCGTTAGATACAAGGATGTTGACGATCAGCTGAGAAATAGAGACCACAACACAGCTATGTTTGCAGATGGTATCCGCACCTTCATGGCAGGTCTTGCTAAGAAAGTTTTGTTGGCTAACCCTGCAGGTGAAATGTGGAACACCATGTCCGCCATTTCCGTGGATTCTCGCACAGTAGTTGGTAGCTGGCTTGGACTTATTTTCTACGCATTCCAGATTTACTTCGACTTTTCCGCCTACTCCGACATGGCCATCGGTCTTGGCAAAATGTTAGGCTTCACATTCCTTGAGAACTTCAATTACCCCTATGTTTCTCGCAGCATTACAGAGTTCTGGCGTAGATGGCACATCTCCCTTTCCACATGGTTTAAGGAGTACGTTTACATCCCACTTGGTGGTAACCGCAAGGGCCCTGCTCGCACATACCTTAACTTGTTGGCCGTATGGTTCTTGACCGGTTTCTGGCACGGTGCCAACTGGAACTACATCCTTTGGGGACTTTACTTCTTTGTGTTGCTGGTAATTGAAAAAAGATTCTTGCTCAAAGCTCTTGAAAAGGCTCCAAAGTGGGTGGCACATATTTATACACTAGTATTTGTTCTCTTCGGATGGCTTCTCTTCGTATTCGAGGACATGTCCGCAGGCGTTGTATGGCTTGGTAACATGTTTGGCGTTGGCACAGCACAGTTCGTAAACCAGCGCGACTTGTACGATCTTTTGAGAAACATTCCTTTGCTCCTAATCCTTGGTGTTGCATCTACTGCTCTTCCCAAGAGAATCTGGCGCAAGCTCTACGACGCAAAGCCAGTGGTTAGAGTTTTGACCATGGTTGGATGCTTAGTGCTGCTCATTGTTTGCACAGCATATTTGGTGGATTCTTCTTTTAATCCATTCTTGTACTTTAGATTCTAAGGAGGTCCCATGAATACACGTTTTGATAAAATCTTAAACATTGTAACCATCGTACTTGTAATGGGATTCATCTTTGGATTTGCCATTGCTTTCTGGCTTGTTCCAGACAAAGATTTTTCCGAACAGGAAAATAGATTCTTACAGTCTACACCTGTGCTTGAGGCAGACAGCTTTTTCTCAGGTGAGTGGATGGAGGATGTGGCTTCCTACTACTCCGACCAGTTCCCACTTCGCAACAGCTTTGTAAATATTAAGGCAATTGCAGAGTTGGCCATGGGAAAGAGACAGAACCACGACGTAATCCTTTCATCTGGAGACTTTTTGGTAGCCTGGGAACACAATCCCAATTACGAAGTTCTTACCAAAAACCTTAAGGCTCTTAACACATTTGGGGCCAAGATGGAGGAGCAGAACATCCCCGTTACCATCGCATTGGCAGGCAGAACTGTTGACGTTGCACCTCAGGTATTGCCCCGCTCCTATCCTTACCAGGTTGACTGGGACCTTTGGAACGAAGCCTTGAGCCTTTTGAGCAAGAGAGATGCATTGGATCTTCGCATGAGCTTGAGACTTACTCAGCTTGAGCCAGAGACCATTTACTACAGAACTGACCACCACTGGACAACAACTGGCGCATACCACGGATATGTTTCCCTCATGAAGCACTGGAACATGGACTACAAGGCAGCAGACTTCTTTGACGTAACAGTTGTTAGCGACCAGTTCTACGGTACAATCTGGTCCAGCTCCGGTATGTCTTGGATTGGCCCTGACTCCATGGAATATTACAGATTTGACGGTGACATGGACTACACCACATCTATTCCCGAGATCAACAAGTCCTTCGAAGGTTTCTACGACACTAGCTACCTGGAGCAAAAGGATAAATACAGCAGCTTTATCTCCGGAAACAATGGCGTTGTATATGTGACAAAGAACGGTGACAACACCGAACGCGAGACACTGCTTCTTGTTAAGGACAGCTTCGCACACAGCATGGTACCTTTCCTTGCCATCCACTATGACCTTGTTATTGTGGACATGAGATACTACGGAAAGCCCATTAGCAAGCTCCTTGAAACAGTGGAAGTTGATAGAGTTCTCGTATTGGTAAACATGGAGACTTTGATTGACGAATATCAGTTCGGACTTATTACAAAATAAAAAATTAAGGCTCTGCTAGACGGCAGGGCCTTTTACTTTACTGGATCTGTTCTATTCTCTTATTAATAAGGTTTTCTAGATTTTCTTTCATATGTTGAGGCATTAACGACTCTCTACACATTGCAATATATGTTTCCTTGAGAGAAACTATCTTTGCGATCATTTTCTCTGCTGACTTTTTCTGAATTCCGCAATTCTCCGCAAAAATCAAAAAGTCCTTTCGCCTAATATTCTGCTTCTTACCATTTAGCGTGAGAGCAACTTCTTCCTTGTCACTTGGCATGATCACATTAACAGGCAACATGTCATATGCGTCAGACAAGTGATACATTCCACTATTTACATCCTTTTCGATTAACGAAAAGTTTTTGAGATGCATATCTGAATTTCCAACCACAAATGAGAAAACAAGTCTCAAAAACAGGTCTGTCTTATCCAATCCCACATCATAGGAATATGCTTCCAGAATCTTAGAACATCTCTCGTAAGAACCCCTATATTTATCTGCTGTTAAACGATTTTCCAGCTGACAAAAGTCTTCCATTGCATACTTTAAAACGCCATTGCTAGACTTTAACCTATCGATTCTCTTAGTAATATATGCAAACTCTCCCTCTTCCAATCTTACTAAGGCAAAGGGAACTGTCCTTATTCTTGTAGCAACTGCCATAGACATAACTAAATGTTCGGCCTCTGGTAATGCCTCGAACTCAGGCGTTTGAGGTTTGAGAATATATCCCGACGGATAATTTACGAAAGTAAGTCGAGGAGCACTTCCATCGTCGTTTGTCAGATACAGAGACAACTTCTTTTGAACACCTGGAATAGTGTATCCCTTAATTATACTTTTCCTGGCCAGCTCTTCCAACTTTTCTTTAGATATATCTAGATTCGGTAGAACTTTAGTGCCAAAAAATTTCTTAATGCATGACTGATGCCAAGATACAGTTAACTCGTACTCTGTGGCCTTAGGACTAAACTCCTTTCCACAACAAAGACATCTCATACCTTTTCCTCCCTAATGCTCACATTTCCTATAGGGTCATGGCATGCCACAAGCAATATTCCAAATCTATCCCTTGCATCAATCTTCCAATTACGAGAAACAACGTTAAGAAGCCATCCCTCTGGGATTAAGCCGTCGAAAAAGGCGAACAAAGTCTTGGATGTATAGGGTTCTTCCCTTTTGGGCAAAGTTAAACTTACGTGTGAAGATGATTCGTCCATAAGAAACTCTTGATCATAAGCAAAGGAATATCCTTCCTCTGTTTCCTTCAAATAGCCGGCAAACTTATCCCTTACGTATACATAAGCTGTGCGATATGCTGCCATTATTCACGCACCTTTCTACCTGGAATTGCTTCCATTCCAAACATTGCTAATGCCTGATTTACTTTGTCCATTCGAACAGTCTCCTTGCCCTGTTCGAGTTCTCGCACAAAACGAAGCCCCAATCCTGAACGGATTGCAAACTCCTCCTGTGTAAGGCCAGTTTCTTTTCTCTTCTGTTTTACAAATTCTGCAATAGTATTCATAGGTTCTTTTTATACCTTTTAGGGTATAAAGTCAAGCAAATTTCCTTGTTTTATATAAATTTATACCCTAAAGGGTGTAAAACACATTTATTCAGTGCATTTTGTACCCTTTAGGGTATAGTTTCCTTAAAACAACTCTTTCACATTAGCAATTGGGTGCAACTTAATGTCTCCAAACTCTTTAATCTGTGAAGCTGTCAACTTTATGTAGTTTGCCTTTGGTAAATAAAAGTCTGTAAATCCTGTACGAGCAGCTTCCATAATTCGAGCATCAATCCTAGATACGGCTCTAACCTCGCCTGTAAGTCCAACCTCTCCGCAATATACTGCGCCTCTCTCAAGGGGCAAGTCCTTAACTGCAGAATATATTGTTGCCAATATACCAAGATCGCATGCAGGCTCAGTAAGCCTAATACCACCAGCCACGTTGATGAACACATCTCTCTCCCAAAGTGGCAGACGCATACTCTTTTCGGCCACTGCTAATAACATTCCAACTCTATTAGAATCTGTGCCGTTAACTGTACGCTTAGGCAAATTGTATGGTGACTTAGATGCCAGTGCCTGAATCTCTGTAAGCAAGGGCCTTGTGCCCTCCATGCCACACACAACAGCCGCTCCGGAAATATTGCTGTCTCTCTGAGTCAACATTGCATCTGCAGGATTTTCTACTGGACAAAGACCGTCACCTGTCATTTCAAAAAGTCCAATTTCGTTGGTGGAACCGAATCTATTCTTTACGCCTCTCAAAACTCTAAAGGGCAAATTACGTTCGCCTTCGAAATAAAGAACTGTGTCCACCATGTGTTCCAAAACTCTAGGTCCTGCCAAGTTGCCTTCCTTAGTAACGTGGCCGATTATCATGGTTGTAATACCGGCTGTCTTTGCCACCTTAAGGAGCAGACCTGTTACCTCGCGAACCTGCCCTACACTGCCGGGGCTAGAGCTCATTTCATCGCTATATACTGTCTGGATTGAATCTATAATAAGAAAATCTGGCTTTTCTTTTTCCACACATGCCAAAATGACGGACATGGCATTTTCACTAAGGAGCTTTAAGTTTGAATTTTCTATTCCAAGCCTATGAGCTCTCATGCGAATCTGAGGAGCTGACTCCTCGCCAGATACGTAGAGGACCTTTTTGTCCTGTGGAAGCTTGCCACAAATCTGCAAAACAAGTGTGGACTTACCAATGCCTGGGTCTCCGCCTAAGAGAATCAAGGAAGATGGCACATATCCGCCTCCCAAAACTCTATCCATCTCTGGAATACCGGAGGAAAATCTAACACCATATTCGCTACTCTCAATGTCAGACAACTTAACTGCGTTGCCGCGATTCTCTCCCTTAAGCATGGCAGGCCCCGGAGTCTTGTCCTGTACAACAAACTCCTCGATCATTGTATTCCACTGGCCACATGTGGGACACTTGCCAAGCCACTTGGGGCTTGTATATCCACACTCCTGACACACAAAAACTGTCTTACTCTTTGCCATTTGTCTTAACTAGCTTTCCCTTAATTCTAGACAAGGCATTATCCACTGACTTGCGGCTTATGCCTAATATTTCTGCTATTTCGCTCTGGGAATTTCCCTGCAAATACTGCCTTAAAACTTGTAATTCCTTGGAAGAAAGATGCTCCTCTGCGTACTTGTGAAGCATCTGTGTATGGCTCTTGCGAAGGTAGATCTCCTCTGGATCTCCAGACTTGCCATCCTCAAGGATTTCCTCTAATCCCTCGCCGTCCTGATCTGAAATTGAAACTACCTTTTCCACAGGAATCTGACTTATGGCTGTGGCCTTACGTACTGCACTTACCATGGCTCTCTCCACGCACAATGTGGCGAATGTCTTAAAGCTGGCGTCCTTATCCTCGTCGTATGAGGCATATGCATTGTACAAGCCAATCATTCCCTCTTGGATGGTGTCCTCCATGTCGGCGCCTGCAATGTAATACCCACGTGCCTTGGCCTTTACCATGGTCTTATACCTTTCCATAAGAGCATTGAGGGCTTCCCTATCTCCCCCGCGAGCCTGCTGGATTAAATCCCTGTCATCTAATTGTAAAAAATCTGTGTAAATATCTGTCATCCCTATTTCCAGGATCCACTTACTCTAGGTGTAGTGGGTTTCCAATCTCTACTTGAATCCATTTCGCCGCTACGTTCAACCAGTCTAAAAATAGCAAATGTTCTCTCATTAGAGTATGTTCCGTTGTAGCTACATGTAACTAATGTCAAAATCTTGTCATTGGGGCCGAATTCTACATTTTGAGCCAGCTTAACAACTGACCTGTCCTTACATGCATTGCAGAATTCGATGAACTCCTGAGATGTTGCAAAAGAATATGGAATGGTCTCTTCGGCTGCATCTACCAGGAAGCAGGCAAAAATCTCCCACTCATAGTTCTCGTACAATGAATCAAAATAAATAATTGGATTCTGCTTCCACATGTATGCACTGGTATAGTTTGCAATCTGTCTAAACATCTCGCCATCCTGCATGTGGTGACCAGAAATAATAGTGTTTCTGCCCAAGTTATCAGAAGAACAAGCATAGTCCATGAAAATGGAACCATAGTAGTTTGCCTTGCCGTAAATATCGTGGTCTATATAGAAACTCTTGTTGTTCTCATCCTTACTCTGCAAAACAGGATAATTGATAACTGTGCCTGTCAGCTGAATCCAACCAACTACGTCTCTGTTAACTGACAGTAAGCTAGCAAAAGAAGGTCTGGGCTGTGGAACAGGTGTAGAAACTGGTGGTGGTGTCGGAATAAAAGGGGTTGGCTGTGCATCCAAAGTCACATCCTGAGTCAAATCACCTGTAAGATCCCCCACCAAACCCTCTGTCTTATCCTCATTAGGTGTAGGAGTTGGAACTGCAGTTGGGGCGTCTGTATATGTTGGAGCTGGTACTCTAGTGCTAATAGGTGGTCTCTCAAAGTCTGCATACAAGTCCTTAATGGCATCCATCTGTTGACGGTGTGTCATGTAAATGTATCCTCTACCTGCCAAAACACCTAAAGAAACACAGAAAACCACTAAACATACGTAGTAAAGAATCTCGTATATCTTGCCTCCAAGAGGTAAGTCTCTCCACTTTTTCTCCTTATGTCTAGGCATGCCCTGTGGCTTAAGTCTTGGGTCATAACTGCGGCCCCTACCTGTTCTGCCACCTCTATCAAAAGCAGAAACTGTGAGTTCTGGGTCCTCTAAGCTATTATTCTCAAACTCTGAGTACTGGTCATCAAAATCAAGGGATTCAGAATCGTCTGAATTAAGCGCAACAACCATAGGGGCTTCAATTTCTGAAGTCTCTTGGACGTTTAGAGCAGCTACTTCCACTGTAGCATCTACATCTTCATGCAATGCATCCAACACAGCTTCCTTAACCTTCTGCTCCTCAACTATGCGCTTTTTGTTCTTTTTATGTCCCATATTACTCCCTAGGTGCTGAATAAATGCATTTTACCATATGCCATGGCAGAAAAACAAATTAACACCTAACTTTAATCTCTGTTTTCTTGGACGATTGCCTATACAAAAATGTTCGTCCAAAATGGGCTAAAGCTTTACACTACAAAGCTTTTCACCATCTGTATATTCGACTATTACCTTGTTCTTTACATCGTAAATACGGGTAATTTTACGCTCTGTGCCCTGCATGTTCTCAAGTATCAGTTTTTGCTGTTCTTCGTCGTAATCTGTCGGATTGTCAGTTATTAACTGTGGCATTCCTACCATTCCACTTACGATGGCACAAGATTTTCTAGATGCATCAAAAAATCTAAGACCCTGGTTCATCAAGGTATATTCCTTAGGCGTATTTACCCATGCTCTACCGTTAAGCTGTCTTCTAAAAAGAGCACCTAAAAAAGACCTATCTGGTGTAAGGTAATCCACCAAGGATCTAATGGATCGGATTGCTGTCTTAGGTGTAACTGTGGCACCTGTGGAAATATGGCAATAATCCACCATTCCGAAGGCTGGCATAAGAGGTACATCCTCTGCCATAACAGGAATACCATCTGTAAGCTCCTTGAGTGTTTCCATTGCCTGGTACATGGAAGCGGCGCGGCTCTGTCCCTCTACAGCAACAAGACCTGCCATGTAAAGGTCACCTGCTACAATCATGTCGTAACCCCATTTGTTGACCACTGTGTCAATCAATCTACGGATATAGTCCTTAACGTCTGCACGAGATACGTCCAAGGCCACAAGGTTCACGTCCATTGGACTATTTACAATCTTATTATTTCTATCTCTCTTTATCCAATCCCTATGGTCAACTGCCAATTGGCTGCGACGGTCGATGGAAAATGGGGATATCCACAATGCGGCCTTAAATCCCCTATCATGGATTCTCTTGGCCACCTGTGCCATGCCCTCTGGGAATTTGTATGGTGCTGGAGACCAATCTCCCTTGGCCATATTCCAACCCTCTGCAACCAAAACCATGTTATCCTGGCCTGTTATGGACTCCATGTTGTCCAAGGCTTCCTCTATTCCCAAGGCGTCCACGTGGTAACCCATGTTGTTTGTGCTAAATCCGCCCATTGGCTTAACATCCAGTTTAGGCAGCTTAAGATCATCAAACCACTGATCAAAAACATACTCCTCAGGTCCATCGTAAATTTTAATAGACATGAGTTTGTACTCACCTGCCTCAAGGCTAATACCCTCTACATCCTTAGAAATATAGATAGTGCTGTCTAATCCATCGTACTGGAAAATAGTATATCCTGTTCGTTCATCCAAAGAGGCAATGAGCCTGTAGTTATTACGGGATGTGCGGAAATAACAGTAGGAAAATCCCATGGGAGAACCGTTATGTATGTCATATGCACCAAAAAGCTTGGCTGCAGTACTTACTCTCAAGCGGCTTCTCAAGTTTGCCGGGATGGCCAAAAGCTTGTTGTCTCTGCTCGTCTCCATGCATGGTGAGTCTGAACGGAATCCATTCATGAAAAAACGCTCGTCTGTTTCACATATCCAGTGGAATGTCATTGTAAAGGAAACAAGACGAATGGACTCCATTGGATTAATGGATACACTAATCTCGCCATTACGGTCTTGGACCTGCGCCTTAAGACCACTGTTCTTAAGGGCTCCGCTATACTGACGACCGTCCTTATGCTGATATGTGATTGTACATTCTGGTATATACATAGCTTTGCTCCCAGCGTAAATTCATGTCTGTTTATTATAACACATTTTTTAATGAGCCACGAGAAGCGCTGTCGCGCTAGTAACCGCACCGTTGGTGCTAGTGGGCCGCTGCGCTAGTAGCCGCACCGTTGGTGCTAGTAGGCCGCCTTCGGCTAGTGAGCCGCTGCGCTAGTAGGCCGCTGCGCTAGTAGCCGCACCGTTGGTGCTAGTATCCGCTGCGCTAGTGAACCGGCTACGCCTAATGAACCGCTGCGCTAGTAGCCGCAACTACGTTGCTAGTGGCCGCTCGTTTCACTCGCTAGTAGGCCGCCTTCGGCTAGTGAACCGCTGCGCTAGTAGCCGCACCGTTGGTGCTAGTATCCGCTCGTTTCACTCGCTAGTGAAACGGCTACGCCTAGTGAACCGCAACTGCGTTGCTAGTTATGTGAGGAGTTGGATTTTTAACAAAAATATACAAAAAACAATACAAAACATACTAAAATTCTGCGTTGACACATGCATATCTCTTTGTTACAATAGCTAAGCGATGTGGCGCTATAGCCAAGTGGTAAGGCAGAGGTCTGCAAAATCTCCACCCCCAGTTCAAATCTGGGTGGCGCCTCCAAAATAAGCAACCCAAATGGGGTGCTTATTTTTTTGTCTTTCTATGATATACTCAAGATACAAATCTATATATTGGAAAGGCGGAATGTTTATGAAGAAACTTCTTATATTGGTCATGTTATCCACCATATTGCTGTTTTCTTTTTGTGGATGTTGCTTGCTCTACGATTATGAACTTTATGCCATTGATTCCTTTAATATTGGATATACTAAATTATTAAAGGACGCTTATGTAGGTGATTATAATTGGGACGGAAGTGATGAGAGCAAAACCATTATCATTCCAGAAACCTATGGTAATTGCACTATCTCTGCTCTTGGAGGATATTCTGGAAGAGGTTATCCAAGTGCATTTCAAATAATTCCAACCGAAGATGCAAGAAATATACTTTGTCCAAATGCTACCGAATGGTCATATGTATCTAACACGAAAAATATCGAGCCTAACTCTGTGCAATATTTAAGATTCAAAGTTCACATTAGCAAATATATTAGCGACATTAATGAGTTAAATGCTGGAGGAATTATTCTTGCAGAATTTATTGAAGGAGAAGAGACAAAAAACAACGTATATGTTTTGACCTGCTACGTTACATGTGATGAAGAAAATAAGCATTTTTACGCAAAGGACGGAAAACTTTATTTCAAAGAAAATGACATGCTTGTTGACGATATTTTTTATGAGGACTTTGTTTTAGAGCAACATAATGAGACGCATAAAGATGAACCTGTAGTTGCGGTTCCTTTTGCCAGAAAATGATTCTCCCCATTAACACGATCCAAAATAAGCAACCCAAATGGGTTGCTTATTTTTTTGTCTTTCTGTGATATACTCAAGATACAAATCTATATATTGGAAAGGCGGATTATTTATGAAGAAACTTCTTGTTGCACTTATTTCAATTTTGCTACTTTTCTCACTATGTGGATGTTGCCTGTATTACGATAGCCGCGGCATTACAGAAAACTCTCTTGAGGTTTTCTACGCCCCAACAATTAAAGAAGCTTTTATTCATACATATTACTGGGACGGAAGTGATGAAGGCAAAACCATCGTCATACCAGAAACCTATGAGGGATGTACCATTACTGCCTTCGGTGGATACTATGGAAGAGGCGTTCCTTCTCCATTTCACGTTGTTTTCACAGAAGAAGCTCAGGAGCTCTTACGCCCCGATGCCTTTCGATGGGATATGAACTATTTAGATAACATAAAAGATTACAATGTTGAATATATCCACTTTAATCTACACATTAGCCAATACATCGAAGAAATTCACGAGGTAAATTTTGATAAATACCACGTGGCAAGATACGGAATGGTCCCCATGGTATATGTAATCACCTTTAATGTGACATGTGACGAAAACAACAAAACATTCTATGCCAAGGACGGAAAACTGTATTACAGAGAAAACGATGCCCTGGTGGAAGAATTCCCCTACAGTGACTTTGTTTTAGAAACACCAACTGAAGAATAACCCTGCGATACCGATACTTTTGTCGGTATCGTTTTTTGTTGATATTTAAAATTTGGTTCTTCACATTTTTTGTGGGAGTGAAATAAAAGATGCTGGTAGCGACAAGTAACGAACCAGAGTAAAAAAGTAGTCATCATCACGGTAGCCATAGCCTACGCGCTTGGCTACCTTTATTTTGTTGTTAAGTCCTTCTA
>JAFYSJ010000021.1 GCA_017559445.1 Clostridia bacterium
CTAGTGAGCCGCTGCGCTAGTAGTCGCACCGTTGGTGCTAGTGAGCCGCTGCGCTAGTAGGCCGGACCTTCGGTCCTAGTGAACCGCTGCGCTAGTGATCGCCTTCGGCTAGTGAACCGCTACGCTAGTAGTCGCACCGTTGGTGCTAGTGAACCGCTGCGCTAGTGATTCGAACGCGTTGCGTTCTAGTGGAATGCACTTCGTGCTTGAAATGACCATTGGAACATAGGGACATTCACTCAACACCAAACATTCAACACTCAACACTAAACACTGGATGCAGTTTATTGTAATGAAAGTTAATCTTTTGCCAATTCGAATAAAGAAGGTTATGAAGACCCTTAGAAATGTGGGATTAGGGTTTGCAATAATGTGCTCTCTTATTGCAATATTTGGAGTTTTTGTATCTAATGATCTAACTACACGAATAGCAATTATCGCAGTTGCAGGTGTATTGATTATAATTTCAAATTTTCAGAATTTTCGTTTTTTAAATGTTAGTCAGTTAGAAGCTCACTTTGAATCAACAGAAATTATCATTGTTGATAGAAGAGGAAAGATTATTAGGACAATATCTTATACAGATATAAAGTCATTTAAAACTACACAAATACAAGGGTTTTTCTTTTGCAAAGATAATGAGAACCTTAAAATAGAGTATCTGTGTTTGTTCTTAAAAGAGGATGAAATAATTCCGGATGTGCCATACAAAAAGTTATTTAATCACAAAGACTTTGTGATTATGGAGCATAGTCTAGAAGTTGAAAAGTTTTTAGAAGATAAGTGGAATAAGTAGATTGTTAGGGGAAGGAGCAGGAGAACATAAATATGTTTGTTAGTTTTGCAATACCGATTTTAGTTATTCCTTTCTTGATTAATATGCTAATTTGCACAGGTGTAATGGCATGGATGATCTCTGGCGATTACGGGTTATTTGAAGTTCTTTTAACTGGTGGTTTTTCTGTATTTCCGATTCTTTTGGTATCAATACTTGTGTATGGAAGAGCATTGTCTATCGTTAGGATAGATAAAAAGGGAATCCGTAATTGCAGGGTTAATTTAACGTGGGAGGAAATAGGAGCGACTAAGGCTATAGAAATAGAGCCTTATAGATTTTATAAGAGTTTGTTTTTACGCAAGGGAATGGATATAGCTTGCTTTAGCCTTGAAAAGGAAGATGGAGGATTCTGGGGAGTTAACACTAAAAAGGTTGTTATGCTCAGGATGTCTAAGAAAACCTATAACGTGATTAACCAATATGCTAGGGGAAAGAACGAAGTAGTAGATAAGTTCTTGGATTCCATAGATTGGTATAAATACAGGGATTAACTGTTGATGAATTATGCTTCATTACTCATTAAATTCAGATGCTTTTCTCTCGAATTCCTTTATGTAGCTTTTGTCATCTCTGTTTTTGTGGTGGAAATCATGCAACTCAATAACAGAATCTTCTTGCAATCTAACAAAGCGGTAGAGAAGCCTTAGTTGGATGCTTCCTTTACTGAATTTGAAAGTAAAGAAATTGTGATCTAAGCAATCGTACTTGATTGTGTCATTGTTAAATATTTTCTCGAAGGGAATACCGTAGTTATCTTGTTCTTCAATTAAATAGACAAGCTTTTCTAAGGCCTTATCAATATCTTTTCTAAGGCTAGGAGATGCTTTGTCATATTTCAATGCTTTTATCTCAATTGAATACATTATTTCCCTCACAAATATGTAATCCATGTCAGTATATCACACATTTTGTATTTTCATTGCAAACAATATTTCTTAACTAGCGTAGCGGCTCACTAGCAAGCTCTGCTTGCGGTCTACTAGGCGCAGCCGGCTCACTAGCGAATGCAATGAGCGGATACTAGCACCAACGGTGCGGCTCACTAGCAAGCTCTGCTTGCGGCCTACTAGCGTAGCGGCTCACTAGCGCGATAGCGCGGCTACTAGCCGAAGGCGGCTACTAGCGCAGCGGTTCACTAGCACCAACGGTGCGGCCACTAGCCGAAGGCGGCTACTAGCGTAGCGGCTCAGTTGCATTTATTTCTCAATCAATGTAGAATAATACGGATTATGGGATATTGTCCCCTTTATTTGTTATGCAGAGGTTTTATGAGACAAGAGATTAAGAGCAGGAGAACATTTGCCATTATTTCACACCCAGACGCTGGTAAGACTACCATGACTGAGAAGTTGTTGCTTTATGGAGGCGCCATCAACATGGCTGGCTCTGTTAAGGCACGTCGTGCAGCTAAATTTGCTACATCCGACTGGATGGATATTGAGAAGCAGAGAGGTATCTCTGTTACATCTTCTGCTATGCAGTTTAATTACGATGGTTTTTGCATTAACATCTTGGATACTCCTGGTCACCAGGATTTCTCCGAGGACACATATAGAACACTTATGGCTGCAGACAGTGCAGTTATGCTTATTGACGGAGCAAAGGGTGTAGAGCCACAGACAATTAAGTTGTTCCAGGTTTGCCGTCTCCGCAATATTCCTATTTTCACATTCGTTAACAAGATGGATAGAGCCGCTAAGGATCCTTTCGAGCTCATGGACGAGATCGAGACAGTTTTGGGTATTAGATGCTACCCAATGAATTGGCCTATTGGTACAGAGGGTGACTTCAAGGGCGTTTACGATAGACAGGCTAAGCAGATTCAGCTTTATTCCGGCGGTAACCACGGTGCATCCATGGTTTCTTCTGTTACAGGTTCTACAGATGATGAGTCCTTTAGATCCTTGCTTGACGATTACCACTATAACAAGTTCACAGAAGAACTTGAGCTTTTGGATATGGCTGGAGATGCATATGACTATGACAGAATCATCAAGGGTGAGCTTACACCAATGTTCTTTGGTTCTGCCATGAACAACTTCGGTGTAGAGCCTTTCCTTAAGGCATTCTTGGAGTTGGCACCATGCCCAGGTGCACATAAGTCTAACCTTGGCAAGATTGAGGCAGATGACCCAGATTTCTCAGGCTTTATCTTTAAGATTCAGGCCAACATGAACCCAGCTCACAGAGACAGAATCGCATTCATGCGTATTTGTTCTGGCCATTTCGAGAAGGGTATGGAAGTAACACAGACACGTACAGGTAGACAGGTTAGATTGTCTCAGCCTCAGCAGTTCATGGCTCAGGATAGAGTTGTGGTAGAGGATGCATGGCCAGGAGATATTATTGGTATCTTTGATCAGGGAGACTTCACAGTAGGTGATACAGTTTCTGCAGGCAAGAAGAAGCTTCAGTTTGAGCCATTGCCAGTTTTCCCATGCGAATTGTTTGCTACAGTTTCTCCTAAGGATTCCATGAAGCGTAAGCAGTTCTCTAAGGGCGTGCAGCAGTTGGCAGAGGAAGGTGCAGTACAGATCTTCCGCAGACCTGACACAGGTATGGAGACAATTATTATCGGAGCTGTAGGTGAGCTTCAGTTTGAAGTGTTCTGTCACAGAATGCGCGGTGAGTACGGCGTAGAGCTTAGATTTGCAAACATGCCTCACAGTGCTGCTCGTTGGATTGATTCCGAGGTTAAGGATTTGAATTCTCTTAAGCTTCCAAGTGGCGTAATGCGCATTGAGGATAACGAGGGAATGCCAGTATTGTTGTTCGAGAATAGATGGTCTATCGATATGTCTATTGATAGAAACCCAGGATTGGAGCTTCGTGAGATTAAGCTTCAGAGAGAAGAGGTAGTATGAAGCAGGTTTGCATAATTGCCCTTGGTTGCCCCAAGAATATTGTAGATTCAGAGCATATTTCTGCTGATTTTGCAGCTACAGGTAGATACCAGCTCACAAATGATCAGACAGTGGCAGACGTTGTTTTGGTTAATACATGTGCATTTATCGGAAGCGCTAGAGAAGAGGCTGTAGAGGCAATTCTTGGAGCAGCAGAGACCATGAAACCTGATGCAAAGCTCGTTGTAACAGGCTGTATGGCACAGATGTATGGCGAGATCATCCGCGAGGAAATGCCTAGAGTAGACTTTGTTTTCGGCACAGGTACTTACGATGACATTATCGCTACAGTTGAGGGTGCAGAGTCTGAGATTTATGAGGACAATCACGTTCACGTAGGTGATATTTTTGACAAGAATGGTCCAGTAGACCTTAACGATTTGTCCTACTTGGATAGAGAGAATATGCACTCCACAGGCACATATGCATTCCTCAAAATTGCAGATGGATGTAATAATGCTTGTTCTTACTGTGTAATTCCTCACCTTAAGGGTAGATATAGATCTAGAAAGTATGAGTCAGTTATTGCTGAGGCAAAGAGACTGGCAGAAAAGGGTGTAAAGGAGATTATCCTCGTAGCTCAGGATACAACTAGATACGGTTTGGACCTTTATAAGAAGCGTCGTTTGCCAGAACTTATGGATGAGATTTCCAATATTGATGGCATAGAGTGGATTCGAGTTTTGTATACATATCCAGAGCAGATTGACGATAATCTTATTGCTGTTCTTAAGAATAACCCTAAGGTTTGCAAGTATTTGGATATTCCGATTCAGCACATTAATGACAGAATTCTTAAGGATATGCGTCGTAGAGGCGATTCCGCATTGATTAAATCAGTGCTTACTAAGCTTCGTCAGGAGGTTCCAGGAATCGTACTTCGTACATCCCTTATTGCAGGATATCCAACAGAGACAGAGGAAGAGATTCAGGAGCTTATTTCCTTTGTATCCGAGGGATGGTTCGATAGACTTGGTGCTTTTGCATATTCCAGAGAGGATGGCACTCCAGCAGGTGAGATGAAGGGTCAGATTCCATCTAGAACCAAGGAGGCTAGAGCTCGCAGAATCATGAGAGCACAGCACAAGGTAGCATGTGCTAAGAACAAGGCCCGTGTTGGAAAGACATATAGAACCATTACAGAAGGTGTTGCAGATGATGGCATTTTCTACTATGGCAGAACATATGGCGAGGCTCCAGATATTGACGATTATGTATATTTTGTTAGCCCAGAACCATTGGAAATGGGCGACATGGTAGATGTATATATTCAGACATATAGGGATTATGAGTTAATAGGAGAGGTTAGATGAATCTTCCCAACAAAATAACATTATTTAGAGTGTTCTTGATACCAGTTTTCTTGGTATTTGCATTGGGTTTGCCCTTTGGTGTTGGCACAGATTTCTTTGCAGTATACGGTACATATATTGCAGCAACTATTTTCATCATCGCATCTGTTTCAGACTTTGCTGATGGATTTATTGCTCGAAAGTACAATTTGGTTACTAATTTTGGTAAGTTCATGGACCCAATTGCAGACAAGATTTTGGTTATTTCAGCCATGCTTGTTTTGGTTAAGCAGGATGTGTTTTCTGCATTGGGTGTAATCATCATTGTAGCAAGAGAGTTTATGGTATCTGCCATTAGAATGATGGCAGCTTCAGGAGATGGAAATGTTATTGCCGCAGACAAGGTAGGCAAGATTAAGACTGTTTTCCAGATGCTTGCAGTAATCTTTGCTCTTTTGAGAGATTTCCCATTCTCCTTGGTATTCAAGTCATTCTATGTTTATGATGTGCTTTTCTGGATCTCAGTTGTTTTGACAATCTGGTCTGGTGTGGAATATTTGGTGCGCAATAGGCGCTATTTGAGAGGTTAAAATTATGGTTTTTATCGTAGATGCAATGGGTGGAGATAATTGCCCTAGTGCCGCAGTCAAAGGTGTTATAAGCGCTGTTAGAGCTAAGACAGGCTTTGATATTTTGTTGGTTGGCGACAGAAAGCTTATTGAGCCCATTATGGCTGCAGAAGGTTTTAACGATAAGCGTGTTAAGATTGTAGATGCTCCAACATACGTAGATATGGCAGACAACCCAGTTAAGGTTCTTAAGCAGAAGAGAGATGCTTCCATGTTCAAGTGCATGGATATGCTTAAGGCAGGCGAGGGTGACCTTATGATTTCTGCAGGCAGCACAGGTGCTCTGCTTGTAGGTTCCAGCCTTATTTTGGGCAGAATCAAGGGCATTCAGGCTCCTACTATGCCAGCAGCTATTCCAAACAGGAACGGCGAATACACACTTCTTTTGGACTCTGGCCTTAACCCAGTTATTAAGCCTGAGAACTACGTTCAGTTCGCTAAGATTGGTAGCATTTACTATAACGTTTTGACAGGTTTCCCCAATCCTAAGGTTGGTTTGCTTAACATGGGCACAGAGGCAGGCAAGGGTAATCAGGTTGTAAAGGACGCATTCGATGAGCTTATGGATGCAAACGTTAACTTTGTTGGTAACGTAGAGTCTGGCGATATTCTTAAGGGCAAGATTCAGATTGCAGTTTGCGATGGATTTACAGGCAACTGCGTAATCAAGGCTATTGAGGGCACTGCAAAGATGCTCACAGGTATGCTTAGAGGAGTTTTTGAGAAGAACGTTAAGAACAAGGCAGCTTATATTGCTATTAAGGGCGATATGATGGATATGAAGAGAGCTATGAATACAGACGAAAGTGCTGGTGCTCCTATTTTAGGCGTTAACGGTCTCGTTATTAAGACACACGGTAACTCCAAGGACACAACTTTTGCCAGTGTTATCCTTAAGAAGGCAATTTTGCTCAGCGATTCTAGAATCGTAGAAAGACTTACTAGGGAGTTTGCAAAATGAACCCAAAGCAGCAGATTAGCCTAGAGAAAAAGTTAGGCTACACATTCCGCAATAAGGCATTGCTTAAGCAGGCTCTAACACATACATCAAGAGCCAATGAGCTTTCTACAAATAACCATGCTGCCAGCTATGAGAGACTGGAGTTCTTGGGAGATGCTCTTTTGGGTATTTCAATTGGTTCTTATTTGTACGAAAAGATGCCAACATCACCAGAAGGTGTCCTTTCTAAGACACGTGCAAATATCGTATGTGAGAGAGCTCTTCATAGATGTGCTGTAGAGACACTTGGTTTGCCGGAGTATGTATTGCTTGGCAAGGGTGAGGAGCAGTGTGGTGGACGCAACAAGCCATCCCTTTTGGCAGACGTAGTTGAGGCTGTTTTAGGAGCCATTTATTTAGATTCATGCTTTGATGTTGCTAGAGCAGTGGCAGTAAGACTTCTGACTCCAATTATCACAGACGTGTTAAGTGGAAACTTTGTGGATGATTACAAGTCCGCATTACAGAACTATATTCAGGGTAAGGCACTGGGAGAGATTAAGTACTCTATTATCTCAGAGACAGGCCCTGACCATGACAAAAGATTTGAGGCACAGGTTTGTGCAGCAGGCCAGAGTGCTACAGGTAAGGGACATACCAAAAAAGAGGCAGAGCAAGAGGCAGCAAAAGGTTTGCTTGCACTTGTTAAGCCATAAAGGGGGACGCTGAGGAATGAAACTCAGACATTTGTACATACAGGGATTTAAGTCCTTTGCGGACAAGTTAGACCTGGATTTTGCCGATGGTATAACAGTATTTATTGGACCTAACGGCAGTGGTAAAAGTAATATTTCAGATGCTATTAGATGGGTTTTGGGTGAGCAGAATCCCAGACTTTTGCGTAGCACCAAGATGGATGACGTTATTTTCTCAGGATCAGAGGGAAGACGTTCTTTGGGCTTTGCAGAAGTTGCTTTGACCTTCGATAATACTGACAGAAAGTTGCCTTGTGACTATGATGAGGTAACAGTTTCCAGACGTGTGTACAAGTCTGGCGAAAGCGAATTCCAGATTAACAAGACTAATTGCCGTCTCAAGGATATTAGAGAGTTGTTCATGGACACAGGTATTGGTCGTGATGGCTATTCTGTTATTGGACAGGGTAAGATTGATTCTATCCTTAACTCTAAGGCTGAGGATCGTCGTACTATCTTTGAAGAGGCTTCCGGTATTACTAAGTTCCGTACTCGCAAGGAAGAGGCAGAGAAAAAGCTCAGTATTGCCAATGATAACCTTGCACGTATTAGAGATATTATCTACGAGTTGGATTCTCAGATGGACATGCTTTCTCAGGAGGCAGACAAGGCTAAGAGATATATCATCTTGAGAGACGAACTCCAGGAATTGGAAGTTGGTATTTACGTAGACAACATTCGCATTTTGCTTAACAAGGCAGAGCTTTATCAGGCAAAGGTACAGGAACTTGAACAGGGCATTGCAGATTGTGATGCATCTAGACAGGAGCTCGTGGGACGTAGAAGTTCCTTTGGCGACCTAGAGACAGCTTGCGTAGAGAAGTTGGATCAGGCTAAGAACCAGCTTCACGACGTAGAGTTGGAGCTCGAGTCAGCAAAGGGTCAGCGAAATCTTAGCTACCAGCGTATGGCTGAAGCAAAGGGCGCCATGTCTAAGGCAAAAGAGGATGCAGACTTGCTTAGCAAGGATGTAGATAGAATTAACCTTGAGATTGAGGCATGTGACTTGCAGATTGCAGAGTTAAATGAACAGGCTCAGGTAGTTAAGGCACAGTTGGAGGTTAAGCTTCAGGAATTGGCTGACCTTAACAATAAGATTTCTGAGAGAGAAACAATTAACGCAGGCACTTCAGATAGACACTCCGCGCTTTCTGCAGAGGCAAATAGCCTTGGGAATAGACTTACTGCTATTGATACAGAGAGACAGGGTAACTTGGGCAGAATCAGCACATTGGCTGCAGATATTGCAGGTGCAGAGGCTGCAGTTAAGGCTGGCACACAGCAGATCGCAGAGGCACAGGCTAAGCTTGACTCTTATGATGCTAAGATGTCCACAGCTCAGAACAAGATTGAAGCCCTTATTGATAACAAGAACGACTTGCTTAACAAGTTGGAACTTCAGAAGCAGGAGCTTAAGAGAGTTAACGACGACTATCAGGCAAGCAACGCTAGACTTCGTACCCTTAAGGAAATGGAGAACTCCATGGAGGGTTACCAGCGTAGCGTTAAGAATTTGATGAACGCATGCAAGCAGAATCGTTATTTGTCCAGTGGCGTTTTGGGCACAGTTTCTGAGCTTATTCGTGTAGACAAAAAGTACGAAATTGCCATTGAATTCGTATTGGGCAACAGCCTTCAGGACGTTGTTACAGAGACAGATCAGGATGCAAAGAGATGTATCGAATATTTGAGATCTCAGTCTGCAGGACGTGTAACATTCTTGCCAATTAACACAGTTAAGACTAGAACTCTTGAGAAAGAGTTTGTAGGACGCATTGGTGGCCATGGCGGTTTCGTTGGTGTTGCATCTGATCTTGTAAAGTCTGGTGCAAATATTCGCCCAGTTGTGGAAAACTTGTTGGGCAGAATCGTTGTAGCCAAGGATTTAGACAGTGCCATGGATATGGCTCGCAAGTGCGACTACAACTTTAAGATTGTAACTCTCGATGGCGACATGGTTAACGCTGGTGGTGCCATGACTGGTGGTTCCAAGGATACTGGCGCTGGCAGAGGTTTCCTTAGCCGTAAGAGAGAGATCGAGGAGCTCACAGAGGCAACTCAGGGTATGGCAGGCAGCATTGCTCAGGCAAACGCAGGCCAGTTGCAGCTTGAATTGCAGCTTAAGAATGCAGACCGCGATTTGGCAACAGCTACAGAACAGTTTAGAAACATGCATACAGATAGGGCTGTTATGGAAAATAGCCTTAGATCCCTTAAGGTTAACTGCGATAGAGAGATTGCACGTAAGGACCAGTTGGTAGACGAGCGTGAGCAGATTGTTAGCGTAAACCTTGCATTGGATGCAGAACAGGCTCAGGCACAGGCTCACTTGGCAGAGGTAAATACTGAGATGGCCAAGATAATGGAGGAGATTGAGGCATTTGGTAGACAGGCTCGTCAGGAGCTTGAGGCTAAGGAAGTTCTCAATAGCAACATTGGTTCCTGCCGTTCTGATTTGGAAAAGCTCGAGATTATTACTCTTAACCAGCTTCATAACAAGGAGCGTGAGCAGATTCAGATGAATGCTGTTTTGGAAAACATCCAGCAGGCAAAGAGAGCAGAGCAGAATGCACAGGCTACTTTGGACCAGATTGAGGATGATATCGACAGACAGGAAACTGCAATCGACGAGCTCTTGGCAAAGCGTGTGGCTTCCGAGAGCAACATTAAGATCTTGACTGCAGAGAGAGACGGTCTTAGCGAAGAGTTCCGTAAGATTAACGAGCAGATTGAGTCCACAGATGAGGCTAAGATGTCCTATGTGGCAAAGCTCAACAGAGCACAGAACGATGCTATTCGTCAGCAGTCTGACCTTGAGATTGTTAAGAATAGACTTTGGGACCAGTACAACCTTACATACGAAACTTCCGAGGGACAGTACAAGGTACCAGAGGATATGCCTCAGGCACGTAAGCGTGTAGATTACCTTAGAGGTCAGATTAAGACCATGGGTGACGTTAACGTTTCTGCAATTGACCAGTATGCATCCAACATGGAGCGTCTCAGATTCCTTAAGGAGCAGGAGAATGACGTTGTAGAAAGCGGCGAAAAGCTTCGTAAGATTATCACAGAGGTTTCTGCACAGATGAAGGAGCAGTTCGTTGCACAGTTCCAGCTGATTAACGACAGCTTCTCTCAGGTATTCTCTGACTTGTTCGGTGGTGGTAGAGCATACGTTGAACTTACAGACAATTCCAATGTTTTGGAAAGTGGCGTAGAAATTATCGTACAGCTTCCTGGTAAAAAGCTTCAGAACATGAACCTTATGTCAGGTGGTGAGAGAGCCCTTACAGCAATTGCATTGTTGTTTGGTATTCTTAAGCTTAAGCCATCTCCATTCTGTCTTTTGGACGAAATTGAGGCTGCGCTGGATGAAGTTAACGTATCTAGATTCAGCAACTACTTGGCAAATTGTGTAGACGACACACAGTTCCTTATTATCACACACAGACGTGGTACTATGGAAATTGCAAACTATATGTATGGAGTAACAATGCAGGAGCCTGGTGTTTCTAAGATTGTTTCCATGAAGATTAAAGAATAATAGGGGAAAGAAAATGGGCTTTTTTGACAAGCTGAAAAATGGATTAGCAAAGACTCGCGAAAACCTTGCGGATGGTATTAACAGAGTTTTTGCCTCTATGGGTAAGGTAGATGAGGATATGATGGAGGAACTCTTTGATGCCCTCATTTCTGCTGACGTTTCCGTAGATACAACTGATAAGATTATGGATTCTCTCAGAGATGCCATTAAGGAAAAGAGAATTATTGACCCTCAGGTAGCTAAGGAGGAGTTGATTTCCATTATTTCCGACATGGTAGAGCCTGATACACAGGATCTTAAGCTTAACACTAAGCCAGCAGTTATATTTGTTATTGGCGTAAATGGCGTTGGTAAGACAACAACCATTGGCAAAATGTCAAATAACTTCAAAAAAGAGGGCAAAAAGGTTGTAGTTGCAGCGGCAGATACATTTAGAGCAGCAGCTATTGACCAGTTGCAGGTATGGACTGACAGAGCTGGCGTAGACATTATCAAGCAGCAGGAGGGGGCAGACCCATCTGCAGTTCTCTTCGATGCTATTAATGCTGCTAAGTCTCGTAACGCAGACATCCTTATTGTAGATACAGCAGGTAGATTGCATACTAAGAAGAATCTTATGGAAGAGCTTAACAAGATGAACAGAGTTCTTCATAGAGAACTTCCAAATGCAGACATTAACACCCTCATTGCATTGGATGCAACAACAGGCCAGAACGGTATTAACCAGGCCAAGGTTTTCTCCGAGGGATGCCCAATTGACGGTATTATTCTCACTAAGTTGGATGGTTCTGCCAAGGGTGGTGTAGTAATTTCCATCAAGGATGAGCTTGGAATTCCAGTTAGACTTGTTGGTGTAGGAGAAGGTATCGATGACCTTTTGAAGTTCGATGCACAGGACTTTGTTAAGGCCATTTTCGAGGACTGATATTCTTGACAGCCGGTATGCTTTAGCGCATAATTAACCGGCAATATGTTTCCGTAGCTCAGCTGGATAGAGCGGCCGCCTCCTAAG